>CAYQLZ010000009.1:0-100111 GCA_964418665.1 uncultured Dehalococcoidia bacterium | reverse complement strand
TTCACTACACGATCCCCACACCGGAGGACAGTCCCATCGGGGGAGGGGATGCCGCGGAGGTAGCGCTGAACGGCGGAGTTCGCAATATGGTACAAGATGGTGGGCGGTAGTGGACTTGAACCACTGACCTCTGCGATGTCAACGCAGTACTCTAACCATCTGAGCTAACCGCCCACGGAGCAGGTCAAGGACATCCTGGTGGATGGATGAGCCAAATTCGGCGTCTTAGAGTCGATTCCGGCATGGCAGGAACCGGGGTGGAGACGCTGGGACCTGACTACCGAATAGTTTATCGACTGGCTGATGGGAGCGTCAAGGGGAAGGGGTCCCATAGTGAGCAGGGGGCCGTGGTTATGCGGCCCCCTGCATTATGGACGTGGTTGGTGATGGGGTTGCGGGGTCAGTCTATGACGGGGTTGTCCACCTCTACGTCGGAGTGGCCGTTGCCGATTTCGTCGATACCGTCGGTGAGCGGGGCGGTAAACTCTCTGATGAGATCACTGTCGAGGATTTCGTCATCAGATGCTTCGAGAAGAACGTCGTCGGTGAGCATGTACTGTTCCTCGACGGAGGGGAGTTCGGCGTCGACGCGGGCGGGGATGAGGCGACCGATGATGACGTTTTCCTTGAGGCCAAGGAGGTGGTCGACGCCGCCGCTGGCGGCAGCTTCGGTGAGCACGCGGGTGGTCTCCTGGAAGGAGGCGGCGGCGAGGAAGCTGTCGGTGAGGAGGGAGGAGCGGGTGACGCCGAGAAGGACGGGTTTAGCGGTTGCGGGTTCGCCGCCTTCCGCGAGGACCTGGGCGTTCTTGGCCTGGAAGTCGAAGAGGTCTATGGACTGGCCTGGAATGTACTCGGCGTCGCCGGCGGAGTCCACCTGGACGCGGCGCAGCATTTGCCTGACTACGACCTCGATATGCTTATTGTGGATGGACACGCCCTGGGAGCGGTAGACCTTCTGGACCTCGTCGACGAGGTATGACTGAACGTCTTCCTTACCCTTGATGCGGAGGATGTCGTGGGGGTTGAGAGGGCCGGAGGTGAGGGCGGCGCCGGCCTTGATATCGTCGCCATCCCTGACGAGAAGGAGAGCCGAGACGGGCACGATATGCTCACGTTCTTCGGTGTCGGCCCAAGTTATGGAGAGACCGCCGGAAGGCTGGATTTCCACGCTGCCGCCGACATTGGCCACGACGGCGTCCGCGGGGGTTTCCGCCTTCTTCTTGCCTCGCTTCTTGGGCAACTCCGTGCCCTCAGGGAGGGCGAGGATGGTACCTGCTTCGACCTCTTCGCCATCCTTGACGTGGAGTTCGACGCCAAGGGGGAGGTAGTAGTCCTCCCGATATTCTTCACGGCTGGTGATCTTGACGCGGCGGCCCTGAGCGTCTTCCTCGACGGTGACGCTGCCATCGATGTCCGACAGGGTTGAGGAACCCTTGGGAACGCGGGCTTCAAAGAGTTCTTCCACCCTGGGCAAGCCGCTGGTTATGTCCTGTCCGGCGACTCCGCCGGTGTGGAAGGTACGCATGGTCAGCTGGGTGCCCGGCTCGCCGATGCTCTGGGCAGCGATGATGCCGACGGCTTCGCCCATTTTGACCATGCGGCCTGTGGCGGGGCTGCGTCCGTAGCACATGCGGCAGAGGCCGCGGTGGGATTGACAGGTGAGGGGGGAACGGATGAAGAGGTCCGTGACGCCAGCGGCGGCGATGGCGTTGAAGGCCTCTTCGTCGATCTCCTGGTTGCGGTCGATGAGGATTTCGCCGGTCTGGGGATGGGGGACAGGGGCGGCGGCGAGTTGGCCCATGGCACGCTCGTCCTGGGTGGCCACCAGGGGATCGGAGGTATCCGGTGCGAGCCAGATACCTTCGGTGGAGCCGCAGTCCTCCTCGAGGATAATGACGTCCTGACAAACGTCGGTGAGACGGCGGGTGAGGTAGCCGGAGTCGGCGGTCCTGAGGGCAGTGTCGGCGAGACCCTTTCGGGCGCCGTGGGTGGAGATGAAGTACTCCAGGGCTGTGAGTCCCTCACGGAAGCTGGACTTGATGGGCAGATCGATGATACGGCCCTTCGGGTTGCTCATGAGGCCACGCATGCCGGCCATCTGCTTGATCTGGGCGATGTTACCCTTGGCGCCGGAGACGGCCATAACGGCGATACCACCGTAGCTGTCCATCTCATCCTTGACGATGGCCTCCATAGCGTCGCTGGCATCCGTCCAAGCGTTGACGGTGTGGGTGTAGCGTTCATCCTCGGTCATGAGGCCGAGCATGTAGTCATCTTCGAAGGACTGAACGAGTTCGTTGGCCTGTTCGATGACCTCCTGCTTGCGGGAGGAGACCTGGATATCGTTGATGGCGATTGTGATGCCGGAAACGGTGGCGTAGTGGAAGCCGAGGGTCTTGATGCGGTCCAGGACCTGGGCGGTTTCCCTGTTGCCGAGGAGCCTGTAACACTCGCTGGTGAGGTCCTTGAGGGCGCCCTTATCCATGACGGCGTTCTTGAATTCGATCCCTTCGGGAAGGACTTCGTTGAAGATAATGCGACCGACGGAAGTCTTGAGGGCGGGTTCGCCCGGGCGCCAGATTTCGATTTCGGCCTGAATGTCGACGCGGTCGGCGTCGTGAGCGATGAGAGCCTCCTCCATAGAGAGGAAGCGGCGCCCGGAGCCTTCCACGTTGTCGCGGATGTCGGTCAGGTAGAAGCAACCTAGGACCATATCGAGGGTGGGGGCGACGAGGGGTTCGCCGGAGGCGGGGGAGAGCATGTTATTGACGCTAATCATGGTCTCCTTAGCTTCGAGGACGGCCATGCGGGAGAGGGGCACGTGGACGGCCATCTGGTCACCGTCGAAGTCGGCGTTGAAGGCGGGGCAGACGAGGGGGTGGATCTGGATGGCGCTGCCCTCGATGAGGACGGGCATGAAGGCCTGGATGCCGAGCCGGTGGAGGGTGGGGGCGCGGTTGATGAGGACGGGGCGCTCCTTGATTACCTCTTCCAGGATGTCCCAAACCTCGCCCCGGGCGCTTTCCACCATGCGCTTGGCGCTCTTGATGTTGGGGGAAATGCCGAGGAGGACGAGGCGGTGCATGACGAAGGGCTTGAAGAGCTCGAGGGCCATCCGCTTGGGAAGGCCGCACTGATTCAGCTCGAGGTCCGGGCCGGATACGATGACAGAGCGGCCGGAGTAGTCGACGCGCTTGCCGAGGAGGTTCTGGCGGAAGCGGCCCTGCTTGCCACGGAGGAGGTCCGAGAGAGACTTCAGCTTGTGGTTGTGGCTGCCGGAGATGGGTCGGCCACGTCGACCGTTGTCGATGAGGGCGTCGACGGCCTCCTGGAGCATGCGCTTTTCGTTGCGGATGATGATTTCCGGCGCGCCGAGTTCCATGAGGCGCTTGAGCCGGTTGTTGCGGTTGATGACGCGGCGATAGAGGTCGTTGAGGTCGCTGGTGGCGAAACGTCCGCCGTCGAGCTGGACCATGGGACGGAGTTCGGGTGGGAGGACGGGGAGGACCTTGAGGATAAGCCAGTCTATCCTGTTGCCGCTCTTTCGGAAGGCTTCGACGACGCGTAGGCGCTTGATGGCCTTCTTGCGGCGCTGGCCGGAGGTAGACTGCATCTCTTCGAGGAGGGTTTCCCGAAGTTCTTCGAGGTTCATCTCCCGGAGAATGTCCAGGACGGCTTCCGCGCCCATGCGGGCGACGAAGACGTGGCCGAAGCGGCTGTTGAGTTCCCTAAAGCGTGTCTCGGTGACGAGCATCATTGGTCTGATGCTGTCGAGATCGTCTATGGCCGTTTCGTAATCGATTTCCAGCTGGGTGAGCTCTTCCTCCAGTGTTTCTTCGATTTCGGCGACCTGCTTCTTAACGTCGTCAGCAGCGTCTTCGGACGGCTGAGGGAGTTGATCGTCGTCGAGGGCCGCGGACTCGAGACCGAGAAGGGTCGCGATTCTATCGGCAGCGGACTGACGGAGGATCTGCCGATTCTGCTCGAAGGTCTCGAGTTCCATGCGACGGGTCTCGTCGCGCATTTCATCATCCACGGAGATGATAACGTGCTGGGCGAAATAGAGGACGCGTTCCAGGTTCCGTGGAGAGAGGTCGAGGAGAAGTCCGAGACGGCTTGGGGTGCCCTTGCTGAACCAGATATGGGCGACTGGGGCGGCGAGTTCGATGTGGCCCATGCGCTCGCGACGGACGCGGGAGCGGGTGACTTCGACGCCGCAGCGGTCGCAGATGACGCCACGGTAGCGGATGCGCTTGTACTTGCCGCAGAAGCACTCCCAGTCCTTAGTGGGGCCGAAGATCCGCTCGCAGAAGAGGCCGTCCTTCTCCGGGCGCAGGGTACGATAGTTGATGGTTTCCGGCTTAGAAACCTCACCGTGGGACCAGCTGCGGATCTGTTCCGGCGAGGCAATGGAGATGCGAATAGCGTTGAAGCTGGGCGAGTGCACCTCGGTCCTGTCCATTAGACTAACCATCTATTATTCCACCTTCCAATAGGGTTCCTGTGGTTGACGGGATAGATTGTCGGGTCAAGGGGAGACGCCGTGGGGAGCAAAAGCGAATCAATCCAGGGGGAGCTCCAGGGATTCCTTGGCTTCTTCGATTAGACTGGCGCTGTTGTCCTCGTTCAGGAGTTCAACGGCGAGACCAAGGCTTTGGAGTTCCTTTACGAGGACGTTGAAAGACTCCGGTATTCCGGGTTGGACGATGTCCTCGCCCTTGACGATGGCTTCATAGGTCTTGACGCGGCCCGTGACATCGTCTGACTTGACGGTGAGCACCTCCTGCAGATTATGGGCGGCGCTGTAGGCCTCGAGGGCCCACACCTCCATTTCGCCGAAGCGCTGGCCGCCGAACTGGGCCTTGCCGCCGAGGGGCTGCTGAGTGATGAGGGAGTAGGGCCCAGTGGAGCGGGCGTGAATCTTGTCTTCGACGAGGTGAACGAGCTTCATCATGTAGATGTAGCCGACGGTGACGGGCTGGCTGAAGGGCTGACCGGTCATGCCGTCCTTGAGATAGACCTTGCCGAAGGTGGGAGGGGCCACCTTCATAGTGCGGTGAATCTCCCGGGTCTTCTCGCGGAGTTCCTCGGTTTCGACACCATCGACGGAGATACCCATGTCCTCCTTGAGCCAGATGCGGAGGGCGGCCTGGGAAGCATCGCCAATGACGGAATCGTCCCAGAGCTGCTGGGCGTCGTAGCCCCGCTCTTCGAGCCAGGGTCCGACGAGCTCCATATCCGACTTGTGGGCGCCGTTTGAAGAGACGCCGTTGGTCGATTGGACCTTCTGGACGATCCAGGCGCGGGCGAGTCCATCTTCGATGGAGAGGTCGGTAGCGCCATCGAAGATGGGGGTGATGGCGCGGAAGTTCAGGTGCTTGGCGGCCCAACCGAGGTGGGTTTCGAGTACCTGGCCGAGATTCATGCGGGAGGGGACGCCGATGGGATTCAGGATGATGTCGACGGGGGTGCCATCGGGGAGGAAGGGCATATCCTCAGCGGGGAGGATGCGGGCCACGACGCCCTTGTTGCCGTGGCGACCCGCCATTTTGTCACCGACGGAGATCTTGCGAGTCTGGGCCACCCAGACGCGAACCGCTTCGTTGACGGCGGCGGGGAGTTCGTCCTTGTTCTCGCGGGTGAGGATTTTAACGTCGATGACCTTGCCGCGTTCGCCGTGGGGGACGCGGAGGGAAGTATCCTTAACGTCCCTGGACTTTTCGCCGAAGATGGCGCGGAGGAGTTTTTCCTCTGCAGTGAGTTCGGTTTCTCCCTTGGGAGTAACTTTGCCTACGAGGATATCGCCGGGACCGACCTCGGCGCCGATGGAGATGATACCGCGTTCGTCTAGGTCGCGCAGATTCTCTTCACCGACGTTGGGGATATCCTGGGTAATTTCTTCGGGGCCGAGCTTGGTTTCCCGGGCCTCCATTTCGTGCTTTTCGATGTGGATGGAGGTGAAGAAATCGTTCTTGACGAGGTTTTCACTGAGGATGATGGCGTCCTCATAGTTGTATCCTTCCCAACTCATGAAGGCTACCAGGACGTTCTGGCCGAGGGCGAGGTCGCCATTTTCGGTGGAGGAACTGTCGGCGAGGACCTCGCCTTCCCTGATGCGCTGGCCCTTCTGAACGATGGGCCTCTGGTTGAAGCAGGTGCCCTGGTTGGTGCGGGAGAACTTGATAATCTGGTGCTTGTGTTCCTCCCCGCCCTTGTCGCGAATTTCGACAGCGCCGCCGTTGACAGAAGTAACGACGCCGGAAGCCTTTGACAGGATTACCTGACCGCTATCCTGGGCGACGCGTCCTTCGATACCGGTGCCGATGAGGGGGGCCTGGGGCCTAAGGAGAGGAACAGCCTGGCGTTGCATATTCGAACCCATGAGAGCGCGGTTGGCGTCGTCGTGCTCAAGGAAGGGGATGAGGGAGGCGGAGACGCTCATGATCTGCATGGGGGAAACGTCCATGAAGTCGACGCGTTCGGGGGTTTCTTCGGCGTAAGCGTCGCCGATGCGTACTTCGACACGATCGCCAACGAACTGGTTCTTCTTGTCGAGGGCAGCGTTTGCCTGAGCGACCACGTTGCTCTCCTCCCGGTCTGCGGAGAGATAGATGATGTCGTCGTCCTGTGTAGACACGTAGGGCTTGACGGCGATTTCGCGGTCGGGCAGTTCGGAGAGGATTTCGAAGGGGGTGGCGCCGATAATCTTCCGCGCCTGGGAGGTCACGCGGCCCTCTTCATTGGTAACGTTGTTGACGCCGAGGTGGAAGAGCTTGCCGGATTCCGAATGCCAGGAAACGAGGTGGTTGCCGTCTTCATCGAGCACGTCTTCCGTAACGGTACGGCCAAGGATATCGGGATCTGTGCTAGAGAAGGTATTGAGCACACGGCGACAGGGAGACTCTATGAAGCCGAAGGAGTTGATGCGGGCGTAGCTGGCGAGAGAACTGAGAAGGCCGATGTTAGGGCCTTCCGGGGTCTCGATGGGGCAGATACGGCCATAGTGGGAGAAGTGGACGTCTCGAACGTCGAAGCCGGCGCGCTCACGGGAGAGGCCTCCGGGGCCGAGAGCGGAGAGGCGGCGCTTGTGGGTGAGCTCGGCGAGGGGATTGGTCTGGTCCATAAACTGGGAGAGCTGAGAGCCGCCAAAAAATTCCCGGACGGAGGCCACGACGGGGCGGATATTGACTAGGGCCTGGGGAGTGGCTTGGTCGGGATCGGTCTGGGCCATGCGCTCCTTGACCATGCGTTCCATGCGGAGGAGCCCAATGCGCATCTGGTTCTGGACGAGTTCGCCGACACCGCGCACGCGACGATTGCCGAGATGGTCGATATCGTCTGGGCGACCGATGCCGTTGTTGAGTTCGATGATTGTGCGGATCATGGCGATGAGGTCCGAGCGATGAAGCACCCTGTCTTCGGGGTCATTGGTCAGATTGAGGCGGCCATTGAGCTTGAAGCGACCGACGCGACCGAGGTCGTATCGGCGGCGGTCGAAAAGGAGGCTGCGGAGGAGGTTGAAGGCGTTTTCCAAGCTGGGGGGCTCACCGGGACGCAATCGACGGTAGAACTCCAGCTGTGCAAGGGCGATGAGCCTGGCTTCATGGGGGTTGTACTTTTCGCCGGGCTTCAGCCATTCCCACATGGCCTTCATGGTCATTTCGTCCTTGCGGAACTGGCCTTCCCGTTCGTCGGAGTAGACGTCCTTATCGAGGGTGGACCGGATGAACTTGTGAGTCTCACCGACATCTACGTCGTCGAAGAGATCGTGAAGCTCCTCTTCTCTGGAGATACCCAGGGCGCGCAGGAAGATAGTAACGGATACCTTTCGTTTTCTATCAACCTTTACGGAGAGGATATTCTTGGCGCTTGTTTCGAATTCCAACCAGGCGCCACGATAGGGGATGAGCTTTGCTGAGCAGAGCTGGCGGTCGCTGGGGATGTCCCTGTTGAGGACGAAATAAGCGCCGGGGGAGCGGACCAACTGGCTGACGACGACCCTTTCAGCGCCATTGACGATGAAGGTGCCGTTATCGGTCATGATGGGGATGTCCCCCATGAAGATCTCCTGCTCCTTTATGACGCCCGTCTCCTTGGTAGTGAGCCGGGTCTTAATCCATAGGGAGGCGCAGTAGGTGATTTCCTTTTGCTTACACTCCTCCGGGGGATATTTGGGCTCCCTGAAAGAGTGATCAAGGAACTCTAATTCGAATTTATTCTCGGTGAAGTCCTTGATGGGGCTGATATCGCGGAAGACCTCAGCAATGCCTTCGCCCTTGAACCTCTCAAAGGACTGAAGTTGCATAAGGATGAGATGGGGGATATCCAAGACTTGGGGGATCCGAGAGTATTGCTTGACCTCAGGGGGAGAGCCGTTGATGCTCAAAGAAGAGGACAAAGGCATACAGGTGCCTCCTGGGGATGAGATGGGGTAGGCGAAAAGGGCGCACAGGTAGCCGGGGATGCGCTAAAGGGCTCGAAAGAAAAGGGGCTAATACTTAAATAAGACAAAGCAAGCACTATACATCATAGCATACGATGTCGCTTTGTCAAGGGTTTTGCCGCTGGAATTCAAGGTGTCCATTATACCGGCGCATCAGGGATTAGTCCATAGGTTGACGTTCGGAAATGGGCGAACGTGGACTGTACTCGCCAAGGTTGCTATATTGGGAGACAGGCCTTTACGAGTTTGGGGACGCGATGGCGAAGACAACAACAGCACCCGGAGAGGATACGCAGCGTGTTGTGGTGCCCATACGTGGGATGACCTGTGCCGCCTGCGTATCCAACGTGGAGAAGGCCCTGATGAAGGTTCCCGGGATTCTACAAGCGTCCGTGAACCTGGCCACGGAAGAGGCGTCGGTGCAGGTTGAACCGGGTAACGAATGGGCGGCGGAGATGGAGAGGAGCCTGAGCCAAGCCGGCTACGGGCTAGGCATGAGAGATGTGGCGCTCAAGATTGAAGGGATGACCTGCGCGGCCTGCGTTGGTCACGTGGAGTCGGCATTGAGAAGAGTCCCAGGGGTCGAGAGGGCATCGGTGAACCTGGCTACGGAGAGGGCAACGGTTTCGATGGCGCCGGGAATTGCAGCTATCGAAGACCTGGTCAGGTCGGTGGAGGGAGCGGGTTATGGGGCGGGCCTAATTGAAGGTTCGGAGCAATCCGGTATGGCGGAGGAGGCGAGGGAAAAAGAGCTGGTACAGCTGCGCCGGAAGCTGATTTTCGCGGGTATTGTTGGAACAGCATTGTTCCTGGGGAGTTTTGAGGGATTTCCGTGGGTGCCCGGGCTGATGGAGAGCACGAACTACTTGCTGCTACTTTGGGTAGCTGCAACACCGGTGCAGTTCTGGGCGGGTCTCGGATTCTACCGATCCGGGTTCGGGGCGCTGAGGCATGGCCGGGCAAACATGCACACGCTGATTGCACTGGGGACGTCGACAGCGTATGCCTTCAGCGGGGTACTGGTACTGCTGCGAGCGATTGGTTCAGAGGCGCTGGTGGTGCCGGGTTCTGACCGGGCGGTGTATTTCGACACGGCGGCAATCATCATTGCTTTGGTGTTGCTGGGTCGATACCTGGAGGCACGTTCACGTCGCAGGACATCCGCGGCGATTCGCGGGTTGATGAGTTTGCATCCCGAACGTGCCAGGGTGTTGAGGAACGGCAAGGAGATAGGGGTGCCGGTGGAAGACGTTGCGGTGGGGGACCAGGCGTTGATTCGTCCGGGGGAGCGGGTGCCGGTGGACGGGGTTGTGTTGGAGGGATACTCATCGGTGGACGAATCGATGATGACGGGGGAGAGCTTGCCGGCGGAGAAGGGAGTGGGGGACCGGATTTTTGGGGCGACGATGAATCAAACTGGATTTCTGAGGATGGAGGCGACCGAGGTGGGTGCGGATACGGTGCTCTCCCGGATAATCGCAATGGTGGAGGAGGCGCAGGGATCCAAGGCGCCGATTCAACGGCTGGCGGACGTGGTTGCATCGTATTTCGTGCCGGCGATTCTGGTGTTGGCCGGGGTGGCATTGCTGACGTGGATCATCTTCGGTCCTTCGCCCTCGCTGGTGTATGGGCTTCTGGCATTCGTGGCGGTGGTAATCATTGCCTGTCCGTGCGCCCTGGGGCTGGCGACGCCAACGGCGATAATGGTTGGGGTTGGCAAGGGTGCGGAAGAAGGGATCCTGGTACGAAACGCGGAGGTGCTGGAACGGGCGCACCAGGTGACGACAATAGTCATGGACAAGACTGGCACTCTCACGAGAGGTCAACCGTCCGTGACGGACCTAGTGTACATAGATGGGAAAGAGGGAGAATTGTTGTCGGTGGCGGCATCGGTGGAGGTAGGGTCCGAACACCCACTGGCAGAAGCAGTGGTGCGGAAGGGACGGGAGGATGGGGTTGAAATGCTGGAGGCATCGGGGTTTCGAGCACACCCAGGATTGGGGGTTGAAGCAGAGATTGACGGGGAGGCGGTGTTCCTAGGGAACCGCGAGTTTATTGCGATGAAAGGATTCGAGGGGGAAGAGTTGGAGGAAGAGGCTTCGGAGTTGGCGAGGCAGGGGAAGACGGTGATGTGGGTTGCCCGCGGGGAGGGGGTGCTGGGAATTATTGCAGCATCGGACACGCTGAAACCGGAAGCGGCATCGGCTGTTGCCGATCTGAAGCAGAGGGGGCTGGAGGTGAGAATTCTCACCGGGGACAGGGAGGAGACAGCGAGGGCTGTTGCCGATTC
This sequence comes from uncultured Dehalococcoidia bacterium, assembly GCA_964418665.1. GTDB lineage: Bacteria > Chloroflexota > Dehalococcoidia > Lucifugimonadales > JAPULR01. Next base: position 89,378 of record CAYQLZ010000009.1, on the reverse strand, counting down.
GCTTGGAATAGAAGAGGTAACCGCGGGGGTGCTGCCTGACCAGAAGGCGGAGCACGTGAAGGCGCTGCAGGACAGGGGGAAGTGCGTGGCGATGGTGGGGGATGGGATAAACGACGCGCCGGCACTTGCCCAGGCGGACGTGAGCATAGCCATGGGAAGCGGGGCGGACGCGGCGATGGAGACGGCGGGCGTGGTCCTAATCGGGAGCGGATTGGGCAGTCTGGAGGGGGTGTTTGAGCTGAGCGCGCGAACGCTAAGAGTAATACGACAGAACCTGTTTTGGGCGTTTTTCTACAACGTGGCGCTGGTACCCGTGGCAATGGGAGTGTTGTATCCTGTATTTCAGCAGACGGGGGGAGTTCCACAAGGGATGGAGTTCTTCTTTGGCGAGGTGGGTCTACTCAACCCGATGCTGGCAGCGATGGCGATGGCCTTCAGTTCCGTAAGCGTGGTGAGCAACTCATTGAGACTGAGAAGGTTGAGGTTCCCCTGACATGATTGGAAAACTAAGATCATTATTCGGCGGCGACAGTGAACCTGAGATAGCCGCAGACCCAATATGCAAGATGGAGGTAGATAAGGCAGACCCGGGAGGGGGCACGGCCGAGTATCAAGAAGTCATCTACTACTTCTGTGCACCGGGCTGCAGAAAGTTGTTCCAGGCGAACCCGGAGAAGTACCTGGACTGAGGAGCGGCCTGAACTCAGGGTCTGTGATTGAATGTTGAAGCTTCTTTGGCTAGAATGGAGGCAGACAAATTCTCCCAGGAGGCTGATTTAATGCCTGAGGTTGAAGCACCTGAAATTGTAGTCTACACGCATCCCGATTGTGGATTTTCGACTGCCGTGAAGATCGATTACGGCAATCGTGGCATTGCTTTCAGGGAGATAGACATTTCGGTGCACCCGGAGGCGATACCGGAGTTGGAGAGGTTGACGGGAGGGGAGCGGACGACGCCGGTGATAGTGAGAGGGGAAGAGGTGACGATCGGCTTCAACGGGATTGGTTGAAGCTTCTAGGTTTCGAGCCGTTGGCTCGATCAAGGGAATGGGGTGCTCTGAAGGGAATTTGGTGGTTGGGCGGTTAAAGGATAGTTGACAGGAAGCAGAGACGCCCTTAGGATTTTGAGGTGGACCTTACGCGGCCCGGTGGTGTAGTTGGCCTAACATACCGCCCTGTCAAGGCGGAGATCGGCGGTTCGAATCCGCTCCGGGTCGCCACTTTTTTGCGTTTCAGAGTTCCAGTTGTCATTGTCCCCAGTAACGCACGCCGTTAAATGGTGCAGGCATTTTGCATTTTCTCACATTAGTTGCCCTAACAGCTGGCGAATAGACGATGCGGGTGGCAGTCGGAAGTGAGGCGGTCGCAGGAACCATAGATGCGCAGATTGGCAAACCACGTATTCTCATTGTCTTTTAACCTCTACATCACATGTTGTATAATCCCGATTGCATGAAAGTCAATCTCAATTTGGGCAATGGTCAAAGGGAGAGTTGCGAAATTTCAGAGGAGGAACAGAAAGGGATGATATTCAAAAGGGCATTCATAATTATCGCCGTCTTGACGGCCATGGTGGCTGTATTTGCCGCCTGCGCGGACTCCGAAGACGAAGGGGACAATGGAGGAGAATCCGCACAGGAGGCCACCGGCAGCCGCTTGCAAGCGATACAGGAGCGGGGAAGGGTAGTATGCGCGAACAACGACAGTCTGGCGGGATTCGGTTTCCTGGATGACGCCGGGAACACCACCGGCTTCGACGTTGACCTGTGCCGCGCGGTTGCGGCGGCGGTGCTCGGGAATGCCAACGCGGTAGAGTTCCGACCTACCACGGCGGCAGAGCGTGGCCCGTCCATGCAGTCGGGTGAGGTCGACATGATGTCGCGGAACACAACCTGGACCTCGTCGCGAGATGCCACATGGGGCAATTTCGCACAGACCATGTTCTACGACGGACAGGGCTTCATAGTTCGAAAGAACGAGAACATTTCAAGTGCGCTAGAATTAGAAGGCGCCAGCGTGTGCGTACTGAAGGGCACAACCACCGAGTTGAACCTGAACGACTTCAACTCCCAGAACAACATGAACCTGACTATAGTGCCCTTTGAGGACAACACCAGCGCGAACGAGGCTTACCTGGCCGGGCAGTGTGATTCGCTAACGACAGACCAGTCGGGCCTGGTAGCGAACGCCTCCGGATTCCCGGACCCGAGCGCCCACGTGATTCTGCCGGAGACCATCTCCGAGGAGCCGCTGGGAACGGTGGTACCACATGGTGACGAGCAGTGGTATGACATCGTCAAGTCCGTGATGGCCATGCTGATTTACGCCGAGGCATTCGGAATCAATTCCAGCAACGTGCCCACAGCCCCGACGGGAGACACTGCGATTGACCGTCTATTCGGCCTTGCCGGCAGTTACGGTCAGGATGCCATGGGCCTGAAGCAGACGGCGGCCCAGGACGTAATAACGCAGGTAGGGAATTACGGCCAGATCTTCGACCGGCATCTGACGCCATTGGGGCTGGTACGAGACGGAAGCAGGAATGCCCTGTGGAACGACGCACCGTGCACCCACTGCCCGAAGGGCGGCCAGATTTACTCCGCGCCTCTACGGTAGGTTGAACCCGAACGACAGAACCGTTCGACAAAGAGAAACAGTCTTGGAAAGAGCCGCCGAGTGGCGGCTCTTTCCTTTGTTGTTGACTGGAGTGGGAATAGGCCCTATATTTCGGCCTGAGAGCCAATGAATATGCCGTCATTTCTGCGCAACTTAACATACGAGGGGGTGCCTGTATGGAGGCACGCCCGAATTGTTCAGTGGACGCTCCAGATAGTGTCCGGGGTTGCGGCGGTGGCGCTGGTCCTCTGGTTCATTACAAACATCGGCCTGGCCATCGACTCCCGGAACATCCCCTTTGGGTTCGGTTTTCTCGACACCGAATATCAAACGCCCATAGGGGAGCACTTCATCCCCTACGACCCGTCGAATTCGTACCTGTACGCCCTGGTGGTGGCGGCTGTTAATACCCTGGTAATCGCGGTGTTCGGGATCATATTGTCTACGATACTGGGGATTCTCATTGGGGTGGCTCGGCTTTCGAATAACTGGTTGGTGTCAAAGCTGGCCCTGATTTACGTGGAGTTCTTCAGGAACGTGCCGTTGCTGGTGCAATTGCTGTTCTGGTTCTTCATCATCCTCGCGTTGCCTCCGGTACGTGACGGAATCGTGCTTTTCGACTCGCTATACGTGAACAACAGCGGGATTTCCCTGCCAGGGCCATCGGGGGTTGGGAGCATGCCGATTCTATTGATATGGCTGGCGGTGGCGATTTCGGGGATTGTGGGGGGGATCCTGCTCAATCGGAGACTGGCTCAGAGGGAACTTGAGGCCGGTGGGGTGACTCATCCGGTGCTGGCTGGCTGGGCAGTGGCGTTGGGGGCGATAATTGGGTCCTGGGTGATTCTCACGGTGGTAACGGGAACATCGCCGATGGAATGGACTTCGCCCGGCCCAGAGGGGCGGTTCGGGAGGATTGCTGGCGGCATCACTCTGAGGGCAGGGATGCTGGTGGTGCTGGCGGGGCTGGTTATGTATACCGCATCGTTCATTGCGGAGATAGTGAGGGGCGGGATTCAGTCCGTCGGCAAGGGACAGGTAGAGGCGGGACTAGCGTTGGGGCTGACGCCGATGGGAGCTCTTCGGTCGGTGATATTCCCACAGGCTTTGCGAGTGATAATTCCGCCGCTGATCAGCCAGTACCTGAACCTGACGAAGAACAGCAGCCTGGGAGGCGCCGTGGGTTTCCCGGAATTGACGGGCGTCGGCATCACCATGACGCAGAGGGAGCCGGCAATCTCCATATTCATCCTGATAATGCTGTCGTACCTGGCGATGAGCTTGACGTGGTCGTTCATCGGGAATATGTACAATCGTCATATAAGCTATGAGAGAAGACGTTGACGACTAAGCAGACAAACGGGACGAACCCGCCGCCCGCGCTTCCGCCTCCGCCACTGGAGAGGGGAGCAGTGGGTTGGGCGCGCGCCAACTTGTTTGACGGCTGGTTTAACACCTCTCTGACCGTAGCGGTAGGCATTGTACTTGTCTTCTTCTTGTGGTTCGCGATTCGATGGGTGTTCTTCGAGGCGGACTGGGCGGTGGTGGCGAACGTGGGCGGGCGGTTCCTGATTGGGAATTACAACAGCGACCAGGCATGTCCGGGCAACGACTGCTTCTGGAGACCGCAGATCAGCCTGTTGATGGTGACGTTCCTGATGGGAATGGGATGGGGAGTTGCCGGGTCCAAGCTGATACGCAACCTGGCGCTGATTACGGTTGGGGCCTGCTTGCTTCTGGCGCTGCTGCCTTACAGCTTCGAGAGGATGGGTATGGACGTAAGGCTGCTGCTGGCAGCCAATGTGGCGAGCATGGGGGGAGGTTGGGCTCTGGCGCGGTTCACGCGGTTCGGGACTGTGAAGTGGGTAATTATCCTGAGCATAGTGGTGTTTATATTATCGCTACTGATGTTGCAGGGCGCCTCGTTCCTTGGCATTCGAACGGTGGACAGCAGACAGTGGTCGGGGCTGCAATTGAACCTGATCCTGGCGCTGGCGGGGATTGTGCTGAGCTTGCCCATCGGAATTCTGCTTGCTTTGGGAAGGCGGAGTCACCTGCCGGTGGTGAAGTGGCTGTGCGTGGTGTTCATCGAGGTGTTCCGGGGGGTGCCGCTCATAACGCTGCTGTTCATGTCGCAGCACCTGGTGCCGCTGGCGTTCCCGGCAACGTTCCCGAGGAATGACCTGTTCAATGCAGGAGTTGTTATCACGCTGTTCAGTTCGGCGTACATGGCGGAGAACATACGGGGAGGGTTGCAGGCACTGCATCCGGGACAGGCGGAGGCGGCGAGGGCTTTGGGGCTGCCGAGCTGGCAGACGACGCTTTTCATTTCGCTGCCACAGGCGATACGGAACGTGATTCCGGCGATTGTGGGTCAGTTCATCAGCCTGTTCAAGGACACGAGCCTGGTGTACATCATCGGGATGCTGGACATAGTGAACATCGCGCGGAAGGCGGTGGAGGGGAGGGTGGAGTTTCAGGGGTCGGCGCCGGAGATATTCCTGTTTGTGGGGATAGTATTCTGGATATTCACGTACACGATGTCGTACGTGAGCCGCCGGATAGAGCGGAACCTAGGGGTGGGGGACCGGTAGGGAAAGGGGATGCAGCGGGCGCACTTCACCGGAGGTGAGGATGGGTAGGGAAAGGCTCCCGAGGCAGGACTCGAACCTGCGACCCAGCGGTTAACAGCCGCTTGCTCTACCAACTGAGCTACTCGGGAATGGCGCCAGCGGGGCTTGTTTGAGCCTTGGAAATTGTACCACCTCCGGTTGGTTCGCCTCAATAGAGGTACAGGTTCGTAGGTGGGCGAACACCGCGAAGAGACCGTAATAGGCTATGGAGGGTTTAGATGGGGGCAGAGAGTGGGTCCCTGCCTTCGCAGGAACAAAGGGGGGAGCGAGGAGGAGCAGCCGGGCAAATGGGAGCGAGGTGTAGGTCAGGCACGGGTTCCTGTCTTCGGAGACCTTTGCATAACTACAGCCTGCCCCCTTAGCACCGCCGAATCACCCCCATCCCTTCGACAGGCTCAGGACAGGCTCAATCTTCCCCCATCATGGGGGGGAAGAGGTTTTGAGGAACTCGCGAATGGGTTGTGCAAGGGTCTCCCTTCGCAGGAACGTGGCGGGGGAGTGGTATAATCGGCGTAGTTTGAGATTGAGGAGTTGATGATGCAGGAAGAAGCCGTTCGTCTAACATCGCTGGCCAACTGCGCGGGTTGAGCTTCCAAATTCAGTCATGAAGACCTGGTGCAGGTCTTGGAGAAGCTACCAAAGTTCTCGGACGAGAATCTGCTTGTGGGGTTCGAGTCTGGGGACGACGCGGCGGTTTACAAGCTGAATGACAAGCAGGCGCTGATATTCACGGTGGACTTCTTTCCGCCGGTAGTGGACGACGCGTTTTCGTACGGGGCGGTGGCGGCGGCGAATTCGTTCAGCGACGTATACGCGATGGGAGGAACGCCACTGATGGCATTGAACATCGTGGGGTTTCCGGCGGACCTGCCGAAAGAGATACTGTCGGAGATTATGCGGGGCGGTTATACGAAGGCGCAGGAGGCGGGGTGCCTGATTGCGGGTGGACACACGGTGGACGACCAGGAGCCGAAGTATGGGCTGGCGGTGTTTGGGCTGGTTGAACCGGACCAGCAGGTGACGAACGCGGGGGCGCGGGCGGGGGACGTGCTGGTGCTTACGAAGCCATTGGGGACGGGGATTATCACGACAGCGGGGAAGCAGGGAGTGGTGTCACCGGAGGTTCTGGAAGAGGGAGTGAGGGTGATGTCTACGTTGAACGCCGCGGCCTCGAGGGCGATGATGAAAGTGGGGGTGAATTCGGCGACGGACGTGACGGGGTTCGGGCTGGTGGGGCACCTGCGAGGAATGATGGCTGCAAGCGGGACCAGGGCAAGGGTGTCATTTTCCAAGGTGCCGGTGATTGAGGGGGCTTGGGAATTGTTGGAGTCCGGGGTGGCACCGGGAGGCACGCATAGGAACCTGGAGGGTGTGGGTAGCCAGGTGTCGTGGGATCCCGAGACTACTCAGAACCAGAAGCTGCTGCTGTGCGACGCTCAGACTTCGGGGGGGCTGTTGATTTCGGTGGCGGAGGGCCGGAAGGACGACCTGCTAAGGGAGCTGGAGGCGCAGGGAGTTGAAGGGTCCGTGGTTATCGGGGAAGTTCGTGAAGCTGGGAAGAACCCTATTGAGGTAACGCCCTAGCCGCCACCAACGGGGCGGACTATTTCCACGACATCACCGTCGGAGAGGGTAATCCGGGGGAAGTTGTCTTTTTCGATGACCTCACCGTTGTAGCCTACGGCGATGAATTGGGTGGAGATTTCGAGACTCTCCAGATATTCGACGAGGCCAGTGGGGGCTGGGAGTTCTTTGGGTTTGCCGTTGATCGTGAGGCAAATCATGCCGCCGCTCCTTGCTGGTTGCCGTATGCGCTGAGAATTTGCTGCTTGAGGTCGCGCGCTGCTTCGTCCGGGTAAGGTGAGTCCAAAATGGCGCTGATAACGGCTATGCCGGATGCGCCAGCCTGAATGACTGAAGCGGCATTCCGGGAGTTGATTCCACCGATACCGAGGTGGGGGACGTGAAGTTCGGTTGAGATGTTCTCGATGAGGGAAAGTCCCTGGGGAGTCTCGACGGGATGGGTGCGAGTGGGGAAGAGGGGGCCGGCGATGAGGTAGTCGGCGCCCTGACGTTGGGCCTCGAAGGCGCCCTCGGGATCGTGGACAGAGCGGCCAATGAGCAATTCGTCACCAACCAGGGAGCGGACATCGGTGGGGGTGAGGGCATTTTCGCCGAGGTGAACGCCATCGGCTTTGGAGAGGATAGCGACGTCCACTCGCTCGTTGATGACGAGCAGAGCGCGGCCGGCAATGGCGCGTCGAATGCTTATCGCCAAGTCCAGAAGTAAACGTCCGGGGAGGTCTTTTTCGCGTAGCTGGACGAGGTCCACTCCACCTTCGACAGCCATGGTTATCTTCTGAAGCATTGCAACGTCCTGACATAGTCGGCGGTCTGTGACCAGGCAGAGAGCCGGATTGGGGAGGATCGGCCTGGGCATTCGACTACGAGGTGCTGACGGGCTGGGGGACGTCCTGGGTGGGGCTGCTGGCAGAGGCATATAGCCGGCGAGAGATGCGGCCTGCGATGTAGGCGTTTCGGCCAGCTTCCACACCCTGGCGGAAGGCGGTTGCCATGAGGACGGGATCACTGGCCTGAGCGATGGCAGTGTTGACGAGTACCGCATCAGCGCCCATTTCGAGGGCCTGGGAAGCCTCGGAGGGGACGCCGAGTCCGGCGTCGACGACAACGGGAACGCGGGCCTGTTCGATGATTATTCGGATTTCCTCCGTGGTGTGAATACCCTGGCCGGAGCCGATGGCGGAGCCCAATGGCATGACGGTGGCGCAGCCGACCTCCTGGAGCTGGTGGGCCAAGACGGGGTCTGCGTGGATGTATGGTAGAACTACAAAGCCTTCATTAACGAGCTGTTCGGCGGCTTTGAGGGTCTGAGAGGGGTCCGGAAAGAGGTATTTGGGATCCGGGATTACCTCAAGCTTCACCCAGTTGGAGCCGGTGACGGAGCGCCCCAGTTTTGCGATGAATATGGCTTCCTCCATCGTCTGACAACCGGCGGTGTTGGGAAGAACGTCGTAGACGTTCCAGTCCAGGTAGTCGAGAATGGTCTTCTCGTTGGGGTTGTCGAGGTCCAGGCGTCGGATGGCTACGGTAATCATCCCGGTTCCGGATGCCTCAACGGCGTTGACCATGTCTTCCATGGTGCGGTACTTGCCGGTGCCAAGGATCAAACGGGAGGGAAAGGTCTTGCCTGCGATGGTCAGCTGGTCTTCCATAAATGCGCCTCAGAGACTCGACGGGTGCAAGGCAAGGGGCTGAGAGAGGGGAACCTTCGTCCCTACGCCGGCATGACCCGGTTCAGGTTCAAACGGTCGCCCTACAGGAGGGCCTCTCAGCCTGTGAAACCAGGCTCCCGTCGGGTGTATTTGGATGGGGATAGACTAGCATGGGGGTTGGATATCGTCAACGGAGGGGGTGAAGGAATTATGGGGCGGCGGTGGACAGTGGGAAAGAGGGGAAGTATATTCGGGGCAATCTTTGGAGTTCCAGGAGTGAGAATGGCGGTATCGAAGAGGACTTTGCGGGCCATGGAGGAGGGGGGCTGGATCCGACGAATGTTTGAGGTTGGGGCGGAGTTGATGCGGGAGCACGGGGCGGAGAACGTGTACGACCTTTCGCTGGGGAACCCGGTGATGGAGCCACCCGAGGAGCTGGTTGCGGAGATGCGTCGGATGGCGGAGTCGGAGATGCCGGGACTTCACCGGTACATGCCAAACGCGGGATACGTGGACACGAGGGCGGCCATCGCGGAGTCACTTTCGGAGGAGACGGGATTTGCTTTCAGCGCCAACGAGATAGTGATGACGTGCGGGGCGGCAGGGGCGCTGAACGTGATTTTCGAGTCGATCCTTAATCCAGGGGACGAGGTTGTCATATTCGCGCCGTTCTTTGGGGAGTTTACCTTCTATATAGAGAACCATCAGGGAAGGCCGGTGGTAGCGCCGACGGATGATGCGTTCATTCCGGACGTGGAGGCGCTGGAGGGGCTGATAACTTCAAGGACGCGGGCGGTGCTGGTGAATTCGCCCAACAATCCTTCAGGGGCGCTGTACCAGGAGGGGGTGGTGAGAGGTATTGGGGAGCTGCTGGGACGGAAGGAGCGGGAGCTTGGGACGGAGATCTTTCTGTTGAGCGACGAGCCGTACCGCCGGATCATATTTGACGGGCTGATGTATCCCCACATCTTCGGGCATCATCACGCAAGCGTGGCGGTGCATTCCCACTCCAAGGACCTTGCAGTTCCGGGGGAGCGGATCGGGTATATTGCGGTGAATCCGGCGTACGAGGGTAGAGGGCTGCTTCTGGACGGGGTGATCTTCTGGAACCGGAGCCTGGGGTTTGTGAACGGGCCGGCGGTGATGCAACATGCGCTGCGGGGGTTGCAGGGGGTGTCGGTGGATGCTTCGGTGTATGAGCGGAAGCGTGATTATCTGTACGGGGAGCTCACGGGGATGGGGTATGAGGTGGTGAAGCCGCAGGGGGCATTTTACATGTTCCCGAAGTCGCCAATAGAGGACGACGTGGAGTTTGTGGGGGCATTGCAGAGGAAGCGGGTTCTGACGGTACCCGGGGTGGGGTTTGGGTCTCCGGGCCATTTCCGACTGTCGTACTGCGTGGAGGACCGGGTGCTTGAGGGGGCGATGGAGGGGTTTGCGGAGTGCGCGAGGGAGTTTGGGCTTTAGGGGGCGGGGGGGGGGGGGTTGATCCCAGGAATGACGGGCAGGTGTCGGGGGCGGAGGGGACGGCCCTAAGGGGAATCGGGACATAGGTTAAGGGTGGGTTCCTACCTTCGCAGGAACCAGGTATGGGTAGCTTTGCCCATCTCGGTTTACCTCTGCAACGGGGAAGGGATTCGGGGGCTAATCTTCGCTAAGAACCTGGCCCAAGCCAGCTAGGATGAATCGTTGGGCGTTCCGCCTGTACATGGCGGCGCCGTCTTGAATGACCTTGAGCAGTTCGTCCTTTATCGGGCGGATCTTGCCCGGGACGCCGACGACGACGGAATTGGGAGGGACGCGGGTGTCGGCCAGGACGACGGATCCGGCGCCGATGAAGCAGTTGTCTGCGATTTCAGCGTTTTCGAGGAGGACGGCGTTGACGCCAATCATGACGTTGTTGCCCACGCTGTGGCAGTGAAGAACGGCGCCGTGGGTGACGACAACGTTGTCGCCGACTTCAAGGTAGTCGTCGGCGTGCAGGACGCAGTTGTCCTGGATATTGGTGTTGCGCCCGACTGTGATGCGGCCGTAGTCGCCGCGGAGGACGGCACCGGGCCAGACGCTGGAGTTTTCGCCTATTGTGACGTTACCGACGATGTAGGCGGCCTCGCTGACGAAGGCGCTAGGGTGTATGGATGGAGTGAATCCGTTAAAGCTTCTAATCATTGAATTAGGTGGATGAAGGGGGGATTGAGAGGGTAAATGTGGACAATTAATAAAGCAATCACCTCTGCGGAGGTGATTGCTTTAAGTTCTTCACTGATGGTCGCCGGCCGGATGGGCGTCCGGACGGCCATAGGTCGAGAGCCGAGGAGGCTCAGGAACTATTCAGGCTTTTCAGCTACGACGGAGGCCGCGCCATTGGCAGAGCCGCTGAAGCCCTTGGCTTCAATGGTAGCAACACCGCAAGCGGAGACAGGAGCCGTCACTGCGTCGTGGAAGGCGCCGGAGGCGCCGGGGAAGCCTGCGCCAACGAAGAGGCGCCCGTAGTCAGTAACGAGGGTAATGAGGACAACGTCGTTCGCTTCCCAACCGGCGCCGTAGACGTCGAAGTTAGCGGAGCCTGCACATTCTTCAACGATACTGTACAGCGGGCTCGCCTGAACAACAGGGTTTGCGCCATCACTCGAGCCGCTATTTGCGCCAGATCCGGCGCCCATTACGGCAGATACGCCTATAGCTACGACCAGGATTGAAACTAGCAGTCCTACAATGGTTAATCTAGACCCCAGGAAGCGACTCATCTAACCTCCTCCGATTTACTATATTATGTTGGTCTTGGCTAAAGACGTGGCAGTTGCAGGTAGGCTAGGGTGCCCACGCAACTAGCGTGCCTGATACGTCGCCGCGTCTTGTGGTTGGGAATGGTCGGCTCATCTCCGAGACGAACGGTCTGTGCCTGTAAGCCGGTGCATCGTAACACGTAAAAAAAGACATTGTCAAGGGAAAATGGGCACGTTAAAGGCATGATAATCGGGAATTGACTTGGGCAGTCCAAGGAGTGCGAATGTAAGCATTGGCGCCTTTATTCGTCCTCCACAAGGGCATGAACGGGTTGTTCAAGATTACAGCCTTCACGCCAGAATTCCGCCAGCGTTTCCAATTCCTCATCCGAGAGAGGCGGGACATGGGCGGCGGCGGCGTATTCCTGAAGCAGTTGAAGGTTGGTGAAATCGGGAAGAACGGAGGATATAGAGGGTTGGGCGAGACAGAATGCGACGGCACTCTGGGCCAGGGTGCGGCCGGTGTCTTCAGCGAGGAAGCGGGCAGGATTGACTGTAGCGCGGACATCGGAGGCGAGGGGATTCCGAGATATGAGGCCAACACCGAGTTCGTCGGCGACAGCCATCAGGCTACGGGCCGGTTCCCGTTCGAACATATTATAGCTGATCTGCAGAGCGCTGACATCACGGTATCGCATGGCGGCTGTGCCTTTTTCTGGGCCTTCGCGGTCTGGGCCCAAGGCGACGGCGTAGTAGCGGATCTTGCCCTCTTTGACGAGCTGTTCGAGGGTCTCGAAGACCTCGTCCCTTTCGAGGGTTTCCATGCCGGGGTCATGAAGCTGATAGAGGTCAATATAGTCGGTGTGGAGACGACGAAGGCTCTGTTCGCAGGCGTAGCGGATGAAGTCGGGATCAAAACATTGGGGATGGGCCTCTTGACCCATACTGAGCGGGTTTTTTCTGAGCAGGTAACCATAGAAATCATATCCGACCTTGGTGGCTATAACGATATCATGGCGCATCCTGGGAAGGGCCTTGAATATGATCTCTTCGCCGTAACCGTCCCCGTAGCAGTCGGCGGTGTCGAAGAAAGTGACGCCGAGATCGGCGGCTTCCTGGAGGAGGCGGACGCCATCAAACTCGTCGATTTTGCCGCAGACGTCGGTGGCGACGGTCCACAGGCCGAAGCCAACTTCAGAGAGGGTGAGGTCGGTCCTGGGGAGGCGACGGTATTTCACGGAATGGGGACGACCAGGGGGGTTGTCGCGGTGTCGAAGGCGTTCTTGATACGGGCAACGGCGTCATCGAATTCGTCTTGGGGCATGACCGGGGTGAGTTCGCCGAGGGGGACGGGATCCTCGAGGTCTGTCCAAGACTTGCAGCCGCCGTAGGCCGGGAGGTATGGGATGGTCTGACTGGGACCGAGGCGGTATACGCGCAGCAGGAGGAGCCAGAGGGGTTGGCGGGGCTTCCAGCGGAGGCGCTTTTGGGCGTAGTCGTCCGCCCAGATGTGGAAGGGGGCGATGCTTTGCAGGGCGCCTTCTTCGGTTAATTGAATGGCCTCGTGAAGCAGGGCCCAATGGGTGAGGGTGACGGTTTCGGGCCTGGCGCCGTTGGTGGGGGTGGCGACGTTGTGCCGGAAGGGAGGCTTGAGGAGTTCCGGCTTCTGGTGCTCGTAGGTGGGGAAAAGGAGAAAGGATGGATGGGCGGGGACGAATTTCTTACCAGCTTCGCGGATGCCACCCTTGCGCAGGAGAAGGAGCTGGCCGCCCTGCTGGAGGGCGGCGACGAAGGCGGCCCATTCCTTGAGGGCGACCTGGCAGGTCTTGGGGAGGATTGCGGTATGGGTATTCATAGGGTCAATGTTAGCAGTTAGGGTCGTGGGCAACAACTTTTTGGAGAGGGGAAAGACTGGATTCCGGCGTTCGCCAGAATGACGGGCGGAAAGAGGCGGTTTTGTGGGTGGGGTCAAGGGTGAGAGAGGGTTTGGAGGTGGGCTTTGAATTGGGCGTAGCTGGAGAATTTGGCGATTTCGCGGATGAAGTCGCCCACGGTGGGGAGGGTGGCGCGAAACTGGAGTAGTTCGTCGTAGATGGGGCTGACGGAGGCGGCGCTGTCGGCGTAGGTGCCGTGGAAGGCGAAGTAGGCCTGGTTCAGCTTTCGGATGTAGTAGCCGTTGTCCAGGAAGAGCCGGCGTTGGCTTTCCATATACGCCTCGGCTTCTTCCACCTGGCCTTCGGCGAGGAGATCATCGACACGGAGGCGAGTTTCGCGCATGGTTTCGCGGAAACTGAAGGCGGGTTCGGAGGTGCTGCCGGCGGTGGTAGTGGTCGGAGGGGGCGTGGGCCTGGGCGGTTGAGGGGCGATGACGTCCAGGACCCTCCGGGCGATTTCGTCGCCGGCGAGGTTGGCGGCGGACTCGTTGAGGATGGTAGTGTCGGGATCGCGGGCGTAGTTCTGACCGAGGGGTCGGAAAAACCAGTAGTGGTGGAGCCACTCGTGGGCGGCGATGTCGACGGCGCGTCGGAGTCCTCTATCGATGACGACCATGGCGGGATAGGTGGCAATGCCGCCAATGTTGGAGACGAGGGCGGAAAGGCCCTGCTCATGAAGGAGTTTCTCTTCCAGTGCCTCACGAGTAGGGATGTCCAGGTTGGGTTCGAGGATGTGGTCTCGCTGTCGTTCGATGGTGTGCCTGGGAGAGGTGATGAGGACGGAGGGGGGATCGAGGAGGGCGATGTCGACAGGAGGCCAGATGAGGCCAAGGCGGGAGGTGAATCCTTCATCGGCGAGGACGAGGCTTATTTCGCCCTCGAGATACTCTTCGGCGACGGGCTTTATGTGGTCGCGCCGGGACTGGAGGTCGCGGAGGGTGACGTGGAGGTCGTCATCGAGGTGGCCGGGGTCGACCTGAAGTCGTTCGATCTCATCGGTGAGTTCGAAGAAGCGGCTGGCGGCTTGTTCGGGGGGTAGGGGAGGTTCGTACCAGGGGATGGCCTGGACGGTGCGGTGCCACCATTTGTCGAGGAAGTGGGAGGCTTCCCACTGGAGGAGGCTCCATCGATGAGGGGCGGCGGCGAGGTAGGTGGGGGTATGGCTGTGTCCGCCCTGGCTGATAAGCAGGAGGAAGAAGGCGACGGTTATGAGGGCGAGGATTCTCTTCATGGCGTGGAGGGGATTGGGTTTTATTTGTGGGGTAGGATATCAGGTGAGGGAGGGGGATGGGGCGGCGTTGCGGGAGGGACGGGTTTTGAATACAATGGCCATCAATGCTCTGGAATCTCCTATCTGTAGAGGTAATACGTAGATGGCATCTGTAAAGATTGACAAGATAAGGAATGCGGCCCTGCTTTCGCACAGCGGAGCAGGCAAGACAAGCCTGGCGGAGGCGTTGCTGTTCAACACCAAGGCTATCAACAGGATGGGCAAGGTAGAGAGCGGGAACACGGTGTCGGACTACGAGGCGGAGGAGGTGAAGCGGGCTTCCAGCGTGCAGGCTTCCATAATTCCGTGCCTTACGAAAGGCCACAAGATTAACTTCCTGGACACGCCGGGATACGACGATTTCCGGGGAGAGGTGGTCTCCAGCCTGAGGGTTGTGGAGGGTGCGGTCATACTGGTGAGCGCCATTGCGGGCGTCGAGGTGGGGACGGAGACATCCTGGAACACGTGCCAGGAGCGAGACCTTCCGAGGATTATCTTCATCAACAAGATGGACAGGGACAACGCAGAGTTCCAGCGGACGCTGGACAGCATACAGGCGGCGTTCGGGCGGGAGTGCGTGCCATTGAACGTGCCGATTGGGGCAGCACAGGACTTCAAGGGGGTGGTGGACCTGCTTGACGCCAAAGCGGAGGCGCCGGAGGGGATGGAGGACTTTGTGGAGGCGGCGAGGGAGCGGCTTGTGGAGTCTGTGGCGGAGAGCGACGATGATCTGGCGACGAAGTACCTGGAGGGGGAGGAACTGACGACGGAGGAGATGACGGAGGGGCTGAAGAAGGCGGTGCTGGCTGGGGAGATTGTGCCGGTGCTTTGCGGTTCGGCCACCGAGAATATGGGGGTGGAGGAGCTGCAGCAGGCGGTGATTGACTACGTGCCATCGCCGGACTCGGCGGAGGTGGTGGGGAGGGAGCCGGAGACGGAGGAGACTCGCGAGATCGCGCAGACGCCGGACGCCCCGTTGGTGGCGCTGGTGTTCAAGACCACGGCGGACCCATTCGTTGGCAAGCTGTCGCTGTTCCGGGTTTACGGGGGAGTGATGAAGGGAAGCACAGAGGTATGGGACGCGAACCAGGAGCAGTCGGAACGAATTGGACAAATTTACACGATGTGCGGGAAGGACCAGGAGGCGACGGCCGAGGTGGGGCCCGGGGACATCGGGGCAGTGGCGAAGCTGGCGGCGGCCACGACGAACGACACGCTGTGCGACCGGGAGATCCCGGTGTTGCTGGAACCGATCGTGTACCCGGAGGGGCACTATGCGATGGCGGTTTCGCCGAAATCGAAGGCGGACCTGGACAAGATGTCGTCGTCGCTGACGCGAATAGTTGAGGAGGACCCAAGCCTAAAGCTATCGCGGGAGCCTTCTACGAACGAGACGCTGCTAACGGGGGCGGGGGACGTACACCTGGATACGACGGTTGACCGGATAAAGCGGAAGTTTGGGACGGAACTGGTGTTGCAGCTGCCGAAGGTACCGTACCGGGAGACGATTACGGTGGTGTCGCGTGCGGAATACAAGCACAAGAAGCAGACGGGTGGGCACGGCCAGTACGGGCACGTGCTGCTTCGTCTGGAGCCGGGGGACAGGGACTCCGGGTTTGAGTTTGACAGCGAGATCACCGGCGGGGCGGTGCCGAGGGAGTATATTTCGTCGGTGGAGAAGGGTGTGGTGAAGGCGATGAGCGCGGGGGCGCTGGCGGGGTTCCCGGTGGTGGACGTGAGGGCGGTGTTGTACGACGGGAGCTACCACGACGTGGACTCGTCCGGCATCAGCTTTGAGATTGCGGGATCGTATGCGTTCCGACAGGGGATGACGGACGGAAATCCGATGCTTCTGGAGCCGATAATGAAGCTGGCCATTTCCGTGCCGGACACTTTCACGGGAGATGTAATTGGGGACTTGAACGGACGCCGCGGGAGAGTTGTGGGGATGATTCCGGAGAGCGGCGGGACGATAATCGAAGCGGAGGCGCCCCGGGCGGAGGTGCTGCGGTATTCGACGGACCTGCGGTCTTTGACGCAGGGCAGGGCGAGCTTCACGATGGAGTTCAGCCATTACGAGGGTGTTCCGCCGGTTATAGGGCAGCGGGTGATTCAGGAGAGTCAGCGGGAGGAGGCCCAAGCCTAGGGCTTTGGGCGGGGGCGACTGGAGAGTCGCCCCGATGGAGGAACAGTGGTTGGGAGAAGAGGGGCGGTCCCTGAATCGCCCCTGTCGGGTGGATCAATGGCCGGGTTGGTCCGTCGTAGGGAAACACCCCAATCCCTTCGACATAACCAGGGCAGGCCAATCCTTCCTCCGTGAAGAGGGAGGGTGAGGAAAGGGGGAACGGGGGAGTCGGGTGGCTTCCGGGAGGATTACTCGGCTCCGCTGGGCTGCGCTCGGAACGACATGTGAGAGCGCGGGAATGGAGTGCGGGGTATTCGTCAAAAGCAGACAGGAATAGGAGGCGTTAGATATGGAGCAGGGAAAGGTTGTGTCTTTGCAGGTGTGCGTTGGGCACCGGGAGCCGATGTCGTCGAGGGAGCGTGTGACGGTGGCATCCGGGGGGCTGGAGGGGGACCGGCACAGGAACGTGAACAGTTTGCGGCAGATTCTACTGATGGAGAAGGAGATTCTGGACGGGCTATCGTTGAGTCCGGGGACTATCCGGGAGAATGTGACTATCGAGGGGCTGGCGATTCACGGGCTTCACGTGGGTGCGCAGGTAAGGCTGGGGGAGGATGTGGTGTTGGAGGTGACGGGGTTGTGCGAGCCGTGCAGCCGGATGGATGAGATTCGGGCGGGGCTGAGGGAGACACTGGACCAGCGACGGGGGGTTTTGACGCGAGTGGTCGAGGGGGGCGAAGTGGGGTTGGGGGATGGGGTGGAGGTGGGGTAGGGGGCTTCCTAAAAGGGGGCCGAGTATCGCATAAGGGCGGTGGAAGAATTGAGGGTAACGGATGAATAGGATATGGATTAAGAAAGGGCGAGTGTGGGGTTCGCATCCCCATCAGGCATTTGAAAATGAAGCCGCCCTTCACAGGTTAATTGAAGAGAACCCTCAGTTACTGCCGCTAGACGATTCCCTGGGACTCACGGTCTTGGGATCTGAGGTGCCATTGGAAAACGGCTCGGCGGATATACTGGCAGTGGAGTCCAATGGTCGACCCGTAATAATCGAGGTGAAACTGGCCCAGAACTCCGATGCCCGCAGGTCGATAGTATCCCAGATTCTTACGTATGCGGCGTCGTTGCGGGGCTTAAGTGTGGAGGACCTTGAAAAGGGTCCTCTTTCGAATGCTCTTGAAGTCGCGAGACACGGGTCTATTTTTGAGGCAGTAAAGTCCAATGATCCTGGAGCAAAATCGGATGCAGGATCATTCAATGCTGCCATGCAAGAGTTTCTGGACGCAGGAAATTTCAGGTTAGTGTTTGCGCTGGACGAAATCCCCGAAGAACTCAACCGAATCGTCGCTTACTTCAACGAGCTAACGGTGCACAGCTTATTGATTGATCTAGTAACAATCCGTCTATATGAAGTAAATGGTGCAATTGTTGCGTTGCCACAGCGAGCTAGCCTCGACTTCAGCGAGATAATTCGCTCTGAAGCGAAAAGGAATACGAGTAGCGAGCCACTCGTGAGCCGGTCAAACGGATCTGACGCATTTCGCAACTCGGTACAAAATGTAGTAGGTAAAGACCGTCAGACTTTCGACAGACTCATTGAGTGGGCAGAAGAATTAACAGCTTTACCGAAAGTACAGCTTCTCACATCTGTTGGCCCGACCCAATGCACATTGGCGCCACAATTCATTCCGGGCAAAGTAGGTTTGGTAACCATCTACAATTACAAGGATCAACCATCCCTTTATGTTTATCGCACCGTGTTCGAGCGACTGGCACCGAACTCGATCGAGGCCATAGAGCGCTTAATAGCACCCGATAGAATTGGGCAAGGAACAGGCATTTCTGACATAACACCGGAAGTCTTAGAGACATTAGCAGAGGCCTACAGAGAGGCTTGCAGGAATTAAGGGCCTCGATGGACATGTGGGTGGGGGCGCACAAATTGGCAGTAGTGCCTTCAATTTGAGCTGGGGGATGCGAGGGAAAGGGAAGATTGGCGGTCTGAGGGAGAGTCTGGCCGGGGAGGGGTATGGGTTCCTGCCTTCGCAGGAACAAGGGAGGGGTAGGTGGGGTGGCAGTGAATGGGCGGTTCCTGGGGCGAGATACTTCGGCTTCGCTACGCTGCGTTCGAGACGACGTGTGGGAGGTGAAATTGAGGGAGGAGGGCAGGTTTCAAACCTGCCCCTACCATGATCGTGAGGGGAGGATAGGGCGACCAGACGGTCGTCCCTACCGGGTTATGTCTGTGGGTAGAGAGTGGGTTCCTGCCTTCGCAGGAACAAGGGGGGATGGTTACATGTGGGTGGGGGCGTGCATGCCCATGAGGGTCAGGCAGCGGTGGAGGGCGACGCGGGCGGCGTCGGTGAGTTTGAGGCGGGCGGCGGTGAGATCGTGGTCGGCGGGGTCGTTGGAGATTACGCGGCAGTTTTCGTAGAAGTTGTGGAAGGCGGTGGCGAGTTCTAGGGTGTAGTGGGGGAGATGGTGGGGCTCGTAGGTGTGGGCGATTTTCTCGACAATCTCCGGGAGCAGCAGCATCTTGCGGATGAGGGTGTGTTCGTGGGAGTTTTCGAGAAGGGAGAGGTCTGAGTCGTCCCAGTGCAGGCCCTGGTCCTGGGCGCGTTGCAGGATGCCGCAGATGCGGGCGTAGGCGTATTGGACGTAGTAGACGGGGTTTTCCGAGGACTCTTTGGTAGCGAGTTCGAGGTCGAAGTCCATCTGGGTACCGGGGGCACGGGCGAGGAAGAAGTAGCGGCAGGCATCGGCGCCCACCTCTTCCACTAGCTCCTTGAGGGTGACGAAGTCGCCGCTTCGCTTAGAGGCCTTGACGAGTTCGTCGCCGCGTTTGAGGGTGACCATCTGGGTGATGAGGATCCGGAGGCGGTCGGGGTCGACGCCCATGGCGCCTACGGCCGCCTTGAGGCGGGTGACGTGGCCCTGGTGGTCGGCGCCCCAGATATTGATGACGGTGTCGAAGTGGCGGCGGAGGAACTTGTTGTGGTGGTAGGCGATGTCGGAGGCGAAGTAGGTTGGGGCGCCGCTGGAGCGGACGACGACATTGTCGCGCTCGTCGCCGAGGGCGGCGGAGGAGAACCACAGGGCGCCGTCGCGGCGGGCGAGATGCATTTCTTCATCGAGATGATTGATGGCTTCCTGGTATTCGCCGCTTTCGTAGAGGGTGTGTTCCGCGAACCAGACGTCGAAGGTGACGCCGAGGGCGGCCAGGTCTTGCTCGATGTGGCCGACCATCTTGTCGCGGGCGATGCCACCGAGGGCCTTGGCGCCGCGCTCGCTTCCCATGATGGCGAAGATGGGACCCTCCTGGTCGCGGATTTCCTGGGCGAGGTCGATGACGTATTCGCCCTGGTAGCCGTCGGCGGAGAGGTGGGCTTCCTGACCGAGGATTTCCATGTATCGAGCGTAGACGGAGGAGTAGAAGAGGTCCATCTGGGTGCCAGCATCATTGACGTAGTATTCTCGGGTAACGTGGTGACCGGCGGCCTGCAGGACGGCGGAGAGGACGCTGCCGAGGACGGCGCCGCGGGTGTGGCCGACGTGGATGGGGCCGGTGGGGTTGACGCTGACGAATTCGACCATGATTTTGCAGGGGTCTGGGGGTTGGAGGGAGCCGAAGTTTTCGCCGGCTTCCAGGATTTCCGCGACCTGCCGCTGGAGCCAGCTGGTACGAAGGCTGAAGTTTAGGAAGCCCGGCGGGACGGCGGTGACGTTGTCGACGAGGTCGTCGGCGGGGATGAGGCCGGCGAGGGTCTGGGCGATGTGGATGGGGGCTAGGCGGGTGGCGCGGGCGAGGCGGAGGGGGAGGCTGGTGGCGAAGTCGCCGTGTTTGGGGTTGCCGGGTCGCTCGACTTCGACGGGGGGGATGGTGTCGAGGGGGAGGAGGCCCTGGCTGCGGGCGGCCTCGAGGGCGCGTTCGATTTTACTGATGATAAGGTCTCTGGCGAAGGGGGACATATTGCGTCTTTCGATTGTGGTGTAAGGGCTAATGATAGCAGAGGGGGAAGCTGGGGGGCTATGGGGAGGGGGGTGGGTTGGGGGATGTTGGGGCGTGGGGGGTGAGGCGAACCAAGCGAGTTGGGATTAAGAGGAGGGTGGTTTAAGGGTCGCGGCGGGATTAGATGGGATATTTGGATGGGATGGATCTGCTGTTGGCAAAGAGTGAGTTCGTGCCTTCGCAGGAATAAGGGATGGGGGGTTAGGCGACTTCGGCGGTGGCGGGGGTCTGGTAGCGGGCGAGTTCGTTGGCGAGGGGTTGGTGGTCGGAGTGGGAGAGGTGGGGGTCGCGGTGGAGGATGCGGGCGGCTTCGTTGCGGGCGTTGATGAGGATGTCGCGATCGGCGAGGCGGGCCATTTTGAGGGTGGGGAGGCCACTCTGGCGGGTGCCGAAGAGGTCGCCGGGGCCGCGAAGCTGGAGGTCGATTTCGGCGAGTTTGAAGCCGTCGTTGTGCTCCACAATGGCTTCGAGGCGCTGTCGGGCGTAGTCGGAGGGGTCTTCGGCCAGGAGGAGGCAGAAGCTTTTGTGCGGGCCGCGTCCGACGCGCCCGCGGAACTGGTGAAGCTGGGCGAGGCCGAAACGGTCGGCGGATTCAACCATCATGACGGTGGCGTTGGGAACGTCTATGCCAACTTCGACGACGGGGGTGGAGACGAGGATGTCGAGGTCTCGATTGTGGAAGGCGGTCATGACGGCGTCCTTCTGTCGGGAAGGGAGGCGGCCATGGAGGAGTCCGACGCGGAGGTCAGGGAAGATGCTCTGGCTGAGGCGTTCGAATTCCTGGGCGGCGGCCTTGGCTTCGGTGAGTTCGGACTCTTCGATGAGGGGAAAGATGATGAAGGCCTGGCGGCCCTTTTGCACCTGCTCCCTGAGGAAGTCGTAAGCGGCGTTGCGGTTGTGAGGTTCCACGTGGCGGGTGACGATGGGGGTGCGTCCGGGGGGCATTTCGTCGATGGTGGAGATGTCCAGGTCGCCGTACAGGGTGAGGGCGAGGGTGCGGGGGATGGGAGTGGCGGACATGATGAGCACGTGGGGAGTGGTGTGGCCCTTGCCGCGGAGGGCGGCGCGCTGCATGACGCCGAATCGGTGCTGTTCATCGACGACTGAGAGGGCGAGGTTCGGGATTTGCATGGTGTTTTGAATGAGGGTATGGGTGCCGATGATGATGTCGAGATCGCCGTTGGCGGCGCGTTGCTGGAGGGTGTCGCGGAGTCGCTTACGGGTGCTGCCGGTGACGAGTCCGACGGAGATGGGCGGGCCGTCCGGTTGGAGGGAGGCAGTTATGAGATTATCGTCCTGGGTGGGGTTGTGGAGACGGCCCATGAGCTGGCAGACGGTGTTGAAGTGCTGCTCGGCGAGGACTTCGGTGGGGACCATGATGGTGCCCTGGAGACCCATGGAGGCGACGGCGAGAAGGGCGGCCAGGGCGACGACTGTCTTGCCGCTACCGACCTCACCCTGAAGGAGACGGTTCATTGAGGGGACGCCTTCGGCCATGTCGGCGAGGGTCTCGTCGAGGCAGCGCTGCTGGGCGCCGGTGAGGGTGAAGGGGAGGGATGCGAGGAAGCTATTAACGGCGGGGGCGCAGGCGTCAATGGGTGCGCCGCGGGCTTCGTCTTTCCACTGACGGCGGCGCTGCAGGACGGAGATCTGGAGGAGGAGGAGTTCGTCGAAGGCGAGGCGGCCACGGGCTTCTTCGTATTGCTCGGGGGACCGGGGGAAGTGGGCGCGGACGACGGCCTTGGGAAGGTGCATGAGCTGGAGGCGAGAGATGGTGTCGGCGGGGAGGAATTCCTGGATGGCGGGGGATAAAGCACGGAGGACGTTCCAGATGATGCGGCGGAGGGTCCGAGCGTGGAGTTCCCGGGTGAGGGGGTAGACGGGGAGGAGACGGGCGGTATTCATGAGGGGGGCGTTGTTGGTGATAATGTCGTATTCGGGGTTTTCCATGACGAGGGAGCCGCCGAATGTATCGACTTTTCCGCTGAGGGAGACTTTCCGGTCCTGCGTGAGCTGACGGGCTAGATATGCGAGGTTGAACCAGACGACGTTGAGGGTACCGGTGTCGTCGCCGACGACGGCGCGGGTGGCGGGTTTGCCCCTGGCGCCAAGGCGGACCTGACGGGCCTCGAGGACGTTGGCGAATATGGTTGTTTCATCGCCGACTTTGAGACGGGCTATCTTGGTGCGGGAGGAGTAGGGCTTGTGGTAGCGAGGGAAGTGGTAGAGGAGGTCTCGGATGGAGTGGACGTGGAGGCGGGCGAGCTTGGCGGCGGTCTTCTTGTCGACGCCTTTCATGTGGGTGACGGGCTTGTAGAGGGCCTCGGGATCGGGGAGAGGCGGGGTTTTTGGAGGGGAGGCCTTCTTGGACTGGTTGTCTGACCGGTTGCGTGATTGATGGGATGGGGGAGCGACGGGGCCGCTCTCAGGTGGGAGGGAAGGGGACTGGATACCGGCTTTCGCCGGTACGACAGAGGGGGAGGGGGGATCTGCGGTGGTTAGGGAATCCAGGAGGGTGAGGAAGGATTCTACCCATTCGACGCGCTGGCTGGGCGGCATAGGGGCGTAAGGGTGGGAGAGGAGCTTCTTGGCATTCGGGAGGAATTGCAGGAGTTGGGGTTTCCACAGGGTGAGGAAGTCGTCCAAGCCCGTGGTTACGGCGTTGTCCTTGAAGCTTCTTTGTTGTTCCAGCTGGAGGATTTTGCGGAGGGATTCGAGGGGGTGGATGTGGCGCCGGGACTTCATGGCAGGGAAAGTTTACCACGGCTAGATGGGAGTATTTTAGGTTTGGGTTGATCGTGGGTGGTGAGTTGATTCCTGCCATCGGAGAGCTTTGCGTAACCCTCCGGTCAGCCTCATTGCCACCCAATTACCCCCATCCCTTCGACAGGCTCAGGACAAGCCTAACCTTCCCCCGTCGAGGGGGAAGCAATTATCTGGGTTCGGCCTAATGCCAGAATGACGGTGTTTAGAGGCCTGCCTGCGGAGGAACGAGCGGTTTGGGAGGGTTTGGAGATACCTCGGCTTCGCTGCGCTCGGATTGACGCGTGGGTGAAGGGGTAAGGGGGGTGGGCGACGACAAGGGATTGCCCCTACGGGGATATGGCGCGGATTGGGGGGCAGACGGGGCTTAGCGGGTGGTGCGGACGATGATGCCGACCATTCCCGGTCCGGTGTGAACGCCGATGCTGGGACCGGGACGGACTATCGGGATGTGTTCGGGGCTGTCGGTGGGGAGGAGGCGCCGGACATTGTTGGAAAGAGCTTCGGCGTCCTGGGGAGCCTCGTTGTGGATGATAAAACCTTCGGAGATTCCACCAAGTCCCTCGGCAATTCTGACGAGTCGCTGGATCCCCTTTCGGCGGCTGCGGACGCGGTCGTACCTCTGAACTTCGCCATCCTGGATTGCAAGGATGGGTTTGAGGCTGAGCATATTGCCCAGGAATGCCTGGGTCTTGCTAATGCGTCCACCCTTGACGAGATATTCCAGAGTGTCGAGGAGGAAGAAGCCTCGGACCTGGGTTACGGACGCCTCCACTTCCGTGAGAATCTGCTTGAATTCGGCGCCACCCTGGAGGGCTCTGGCGGCGCCAAGGACGATGAGTCCCAGGGCCATTGAGGCGGACTGGGAGTCAATGACTTCCACCTGAGCGGGATTGGGAAGGGCCCGCTTGGCCTGTAGAGCAGAATTGTAGGTGCCGCTGAGCTTGGAGGAAACGTGGATGGAGACGACCATGTCTGCAGGGTCCGCAACGAGGGGCTCGTAGACTTCAGTGAAGTCCTGGATAGAAGGCTGAGAGGTTGTGGGGAGAGTGTCCTGGTTCGGCAGACGCTCGTAGAACTCATCGGTGGATAGTTCCAACCCATCCTTGAAGGTCTGAACGGTGCCATCGTTGCTGGTGAAATTGATGTAGGCGGGGACAACGGTGATACCCCAGTGGCGTGCAAGTTCGGGGGAGATGTCGGAGGTGCTGTCAGTGACGATTCGAATGGTCATGATAAATTCCTATTCTATGGAGGCGATATAGTGGTAGAAGGGTTGACCGCCGAATACGGGCTCGACTTCGACGCCTGGGAGGGCGGATTCGAGTTGCCGGGCGGCGGTCTGAGCTTGGGGTTCTTGAACGTCGCCACCCCAATAGAGGGTGACGACATGGCCGGAGCCGGGGTTGGCAGCGACGATTGTCCGAAGGGTGACTTCATGGACGTGTTCGCCGATGGCGGTCAGGACGCCGTCGAGAAGTCCGATGACCTGACCCTGAGAGACGGACTTGCCGTTCATTTTTGTGTCTCGGTGGGCGGTGGTGACTTCGACGGTGTGGATATCTTGAATAGAGTCCTCCATAGCCCCAATGACCTGGGAGCGGGGGAGTTCAGGCACGTAGGAGAGGAGAGCGGCTATGCCCTGGGTCTGACTGCGGGTGGGAATAACGTGGAGGGTCTCGTCGGCGATTTCTGAGGCCTGGCGAGCGGTGAGGACTACATTGGAGTTATTGGGGAGGATGACGACATCTGCGGCGCCGGTGGATCGGGCGGCCTCAAGGAGTTCCTGGGCGCTGGGGTTCATGGTGCGCTGGCAGGGAACGATGGCGTGGCAGCCGAGGTCATCGAATAGACTGATGAATCCTTCGCCCCAAGCTACGGCGACGACGGCGAGGGCAGGGGCTTCCTGCTGCTGGCCGTGGAGGGAGAGGAAACCCTGATGCTGTTTACTAATGTCGTCCACCTTGATACCGATGGTGCTGCCGAGGGTGGCGCCGTGGGCGATGACTTCGTCGGGTTCGAAGGTGTGGATGTGGACCTTGGCGAGAGAGGAGTCGCCGATGACGATGAGGGAGCCGCCTTTTTCGGAGAGATAGGCGCGAAGGGAGGCCAGGTCAATGTTCTCGCCTTCAATCATGAATTCGGTGCAGAAGCCGTATTCCTCAGACTGGGTAGCGTCGAGGAATTCCTGGCTGACGGTGGGCATGTCGGCGATGGCGCTTGTGGGGGAGGATAGCTCGATTTCGAAGGTGTCCGGGTCTTCTTCGAGGAAAGAGCAGAGGAAGCCTTCCATGATTACGACGACACCCTGACCACCGGAGTCGATGACGCCGGCGTCGCGGAGGACGGGAAGCATGGTTGGGGTTTTAGCGAGGGCGTCCTTTGCTTCTTCGAGGGCGCTGTTCCAAAGGTTGAGGAAATCTGCAGCGTCGGAGCGGGCGGAGGCGCCCTCGGCAAAACCACGGAGGACGGTGAGCATGGTGCCTTCGACGGGCTGGGAGACGGCGGCGTAGCTGGCCTCCGAGCCGGTGGCGAGGGCGCCGGAAAGGGTGTCGGGGTCAGCGGCCTCGACATTCTCGAGGCCCTGGGCGAAACCGGCGAGAAACTGGGAGAAGATTACCCCGCTGTTGCCGCGGGCACCAAAGAGGGCGCCGCGAGCGGCTTCCTGGGCGACGGCGGAGAGGGAAGGAGTGTCGATGGCCCGGAGACGTTCTTCCACGGCCTGCATGGTGAGGAGCATATTGGTGCCTGTATCGCCATCAGGGACGGGGAAAACGTTGAGGGCGTTGATGGCGTGGCTATATCGCTGAAGGCAGCGAGTTGCTGCGTTCAGAGCGGCTTTTAGCCGGTGTCCGTTGATCTGGGTGAAAGTGCTGGTAGGGGCGCTCGTAACGAATATCCTTGTAAAGGGAGATTTATGTATGCTAAGGTTTTAGAAAGATTCTAGCTATTCGCTAAAGCGAAAGTCAATTTAGGTGAGTGCCGTGAAATGTGAGCTTTGCAACAAAATCGGTGTGGCGGGGAACAACGTCAGCCACTCCAAGCGGCATACGAAGACGAGGTTCTTGCCCAACATACAGAGGCTGACGCTGCCGATAAACGGGGTGCGGAAGCGGGTGAAGATCTGCACACGCTGTCTGCGGACGATGCACAAGACACCTAAGATACGGGTGAAGTCGAAGGCGTAGGGTACCGGGACCTGCTCAGGCAGGACCCGGTTTTTCTGTTTTGCCAGGGGAGTTGAATAAAGGTAGGGGTGCGCCTGTCGTTAAGGGAGGCTGCGTCGGAGTTGGGTGAGGGCTTCGGCGACGGGCTGCTTGGTGTTGAAGACGGCGGACCCGGCGATCAGGGTGTGGGCGCCGGAGTCTACGACCGAGGGGGCGGTATGGGCGTTCACGCCGCCATCCACTTCGAGTTCAACGTCATAGCCACGTTCGTCGATGATGGCGCGGAGACGGCTTACTTTGTCTAGGACGTGGGGGATGAGGGTCTGGCCGCCGAAGCCGGGGTTAACGGTGAGGATGAGGACGATGTCCAGGAAGGGTAGGGCTTCTTTGACGGCGGAGATGGGTGTGGCAGGATTGATGGCCACGCCGGCACGGCATCCACCGTCCTTAATCTGCTGCAGGACGCGGTGCAGGTGGGTGCAGGCCTCGGCGTGAACGGTGACGTGGTCCACACCGGCCGCGATGAAGTCTGGAATGCGGCGATCGGGTTCAACTATCATCAGGTGGGCGTCCAAGGGGAGGTGGGTGTATTCCTTCAGGTTCTCGATGACTACGGGGCCGAAGGTGATATTGGGGACGAACCGTCCGTCCATGACGTCGAGGTGGATATAGTCGGCGCCAGCTTCGGTGGCTTCGGAGACCTGTTGCCCGAGGCGGGTGAAGTCGGCGGAGAGGATGGACGGGGCGATTTTGACCTTGGAGTCAGGCATGATTTTCGGCCTCCAGAACTTCTCGGGCTTCACGGAGGGCGTCGGCGACGCGGTTTGGCGCTGAACCACCGGGGACGTTTCGACCTTCGATGGAACCCTGGAGTGTGATTTTGAGGACGTTTTCGTCAAAAAGATCCGAGAATTGGCGGTATTCTTCCAGGGTTAGCTGGTGGACTTCCTTGGTGTTTTCGCGGGCATATTCGGATGCTTGTCGGAGGACGCCGTGGGCTTCGCGGAAGGGCATGCCGCGGGCCACGAGGTAGTCCGCGAGATCGGTGGCGAGCATGTTGCCGGTCTGGGCGGCGTGGTGCATGGTATCGGCATTGACGTTCATGGTATCGATCATGCCGGCGAAAACCTGGAGGGTAGAGAGGAGGGTATCTACGGTGTCGAAGCAGCCTTCCTTATCTTCCTGGAGGTCGCGGTTGTAGGTGAGGGGGAGGCCCTTGAGGGTGGTTAGGAGTCCGAAGAGGTTGCCGTAGACGCGGCCGGTCTTGCCGCGGCCGATTTCGGCGAAGTCGGGGTTGCGCTTCTGTGGCATGATACTGCTACCGGTGGTGAACTGATCGGCAAGGGTAACGAAGGCGAATTCCTGGGAAGACCAGAGGACGAGTTCTTCGCCGAGACGGGAGAGGTGCATCATGCAGGTGGCGGCGGCGGAGTGGAAGTCGAGGAGGAAGTCACGGTCGGTGACGGCGTCCATGCTGTTCGAGCTGATGGAGTCGAAGCCGAGTTTTTCCGCGACGAATTGGCGGTCGAGGGGGTAGGGAAGACCGGCGAGGGCGCCGCTGCCGAGAGGCAATACGGCGGCGGCGTTTCGGCATTGCTGGAAGCGCTGCTTGTCCCGTTGGAGCATGTGGAAGTAGGCGAGGAAGTGGTGAGCGAGGAGGACGGGCTGGGCGCGCTGAAGGTGGGTGTAGCCAGGCATGATGGTTCCGGCGTTCTTTTCGGCTTGTTGTACCAATGCCCTTTGAAGGGAGGCGGCGCTTTTGAGGGCATCCTCGCAGACGCCCATGGTGAAGAGACGCATGTCGGTGGCAACCTGGTCGTTGCGGGAGCGGGCGGTGTGGAGCTTGCCTGCAACGGGGCCGATTTTCTCTTTGAGGCGTGACTCGATGTTCATGTGGATGTCTTCGAGTTCGGGCCGCCAGGGGAAGGTTTCGGATTCGATTTCCTGCTTGATGTCGAGGAGGCCGGTGCGGATGGCTTCGGCTTCGTCGTCGGTAATGATGCCCTGCTTGGCGAGCATGAGGGCGTGGGCGATGGAGCCGCGGATGTCCTCGCGGTAGAGGCGGCGGTCGTAGTGGATGGAGACTGTGTATAGGTGGTGCGGTTGCATGTTCTGGCATGGGGTGGGCGGGGATGGCTGTCGGGAGATACTATACACCAGATGGGGTATGGATGGGGTCACAGCGTGACGGGTCATTGCATGACGGCTGGGTTTGGGGGTTGAGGTGGAGTTAAGGGGTTTGGTGGGCAGGGCATTGGCTCCGCCGTCACCGGAAAGAGGACGGGGCGCGAACCACACCCACAGTGTGAATGTCCGATTGAGCAGGATGTCGGCCACGACGGGCTCACTGCTAACACACTTGTGCCGCTACAATCTTTATCCCTCTCGCCGCCCGAAGAGCCCTCATCACCTCGATAAGTTCAGGGCAGACCTAACTTTCCCCGTCTAGTGGGGAGGGAGAAGACTGGATTTCGGCCTCCGCCAGAATGACGGTTATGCAAAGTCTTCCCAAGGGGAAATGTGGAGTTGGTTGGGGGGTTAGGCGTCTTCGGGGTGTTGGGCGGCCTGGGTTCGGACGGGGAGGCCGTAGATGGAGATGAAGCCTTCGGAGGCGCGGTGGTCGAAGACGTCGCCCCGGTCGTAGGTGGCGAGGCTGTGGCTGTAGAGACCTTTGGGGGCCTTGCGTCCGACGACGGTACAGTTGCCCTTGTGGAGGCGGACCCGGACGTCGCCTGTTACGTGGCGCTGAGTGCTGGCAACGTAGGAGGTGAGGTCACGTCGGTGGGCGGTGAACCAGAGGCCATTGTAGACGACATCCGAGTATTCCTGGGCGATGATGTTCTTCATTCGGGCCTGATCCTTGCTCAGGGTCAGGGCTTCCAGGGACTTGTGGGCGGCGTGGAGCACCACACCGGCGGGGGACTCGTAGATTTCGCGGGACTTGATGCCGACAAGGCGGTTTTCCACGTGGTCTATGCGTCCGACACCGTTGCGTCCGGCGAGGTCGTTGAGGTGTTCGACGAGCTGGACTGGGCCCATTTCTTCGCCATCGATGAGGATGGGTATGCCGCTTTCGAAGGCGATTTCCACGTAGGTGGGGGCGTCGGGGGTGTCGGCGATGGACTTGGTCCAGAGGTAGGCTTCTTCAGGGGGTTCTGCCCAGGGGTCTTCGAGCTCGCCGGCTTCGATGCTGCGGCCCCAGAGATTTTCGTCGGTGGAGAAGCTGCTGTTGGAGGGGGGAACGTGGATGCCGTGGGCGGCGGCGTATTCGAGCTCTTCTTCGCGGTTCCAACCCCACTCACGGACTGGGGCGATGACCTTGACGGAGGGGTCCAGGGCGCCGGCGCTGATGTCCATCCTGACCTGGTCGTTGCCCTTGCCGGTGCAACCGTGGGCGATGGCGACGGCGTTTACGCGATGGGCGGCTTCCACCATGTATTTCGCGATGAGGGGGCGGCCAAGGGCGGTGGCGAGGGGATATTGCTCCTCGTAGACGGCGCCGGCCTGGAGCGCTGGGAAGACGTAATTTTTGACGAATTCTTCACGTCCATCTACGGTCAGGGCGTCGACGGCGCCGATGTCCAGAGCGCGCTGACGGATGGGGCCCATGTCGACCATTCCGAGGTCGATGGTGAGGGTGACGACATTGGCGTCGTGTTTTTCCTGGAGCCACTTGACGCAGACGGATGTATCGAGGCCGCCACTGTAGGCGAGCAGAATGGTGTCCTTCGGCATTTGAACCTTCCTGTTTATTGAGCTATTCGCAGCCCGAATTCACTGAACCAACGGATATCAAAATGGGGTTGGACTTGCGAGTCACAACCACGGGGCCGGTTAGGAACCCGTCCCAACCACGGCGTGTCCGGTTACGCCCAAGCTCCTTGATACTCAACCTCTAGGGGCTGCTGATGGCTTCTTCGAGGCGGGAGACACCTTCGTCGATTTCCTCAGCGGTGATATTCAAGGGGGGCATGAAGCGGAGGGTGTTTGGTTTAACCATGTTGAGGAGGACGCCCGAGGCATTGGCGTTGGAGAGCACCTCGGCGGCGATGTCATCGTGGAATTCGAGGGCGATGAGGAGGCCTCTGCCGCGAACCTCGCTGATGATATCGTAGCGGGACTTGAGATCCTCAAGGGCGGCAGTCAGGTGGGCGCCCATTGCCCTGGCATTGGCGGGGACGTCGTTATCGATGATGAACTGGGTGGAGGCGTAGGCGGCGGCGGTTGTGAGGGCGTTGCCGCCGTAGGTGGAGCCGTGGTCGCCGGGTTCGAGGGCCATGCAGTGTTCCTTAGACAGGAAGGCGCCGATGGGGACGCCGCCGCCGAGGCCCTTGGCGAGGGTGATGACGTCGGGATCGACGCCGTATTCCTGGTAGCCGAAGAGGCTGCCGAGGCGACCGAGGCCAGTCTGGACTTCGTCTAGGATGAGGAGGAGGCCCTGTTCGTCACACCACCGGCGTACGCGCTGGAGATAGTCGTCGGCTGGGATGTTGACGCCGCCTTCGCCCTGGATGGGCTCCAGCATGACGGCGGCGGTCTTTTCCGTGGTGGCTGCCATGATGGCTTCGACATCGTCGTAGTCGACGTGGACGTAGCCGGGGGTGAGGGGCTGGAAGGCTTCCTGATAGTGGGGCTGGCCGGTGGCGGCGATGGTGGTGAGGGTGCGGCCATGGAAGGAGTTGAAGGCGGTGATGACCTCGTAGGCACCGTCGCGGTTCTTCTTGCCGTATTTGCGGGCGAGCTTGAGGGCGCCCTCTACGGCCTCCGCACCGCTGTTGCCGAAGAAGACCCTGTCGAGGCAGCTGTTGTCGATGAGGGCCTGGGCGAGCTTAAGCTGTGGGATGGTGAAGAACTGGTTGGAGGTCTGGATGAGGGTTGCGGCCTGCTCCTGGATGGCCTGGACCATGGCAGGGTGGCAGTGGCCGAGGTTGGTGACGGCCCAGCCGGCGGTGAAATCGACGTATTCCTTGCCTTCGGCGTCCCAGACGTAGGTGCCCTGGCCTCGGACGAGGACGATGGGCTGACGACGGACGGTTTGGGCGTAGTATTTTTCTTCCAAGGATATCCACTGGGTAGTCACCGGATTGTTCCTCCTAGTTTTTGTTTGGGTATGGGCTTACTGATTACAACCTTTGAGTGGGCCAGATCACCCCGATCCCTTCGAGAGACTCAGGACAGGTTCAATCTTCCTCCATCAAGGGGGAAGAGGGGAGAGGTTGAATATAGTTGTTGGTGGTTGGATTGTCCATAACGGAGTTGGGGAGAGATTAGCCGGCGAGGATGCGGGTGCCAGAGGATTGGCCGGTGAGGCACTGAAGCAGGGCGCCAGGCTTGCGGCCATCGACGACGTGGGCTGCGGGGACGGGAGGCATGGCAAGGAGGCAGGCTTCGAGCTTCGGGATCATGCCGCCCCGGGCGATATTCGCCTGGATGAGCATACGGGCCTGGCGGGAGTTCATGTGGGGCAGACACCGTCCGGAGGAGTCGAGGACGCCTTCAACGTCGGTGAGGAAGACGAGGTTTGAAGCGTTGAGGGCGTTGGCAACGCTGCCGGTGACGGTGTCGCCGTTGATATTGAGGAGCTGGCTGTCGTCTTCGTGGACGCCGACGGGGGCGATGAGGGGGATGAATCCGGCGTCGAGGGCGCAGGTGACGGGGTCGGGGTTGACGTGGGTGACCTCGCCGACGAAGCCGAGTTCGGGGTTGGCGATGCGGCACTGAAGGAGGGCGCCATCAACACCGCTGAGGCCAATGACACGAGCGCCGAGCCTGGTGAGGGAGGCGACGAGCTGCTTGTTGATGAGGCCGGTGAGCACGGCGGTTACGATGTCGAGGCTGGGCGCGTCGGTGACGCGGAGGCCGCGGACGAAGCGAGGCATGGCGCCGTGACGTTTCATCCACTCGGAGATGATTTTGCCGCCGCCGTGGACGACTACCACGGGGCGCCCTTCCTGTTGGAGGCGCACCAAGTCCTGGAGGGTGGTGTCGTGGCTGCCCAGGGTGCTGCCGCCGATTTTAACGACGATGGGTCCTTCCGACACACCGTTGGGGTTGAGCGAGGAAACGTTCATGCCAAGAGACTTAAGTGGTGTAGGCGCTGTTGAAGGTGACGTATTCTTCGCTGAGGTTGCAGCCCCAGGCGGTGGCGCTGTGTTCACCGAGGTTGAGGTTGACCTTGATGTCGACCTGCCCCTGGGACATGAGGGCAATGACGGAGTCGCGGTGGAAGGGGGCGGGGAGGCCGTTTTCCATGATCAAGGCACCGTTAATGTGTAGGGCCAGCTTGCTTTCCTCCACGTCGGCCTCGCTGCGGCCAAGGGCGACGGTGATGCGGCCCCAGTTAGGATCGTTGCCATGGACGGCGGTCTTGACGAGGCTGGAGCCGGAGATGATGCGGGCGGCGCTTCGGGCCTGTTGGCGAGTCTTTGCGCCTTCCACTGTGACTTCGATAAGCTTGGTGGCGCCTTCGCCTTCACGGGCGATGCGCTTGGCGAGATCGATGCAGACCTCGGCGAGGGCTTGGGAGAAGAGTTCGGCGCCTTCGGTGCCCGGCAGGATGGGGCCAGCGCCGGCAGCGGCGTTGGCCATCAGCAGGACCGTGTCGTTGGTGCTGGTGTCGCCGTCGATGGTCATCATATTGAATGAATCGTCGGCTGCATCTTTGAGCATCTGCCGGAGAAAATCGGGGGCGATTTCGGCGTCGGTGGTGATGAAGGCGAGCATGGTGGCCATGTCGGGGTGGATCATGCCGGCGCCCTTAGCAATGCCGCCGATGGTGATTGTCTTACCGTTCAGTTCAAATGAGGCGCCGATCTCCTTGGGGCCGGGGTCGGTGGTGAGGATGGCGCGGGCCATGTGGTGTCCGCCATCGGTGGCGAGCTGGATTCGGTCGAGACCTCCTTCGATGAGGGACATGGGAAGTTCGACGCCCACGACGCCTGTGGAGCAGATTAGTACGTCCTCGGGCTTGATGCCGAGGATCTGGGCGGTCTTGGCGGTCATACGCTTGGCGTCACCATAGCCGGGGTCCCCGACGCAGGCATTGGCGATACCGCTGTTTACAACAACAGCGTGGGCTTTTCCGTCCGCGACGTGTTCTTCCGAGAGGATGACGGAGGGGGATTTGAGTTTGTTCTGGGTGAAGACACCGGCGGCGGTGGTGGGCCTTCGGGAGTAGAGGATAGCGAGGTCGAGCTTGTCCTCGGCGTAGGTCTTGAGGCCGGCAAAGGTGGCGCCGGCCACATATCCCTGGGGCGAAGTGACGGTGCCGTCTTCGATGATCGTGATGCCACCGGGCATAGTGGAAACCTCCTGAGTTGGTTGGGGGTCGGAGTCGGGCTGGCCGAGGGGCCAGGGTTTCTGGCACTTGCCGCACTTCTTGGGAAAGAGGACGCGGGGAACGAACTGGTAGCCGCAGTGGGCGCAGTGACGTTGTTGTCGTGCCATGGCGGGAAGTTTACTACAACAAGTGGTTGTAGTCAAGGGGTGTGGTTTCGGATATATGGTGTTGGGCAACGTTGGAGGAATGGAGAACAGGGATGGATGGACATTGATGGGGGGAGCCGGTGGGTATACACTTCTTGTGGTTGGGTAGGAGCCAGGGAAGGAAGTCATGGAGGAGAAGATGCTGTCGTTTCTGGGGGGTACGGGGCCGGAGGGCCGGGGTTTGGCGCTTCGGTATGCGCTGGCCGGGAAGCAAGTGTTTCTCGGGTCGAGGGATTCCACCCGGGGAAGGGATGCGGCCGCCACCTTGGAGGAGGAATGGCCGGGGGTCTCGGTGAAGGGAGGGGGGAATGACGAGGCGGCGCGCCTGGGGGAGGTGGTGTTCATCTGCGTACCTTACGAGGGGCAACAACCGATGTTGCCGGCGCTGGCGGAATCGCTGTCGGGGAAGGTGGTGGTGAACGTGGTGGCTCCTTTGTCGTTCAGGAAAGGGCGGGCAGCGGCGATTGAAGTGCCGGCCGGTTCGGCGGCGGCGGAGTCGCAGTTGTTGCTGCCGGATTCGCCGGTGGTGGCAGCGTTCCAAAATCTGAGCGCGAGGAAGCTGCTGGCGGCAGATAAGCCGATGGAGGGGGACGTGGTTGTGTGTTCGAACCATGAGGAGGCGAAGGGGGAGGTGATTGGGCTGGTGGATCTCATTGAGGGACTTAGAGGGATTGACGGGGGAGTATTGGCCAACGCGCGATACGTTGAGCAGTTGACGGCGCTGCTTCTGAATGTCAACCGGATCTACGGGGCGCAGAGCAGCATCCGGCTGGTGGGATTGTAAGGGATGGATAATGATGGACCACGGATCGTTGTGGTTGGGGTGACGGGGTCGGGGAAGACGACGCTGGCGCAGCGGCTTTCGGAGCGACTGGGGGTGCATCACGTGGAGTTGGATGGGCTCAACTGGGAAGCGAATTGGGTGCAGGCGCCTACGGAGGTGTTTCGTGCAAGAACGGCGGAAGCGACGGTTGGAGACCAGTGGGTGGTGGACGGGAATTATTCGAAGACGCGCGATATTACATGGCCGAGGGCGACGATAATTGTGTGGCTGGATTATCCGTTACCGTTAATACTATGGCGTTTGTGTTTTCGGATTTTTCGTCGGGCGGTGACGAGGGAACGGCTGTGGAAAGGGAACCGGGAGAGTCTGTGGAAGCACCTGTTTACGAAGGAATCGCTGATTCTGTGGGCGCTGCAGTCGTATAATCGCAGAAACAGAGAATATGGGGAGGCGATGGGACGATGGGAATCTGAGGGGGTCCAGGTGTTCAAGTTTGGATGGCCAGGGGAGGCTGAGCGATGGTTGCGGGAACTCTAGTAGGGTATTTGCGAGAGGCGGGGTTGGGGTCTCGCCGGGCGTGTTTCAGGCTTATCCAGGAAGGACGGGTAACGGTGAACGGACATGCGGCCGGGGCTGCTTCGATGCCGGTGGACCCCGAGGCGGACAGGGTGTCGGTGGACGGCCAGCCGGTGGCGGGGGGAGTTCGCAAAGTGTACCTGAAGGTGAACAAGCCGCGGGGGGTGATTTCGACGACGCGGGACGACAGGGGGCGACGGACGGTGATGTCGATGGTGCCGCGGGAAATGCGTGGACTGCGGCTGTTTCCGGTTGGACGGTTGGACGCGGAGTCGACGGGATTGCTGCTTCTGACGAACGATGGGGAGCTGGCAAACGGGCTGACGCATCCTCGGTACGAGATTGAAAAAGAGTACCACGTGGAGTTGGACAGGGCGTTGTCGGAGTCGGAATTGAGAGAGCTGGAGGAGGGAATTGTCATCAACGGGGAGAGAACGTCAGAGGCAGAGGTGAGCCTATTGCCGGAGCGTGAGGGGGTATGGTACAGCATTGTGCTGAGGGAGGGAAGGAAGCGTCAGATTCGACTGATGCTAACGGCGGTGGATAAGGCAGTGCGGTCGATTCAGCGGGTTCGGATACATAATTTGAGGCTGGGACGGCTACCGGAGGGTCAGACAGGGGAGCTTTCACGGAAAGAAGTGCGAAGGTTGAGGGATGTTCTGGATGGCGGGGAGGGTGAGGGGTGAGGGTGCGCAGAGGCGGCGAGATTCCACGACGTCGCTCGAATTGTTAGACAGGGGCTGCGCTTCGCACGGAGTGACACTTGGCTAGAGAGGGAAGAATGAGCATTACTTTGGAGTTGCAGAGGGGTGTGGAGCCGCTGTGGGAAAGGATGGTCTCGCACCGGTTCGTAAGGGAACTCGGGGACGGGACACTGCCATGGGAGAAGTTCCAGCGATACTTCGAACAGGACTACGTGTTCCTGAGGCAGGGATGGATCCATATGATTTCTATGGCCATAGCAAAGTCACCGGACTTCGATAGTGCACGGGTGTTGACGGCGTTTCTGAACTCGGTACTGGACGGAGAGGAGGGGCTGTTTCAGAGGGCGTTTCGGGAGATGGGGCTATCGGAGGATGATGTGAAGGGGTTGGAAGCGCTGCCCACGACGTACGCCTTCGGGAGCTATCTGACGAACCTGGCGTACCGGGGCAACTTTCGAGAGATCATAACGGCGTTCCTGTGCATTGAGTGGACGTATCTGGACTGGGCGCAGCGGCTGGAGGCGGAGGGGAAGCGTCCCGGTAACGAGTATTACCAGGGATGGATAGACGTACACGCCGGGGCGGAGTTGGAGGGGTTGGTACGTTGGATGCGCGAGACTTTGGACGCGGAGCCGCCGGATGACCGGGAGAGACTGGGGGAGGTATTCGTGGAGTGCCTAAGGTATGAGTATATGTTTTGGGAGATGGCCTATAACGGGGAAGGGTGGCCGCAGGAATGAGGATATACAAGGCGATGACGATTGCAGGGTCTGACTCCGGGGGAGGTGCGGGAATACAGGCGGACCTGAAGACTTTTGCGGCCAACGGGGTTTATGGGACTTCGGTATTGACGGCGATAACGGCGCAGAATACGCAGTCGGTGACGGCGGTGCAGGAGGTTTCGCCGGAGGTGGTGCTGGCGCAGATGGAGGCGGTCTTTACAGATATCGGGGCGGATGCGGTGAAGACGGGGATGCTTTCGAGTTCGGAGATAATTGAGGTGGTGGCGGAAGGTCTGCGCCGATTTTCGTCGGCTCCGCTGGTGGTGGACCCGGTGATGGTAGCGAAGAGCGGGGACAGGTTACTTCGAGAAGATGCGGTCAGGTCACTGCGAGAGACGCTGCTGCCCATGGCTTGGGTGGTAACGCCGAACGTGCCGGAGGCGGAGGCGTTGGCGGAGATGCAGATAGAGTCGGCGGAGGACGCGCAGCGGGCGGCGGTGAGGATTTGGGAGCAGGGGCCTCGGGTGGTGGTGGTCAAGGGGGGACATCTGCCAGGGGACGCTGTGGACCGGTTATACGACGGAGAGGGGTTCCAGGAGTTTTCGTCGGAGCGGGTGGAGACGGAGAACACCCACGGGACGGGGTGCACGTTTGCGTCGGCGGTCGCGTCGGGCCTAGCGAAGGGGATGGGAGTGGGGGAGGCGGTGGCAGGGGCGAAGGATTTCGTGACGGAGGGGCTGCGGAGTTCGTATAGCATCGGAGGGGGACACGGGCCGTTGAACCACTTTTGGAGGACGGGTTAGGGGGGTCGGGCGGCTGGAGGCTTGCTGGCGAAAGCGGCGGGAATGGTGATAGTAGTATGAAGACGAGGGAACTGACTATCGATGGCGGGTGCTAATGCGGATTGCAACCTGTAACATTCGTCGTCAACAACCATCGAAGTCTTCTATTGCAAGAAGCCTCCTAAGCAATTGAGATGAGCCGAAAAGCAGGCACAAACGCCCAAGTTGCGGACTAAGCTATTCAGGGTCCAAAGGAACCGGTCGCAGCGTCACCCAGGCCGAGTGACGGTTCAGGACTAAGAGTTTCGACACCCGAGACCAGCGTGGAAAATCATGGCATTTAAGGCCAGCTGCAGGACACCTGTGGGGTCTAACATCCACAGGTTTTGGATAACGGAATTTCCAGGAGAGGTTTACCATCAGCACCCCAATGCTCACGAGGGCCACGGCAAGGGTCAGGGTGCGGTTTACATTGATGTCGTACTCGGCGTTGAGAGGTTCCTGGCTGCGCAGTTATTTCCTGACAGATTCGCAATAGAGTTTCGCGTTCTTTACGCGATTGCGGGCCTTGGCGTTGGATCAATCACTTCGAGCCACTTTGTGGGATTGGGAGGGGATTGTCGGGGGTGATGCGTGGGCGGAGGTAGGAGACGAGGAGGTAGACGATGGGAGTATCTACAGCAGCGACGCCGAGCTTGATGAGGTATTGGGTATAGACGAGGTTCCACAGGTTGCCGGCGGGGACAGTGCCGGCGAAGGCGATTGTCACGAACAGGGCAGTGTCGATGGCCTGGGAGATAACGGTGGAGCCGTTGTTTCGAAGCCAGAGATGTTTGCCCTTGGTGAGTCGGGCGTAGAAGTGGAAAAGGGCAACATCTGCGTGCTGGCTGATGAGGTAGGCGGTGAGGG
Source organism: uncultured Dehalococcoidia bacterium (assembly GCA_964418665.1). Taxonomy (GTDB): domain Bacteria; phylum Chloroflexota; class Dehalococcoidia; order Lucifugimonadales; genus JAPULR01. Next base: position 50,940 of record CAYQLZ010000009.1, on the reverse strand, counting down.
AAGCCAGGACGATGCGGGGAACAGAGCCCAGGATAGTCTCAAAGGCTTCCTGGTGCTCCCAGAAACCGGCGGGTGGCAGGATCTTGGCGACGTAGATAAGGAGGACCATGATGCCGCTGATGAAGAAGCCCATCCAAACGAGCTTGGACGCGGTCTTGCGTCCGTAGAGTTCGGAGATGGTGTCGGTGACGAGGAAGGTGATGGGGTAGGCGAGGATGCCAGCGGGGACGGCCCAACCATTGACGTCCAGGAGTTTGACGGCTAGCACGTTGGCTACGACGAGGAGGGAGGCGAAGGTCATGGCGAGGAGAACTAGTGGCATTTTGTATCCTGTGGGGATTTAGGTGTTTGGTGGGCAATTGTATGGGAGAGGAGACCGGATGGGTAGGGGGCAACTGCGTTGCGGCAAGGCCATTGCAGTGTGAGGCTTGGAAGAGGGGTACGATGTCGGCGGAGGGAGTTGTTGAGGGAGGGGGGATGGGCGGATGGGTCTTGATGGGGGGAGTTAGAGAGCCTATATTAGCGGCATGGTTTTTCTGACCCTGTATACGCACATTTGCGGGCAGCGTAGTCAATACGACGCCTTGGAGTTGGCGTCATGATCAAAACGGTGGGGATTGTGTACAATTCACGGTCTTCCGGCGCCAAGGATATGGCCAGGGAGATTGCAGGCGTGATGGGGTCAGGGCGGGAATTGTGGATGAAGTCCGCGGGAGAGCTTGGGGAAGGGGATGCTTCGCTGAAAGAGACTGACCTGGTTGTGACGGTGGGGGGAGACGGGACGATTCTGCGGGCGGCGAAAGCAGCGGTGATCCATGGGATTCCCCTGCTGGGGGTGAACATGGGGAAGTTGGGTTTTATGACAGAGCTCCGCCCCTCCGATGCGCTGGAGCGGATTCCAGGGTTTCTGGAGGGCGGAGGATGGATTGAGGAACGGTCGATGCTGAAGGCGCAGATCCTGGCCGTGGCGGATTCGGACGGGTCAGATACTTCTGAATTGGAGTGGGAGCACGCCTTGAACGACGTGGTGGTGACGCGGGGGGCAACACCGCGACTAATCTGGGTGCGGGCGTCGATTGACGGGGCGGAGTTGACGTCGTACCGGGCGGACGCGGTGATTGTGAGCAGCGCAACGGGTAGCACCGGGTACAATCTCTCTTCGGGTGGGCCGATTCTGGACCCACAGGCGGAGGAGATGGTATTGAAGCCGGTGGCACCACACGTAGGACTGGCAACGGCGGTTGTACTTCCACCGGCAGCGTCGATTGCGCTTAAGGTTGAGTCGAACGATGGGGCCCTATTGAGCGTGGACGGGTATTTGAATAAGCCCGTGGCAAAGGGCGCGAGGGTGAGGGTATTGCAGAGCGAGCGGAAGGCGAAGTTTCTGAGGGAAAGAAGTACCAAGGAGTTTTACGAGAGTCTAACGCGCCGGTTGGGGTTCTGGGGAGGCATGGGAGCAGGGAGGGCGGTGTTTTACTAGCCGATGGTTGGGTGCATACGCTTTAGGGAGATAGGCGGAGGGGCAGAAAGTGCGATTTAGCGACGCCAGGGGGGAACACCCCCATCCTAACTTTCCCCTATCGAGGGGGAAGGGAGAAGAGGGATTCCGGCTTCAGCCGGAGACGAATAGGGATACACACCCGGGGGAGCCTACGGAGGAGAGCCGGCTGGCTTTCGAGGGTGGGCTTTTCGACGTGAGGGTGGACATGGTGAGGTTAGCCAATGGACGTCGAACCACGCGGGAGATAGTTATTGCACCAAACAGCGTTTGCGTGGTGCCTGTGGACGAAGAGGGGAATGTGTATTTGGTGCGGCAATACCGGAAGCCGCCGGAACGGTTGATGCTGGAGGTGGTGGCGGGCGGAGTGGACGAGGGGGAGTCGCCGTTGGAGGCGGCGAGGCGGGAGCTTCAGGAGGAGGCGGGACTGAAGGCCGAGTCGATGGAGTTATTGAGCTTCTTCTGGATGTCGCCGGGGTTCTGCACTGAAGGGATGCACGCGTACTTGGCGACGGGGTTGAGTATGGGGGAAAGTGCGCCGGAGGAGGATGAGAGCATAGAGGTGGTGCGGGTGAAGTTGGAGGAGGTTGCGGGGCTGATCGCGTCCGGGAAGATTCAGGACTGCAAGAGTATAGCGTCGTTGATGCTGGCGATGGGGAGGGTTTAGGGGTTCGTGTGCGTTGGCAGAGGTGGGACAAATCTGATAGTATTTCATTTCACTAACGGGCGGTAGGGCTGGGAGGGATTCTTCGCTGTGGCTGTAATAACAGTGTAGGAATCAGAATGACGGAAAAGGGAAAGGGATAGCAGTTGCTAGAGCACGATGTTTTGGTAGTTGGGGCCGGTCTGGCTGGCATGAGAGCAGCCCTGGCGGCCCACCAGAGCGGAGCCAACGTAGCGATCATCAGCAAGGTCCACCCAGTACGGAGTCACTCCAATGCAGCGCAGGGCGGCATCAACGCCGCACTGACGGACAGGGGGGACAACTGGGAAGACCACGCCTTCGACACGATTAAAGGCAGCGATTACCTGGGAGACCAGGACGCCATCGAGTACATGTGCACGGAGGCGGGACCGGAGCTGATTGACCTGGAGCACATGGGTGTGATCTTCAACCGGGATGACGAGGGGCGGCTCGGGACGAGGGCCTTTGGGGGGCAGCAGAGGGCGCGCACGTTTTTCGTTGCGGACTTTACGGGCCAGGCAATTTTGCACGTGTTGTACGAGCAGCTCATGAAGGCGGACGTGCGCGTTTACGAGGAGTGGTTCGTCCTGGAATTGATAGTGGAAGAAGGGGAGTGCTGCGGGGTTATCGCCATGGAGATTGCCACCGGCAGGGTGTTCGTCATCCGGGCGAAGTCGGTGATTCTGTGCACGGGCGGGCTGGGGCGGCTTTTCGAGCCAAGCACCAACGCGCTGATTGTTACCGGAGACGGAATTGCGCTGGCATACCAGGTGGGTGCCCCAGTGATGGACATGGAGATGGTGCAGTACCATCCGACGACGTTGAAGGGGAGCGGAGTGCTGATAACGGAGGGAGCGAGAGGAGAGGGAGCGCATCTGCTCAACAAGGACGGCGAGCGGTTCATGCAAAGATACGCTCCGAACATGATGGAGCTGGCCTCCAGGGACGTGGTTTCGCGATCGGAGCAGACGGAGATTGACGAGGGGCGGGGAATCGACGGGTGCGTGCTGTTGGACTGCAGGCACCTGGGAGAGGCGCTGATAGCGGAACGGCTTTCACAGATATTAGAGATTGGGATGGACTTCGCTGGGGTGGATATCAGGAAAGAGCCCATTCCCATCCAGCCCGGGATGCATTATATCATGGGCGGAATCAAGACGGACATGGACGGGCGGACAATTGTGCCGGGGCTGTACGCCGCCGGAGAGTGCGCCAACGTGAGCGTCCACGGAGGAAACCGGCTAGGAGCGAATTCGCTGCTGGACACGGTGGTCTTCGGGCATCGTTCGGGTAATCATGCCGCAGATTGGGCTAACGGGAAACCCTACCGGAACCTAGACGTGGACGGATACGTTGCGGGCAAGGAGAAGGAATTCTCCGACCTGTTCTCGCGCAGCACGGACGAACGTTGGTCGCAGATCCGGCTGGACCTGGGCCGGGCGATGGACCGGCACATGGGGGTGTACAGGGACGAAGAAGGGATGCAAAAGCTGCTAGCGATGCTGCCGGACTTCAGAGAAAGGTTTGCCCAAACGTCTCTGCAAGACAGAGGTCGTGTGTTCAACACGGACCTGATATTCACGTTGGAATTAGGGTTCATGCTCGACTGCGCTGAGTCGATCATCCTGGGCGGGATCGAACGGAAAGAGAGCCGCGGGGCGCACTCACGGACGGACTACCCGGACCGGGACGACAAGAATTGGTTGAAGCACGTCTTGGTCACACGCACAGAGTCTGGGCCCGAGGTATCGCATTTACCAGTGACCATCACAAAATGGCAGCCCGAGGAGAGGAAGTACTGATGCAGATAACAGTCTCGGTGCGCAGGTATAACCCACAGGACAGGGAGAACCCTTCCTACTGGCAGGAGTATTCGCTGGAGGTAGAAGAAACCTCGAGCGTCCTCGATTCGCTGATCAAGATTCGCGAAGAAGAAGACGGCAGCCTGGCGCTCAGGTGCAGCTGTCGGAGCGCGATTTGCGGATCCTGCGCCATGCGGATCAATGGACATGCCAAGCTGGCGTGCAACACAAAGGTATCGGACGTGGCAAAGGACGGGGGAACGATAAAGGTTGAGCCGGCGGGAGTGATGCCGGTAGTCAAGGACCTGGTGGTAGACCAGAGCCTTTTCTGGGACAAGGTGAGGCAGGTTTCGCCGTGGCTGCAGCCTGAAGGCGAGGAGCCTGAGGCTGAGTACCTGGCGCCGAACTCGGATATGACGCACCTGGCTGGGGTGATGGCTTGCATCATGTGCGGGGCGTGCGTTTCCGACTGCACGGTGCTGGAGATGGACTCAAACTTCATTGGGCCGGCGGCGCTGGCAAAGGCGTACAGGTTCGCAGCAGACCCGCGGGATGACGAAGACAAATCGCGACTGGCGTTCCTGAGCGAATACGGCGGGGTGTGGGACTGCACGCGGTGCTACGAGTGTGTGGAGGTGTGTCCCAAGGGCGTCGCGCCGATGGACAGAATTATGGCGCTTCGGGACAAGGCGATGGAGGCCGGTTATACGAACAACAATGGAGCGCGACATACGGACGCATTCGAGGCTTCAGTGTCGCACAGCGGACGGCTGAACGAGCTGACGCTGCCAATTAAGTCGTTTGGAATCTTGAACCTGCCGGCACAGATAAGCATGGCGCCGGTAGCGATTCGAGCGTTGATGCGTCGGAAGATTCCGCCGATCATCCACAAGTCGGTGCCAGGGGTGAAGAAGGTACGGCGGCTGGTGCAGAGCGTCAAAGAAGAGCAGCAGGGCGAATAGCTTGCTGAGTCAATCTAAAGTAGGAGGGCCGGGGTGAAGTACGCCTTCTTTCCGGGATGTGTATCAAGAGGTGGGTGTCCGGAGTTGTATCCGGCCACACTGAAGGTCTGCGACAGGCTGGGGCTGGAGTTGGACGGCCTGGACAAGCGGGGGGCAACGTGCACAGGCGCGGGGGTCCTGCAGGAGAAGAATCTGTTCCTGGGGGACGTGTTCAACGCGAGGACGTTCGCGATGGCTGAAGAGTTGGACCTACCGCTGCTGACGATTTGCAGCACGTGCCAAGGGGTAATGAGCCAAGCGAACAAGCGGCTGAAGGACGACCCGAACTACCTGGCGCGGGTGAACATCCACCTGGCGGCGGAGGGTTTGCAGTACAAGGGGACGGCTCAACCACGACACCTGCTGTGGACCTTGATTGAGGACGTGGGGATAGAGGAACTGAAGAGCTTCGTAATCCGCCCGCTGACGAATTTGAGAGTTGCACCCTTCTATGGCTGCTACATGGTGAGGCCGTCGGACGCTTTGGAATTCAAGCTGTTTCCGGAACGGGAGGACTCGCTGGAGCGGGTGATGGAGGCGTTGGGGGCGGAGGTGGTGGACTTCCCCGGAAAGACGCGGTGCTGCGGGTTCCCGATTCTAACGATCAACGAGCGGAATTCGGTCAAGATGGTGGCGCGTCATACATCGGATGCGAAGGACTTGGGGGCGGACGCGCTGGTGACGCCGTGTCCACTGTGTCACCTGAACCTGGACGGATACCAGCCGAAGGCGATGCAGCAGGCGCAGCGGGACATCGACATTCCGATAATTCACCTACCGCAGCTCTTAGGGCTGGCGATGGGGTTTGATGCCAAGGAGATGGGGCTTTCCCGGCACATCATCTCGGCCAAGAGGGTGTTGAGCAAGATCAAGGTGCCTGCTTAGTTTTTCCCTTCCTGGTCAGGTTGGGGACTTTTTTCCCTTTCGTCGGTTGGCGCCTTGAAGGATTCGACCCTCCGTTTATGTGCCAATCTACAATGCGCTCAACATAGCCGAAGCCAAGCTGCGTCTATACCCGCTCCTATCTCCTCCTTGTGTTCGGTTTGTTTTCGCTGACGGTTGGCGTTGAGAGGAGTATTCACCCCCATCAGGCCTCTTCCCCGCCAAGGGGGAAGAGGTCTGAAAGAGTGGAACCAGATTCCGTAGTGGGGATTATTGGAGGGGGAGGGGGGATTGGAGCCATTTGGAGGTGTCGTTGACTTCGAGGGCGGTGACCCATTTGACCCACTGGTAGCCGCGCCGACCGGGGGCGACGAGGCGGAGGGGGAAGCCGTGGCGGTGGGAGAGGGTTTCATCGCCGACGGTTGTGGCCAGGAGGAGTTCATCGGTTTCGTCGAAAGAGAAGCGGCGGGAGTAGCCGGTGACTGAGCGGACGGTGACGCTTGCGGCTTGGGGTTCAAGTCCGGCGCGGTCGAGGAGTTCACGCAGGGGGATGCCGGTCCAGTGTTGGGTTGAGTGCCAGCCACCGGTGCAGTCAAGGGTGGCGGTGACGCGGGTCTGGTGGGCGACTAAATCATCGTAGTCGAGGGTGATTTCTCTTTGGACGTGGCCTGAGAGCCGGAGGCGGTAATCTTGGGTTAGGATGGGGTCGGGATCGTCGTTGATCCAAGAAGTGGAGGGGAAGCTGTTGCCGGAGAAGCTGGCAGCGGCGTATGAGCCGGTGAATCGACGCTGGCTACCGGGGAGCTTCAGGCCGGCGGTGGTGAATTCGACAATCTGCCAGAGGGCGAGGCCAGCGAGGGCCAGGCCACCGGTGCGTATGAAGCTGCGTCGCTGGGCCCAGAAGATGGGACGGAGGGTCCAGCGCTTGGAGAGGGCGTGGCCGAGGAGAAGGGGGGCGAGGGGGACGGAGACATAGATGTGCCAGCTGACACCGCTGAAGCCCTGGAATTTGAAGGGGCCGGTGTGGCTCCAGACAAGGGCGAGGCCGACGGAGAGGGCCAGGAGGAGGACGATGGCTAGGGAGGCGTAGGGGATGGGGGCCGGAGTGTTGGACTTGCGGGAGCGGAGTCTTCGGATGCGGGCGAGGGAGCGGAAGATGTTGCGGGACTTCCAGAGGAAGACGGCGAGGATTGAGAAGCCCAGGATACGATGGAGGTGGAGGTAGATGGCGCGGTCGGAGGAGCCGGAGACGAGGCCGAAGAGTCCGGTGGCGAGTTCGGCGGCGAGGAGGAACAGAAGAATTACGTTGGCCCAGGGATATGGCATGTTTGGGGCGCCTTGCGGTTGGTAGGGGTGGGGTTAGGGGGATTTTAGCGCAGGGGGTTGTTGTAATGCTACGACGGGGGTAGGGGGTTGGGTTTGTGGGGGTGGTGAGTATAGCGCGCTGAGGAGACCCAAAGGCCAAGGAGGTTAATATATCTACGAGGCTCCACAAATGTGCATTGCTCAGTGCGGAATTTCGCTTGGGCGCGAATGAGTTGTTGTTTGTGCGGGGAGGAGCGGTGCGGGGCTATTCATGGAGATCGAATAGTTGCGAGATTTCTCGGCTTCGCTGCGCTCGGTATGCCAGATGGATTGGAGGGAGTATAGGCTGGGAAGTAGGGTGATGGCGGAGGTATGGTTCTGGGCAGAGTGTGGGTTCCTCCCTACGCAGGAACGGGGGTGAGGGTATTCGGTTGAAAGGGAGAATTGGCTGTGGGTCGATTCCTCCCTTAATAGGAGAATGGTATTTAGGGGTGGAGGGTGGGGATGGCGACTTGGAAGGCGGCGATGGTCTGGGCGACGTCTTCGTCGGTGTGGGCGAGGGAGGGGTAGAATTTCTGGGGGCCCTGGAAGACTCCGCATTCCTGAATGCGGTTGCGGAATTTTGCCTTGATTGCGTTGTCGGCGCTAAGGGTGGAACGGTAGTCGGAAAGTGGGTCGTTGGAGAAGATGATGTCGAAGACGGGGTCTTCGCCGGTGGTCTGGGCGGGGATTTCGGCCTGGGCACAGGCGGTGTCGAGGGCTTCGCGGAGTTTACGTCCAACTTCCCAGATACGCTCGTAGGCACCTTCTTTGCGGAGTTCGGCGAGGGTTGCGAGGCCGGCTGCGCAGGCGACGGGGTTGCCGTTCAGGGTGCCAATCTGACCAACGTGATCGGTGGGGTCGGCCTGGGTTGAGTCGTAGGGAGCCATGATTTCCTCGCGGCCGCAGACGGCGGCGAGGGCGTATCCACCACCCATTATCTTGCCCACGGCAGTCATATCCGGAGTAACGCCATAATGTTCCTGGGCGCCGCCGTAGGCGAGGCGGAAGCCAGTGACGACTTCGTCGAAGATGAGGGGAATCTGGTAGTGGGCCGTGACATCTCGGAGGCTCTGGAGGAAGCCGGGCTTAGGGGAGAGGATACGCTGCATGGGTTCTATGATGACGGCGGCGAGGTCGTCGTGGTTCTTCTCGATGATGGCCGCTGTGGTCTCGGCATCGTTGAATGGAGCGACGAGGACGGTGTCCTGGATGGCCCTGGGGATGCCGCCGCTGCTGGGGTCGGGCTGGGGGAAGGGGTTGAGGGCGCGGGGCGGGTTGCTCATGAGGGAGTAGTCGCTGGTGCCGTGGAAGCCACCTTCGAACTTGAGGATCTTGTCGCGGCGGCGGAAGGCGCGGGCGATGCGGAGGGCCTGGAAGCAGGCATCGGTGCCGCTGGTAGTGAAGCGGACCTTGTCGGCGCAGGGGAGGGCGCGGACGAGCTCTTCGGCGAGGAGGACGGCGTTTTCATTGGTGGCGAAGAAGGTACTGCCGTCCTGGACGGCTTCGATGACTGCTTCTACAACTTTCGGGTGGGCGTGGCCGAGGACCATGGGGCCGGAACCCATGAGGTAATCGATGTACTCGTTGCCGGAGACATCCCAGATGCGGGAGCCGCTGCCCCTTTTGACGATGAAGGAATGGTCGTCGTCCAGTGCGACATTGCCGAGGGAACCTTCGGGAAGGAATTTCTCGGCCTTCTGGAGGAGAAGGGTTTCTTCATTGTTAGTCTGGGGCATGACGGCCTCCGGCGGGAGATTGGGCTGGGGATCAGTCCTGGTTGTTGTGCATCACCTCTACCAACTCCTGAACGCTGGCGGCGGAGCGGTCGAGCATGGCTTGTTCTTCGTCGGTGAGCTTGATTTCGATGACCTGCTCGACGCCGTTGGCCCCGAGCTTGACGGGGACGCCCATGGATAGGCCATTGATGCCGTATTCGCCTTCGAGGAGGGTGCAGGCGGGGAGGATTCGCTTCTTGTCCAGGAGGATGGACTCAGTCATCTGGGTTATGGCGGCGGAGGGGGCGTAGTAGGCGCTGCCGGCCTTGAGGAGGGCGACGATTTCGCCACCACCCTGACGGGCGCGCTGTACGAGGCCGTCGACGGTCTCCTTGGGGAGTAGATCGGAGATGGGGATTCCACCAGCGGTGGTGTAGCGGACGAGGGGTACCATATCATCGCCGTGACCACCGAGGACGTAGGCCTGGACATCTTCAACGGAGACGTCGAGTTCCTGGGCGATGAAGGTTCGGAAGCGGGCGGTGTCGAGGACGCCGGCCATGCCGAAGACGCGGTGCTTGGGAAGGCCGCTGACTTCGTATGCGTGGTGGCACATGGCATCGAGGGGGTTGCTGACGACCATGATGAGGGCATCAGGCGAATGCTTGACGACTTCCGTGGTTACGCTGCCGATGATTCTCATGTTGGTTAGAAGCAGGTCGTCGCGGCTCATGCCGGGGCGGCGGGCAATGCCTGCGGTGATGATGACGAGGTCGGAGCCGGCGGTCTCTTCGTAGCCGTTGGAGCCGGTAATGAGGGCGTCGGAGCCGACGACGGGGCCGGATTCGAGCATGTCGAGGGCCTTACCCTGGGGGAGGTCTTCGACGATGTCTACGAGAACAACGTCAGCGTAGCCGAGTTCGTGGATTCTTTGGGCGGCGGTGGCGCCGACGTTGCCGGCGCCTACGATGGTGACTTTCTTTCGCATGTTAGGCGTTTCTCCTGTTTTTTGGTTTTAGTGGTATGGTGTTGGCGTGGTGAGAACGGCGGGCGGTTCGCGATCCGCGTCTAAAGACTAAGGTTGTTAGATTACGGGTAGTTCACTCCCATCCCTTCGACAAGCTAAGGGCAGGCTCCAGTCTTTCCCCATCGAGGGGGAAGAGGAGAGAAGGAGGGAGTGGGCCACCACAAGGGTCGCCCCTACGCATGATTGGGGTAGAGTGGCGGAGAATTCGGTCATGGATCAGGCGTTGACGTAGGCTTCCCAGCGGGAGTCCAGATCGGAGGACTCGACAGTGCTCATGATATAGTCGCCGAAATCCTTGCCGGTTGCGCCAGTTTCGCGTCCGGTAATCACGAGTTTCTTTTCGTACTGGGTGCAGACGTCAAGGGCCTTGTTGAGGCGGTTAGAGAGGTCGGAATAACCGAGGTGGTCAAGCATCATGCTGCCGGCTCGAATCATGGACGAGGGGTCGGCGAAGTGGGCACGGCCTTCCTGGACCATGCGGGGAGCGCTGCCGTGGATGGCTTCGAACATGGCGAACTTTTTGCCTATGTTGGCGCTGCCGGCGGTGCCGACGCCACCCTGAATCTGGGCAGCCTCGTCGGTGATGATGTCGCCGTAGAGGTTGGGGAGGGCGAAGACCTGGAATTCGCTGCGGCGGGCGAGATCGAGAAGCTTGGCGGTCATGATGTCGATGTACCAAGCGTCCCAGGAGATGTTGGGATAGGACTGGGAGACCTGGCGGGCGATGTCCAGGAACTTTCCGTCGGTGGTCTTGATGATGTTGGCCTTGGTGACGATGGTGACGCGGTCTTTGCCGTTGCGCTGGGCGTGGGCGAAGGCGGCGTCGATGATTCGCTCGGAGCCCTGGGTGGTGATTACACGGAAGTCGATGGCGAGATCGTCGGTGACGTTGATGCCCTGGCTGCCGACGGCGTAGAGGTCTTCCGTATTTTCGCGGAAGAAGGTCCAGTCGATATTCTCTTCGGGGATGCGGACGGGACGGACGTTGGCGAAGAGGTCGAGGGCCTTGCGCATGGAAACGTTGGCGCTTTCGAGGTTGGGCCAGCCGTCGCCCTTTTCGGGGGTGTGGGTGGGACCTTTCAGGGTGACGTGGCACTGCCGGATTTCGGCGAGAACGTCGTCAGGGATGGACTGCATATGCTCGGCGCGGTTCTCGATGGTGAGACCGTCGATATATTGGAAGGCGATTTTGCCGCTTTCGACCTGGTCGCGGAGGAGGTATTCGAGGACTCTGCGGGCTTCAGCGGAGATGGCTGGGCCGATTCCGTCGCCGCCCAGGATGCCGATACGGATGGGGCTGACTTCGGCGAAATTTGTCCATTCCTGATCCTGCTTAAGGCGTTCGACGCGTTCGAGTTGTTGTTGAAGGATGGTTGCGAAGTGGGAGGTGGCGTTTGAGATGGTCTGGGTGTCTGCCACGGGGCCTCCTGAGTTTAGGATGGGGTAATTATATGAGGGGTATGGGTGATGCGCAAATGGGGATAGGTGTTGTTGTATGTTAGGGGAGGGATTTGCTATATTTGGTGAAACGTTTTGGATAAAGGAGCAGCTTATGACGTTTGTGGTCCTCCACGAGGGAGAATCGCCGGAGAGCTTGATAAACCGGTTCAGGTCCGGGGTGCAGCGTTCCGGCATATTGAGGGAGATCAAGCGACGCAGGTATTTCCGGTCGAAGAGCCAGAAGGCGAGGGAGGCGGCGCAGCGAGCAGCACGCCGGGCCCGTCGTCGACGCAGGTTTTAAAGGGTGACAGGGGCAACGGGCCTTTCTTGGCCTGGGACGCCGCCCGCATTTGCGCAGGCCCGTGCTAGAACTCAGCTCGTACAAGGTCCTGAGCTTTGACTGCTACGGGACGTTGATTGATTGGGAAAGCGGCATCTCCACGGCTTTGGAACCCCTGCTGGAGAGCCGCGGGATATCTGTGCCGGAGGGGGAGTTGCTGCGGATGTACGGAGAGATGGAGAGGGAAGGGCAGGGGCAGCAGCCTTTCTTGAGTTATAGAAAGGTTCTTTCACGGATTGTGTCGGGGATTGGAGAGCGAATGGGATTTCGTCCGGATGAGGAAGAGCTGGGAATTCTGGGGGATTCTGTGTCAAGGTGGAGGCCCTTCCCCGATACGGTGGAAGCCTTGAGGAAATTGAAGGAGCGGTACCAACTGGCGATAATCTCCAACGTGGACAGGGACCTGTTCGATGGGTCTGCGTCGCAACTGGGGGTGGAGTTCGACTGGGTGGTGACGTCGCAAGAAGTGGGGACGTACAAACCTTCGTTGGGGAATTTCAGAGTGGCGTTGGGCAGGATGGGAGTGGCGAGGGAGGAGGTTCTGCACGTGGCACAGAGTTTGTATCACGGCGTGGAGCCGGCGCGTGCAATGGGGTTGTCGACGGTTTGGGTAAACCGGGCGGGGGCGCGTTCGACGCCGTTGAGGGATGTGAAGCCTGACCTGGAAGTTACGGATTTGGCGGGGCTGGTGAGGCTGATGGGGAGGGATTTGGGAAGCTAGAGGGGCTGCCAATAGCGGCGGGTCTTGCCTGCGATGATGCGGCCGAAACCCGGGGCCGGGAAGTGCCCGGCAGCGACGATGATTCCCTGATCGGCGAGCATGTTAAGGGTATCGGTGCGGGTCTTTATCCCAAGATTGGGGAGGACGTCGGCCTTGGTGTTCCAGTGGGGGACCTGGACTTGTAAGGGCAGATGGGCGACGTCGCCAAGGATGTAGGCGCGTTCATTTTGTGAGGTGACGGTGAGGCTCTGATGGCCAGGGGTGTGACCAGGCGTGGGGAGGATGGCTATTTCGTCGGTGACGTTCAGATCGCCCTTGACGAGACGGACGTTATCGAGTTGTCGAAGGAGTTCGGCGATGGGTTGGGACTGATTCATGACTTCAATGGCCGGAGGGTAGGGAGATTCACCCCCATGCTGATCGTCCCCAATCGAGAGGGAAGGGATTTGGGGATCGAAGAGGAGGTCCCAATCGGCCTGAGGGATGATGTATTCGGCGTTTGGGAAGGTAGGCTGGACTGAGCCGTCCGGGAGTGAGTTTGGCAGCCAGCCGATGTGGTCGAAGTGGAGGTGGGTAATGACGACGGTGTCGATGGAATCAGGGTCGATGCCGCCATGGCGCATTTCGCCCAGGAGATTCCCGACGGCTCCGCCCGCATCGGGGACGGGCGTCGGGCCGAGCCCGGCATCGACGAGGATTCGCCTGCCCTGAGACTCGATGAGGAAGCAAGCGCAGTTGATGCCGCCGTTGACCTGGCAGTCATCGTCCACCTGGTCCTCAAACTGCCGGAAGGCTTCGACGGACTTTTGGGGGAAGAAGTCGCAGGCGTCGACGGACATAAGGCAGTCGGAGATTGAGAGGATGTTGACGTTGCCGACGTGGATGGTTTCGATTTTCATGGGCCCTCCGGGGGATGATTCGTGGGGATTGGTCGGGTTCGAGTACGGGGAATTATAGCGGATTATAGGGAATCCGCTTTCTTTGACAGTGGTGAGGGTATGGTTTAAGTTAGCAGGGCCAGAATTCCGAGAGGGAGGCGGCCAATGCGTGGACGAGTGGTGGTTTGTAAGGAGCATAACCGGCCCTTTGCGATTGAGGAATATGAGGTGCCGGAATTGGAGCCGGGGGCGATTCTGCTGAGGATGGTGCGGTCCGGGATATGCGGGTCTGACTTGCATTACTGGCGGGGCGACCAGGCGAAGTCGCCACTGCCGCCGACGGGGCGGGTGATGGGACACGAGGGATATGGGATGGTGCATAGCCTGGGCAAGGGAGCGGACCGGGACTCGCTGGGGAGGCGGCTGCGAGAAGGGGACAGGGTGGTGTATACGGCGATATTCCCGTGCAACCGGTGTCGACTGTGTCTGAAGGGGCTGGGGAACCTGTGCGTAAACAGACCGTTTCCCGCAGCGGGGGACTACCCGTACTTCACCGGGACGTACGCGGACTATTTGTATCTGCCACCGGGACATCCGATATTTTTGGCGCCGGACAGCATTTCGGACGAGGTGCTGGCACCGGTAAATTGCGCCATGGGGACGGTCACGCAGGGCTTGCTTTCGGCGGGGGCCGAGGCCGGGGACTGGGTGGTGATTCAGGGGGCTGGGGGCTTGGGGTTGACGGCGACGGCGGTGGCGAAGGACATGGGCGCCCACGGGGTGATTGTGCTGGACCGGCTTCAGAATCGGCTGGACCTGGCGAGGGAATTCGGGGCTGACTTCGTAATCAACATCAATGAGTACGATACGGCTGAGTCGCGGATAGATAGGGTGTGGGAGCTGACGAGGGGGCGTGGGGCGGATGTGGTGATGGAGCTTGTTGGGCGTGCCGACCTGCTGGTGGAGGGGGTGGAGATGCTGGGGAACGGGGGGACGTTCGTGGAGATTGGGGACATTGTGCCGGGGCGGACGGTGGAGATTGATCCTTCAACGTTGTTGAAGGGGAAGCGAATCGTCGGCTCGTTGATGTATCCGGCGCATTTGATTCCGCGGATTCTGGACTTCCTGGAGCGGAACCTGGAGAGGCGACCCTTCCACAAGATAGTTTCGCACAAGTTCAAGCTGGAAGACGTGAATACGGCATTTCCGCAGGCGGAGTGGAACGCGCGGCAGACGGAGGTTACGCGGGCGGTGCTGGTGCCGTGAAAAAGTCGGCGTTTCCGGATTTCGCCCGCGCCAGAGTGAGAGGGATTAAGGGGTGAGGGATTTCAGAAGGGAAATGGAGAGAGAATAGATGAAGTTCGACATATTTTGCCTACCGACGGTGCCCGGGACGCTAGAGGACCGGAAGGCTCTCAGGCCAATCGGAAGGAACAATGAGCGGTACCAGCAGATGATCGAGGAACTGCGTAGCATTGCGGTGATGGCGGACGAGGTGGGTTTCGACGCGTTTTCGACGACGGAGCACCACATGCACTCGGAGGGATTCGAGGCTTCGGTGGCGCCGCTGATGCTGTACGCGGACCTGGCGGCGCGGACGAAGAGGATCAAGTTTGCGCCGCTGGGACTGGTGCTGCCTTCGTGGGACCCGATCCGGTGCGCGGAGGAGATTGCAATTCTGGACCATTTGACGCGGGGGCGGGTGATAGCTGGATTCGCGCGGGGATACCAGGACAGGTGGACGAACGTGTTGGGTCAGCAGTACCGGGTTTCAGCGGCGACGATGGACGGTTCTGAGACTGACCTGAACAACCGGGAGGTGTTCGAGGAGGTATTTGACATTATCAAGCTGGCGTGGACGGAGGACGCCTTCGAATACAACGGAAAGTACTACCAGGTGCCGGTGCCGTACAAGGAGGGTATAAGTCACTGGCCGCCGACGCAGTGGACGAACACCTACGGGGCGCCTGGGGAGTTGGACGAGGAGGGGATTATACGTCGCGTGTGCGTGATTCCGAAGCCGTACCAGGACCCGCATCCGCCTTTGTGGCAGCCCTTCGCAGTGAGCGAGACTACGATACGTCGGACGGCGCAGCGGGGGATTGTACCGTGGATTTTGACATCGCTGCCGGAGAGTTTCTCGAAGTTGTGCGTAGCGTACCAGGAGGAAGCAGGACGGCATGGAAGAGAATTGGGGGTGGGAGACAGTGTGGGAGCCGTTCGGGCCATCTATTTCGGGGATAGCTATGAGGAGGCCTTCGAGCTGGGTTACAAGAGCACAGGGATCGGGTTCCATCACTACTTCGGGGAATTCGGGTTCGTTGAGCCGTTCCGCAACCCAGGGGAGGAGGGACCTGTGCCGCTAAAGTTCGAGACGGAACTGGAGACGTACCAGCGGATGGTGGACCACAGCTACGTGTTGTGCGGGACGGTGGACCAGGTGAAGGCGAAGATTGAGTCGTTGGCCACATGCCACGGAGTAGGGGATTTGGAGTGGTTCGGCTGGAGCATGGGGCAGGGGTTTATGTCGCTAGACGAGGCGCGGCGTCAGATAGAGCTTTTTGCCACACACATCATGCCGGAGTTCAAGGACTAGCCGAGGAGGTGTACCTTCGGGGGACCAAGCAACGGTGGTTGCGTGCACCGGGCGTGGTGATCATTCGGTTCTTGAGGGTGGTCGCCAGCCCTGGTGGTACGAGGAAAGCTGAGGGTGATCCATATTTGCTGCGACCGCTGGGAACGACGCAAGGGTGGGGAGGGTTTACGTTATATCAAGTAGGGGCACCGGTTAGCCGAAACTTGGGGGTTGCCGATGTGAAGACGTGCTGAGCGTATGGTAGAATTTGGGGCGCCTTTCGGCAAAAATCGGTGAAGACCCATTTTGGAGGAGATAGCAGATGAGTCAGCAGAACGGTCACGGTTCAGGAGAAGACGCCGGAGTATTTCAGATGGCCCGGCAGCAGTTCAATGCCGCCGCGGACAAGCTGGGATTGGACGACGGTATGCGAGCAGTGCTGGGGAGCTGCAAACGGGAGTTTTCCGTGAATTTCCCGGTCCGAATGGATTCGGGCGACATAGAGGTGTTCTCCGGATACAGGGTGCAGCACAACGTAGTACGGGGCCCGGCTAAAGGGGGACTCCGGTTTCATCCGGGCGTGACGCTGGACGAGGTGAAGGCGCTGGCGATGTGGATGACGTGGAAGTGCGCCATCACGAACATACCCTACGGGGGCGGCAAGGGCGGAGTGACGTGCGACCCAAAGACGCTGTCGAGGGGTGAACTGGAGAGGCTGACACGACGATTCGCCACGGAGATTTCGCCGTTGATAGGCACGGACTCAGACATTCCTGCGCCGGATGTGAATACGGACGGACAGATAATGGCGTGGATCATGGACACAATCAGCATGCACGCCGGGTATACGGACCACGGCATAGTGACGGGGAAGCCGATCAGCGTCGGCGGAACCCTAGGACGGACAGAGGCGACTGGCCGGGGGGTGATGATTACGGCGAGGGAGGCGGCGAAGCGGCTGGGTGTGATCATGGAGGGCGCGCGGGTTGTGGTCCAGGGCTACGGAAACGTGGGCTACTGGGGCGCGTATCTGCTGCAACAGATGGGATGCAAGGTTATCGGGGCGAGCGACAGCCGCGGAGCGATTTACGCCGAGCAGGGGCTGGACACGTTCAAGCTGCTGGAGCACAAGGCGGAGAGTGGCTCTGTGGTTGGGTATGAGGGATCCGATTCGATTACCGACGCGGAACTGCTTGCGTTGCCGTGCGAGATTCTGATTCCGGCTGCTCTGGAGCAGTCGATTACCAGGGACAACGCTGACAAGATTGACACGCGGATCATCGTCGAGGGCGCGAACGGGCCGACGACGCCGGAAGCGGACGCGATACTGGAGGGCCGGGATATTATGGTCATACCGGATATTCTGGCCAACGCCGGCGGCGTGGTGGTGTCTTACTTCGAGTGGGTGCAGGACATTCAGCACCTGTTCTGGGACAAGGAGGACGTGGACGACCGGCTGGAGTCCATCATGACGCGGAGCTTCAACAACGTGGTGGATGCCTCGCAGGAGCACGACACGAGCCTCCGGACGGCGGCGCTGCTGGTTGCGGTGGACCGGGTGGCCGAGGCGTTCCGGATGCGGGGCGTGTACCCGTAGCCGGAGAGTTATAGACTCGCTCCCGGCGTTCCTTCGGGGGGATTAAACACTGAGGGAGCGAATCTCGGAAATGGGTTGATAGCGAAAAGAGGCCCCGGCGTGATGCCGGGGCCTCTTGCTTTGGGTGGATGGGGGATTAGGGGTTGACGGCGTATTCTACGTGGACTTCCAAGCCCTGAAGGGGATAGGGATTGGTAAATACCATTTGATAGGCCCCGGTGTGGTCCACTCGCAATTCTACCTGGTTTTCATGCAAAGCCTCGACTTGAAGAACAGTCCCTCCAAGTGGATCAATTATCCGGAATGGCACCACAGGGCCATCAACTACCGGCCTAATGTTGATATTGCCAGTTGTGCGTTCAAGGGAAACGTAGGAGACTTTCAGAAGATCGCCGGCGAGCAGGTCTAGCTGGATGGATTCAGAACTCTGAATTACAACGAAAATAACCTCAAAGCCGTAGTAAGGGGCGGTGGTAGGGGGCGGGATGGGGGTGGGGTTTGGGTTGGCTTCGATTTCGTAGTTGCAGGCAATCAGCGTCGAGCCGCTGACTACGAGGGATAGAAGCAGGGTGAAGCGGAGCACCCAAGGGAATGAGAGACTCTGCCTGCTTCCAGGTTGATGACTATTGCGGCTGAGGAACAAGCTATTGATAGACATGTTTCGATCTCATCTCGCGTTGGCACAACTGTACGCCCTTGGCACGTTGATGTCAACGAACTGGTGCAGGCGTGGATGGACGGCCGGTTCGCGAACCGCCCTTGGGTATAGTCCCGGAGGCAGAGGGTGTTGGTGATGGTTTGCAGGTGGGTTCCTGCTTTCACAGGAACAAGATAGGGTGGCGCATCGATGAGTGGATGATTCCAGGGTCAGGTTCCTCCGCCAGGCTGAGCTTTCCGGGGATGACAGCCAGGTGAAGTAGAAAGTTGGCGGGGAAAGAAGAAGACCCCGGCGTGGCGCCGGGGTCTTCTGGCTTGCGGGTGTTTAAGGAAGTGTTAGGGGTTGATGGTGAATTCGATGGTTACCTCGACTCCCTGGAGCAGATATGGGTTGGTGAACACGAGCTGGTAGACGCCATCGATATCCGCCTGAAAGTCAACAGAGTTATTGGCGGCCCTTTCGGTGCTAAGCAACTGGTCCTCAACCGGATTGAGGACGGTGAGTATAACATCGCTTGCCGCCGAGCCCGCACCCTCGTCGCCTGATGCGAAGTCGCCTCCTTCGGTGATACCGCCGGAGCTACGCCCCAAAGAGGAGTAGGAGAGACTCACGTTGTCACCGGCAGCGAGGTTCAACTCCATGACCTCGAAACCTCGGGCACGCACGAACACCGTTTCCGAGCCCGACCCGGTTGTAGGAGCAACGGGTGCCGCCTCCGGCGTCTGGGTGGCGGCCGGAGGGGCGGTAGCGGGAGCCGACGTACCGCCGTCATCACTACCGTCACCGTTTCCGCCACCACAGGCAGCGAGGACCGAAAGAGACATCAGAGCCAAGGCAACGGCGGCAAGGGGCAGGGATTTACGCATAGTGGCGAAAAGGCTCGCAAAATGAGCTTCGAAAGCGATTTTCAGTTTAGGTTCCATCAGATAGAGATTCTCCTAAATGAGGATAAAGTTGCGACTGTGAATGTTAGGCGTTCCGCCAATTCCTGTCAAGCAACGACGGGGAGCGCGCCATTCAGAGGACCGGTTCTCCGACGGGGCAGGGGAAGGCATATAAAAGACCGAGGCCCCCGTAAAGCGGGGGCCTCGGTTTGCAATTGCCGTTCAGGCTATGTAGGTGTTTGCCTACTGATAAACGGGCTTGGTGTGCTCGTGGTAGCGTACGGGTCCCATGTGAAGCATGTTGACCTCATACTCCTGCACGATGCCGGGGTTGACGGCAACCTCAGCGAAGACCCAAACGAGGGGTATGCTGAAGTGTCCTTCCAACCAAGCTTCTGCGAAGTCCTGGCCAGCCTTTCTGCGCTCGTCATAGTTGGTGATTTCCGCACAGCGGAAGTACAACTCAGAGGCTGCGGGCCATTCGCGGTATGCCTGACCGAGCTCCCAGACCATGGAGTAGGTAATGGCGTTACACGGCGGGTCGAGGGACGGGGAAGCGGACCAAATCCAGTTGCCGCCATTGTGGGAGGGGTCACGGGTCTTGGCACGGAAGTCACCGAAGTCTGCGGACCAGTCGAGGCTGGCGTTAATGCCAACGTTGGCCCAGTAGCCGACGACCTGCTCGCAGATGTCGGGCCATTCGGGGACTACCCTGTGGGAAAGGAGACAGTCAAGGGTTACGTCAACGCCATCCGGGTAACCGGCCTCGGCGAGGAGGGCCCTTGCCTGATCGGGGTCACCGTCGCCAGGATACGGCCAGCCGCCGGCAGCGCCGGTTTCGCCGTTAGGTCCTGGGTGGGGGGCCCATTCGTCCTTGAAGTCGTCGCGCCAGGGCGGGAAGTAGTCAACCAAGGGGAAGCCGAGGCCCTGGTAGAAGACGTTGTTGATCTCGTTCCGGTTGATGGCCAAGTTCAAGGCGTGGCGAACCCTGGCGTCCCTGATGGGGGCTTCCTGGGTCACAGCGTCCCTGGGGCCGCACTCGTGGGTCAGGCCCGGGGGCGGCTGCGCGCCGGAGGCATCCGAGAAGGGGCTGTAGGTGGATCCGTCATCAGAGCAGAAAGACTGGTCTCTGAAGAAGACGATGCCGAAGCCCTGGTGGATGCTGGGCAGGGTGCTGACGTAGGTATTAAAGCCTGCACCTTCGATGACTTCACGCTGGGTGCGAACGAGGGGTATGATGTGCGCCTCATTGGCAAACAGCATGGCCTGACGGGTGGAGGCCTCACGAACCTGAAGGATCTCGAGTTCGTGGAACTCGGGGGTAATTCTCCAGTGATCCTCTACACGCTCGTGGAAGAAGGTACCATCGATCTCGTGGTAGACGTAGCTCCAAGGGCCGTTGCCGACAGGCTGAACCCTGTAGCCTTCCTCGCCTCCAACGTCGTCCCAGTGCTGCCTGCTCATGATGCCAGTGGACCACTCGTCGGAGAGCAGGAAGGCAGCGTCCAAGTTGACCTTGGGGAGATTGAGGGTAATGTCGTGGTCGCTATTGGCGACCCAGTTCTCGTTGGCGCCGAAGTAGGACCTGTAACGACCGGGGCTGCGAGCAACCTTGGTGTTCAGTTCGTCGCCTTCGGCCTCACCGTTCTGGAGGTCGAGCATCATGAAGACGTCCCGAGCGCTGAAGGTGTAGTCCTTGAGGGGCTCACCGAACTGATAGAAGGGGACTCCCTCACGGAGCTGGAAGTGCCAAGTCTTACCGTCGGACTCCACTTCCCAAGAGGTGGCGAGCTGAGGCTCTTCCACGTTGGTCGTGATGTTACGACCGATGAGGTGGGAATACTCTGGCATGAGCTTTTCCGAAACCTGGCTCTGGGCATAAGGAATAGTGTTCTGTTCCCTACCCGGAGGGAGGGAGACCCTAAGCCTGACGGAAACGGGCTGAGGCGCCATAGTCGGCGCAGCCGTCGGCGCCATGGTGGGCGCGGCGGTGGTGGGCGCCATGGTAGGCGCTGCGGTAGCCGCGGCAGTTGGCGCCATGGTGGGCGCGGCCGTAGGAGCAGGGGCAGCCGTAGGAGCAGGGGCAGCCGTAGGCGCAGGGGCGGCGGGTTCTTCGGTTTCGTCGTCGCCACCGCAGGCCGCAATGACCAGCGTCAAGGCAAGCGCTAACGCGAGCAGCCCGAACAGCCCTCCTCCTGTAAGAGTTTTCTTGAAACCTGTCATAATTTGACCCCCATACATATTTTGCGCCAAGACGCTGCTCCTCGTGCGCATCCCGGCGTGAGTGACAGGATTCTAAATGAACATATAGGGGTTGTCAATACCTAACATCACCAAGCAAGGAGGTAGAATCAGGCAGTTAATTTCCGCATTGCCACGGGGCACTTCGGCAACGTTCGGGGCCGATATGGGCTATGGTGAAAGGGCACCCAGGAGAGGGCGCTTTACATCGGACGCCGAACCCCGTGGAGGGTCCGGCGTCTCAAGCTGCCAGGTATAACGGAGCTTTCGAACTATTCTAGGGAAAGCCGTAGAGTTGGGCGGCGTTCTGGTAGACGATCCTACGCTTGATGTCTTCGGGATGGCCCTGGAAGATGCGGTCGATGACCTCCTGGGAGTGGGGGAAGGTTCCTTCGTCGTGGGGGTAGTCGCTACCCCAGAGGAGGGCGTGGTCACCGACGTAGTCCAGGGTGCTGAGGGCAACGGGGTCGTCGCCAAAGGTGACGTGGCCCTGGCGCCGGAAGTAGTCGCTTGGTTTGAGGTCCAGCTTGGGTTCGATCCACATGTGTTTGCGTTCGTACTGCTCATCGAGGGCGTAGAGGTTCCAGGCCAGCCATCCGGCGCCGCATTCTACGATGACGAAGTGGAGGTCTGGGTGGCGCATGGGGACGCCGGAACTGAGGAGGAGGGTGGTGGGACGGATGCCCTCTGCCATGGCGATAATCATATAGGAAAGGAAGCCGCCGTTCTTTTCCTCACCGGCATCCTCCGGCAGATGGTCCTCGGTGCCGGTGATGAAGTGGAGGCTGAATATGAGGCCGGTGTCTTCAAGGGCGTTCCAGAGGGGTTCGTAGACAGGGAGATTGTAGGGCTGGTCCTTGATGCCGATGGGGGCGCTGACGACTCGGAAGCCATTCTTGGCCAAGCGGTAGACTTCATCAACCGCCCTGGGCACATCGATTGTAGGGAGGATGGCGGCGGGAGCAAAGCGGTCGGGGCGGGAGCTGAAAAGCTCGTGCACCCAGTCGTTGTATGCCTGAGCGCAGGCCATCTGGAATTCACCGTCGGGGGAGGCCATAAGGCCGAGGAGGGAGTTGCAGTAGATGACTTCGCCGGCCACGTTGTCGCGCTGCTGGTCCTGGAGGCGACGGGGGATGTCCCTGCCGCCGGTTGGGTCTTCCCGGAACTGGCGATTCAGATCGTCGTCGGAGATACGGGACTCGGCGATGTCGACGCGGCGGGGCTTACGGCCTTCGATGATGGAGTAGACGCCGCCGTTTCGCTCCTCGCGATGGGGGAGTCGACTCCGGTACTGTTCGGGCACACGCTGGAGGAAGTCTTCATTTTCGTCCACATGGGAATCGGCAGAGATGTACTTCAGACCGTTGGCGAAGGCGTTCATTTGCGTCTCTCCTGGAAGGTTTACGGAAGATTATACACGATGTTGGCAATAGCCAAATGCGGGGAAAGAGCAGGTCCCAATGGGACTGTGGGCAGGCCGCGGTCTTTAACCGGGAAGGGCACTCAGTTAAGGTAGTGGACAGCAGGAAATTGGAGGAAAACCGGGATGAAGGTGCATCTGATAGACGGGACCTACGAGCTTTTTCGGAGCTACTATGGCGTACCGCCACATGCCGGGGACGAGGGGCAGGAGGTTGGGGCCGTTCGGGGCCTTGTAGTATCCATTCTTTCGCTATTGCGGTCCACCGACGTCACTCACGTAGGGTGCGCCTTCGACCACGTAATACCCTCTTTTCGGAATGAAATGTTTGACGGGTACAAGACCGGGGAAGGGGTGGAAGAGGCCATACTGGAGCAGTTTTCGCTGGCGGAAGAGGCTGCGGCGGCGTTGGGGGTAGTGGTTTGGCCAATGGTCGAGTTTGAGGCGGACGACGCTATCGCAACGGCGACTGCAAGAGCGGCCGCGAACCCCGAGGTGGAGCAGGTGGTGATTTGCACGCCGGACAAGGATATGGCGCAGCTGGTAGAGGGGACAAGGGTGGTGTGTCTCGACCGGCGGAGGAAGACGATAATCGACGAAGAAGGAGTGATGGAGAAGTTTGGGGTTTCGCCGCAATCCATACCGGACTACCTGGCGCTGGTGGGGGACTCAGCGGATGGTATCCCAGGGATTGCGCGGTGGGGGGCGAAGTCGACTGCGCAGGCGTTGCAGAGGTACGGACGGATTGAGGACATGCCGCTGGACGCAGCAGAGTGGGACGTGAAGATCCGGGGGCTGGCGACGCTGGTGAAGAACCTCTCGGAGGGGTATGAGGACGCGCTTCTATATAAGGAACTGGCAACGCTGAGGAAGGACGTGCCGATGGAGGAGGATGTGGCGGATTTGGAGTGGGGAGGGATTCGGGAGGAGGAGTTTGAGCGGCTGTGCGAAACCTTGAACGCGCCGGGATTGCTGGACGAGCCAGATTATCGGAATTGACGGGAGGACACGTCGATTGACGGGATGGGCGTCGGGGCGGGAGAGACGTTTGAGTTGGCGGTGCAGCTGGGTCTGCTAGGCAACTTTCTTGTATATCTGGATGCGGTCGCGGCGGCCGTCTAGGATGAGGATGCGATTTTCGGGGTCAACCTGGACGGAGATGGGTTCGCGGAATTTTCTCTCCTTTTCGGCCATGTCGGGGACGCTGGCGCGCTGCTCCCAGAAGGCGGTGTTACCGCCAAGCTGGAGCTTGCCCCAGGTGGAGAGGCTGGCGTCTCCGGTCCAGGTATCGACGTAGCTGCCTTCGCAGTCAAAGACCTGGACACGGTCGTTGCCCCAATCGGTGACGTATATGTCACCGTCGGAATCGACGGCCACGTGGGTGGGGCGGTAGAACTGGCCATCGCCATTGCCGGAGGAGCCGAACTTCATTAGGAAGTCGCCCTGCGGGGAGAACTTCTGGATGCGGTCGTTACGCCAGTCGGCGACGTAGACGTTGCCTTCCGCATCCAGGTTGATGCCCCAGGGGTAATTGAACTGGCCGTCGTCGCTGCCGAAGCTGCCCCAGGTTGCAATGAACTCGCCATCGGAGGTGAAGCGCTGGATGCGGTGGTTCTGGCCGTCGGCGACGAGGAGGTTACCGTCGGACTCGAAGACGAGGCCTGCGGGGCCGTTGAGCTTGCCGGGAGCGGTGCCTTTTGTGCCCCACTTGCCGAGGAATTCGCCCTGACGGCTGAAGATGGAGATACGGTTGAGCCATTCGTCGGAGACGAAGACGCGTCCATCGGGGTGGCATGCTACGGAGAACGCCCATATGAACTGGCCGTCTTCTTCGCCGCGCTGACCGAAATCACCGAGGAATTCTTCATTGAGGTTGAGGCGGCAGACTCGGTGGCCGAGGACCTGCCGCTCGGTGGTGCGATTGAGGACGTAGATTTCGTTGTCCTGGCCGAGGGAGAGGGCCATGGGGGTACGGAAGGACTCCCCAGTAACGGAACTGCGCCCGATGGTGATTTCGTAGGTGTAGGTACGGCCGGCTTTAGTCTTGGTGGTCATCTAACCTCCAGCGGTTTTGGTGTTGAAGGGGCAGTTCGCGAACCTCCCCTACGGGGGACTTTACCCTCACCTCAATCCTCTCCCAGGACGGGAGAGGAGGGGGGACCGGGTTCCGGCTTGCGCCGGAATAGCGGAAGGTGCTGGCGGAAAGGTTCATCATTGGACTAGAGGAAGTCCAACTGCTCGAAGGTCCCGCCTACGCAGGGCTTGGCGTCCAGGCCCATCCACTTCTCGAGGAGGGTGGAGTAGAGGCCGCGGAAGTCGTAGTTAAACTGGAGGTCGCCGTCGAGGAGCTTGTCCTCTTCTATGGAGGGATATTCGCTATAGAATCCGCCCTTGACGGGGTCGCCGATGACGATGGCGCCGCCGCCGGTGCCATGATCGGTACCGGTGCCGTTGTCGCGGCAGCGACGCCCGAACTCGGTGAAGAGGAGCATAACGACGTTGTCGCTGGCGTGGTGCTCCCTGAGGTCGTCATAGAAGTCGACGAGAGAGGCGGAGAGATCCTGCCAGAGAGGTTCGTGCATGGCAAGTTCATTGGCGTGGGTGTCGAAGTTCCCAACTTCGGTATAGATGACACGGGTGCCCATGTCGGCGAGATGGACCTGAGCGGCGCCGCGGAGGCTCTGGCCGATGGGGGTGTTGGAGTATTCGACGGTGGAGGAGTACTTGGCGGGGGCGGTCTTGAGGACGTCGGCGCCCTTTAGTATGTCGGAGCCGGTCTGGCTCAGATAGTCCATGACGTACCCGGTGCCGACGGTGGGGCCGTACATGCGAGCAAAGATTTCGAGGGCCTGGTCACGCTCCCGCTGAGGTGTTATACCGGTGAGGACGCCGTAGCGTTCGAGTTCCATGACGGAGGCGACGGGCACGCCGGGAAGGGCCATGGCGCGGGGGAGACCGGGGCCGAAGCTGACGCCGGTGAGGACGTTTTCGGCCTGGGGATCGATTTCACGGATGGCGCGTCCGAGCCAGCCTTCGGTGCCCATCTTGTCGGGTTCGGCGGTGTGCCAAACGTCCATGGAGCGGAAGTGGGAGCGATTGCAACCTTCGAAGCCGACGCCGTGGACCAGGGCCATCTTGCCGGTGTCCCAGAACTTTTCCTTCAGGGGGGCGAGATTGGGGTTGAAGCCCAACTCGTCGTCAATGGGGATGACGTCCTCCTGGGGGATGCCGATATTGGGCCGGTAGTCCTGGTAGAGGCCGTTGCTGTAGGGGATGATAGTCTGAAGGTAGTCGTTGCCGCCGGAAAGCTGTACGACAACGAGAACGGGGTCTTTTGTCTTAGTGTCGGCCATAGTGATCCTCCTGAAGGTATTAGGCGAACTGGTACTCTCGGGTGGCAGCGATCAGCTGGAGCACCCGGCCGGTGCGGCGGGCGAAATCGGCCCGTTGCTCCTCGGTGTCACGGGATAGTTCTCCGCCCTGCTCGACGTGGGAGATAAGGGCAGCGCGGGCTTCGTCACCGATGGTGAGGGGGCCCAGGAGCTCAAGGCAACCGTCGACGAAGTCCGGTGCGGACAATCTTTGTTGGGTGGCGAGATGGTTGATGATGGATTGAACGCCCGGAAGACTGGTGTCGCCGACGCGTTCGGCGACGAAGTTGACGCGGCTGGATAGGGAGCCGCTGTTGATCCACTCCTTGCCTGCGTGCCAGCCTTCGACGCTGGGGGGATTCAATATCATCTGGCCCATGTAGCCGGCCTGAACGACAAGAGCGTCGATGCCGGG
Source organism: uncultured Dehalococcoidia bacterium (assembly GCA_964418665.1). GTDB lineage: Bacteria > Chloroflexota > Dehalococcoidia > Lucifugimonadales > JAPULR01. The sequence continues at coordinate 24,443 of CAYQLZ010000009.1, read as the reverse complement.
CTTGGGGGTGACGTAGTCCTCCACGAGGCGGAGGGTGCCCACGACCACCTCAATGGGACTCTTGACCTTGGCGTAGCGGACGCTTTCGGCCTTGAAGAAGTCTGAATTCAGCAGGGTACGCATGACGGCGCGCATGTCGTAGCCGGACTGGAGGTAGGCGTCGGCGAGGATATTGACGGCGGCGCCATCGCGCGGAGGGGTGTGGGGCCAGGCTGGGACGTGGGGTTCGTCGGCGACGAAGAAGTTGTACAGGTGACGGGCGATGAAGCGGGCCGTTGCGGGCTGTCGGACAACGATGTCGAGGATGTCATCGCCGTTGAAGCGGCCGCGATGGCCGAGGAAAGTCTTCTCGCCATCGTCGTGGTCGTCTTCCTTGTACTCGAACTCGAGGAAGTAGCGCTGGTAGGGATAGAGGGGCGGGAAGGGTTTGTGGGTCCAGCCGGTGAAGGCGCGGGATGCTTCTTTGACGTCGTCCTCAGTGTAGTTGCCGACGCCCATGGAGAAGAGCTCGAGGAGCTCGCGTCCCCAGTTTTCGTTGATGGCGCCCTTGTGATTGTCGCGGTTGTCGAGGTAGATAATCATGGCGGGGTCCCTGGAGAGGTCCCCCAAGAGAGCCCGGTAGTTGCCGAGGCAGTGGCGGCGGAGCATTTCAATCTGGACCTGGACGGTCTGGGGATGGTCCACCTTGGCGTTTCCGGTGCAGAGGATGGAATGCCAGAAGAGGGTCATTTTCTCTTCGAGGGGGCGCTGGGTAGAGACCATGCGCTGGAGCCACCAGCCCTGGGTTTCGGGGAGGCCGTTACCGTAGCGGGCGCCGATGTGGTGACGGCGGGCGAGGTCTTCATCCCAGGGGGGCTGGTCTTCGGGGTGGAGAAGTTCTTCGACGGTGGCCTCGTACCCCTTGGCGACGCGACGTTCCAGCTCCTCGCGGCTGGCGCCAAAGCCGGCGCGGCGCATGAGGTGGGCCATGAGGGCGATATCTTTTTCAGACATTCTGTCGAGCCTCCGATTGATGAATCTGAGGTTGCCGGTAAGGTAACCGTTAGTTGTGGAATTTACCATATCTTGAATAGGGATTCAACGACGGGTGCAGCGTCATAAGGCAAAGGTAAGGGGTTAAATGGGGCATGGGATTCGTAATCCCGTAGGGATGCGGGGAGGAAATGCGGGTTGCTGTCCCCCTACAAAGGGGAAGATATCCGCGAGGGGGGAGGGCCGTTGGGGAGTTTGGATCATCCATTGATATTGTGTCGCTAACACGAAGGGATTCGTTCTAGTGTCGCAAGGATGGGAGAGGATTCGTTTTTCAAATCGAATCGCATCAATCCGTGCCTGAGTTGAAACGATTCAGGCGTAAACATTCGTTTCCAGAGAATCTGAGGTGCTAAAGGACGTCAATGTGATACGAGGTATATGTGAGTGTTGTGGTAGGCAGATTCATGGGGGAATGTTAGTGGAGAAGAGCGGGTGAGGGCAACGGGCAAAATGGCAATCGGGGCGCAGGGGAGAGACCGGACTCAGGCTTTCGCCGGAATGACGGTTGGCGGTTGCGGGTAGGGAGTAGGCTGGGTTAATCTCGCGGGAAAGTTTGGGGAGGCGGAATATGAAGATTGCGGTTATGGGCTCAGGGGGCGTGGGGGGATATTTCGGGGGGCTGCTGGCAAAGGCGGGGAATGACGTGACGTTTGTTGCGAGGGGAGAGCACCTGAAGGCCATGCGGGGCAGGGGGCTACGAGTGGTGCATAACTCTGGGGAGTTCACGGTGGAGGCGGCGGCCACAGACAGGCCGGAAGAAGTTGGGGCTGTGGACCTGGTGATGTTCTGCGTGAAGGCTTACGACACGGACTCGGCGCTGGAGCTTATGGGGCCGCTGGTGGGGCCTGGGACGACGGTGTTGACGTTGCAGAACGGGGTGGAGAGCCACATTTCGGTTGAGGCGATTTTCGGGGAGGGGTGCGCGTTGCCGGGAGCGGCATACGTGGAGAGCCGGATCGATTCGCCGGGGGTGGTGGTGCAGTCGGGCAACGTGGCGCGGATTGTCTTCGGGGAGGCTTCGGGGGTCAAGACGGAGAGGGTGAGCAGGCTTCGCGAGGTGATGCTAGCGGCAGGGATAAGGGCGGAGGTGGCTGCGGACGTGCTGACGACGCTGTGGACGAAGTTCCTGTTTATCGCAGCGGTTGCGGGGCTAACGAGCGCGTGTCGGAGGCGAATCGGGGAGCTTTTGGGGGAGCCGGGATACCGGGAGGTATTGGTGAAGGCGATGAAGGAAATTGAGGCGGTGGGAAGGGCCAAGGGGATTGGACTGGATGAGGACGTGGTGGAGCAGACGATGGAGTACGTAGAGGGGGCGGTGAAGGACATCACGGCTTCGATGCATTTGGACCTGGAGCGGGGAAGGCGGCTGGAACTGGAGATTTTCAACGGGGCGGTGGTGAGGATGGGTCGGGAGGTGGGGGTGGCGACGCCGGTCAATTCTATGCTGTACCTGGTGTTGAAGCCGCACGTGGAGGGGATGGGGGGGTCACTGCGTGACGGCTGACTCTGGCAAAATGGAGGGGTTGGTGTTTGTTGGGCGGGCGTTGCTTCTCGGGGAGATAGGGAGGGCGACCACGAGGGTTGCTCCTACGAGGATGGGTAAGGCGGTTGGTAAGAGCAGGGGTAGTTCCGGGTAGAGCATCGGGCGGTTCACGAACCGCCCCTACGGTGAAATAGGCGATGTTGATGGCATAGCGCCAAGGGTGGTGATGGCGTGACGGAGAGAGTTGAGGGATGGGGAGTGGAAGAGGTGGGAGGGGCAGCGGCAGTCGCTGGCGCCGAATTTGGGGATGGAGGGCAAGCCCTGGTGTCGGAGGGCGTCGGCGATGCGGCATTCGAGGCGTTCGTCGGAGAGAGTCCAGACGACTTCGGAGAGTTGGCCCTTCTGAATCAGGTAGTCGACGTGCCAGTGGAGTTTCTTTTTGTGGTGGAGGTGGCGGCCCACGCGGGCGCGGAGGCCGTTGAGGGCGGAGCCGACATAGGCATAGGCACCGGCGGGGAAGTGGATTGTGCCTAATCGTCCAACTTCGATGGTGGTTGGCTTTTCGAGACGGATGAGGAGGACGTAGGCGCCGGGGGAAGAAGGGATTTGGAGAATTGGTTGGTTCATTATTCTGGGGAGCGTCTAAAGGCTATATGGGGCGGGAATGGGTAGAGTATGGATTCCTGCCTTCGCAGGAACAAGAGGTAGGATAGTGGGAGGGCGAGCAGCCGGTCGCCCCTACAAGGCTGCGTTCAGAATGACATGTCTAAAACAAAGAAAGGGCCGCGTGGGTACGCGGCCCCTTCCTGATTCGCTGGATGATGAAGTTAGGCGTCGGCGGGGAGGCCGTAGAACTCGAGGGCGTTGTCGCGGAGGATGCCATTCTTCTGTTCTTCGGTGAGGTCGTCGCGCTCCCACATTCCGAAGACGCTTTCGGGGTATTCGTGGTCCCAGTGGGGCCAGTCCGAAGCGTACATAAGGCGATTCTGGCCCATCTCGCGGATGACCTCGGGGATGAGTTTCTCGCCGGGCTCCACGTGGATGTATACCTTTCCGCTCTTGATGTACTCGCTGGGCATCTTCTTGCAGTTGGGGGTCTCGAACCAGCCGCGCTTCTCCCACTCCTCGTCCATGCGGTCGAGCATGTAGGGGACCCAGGTGCAGCCGGCTTCGAGGTAGCCAACCTTTAGGTTGGGGAACTTCTCGTAGACGCCTTCATAGGTCATGTGCATCATCTGCATCATGTTGGAGACGGGGAAGCCGATGGTGTGACGCTGGATGAACTTGGTGTAGCGCTGGTACTCGGCGGTGGCGTGGCCGCCATGAACGGCGACGGCGGTGCCGAGCCTTTCGGCCTCTGCCCAGAAGGGATCGTACTTCTTTTCGCCGAGGAGACCGAAGCCTACGGCGGCGATGAATACGCCGGAGAAGCCCAGCTCGGTGACGCAGCGTCGCATCTCCTTGATGGACTCTTCGACCTCGGGGAAGGGCATGAGGGCTACGGCCTTGAAACGGGGGCTGTGCTTGAGCCACTTTTCGGCCAGATAATTGTTGTAGGCCTTGGTGAGGGCTACGAGATAGTCGTTGTCGGTGATGACGGAGTAGGCGAGGAGGGTGGTGGGAAAGAGGCAGATGGTGGACATGTTCCCTTCGTCGGCTTTGGCGAGCCACTCGTCCGGGGTGGGGAAGCCTTCGGGACCGTTGGCACCAAGTTTGCCGCCAAGGGTGGTATCGAAGGAACTGTGTGTTACGAGAATGCCGCCACCGATGGAGCCGCTGGAATTGGGGATGTAGCGGTGGATACTGTTTTTAATCTCGCCGTAGGGGCCTTCGATATAGCTTCTAAGCTCGTCTTCGGGTTCGTTGATATGACCGTCGGAGTCGATTACGCCAAAGGGCAACTTCATGGTGCGTTCTCCCAAGTTGAAATAGTTGGGAGAAGTGTACTGAAAGTTTGTGGGGTTGACAACCGGCGCGGGGACGGGGCCCTTTCCCCAGGGATAGAGTTTTCCATAACTCCTGGGAGCGCCCTCCGAATCACCCCCATCCCTTCGACAGGCTCAGGACAAGCCTAGCCTTCCCCGATCGAGGGGGAAGGGATAAGGCTGGTTTCCGGCGTTCGCTGTAATCCCGGTAATGCAAGAGGTTCCTAAGTCCAACCGGTGAGCTAACTTTCCTGCGTGTGCCTGCTGCCCTCCAGCCTGGCTTCGTAGATTTCCCTTATCAGCTCTTCCGGGTCGTGCAGCCCCTTCCAGCCTCCGGCGGATGACCGAGTTATCTCTATTCGCTCTTCATACGAAAGGCTGGGTTCGGATTCCACAGTCAGTGTTACTTCGTCCCCTTCTTCGAGGCTCAAGGCGAACTCCGGCTTAAGTGTACCGTTAGGGTAGACAGCTCTTACGACGGTTTTCATTCTGATTTCCTTCAACTTGTGTGGTGGCCAGTTTTGGACAATTGTCTCACGGCGGAACAGGGAAGATTCAACGTGTCGCCTCTGGGGCAGGTGTTAGTCCAGGAGGGAGATGGAGCTTGACTTGATTATGAGGTAAACGCTTTTTCCCTCCTGGAGGTCGAGGGTGGCGAGGGCGTCCGGGGTTATTTCGGATATCCACGGCTGCTCCAGATGGGCATGGACGAGGATGCTGCGTCCGTGGGTTTCGACACGTTCGACGCTGGCTTGGACGATGTTGCGTGCGCTGATGCTGGTTGGTTTTTCGGAGGCCAGGATAACGTCGGAGGCCCTGATTGAGACGGAGACGGGCTGACCGACAGGGGCGTCCATCTGGGGGAGGGCGAGGGTGGTGTCTCCGAGGACGGCGAGGGTTATGCCACTTTCCGGAAGGTGCTCAGTGACGGTGAGGTCGAAGATGTTCTCGACAGAATCACGGGCAATGAGGGGAGCGGCGTCGGCCTGACCCAGGAGGGCGCGGGGTTTGCCCAAAGCAACCTGGCGGCCCTTTTCCAAGACGAGGGCGGAATCGGCGAGGGCGATGACTTCCGAGATGGAGTGGGAGACGTAGAGCATGGGGATAGAGAGTTGGTGGTGGATGGCCTTGAGGTAGCGGAGGATGCGGCCGCGGATGGAGAGATGAAGGGCGGCGAGGGGTTCGTCGAGGAGCAGCAGATTGGGAGAGGCGGAGAGGGCGCGGGCGAGGGCGACGCGCTGCTGTTCGCCGCCGGAGAGGCCCGCCGTTCGCCGCTGCATGATGGGGCCGAGTTCGAGGAGATCGACAATCTGGGACGGGGTAATTCTACGGCGTGGGGCGGGGGTGAGGTTGTAGCCGTAGTGGATGTTCTGCTGAACGCTGAGGTGGGGGAAGAGGAGGTTATCCTGGAAGACGTATCCAACGCCCCTACGTTCCGGGGGGAGGTTGATCCCTTCAGATGAGGAGAACAGGGAATGGCCCTGAAGACGGATCTCGCCGTCGTCCGGGCGATCGAGGCCAGCGATGCAGTTGAGGAGGGTGGTCTTGCCGCTGCCGGAGGGACCAAAGACGGCGGCTATGCCGGCGGGGAGGTCGGCGTTCACAGAGAGGCGAAAGCCGGGGAAGCTCTTGTGGACATTCAGGATCAATGCGGGGTTCATGGTCATGTTGGGCGACGTCTCAGCAGGCTTCGCTTGTGGATGAGGAGATGGTGGACGGTGAGTGACAAGGCGGCGAGGATGACGGAGATGGCGACCAGGCGAAGGGCTGCGTGGTCGTCACCGGACTGAAGGTCGGTGAAGATAGCGAGGGGTAGGGTCTGGGTGAGGCCGGGGATGTTGCCAGCCACAACGATGGTTGCGCCGAATTCGCCGAGGCCGCGGGCGAAGCCCAGGAGGGCGGCGGCGGCGAGGCCCCGATATGCCAGGGGGAAAGTGACGGTCAGGATGGTGCGGATTGGGCCGGCACCGAGGCTGCGGGCCGCTTTTTCCAGCCGGGGGTCGACGCCTGCGAGGGCGACTTCAATGGCACGGACCATCAGGGGGAGGGAGACCAGACCGGCGGCGAGGGCTGCAGCAACCCAGGTGAATACTAGGTCTATATCAAAGGCCCAACTGAGGAAGCGACCGACGATGCCTTCTCGGGAAATCAGGAGGAGCAGGGCGTAGCCGGTGATGACCGGGGGGAGTGCAAGGGGGAAGGAGACGAGGATTTCCAGGGCTAGCTTGCCTCGCATTTGGGTTTTGACGAGGAGCCACGCGACGCCGAGGGCGACGGGGAAGCCGAGGAGGACGCCCAGGGAGGCGGCCTGCAAAGAAAGTCTGAGGGCGTTTAGTTCTACGGTGGAAAGCAATGGCTATTGTCCCGGGGAGAATCCATAGGCTTGGAACCGGGCTTTGGCATATTCTCCAGTCAGGAATTCAAGGAAGAGAGCGCCTTCGGCACGGTCGCGGGAATCTTCTAGGAGGGCGGTGGGGTAGAGGATGGGGGAATGGGATTCAGTCGGCATCCGGTGAGCAATGCGGACGCCTTCGGCGTTGAGGGCATCGGTGCGGTAGACGATACCAACTTCGGTGGCGCCCGACTGAACATAGGCGAGAGCGGTGCGGACGTTTGGGCCCTGGACGAGGCGATCCTGGATTTCGTCCCAGAAACCGAGGGTCTCGAGGGACTCCCGGGCGTAGGTGCCCGCCGGGGAGAGTTTGGGGTCTGCGAGCCCGACGAGGCCAGCTTCGCGCAGGGTCTGTTCGAGGGATTGGGGTTGGGGGCCGGCATCTTGGGAGACTGCCAACACGAGGCTGTTGGAGGCCAGGTTGAGGCGGGTATCGGGAGACACGACGCCTGCCACTTCCAGATCGTCCATGGGACCTGCGCCGGCAGAGATGAAGACATCGCCAGGGGCGTGGTGCTTCAACTGGTTTGCGAGAGCAACGGAGCCACCCCAATTGAAGGCGACGTATACGTTGTTGTCGGTCTCATACTTGTGGGCCAGCTCCGTCAGGACGTCGCGGAGGCTGGCGGCGGCGTATACCAGGACGCGTCGCTCTTCGGCGTGACCGCAGGCGCTGATGACGGACATCAGCAGGGTGGACGTGAGGAGAAGAAGGAGAAACGATTTCTTGAGTTGCAGGGGCGGTCGGAAAAGTCGGAGTCGCATTGGGAGATTATAGACGGTGAGAAGGCAAGGTTCACCAGGGAACGAACTGGTGCAGGCAGGCGGCAAAGATCTTCGATGGGATACAGGACGGTATGTGGGTTGGAGGGATGCAAAGTGGTATTATCCTGTCTAAGTCAGGCGGAGGAGAAGACCAAACAATGGAGAGAGCAGAGCAGCTGAAAAAGGAGGCGCAGGACCAGATTGCCGCCCATCGAGGAGAGCTGGCGGAATTGTCAATGCGCATTCACGGCAATCCGGAGCTATCGCTGGAGGAGGAGAATTCGTCGCGGTGGCTGGCGGAACACCTGGCGGGGCAAGGGTTTCGGGTAAAGAGACCGGCCTATGGGCTTGCGACCGCTTTCGAGGCGGTGTACGGAGAGGGGAGTCCATCCATCGGGATAATTGCGGAGTATGACGCACTGCCGGGGATTGGGCATGCCTGCGGTCACAACGTTATAGCAACAGCAGCGGTGGGGGCAGGGATCGCGGCAAAACGGGCGGCGGATGCGTATGGTGCGACTATAAGGGTGATAGGGACGCCGGGGGAGGAGGGTAGAGGGGGGAAGATTCGGATGGCTGAGAACGGTGCGTTTGGCAACGTGGACGCGGCGATGATGGTGCATCCCGGAGACTACAACACGTCGGGGTGCGAAGCGATGGCGGTGGCGATACTGTCGGTGGAGTTTCACGGAAAGGCGTCACACGCGGCAGGTGCGCCGGACAAGGGGATCAACGCCCTGGAGGCGATGATTATCTCCTACAACGCGATTAACTCCCTTCGCCAGCACGTGGTGGACGGAAGCCGCGTCCACGGCATCATCACAGATGGGGGGCAGGCCGCGAACGTGGTGCCCGCCCACAGCGCGGGGCTGTTCTATATACGGGCGACCGATGATGTTTATATTGAGACGCTGAAGGACCGGGTGGTGGGGTGCTTCGAGGCGGGGGCGCGAGCTACGGGGGCGAGACTGGAGCACCGGTGGAGCGAGCCCCAGTACAGCACGATGAAGAACAATGGGGTGATGTCGGGCCTGTACACCAGGAACCTGGAGAACCTGGGGAGGAAGGTGGAGTCCTACGAAGGAAGGAATTTCGGCAGCACTGACATGGGGAATGTGAGCTACATGGTGCCCGGGATACATCCGATCATCGCGGTAGCGCCGAGGGGGGTGCCGATACACACTGAAGAGTTCGAGACGCATGCAGGGTCGGAGGCGGGGCATGGGGCGATGGTGGACGGCGCGACGGCGATGGCGTGGACGGTTATCGATCTGCTCTCGGAGCCTGCGAACATGGCGGCGGCGAAGGAAGAATTTGCTGGTGGAGGTTGCTGATGGACTTGCAGCTTAAGGGGAAGATTGCATTGGTTACAGGTGGGACGCGGGGGATAGGACTGGCGACGGCGAGGCTGTTTGCGGAGGAGGGGTGTGCTCTTGGGATTTGCGGTCGGGACGAGGAGCAGTTGCGCTGGGTGGAGGAGGAGCTTAAGGGAATGAGGGCGCGGGTGTGCGCCGTGGTCGCGGACGTTACGAAAGCGGAGGACGCGGCCCGCTTTGTGGATACCTGCGTCAGGGAGCTTGGGGGAGTGGACGTGCTGGTGAACAACGTGGGCGGGTCCGCAGGTGGGCCGACGATATTCGACACCTCGGATGAGGACTGGCATCGGACCTTCGACATCACGCTGCTGCACGGTGTGCGGCTGACGCAACTTGTAGCGCCACACATGGAGAGCCGGGGCGGCGGGGCAATCGTCAACGTTTCGTCGATCTCCGGATGGTCGCCGCAGCTTATGGGTACGGCGCAGTACGGGGCGGCGAAGGCGGCGGTGATTTTCGTCACGGAGCGTCTGGCGCTGGAGATGGTGAAATTCAACGTGCGGGTGAACACGGTATCGCCGGGGTCGATTCAAAACACGAGGGGCTGGGAGTCGTACCGGTCGGCGAATCCGGCAGGGTACGACCTTTACGTGCAGGAGGGGTTTCCGATGGGACGTCTGGGCAACCCGGAGGAGGTGGCGGACGTGATAGTGTTCATGTCGTCACCGAGGTCGAACTGGATCAACGGTCGAAACATTCCAGTAGACGGGTTGGAGCAGCCCACGGGTGTGGCGGAGCGTCGTCCCTGGTAGGCGAGGGTGAGTTCAGTTGCCAAGGAAGTGCGGGCGGACGTAGAATTTAGGCGAACTTTCAACACAGCAGGAGGGGGATATGGCGAACGGCAGCGTTGCGACGGACAACAGGTTCACGAAGGAATTCGGGACGCCGAGCCCACGAGCGACGGGCAAGGTGGTGAATGTGATGACGGACGTGGTGATGGAGTTCATTGCCAATTCGCCCTTCCTGGTGATGGCCACGAGCAGCGGGGACGGGGGATGCGACGCGTCGCCAAAGGGGGGCAAGCCAGGGTTCGTGCACATTCTGGACGACCGGCACCTGATAATTCCGGACGTGGCGGGGAACCGACTGTTTCAGAGCTATCTGAATATGTCCGAGAACCCGCAGGTGGGCCTGCTGTTCCTGATTCCAGGTTCCAACGACACGGTGAGGGTGAACGGGAAGGTGACGATCATATCAAAGGAAGAGTTGGACCGGATGAAGGTGGAGCTTTCGCTGAACAATCCGGACGACAACTCGCGGAAGCTGCAGGGGATTCTCGTAGAGGTGGACGAGGCATACACGCATTGTCCGCGTGCCTTAAAGTTTGCGAACCTGTGGGAGGGGGAGTCGTCGAACGGGACGGTATTTCACAACCGGGACCTGGTGGGGAAGAGACAGGCGCAGCGTCGATAAGCGACGGGTGGCTGCGGTTTGGTGGGGTCGCCGGTATCGGGCGATAGGTGCGCCGTCGGAGGGGTTAGGCTTGAGAGAGTGGGGCGGGGGACTGGCGTCGGCGTGAGTTTGGGAGTGTGACGGGGGAGGGAGGATTTCGGGGGGGGTGACGCGGATGTCGGGGGCGTTTGACGAGGGGGAGAGTGTAAGTGCGTCGAATGCGGTAGACCGGAAGGTTTGACGAGGGGGAGGGGGGGAGACATCGTGGGGCTGTAGCTCAGTAGGGAGAGCACCTGCTTTGCAAGCAGGGGGTCAGGGGTTCGAATCCCCTCAGCTCCACTTTTTGTTTGGGGGAGAGGAAAGACACTTATGGATGATGGGCTGGGGAGGGAAGGACGTTGTTGCAGAGGGAAGCTAGACGTTCCGAGATTTAGGGAGTTGATGTTTGCGATAAGATTGGATGATGGGCTGTTCGAGCGTCTGCCTCTACGGGAGCGCCCGCTGGACTTTTGATGTTTCTTCTTGACACAGACGTGGTTTCGGCACTTTGAAGGCGGGGACGGCATCCAAAGATTGTTCGGTGGCAGGTAGAGCAGCGGACGGCGGCGGCTAAATCCGTTCTTTGCACGAGACCTGTCGAATTGGCTAGACCAAGTTATGGCCGAGTATGGGGATCGAACATTGCTGATGGATTTGGACACAGCGCGAAGGTGGGGGGCAGTTGTCGGCAAAACTTAGATACGACAGTGCCGATTTGCAGATTGCAGCTACCGCCCTAGAAAATGGACTAACAGTGATTACCAGAGATGTTCGCCACTTCGAACGCAGCCGGGTAGCCACTCTGAATCCGTCTTGCCCATAGTTAGGGGGGATTCGGGCAAGGGAGCAAATCAAGACAACCCGAACCTCATGCTCAAATAGCGAGTGTTTATGAGACTTCATTGTTACTGCCGCAAGATTTTCCAAAATGTTTCAAACCCTTTGGGCAAATGATGGGATGTAAAGACACTTTAATGTTCATGCCACACGAAGCATCTGACTCAATTACATTGGCGAATACAACCATCAGGCTAAAGCAAGGCCAATCCAGCCCATCGAGAGTGGTCCTGAAATTCTCTCCATCTCCAAGAATACACTTTGAGCTATTGGAAAGCTCTCAAGAGTTCCAATTAGGGCTATTGGAAGCATTTCTTGGAGGCGGCCCAACGGAGATCGAACTGGACACTGGACAGAAGGTAGAGGTCATCAACACCGGAGACAGTCTAATTCCCAAAAGACAGCGAGTGGTCGGGTACGATGCAGGCAAGCCGATGCACGCCATTACATTCGGAATTATCAACTTCCCGGACTTCATCAAACCGCGCAGTCAAGAATCCCTACCTAACACTGACCTCCAACAGATACTCGACGAGATCAGGACCATCCACCTCATTACAGATTCTTGGCAGGCAGAGGTGAAGCCAGTCCATGATCATAAGGAATTGCAAAAGAGGCTAGGGGCAATGGGTGGATTCGCGATAACTCACCGGGCAATAGTGACACGCATTGATGGCGACCCCTTTGAACAGAAAGACGTATGGCGCATTCTGAGAATCCTAAGTAATTTTCTTTCGTTTGCCAGAGGCGTTTTCTGTGGGATTACCCTAGTTAGGGGTTTGGGTAAAGATGGTTCCAAGGTTTGGGAGGTATGGGGTGTGACGAAGGTACGAGCGTGGGAGGGGCACAGATCGTGCTTGAACTTCCATAATGGAGCATCCCTGGAAGCGTTGTTCTCGGGGTTCTGGCGCTATTTTCGAGGTCTTCCCAAGAATTCAGTAGTCCGTTCCGCTCTTGAATGGTATCTGGAGAGCAACGCACAAGAGGCGGCTCATACGAGTATCGTCTTGAATCAGGCTGCGCTGGAACGTCTGGCTACCAACATGATAGGCGCCAAGCCGGATGGAGAACATCGAGGGGACTGGATTAATAGGGCTCTCCTCAAGATAAAGACAGACACCCGAATCCCAGAATTCTTTCAGGAGGGGTTGGGAAGCAAGAACTTTCGCCATGGTCCACACGCACTCGTTTCGATTCGGAATGACCTGTTGCATTCGAAAACAATAAATGAATTTCCTTATCCCACAATGCAGATTCAGGCACGCAAATTGGGGCTTTGGTTCATAGAGCTACTGCTTCTCCACCAATTCGGACATAGTGGAATGTATTTTAATCGCATAACTGGGGAATGGATCGGTGAGGAAGAGCCGGTTCCTTGGGCAAAACCCGATTAGAGCAGCCTTACTTTCCATTGGCAAGTTTTAGAGGCGTTTGAGTAGTGGGCTGAGGATGGGAGATTGTAACCGGAGGTGGGGTAGAATGGGGGGTGGGTTATGGCATCGATAGGGCGGATATTTCGGTTGCAGTTGGTGCGGGCGGTTGTTGCGCTCGTTGTTTTGGCGGTTGGGGGGACTGTGGGGTATGTGTCGATCGAGGGGTGGTCGGTACTGGATGCGGCTTATATGGTGGTGGTGACTTTTACGACGGTGGGGTATGCGGAGGTGAATCCGCTTTCGACGACGGGTCGGCTGTTCACTATGGTGTTGATGGTGGTGGGAATTGGTGTGATGTTTTATATGCTGACGGGGATGGTGCAGTTGGTGGTGGAGCAGGAAGTGCTGCGCAGCTTTGTACGGAGGCACAGGATGAGGTCACAGTTGTCCAGGCTCAAGGGACATTTTATTGTTTGCGGCTTCGGCCGGGTGGGAAGGGCGGTGGCCTCAACACTGCAGGAAGAGTCGATACCGTTGCTGATTATCGACAAGGACGAGAAGGCGCTGGTGGACGCCGCGGAAGAGGGGTATTTGTACATCCTGGGGGATTCCACCAAGGACGCCGATCTGACAGCGGCTCGGATAGAAGATGCGCGGGGTCTGGTGGCGGCCACGGGAGACGATTCGGAGAACGTGTACATGTCTTTGTCGGCGCGGGGGCTGAATCCGAAGCTGCACATTGTAGCGAGGGCTTCCAGCCCAGATGCTGAGAACAAGCTGAAGAGAGCGGGGGCGGACGCGGTGGTTTCACCGCATGAAATAGGGGGAAGGCACATGGCGATGACGGCGATTCAGCCGCGCAAGGAGACCCGATAAACAGAGTGAGGACTAGCTAGTCTTCCGGCTGGTCTTCGATGGACACTTCGGATACCGGGAGACCCTGTTCAATACTCTGTCGGACCTGGGTCAGGGCCAAGACCAGTTTGTCTGCAGGAGGGGTGTAGACCTTTTTTGCGCGTAGGAACACGAGGGAGGCTTCCGGGGGCTGGCCGGTGGAGCGTTTGAGGGCCTCCCGGTAGAGGGCAAGCTGGGAAAGGTAGCGGTCCGCTGCCTCCTCAACGGACCGGCCGCGAACATCGTCCGTCTTGAAGTCGACCACGTGCCAGTTGGGGCCGCTGCGATAGACCAGGTCGATGGAGCCGTGGACGGGAACGCCGTTCCAGTCCCAAGAGAAGGGCATTTCGAAGTAGGTCCGGGTATCGGGCAGCCTGAGGGTGCGAGCGAGGGGGCTGCGGTCCAGCCAGTCGAGCATGTCGTTGACTTCGGTGGTGAGGCGGGATACTTCCTGGTCGGACAGAGCGTCGTCGATCTGGCGCGCCATTTGCTCAAGGCAGGGGCGTATGCCGGTGTTGAACCACTGCTCGATGGCCTGGTGGGCCAGCTGGCCTCTCGCCAAGCCAAGGCCTGGGCCGTACCGGGCGAATGCAGGGGACTTTTCCCTGGTCTCCAGGGCGGTTGCGGGGGTGCTGGAACGCATGGGGATGACGCTGGGGCGGTCTACATAGCCGGATGTCTCCACCGATTCGTCGGCCTCATCCGGCGGGGAAAGGAAGGGGCGTCGGTGCCTGCTTGAGATGCGAGATGTGTCTACTGGGATTGGGGGGCGGACTTCAACGCCGGGCCATGCGTTTGCTTTCAGGGCGTCCCGAGCCATAGACATCCAGCTTTCGCCACTCTTTGTGGCGGCGCCGCTGAGGTAGAGCTTATCGGCGGCCCTGGTGGCGGCGACGTAGAAGAGGCGCTTGTATTCGGCGGCTTCTTCGACCTTGTCGTGCTGCTCAAGTAGGGAGTAGAAGCCGGGGCGTCGCCTCTTGTCGTCACTTTCAAGGTCGGGAGATAACGTGGCCGAGATACCCTCATGGCGGCGCCAGCGGACGGTGTCGTAGGAATTGCGAGGGCTGACGTCGCACTCGGGGACCAAGACGACCGGAAATTCCAGGCCCTTCGCGCCATGGATGGTCAAAATGCGAACCGCGTCGAGATCATCGAGAGGAGCCTGACCTTCGCGGACAAGAGTGTCCTCGAGGCGGCGGCGCAGATAGAGGGCAGCTTCGTCCAGAGACTGGCCGCCCAGGTCGCGCAGCATGGTCACGAGCTTACGGATGTTGGCCAGAGACTGCTCACCACCCGGCAGTGCGCCCCATGAGGCTTCAAAGCCGGTTTGGGCGAGAGCGCGCTCGACGAGATCGTGGGCTGAGGCATAGGGGGCTTCGGCCCTAAGGTCTGCAAGGACGTTCCATGCACGCAGACAGGCTTCACGGTTTTCACCTTCCACCTGTGACGGGGGCTGCCTGAGGGAATCCAACCAGTCCGAATTGGGCGAGAACGGGCGCAGGTGCAGGATTGTGCGGTCGTCGAGCATGAACATGGGGGAGCGAAGGAGGCCGACAAGGGCTATGTGGTCGTCGGGCTGGGCCAGCCAACGGACGAGGTTGATGAGGTCGAAGACCTCCTGACGCCGGAAGAAGCCGGGGCCGGACATGGTGCGATAGCGGACGCCGTGGCTCTCCAGGGCTTGCTCGAAGAGGTGGACATTGGTGAGACGTCGGAGGAGGATGGCGACGTCGGCCGGGCGGACCGGGCGGGTGTTATTGATGTCGGCATTCCAAACAGGAACGGCTTGCTCCAGGAGGGCGGCAACTTCGGCGGCAACGGCGTCGGCCTCCACACGACGCTTCCTGGTTTCGGGGGGATTCTTGCCGTCGGGGCCTTTCTCAGACAGACTCATCATGACCATGGAGGGGCTGGAAGGGGCGTCTCTGCCCGTGCCCTGCATAGTTTCCATAGGGGCCTCGAAGTCTTCCTTTGCGCCCTGGAAGACGTGATCGAACAGGCCATTGAGGCCCTCGACGAGTGGGTCGTGGGAGCGGAAGGTCTGGGTCAGGAGGTGGAGGCTTCCGTTTGACTCGACTTGACGCTGGAGCCGGCGGAAACTGCGAACGTCACCGCCACGGAAGCGGTAGATGGACTGCTTGGCGTCGCCGACGAAGAAGACCTTCGGGCCGGCGGGTGCTTGCAGGAGGTTGAGGATTTCCATCTGGGCGGGATTCGTGTCCTGAAGTTCGTCGACCATGAGGTGATTGAAGCGGCGACGGTGAGCTTCGGCGATTCCGGGGTGTTCGCGCAGCAGTTGGCGTGTCCTGATTTCCAGATCAAGGAAATCGAGAGCGCCGAGGTCGTCCTTGTATTGCTGGTAGAGGACGCAGGCATCGGAGAAGAGGAGACGGAGGTCTTCAAGAACCTCGAGGGACAGGGAGTCGTGGTCGTTCCAACGTGGGAGGACGGCGAAAAAATCGGCGACATCCCGCAGGCTGCGCTGGACGGCCTTTACTTCGGGGAGGTTGCCATCCCAGTTTTTGGCGCTGCCGCCCCGGAGGTTGATTTCCGATCGAACGCGGGCGACGCGTTCCAAGAGGTCCTTGCAGTCAGCGGTTCTTAGATCGCCCAAGATTTCGAGGACAGTGCCAACTCGGTCCTTCTGGGCGTCCTGGCCCGCACCGGCGTGGGCGAGGCGGAGAAATTCGGTCCATTCGATTAGCGAAGGGCGATGCTCCTCAACGGCGGACTTCATTGCCTGTTCCATGAGGGCTTTGAGACTTTCGGCGCGCTGCTCCGGCGTACCGACGGGCATTGCGTTGTAAGCCTGGTCGACGTCGTCCCTCTGTCGGAGCATTTCGGGGAGAGTTTTCTTGACCTGGTAGACGCCCAGATGCTGGAGGGAGAGCAAACCGTGGCCTGCCTGGATTGCAGATTCCAGGGATTCGGCGCATGCCCTGAGGCGTTCCAGTTCTGCTTCGTCTTCGGAGAGTACGACGGCGGCGGGGTCCATGCGAGCCTCTACGGGGTTGTCGCGGAGGAGCTGGAGACAGAGGGAATGGATGGTACCGATGACTGCCTTGTCGAGGTCTTTTCGGTGGCTGGACAGGTCGTCGCTGGCCATGACCTCGCGGCGGACCCGCTCACGCATTTCGGAGGCTGCGGCATCGGTGAAGGTGACGGCGGCGATTTCGCTGATTTTGTGAGAATTCAGGAGGGCCAGATAGCGCTCGACGAGGACGCGGGTTTTGCCGGTGCCAGCGCCAGCGGTGACAACGACGTCGCGGTGAACGTCGGCGACGATGGCGGCCTGCTGGGGAGTGAGGTTCATTGCCAGCGCTTCCAGCGGGAGAACTCGTTTACGCGGCAGGCATGCTTGAAGGCGCAATAGGAGGGGCACTTGTCCGGTTTCGGGAAGACTCGGAAGTCTCCGGCGTCAACGGAATTGCGGACTCTGCCCGCGGTGATGAGGGCGTCCTGGATCAGGCGGTTGTCTTCTTCGTCGGAGGAATCCAGGGACCATTTCTTGTGGCCGGGATTCATCCAAGCGTAGCGGGCGACCACGTCGTCGACGCCCTCGACGCTTGAAGCGAGGAGGGCGTATAGCTGCAACTGGAGCCGTTCGGCTTCCTCCAAGCGATTTCTAGAGATGTACTGGCCGGACTTGTAGTCGACGACCACGAGGCCATCCTGGCCTACATCGAGCCGGTCTATGTATGCCCTGAGCTTCAACGGGGGATCGAGGGGGAGATCTGCGATCAGGTTGAGCTCAATGCCCCGAATGCGCTGCACTCCCCGTTCGCTGCTGAATGAGGCCTCAAAGGAGAGCATCAGCTCCAGCCTTTCCAGGCTGTTTTGCCAGTCGAGTTCCCAGGTGTTAACGGCGCCGAAACCGTACCTGGAGGGGGCGGTGTTCCAGATGGTCGGGCCCTGCTGTCGCAGTCGCTCCAAGGTCTCGTCAAGGGTGTCGGAGTTGAGGGGGAGTTCGCTGTCCCGCAGGGGGCCAAGGGCGGATTCCAGCACTTCGTGGATGACGCTGCCGCGGGTGGCGGCGTCCGGTTCGGTCTTCTCTTCGTCCAGTTCATTCAAACCCAGACCGTATCGACCGAAAAATTGGAAGGGGCAGGTGAGATAGGACTCCATGCGGCTGGCGCTCCAGGGAGCTTCGGGGCGGGTAAGATTAGAAACGAGGCCGGAGGGGAGCAGCCCTTCGTACATGGCAGCATGGCTGAAGGAGCGACGTCGCTGCTCAACGCGGACGGACTCTTTGACGGTCGGCCAGGCTTCGAAAACGGCGGGGCGGAATGCGCCCCCTAAATGCCACTGGGCGGTACAGGCTATGGCGAGTTCCCGGAGGGAGGAGGCGATATGGGTGGAGAACGGAGGGAGGGGCAGGCAGGTGGGTTTTAGCAGGTCGTAGTAGTAGGAACCGGAGGCGGGGCGACCGCGGGAATCGAGGCGGGTCTTCCAGAGGTATAGGATGTTGTCGGCGCGGGAGCTGGCGGAGTCCCAGAGTTCATCCTCGGAGAGACCAGGCTCCGGCGGGAGTTGGAGACCGGCGGAGGCGAGGGCAACCAATGCTTGCTCGCCCAGCAGTGCGGTGGAGGCACGCGGGGCAGGGAATTCGCTTTCGACAAGGCCGCCGATTATCACGGAGTGGAAGCGGAGGCCGGCGAGGGCGCGGATGGGAGCGAGGACGACGCCCCCAACATCCCGGAGCAGGAGGGAGGGGGCTTCCATACGGGCTTCAAGCCAAGCAGCGAAGGCTTCGAATGAGGCTTGACGGCCACCCAGCGCCTTTTGCACGTAGACAATCTCGCGGAGTAGCTGACGGATGAGGTCTACACCGGCTTGAACATCGGGGCGTTCGAGGGAATTGGGGTTTATGAGAGGCGATTCGCCGAAGAGGGCGTCATCCCATTGCAGGGCGCGTTCGCCAAGGGAGGCGGCGGGGGCCTCGAGGAGGAAACGAAGGTCTTCCAGGGCTTGCCGCAAACCGGCTTGGGCGCGGCTGTTTTCGAGGGAAATGGTCGCTTTGAGGAGATTGGAATGGTCGCGCCAGAGATTCGTTTTCCTGGCCAGGCGGGTGAAGGTGTAAACGTCCTCCCGGGTGAGGTTCCACCGGCGAAGGTTGATATAGCCGCTTTCTAGGACGGCAGTGGCGTCGGTTAGGCGCCACCCCTCCGTGCCGATATGGAGGAGCCTGCGGAGCCACGCGCCCAAGGGGCTGTCCCGGAGGGTGATGCCGGATAGTGGGTCGAGGGGGAGCTGATATTCGGCGAACACTTGACGGGCGAGGGAGAGGTGTGGGGCGATTTGCCTGAAGGCGACGGCGAAGTCTGATGGGCGCAGTTCCGGATCTTCGACGAGCTTGCGCTTGATAAAGCGGGCGACATCGCGGATCTGGGCTTCGTGGTCGGCGCTTTCGGCGCCGAGAACGCTGGGGGGCGCGGTGGAGTTGGAATCGTCGATGTTGATGATTTTAGCCTGGGGGAAAAGGGACAGGAGTCTGCGATAGTCGTAGGCGGCGCGGGTACCCGCATCCGGGTCGATGCTCAGGAGGAGGGGCGTTCTTCGGGAAACTGCTTTCAGAAGGGCGAGTTCGGAACCGCGGAGCAGTTGAAAGCCATCGAGGACTATGAGCTCGGGTAGGGTAGCGCCTTCGTCGACGGCCTTAGCGGCTTCGTAGGACTGGGCCGCGGGGTGGGTCCAGCCTCGATGATCCAGGTCCGCAAGATAAGCGGCGTAGATGGCGGAGAGGGCCTGCAGGGCGGGGATTCCGCTTTTATTGGCGGATGACCGGAATTGGCCGGGATCGACGGCCTCGGAGACGAGGTTGAGGACAGCTGCCCTGACCAACCTGCCAAGTCCCTTTGTGCCCAGGATGGGTTTGAAGTAGGAGGCGTCCCCGGCGTCGACCTCAGCACGGGTTATGCGGGCGAGCAGCTCGTCGGCCACCGGGGCATGTATGGCTGAATCAACGCGGTCCCCGACGATTCTCTGGCCGAACCGGGCGAGGCCATCCACCCTGAGGCCCATGGCGACGCCGCATTTGGCGACGAGCCTGCGACGGAGCTGGTCGGCGTGGCGGACGGTAGGGGTGAGGAGGAGTACGTTCCAGATGCGGCCGCCGGAGAAACCGTCGTCCAGCCTGGCGACAATCTCTTCGGTCTTGCCGGAGCCCGGCCCACCGATTACCAAGGTGACTTGTGGCTTAGAATGTTGCATTTCAATCTGAAACAGGGTGCCGGTCAAGGGTAGCCAAGATTTGAGCGATTGCCAACCGGGGCTTGGGCTAACTACACCCCCGATTGTTTCTTTCGAACAGGCGAGGGAGGCGGTTTTGGACATGAGGAAGGCGTACTGCTACACTGGGCGGGATTCTCCAGAAGCGCAGGAGGTGAACCATGACAGCTTCTACCAGTCAGAAGATACTGTGTGTCCTGTACCCGGACCCGGTTGGCGGATATCCGCCCAAATACGCAAGGGACGGCATTCCCACGCTGAGCCAGTACCCGGACGGACAGTCTTTGCCCACGCCGAAGGGGTTGGGATTCAAGCCGGGAGAGCTGGTGGGTTCCGTTTCGGGCGGGCTGGGATTGCGGGAGTTTCTGGAAGGGCAGGGTCACCGGTTTGTGGTGACGTCGGACAAGGACGGGCCTGACTCGGTCTTTGAGAAGGAGCTGCACGACGCCGACATAGTGATTTCGCAGCCGTTCTGGCCGGGGTATCTGACGGCGGAGCGGATCGCGAAGGCGCCAAAGCTGAAGCTGGCGATAACGGCGGGCATCGGGTCCGACCACGTGGACCTTCAGGCGGCAATCGAGAATAACATCACGGTCTGCGAAGTGACTTTCTCGAACAGCATCAGCGTGGTGGAGCACGCCATCATGCAGATTCTGGCGCTGGTGAGAGACTTCGTACCGCAGTACAAGTGGGTGGTGGATGGCGGCTGGAACATTGCCGACGCTGTGTCGCGCTCTTACGACCTGGAAGGGATGGACGTGGGTGTGGTTGGGTCCGGGCGGATAGGATTCGGTGTGTTGAAGCGGCTGGCCCCCTTCGACGTGGAGCTGCACTATAACGACCGCTATCGGTTGCCGGAGGAAGTGGAGCAGGAGGTGGGACTAACGTACCACGAGACGGTGGACTCGCTGGTGTCCGCGTGCGACGTGGTGAGCATCCACTGCCCGCTTCACCCGGAGACGGAGCACATGTTCAACGACGAACTGATAGGGAAGATGAGGCGGGGTTCGTATATCGTGAACACGGCACGGGGGAAGATTTGCGACCGGGAGGCGATTGCACGGGCGTTGGAGAGCGGGCATCTGGCCGGGTATGCCGGGGATGTATGGTTCCCACAGCCAGCGCCGCTGGACCATCCGTGGCGGACGATGCCGAATCACGCGATGACGCCGCACACTTCCGGGTCTTCGCTGGCGGGGCAGCACAGGTACGCCGCGGGGACGCGGGAGATCTTGGAGTGCTGGTTCGAGGGGCGGCCGATCCGGGAAGAGTACCTTATAACGCAGGGCGGGGCGCTGGCGGGTGCCGGAGCGCACTCCTACAGCGAAGGGGACGCCACGGGCGGGTCCGAGGAGGCAGCCCGCTTCCCCACCGGATAGGACTTCAGCCACTTGAATTCGGCAACGACGCGCCGGTCGAGAACGGTTGGCGCGTCGTTTTCGTTGGGTCGTCGAAAGGAAGGCCTTCCAACGCCAATTCTGCAAGTGTACTTCCCAATTCGAGCACATTCTCGACTGTATCCGGGAGGAATGAAGAGGAGGGTTGCCAAATCATGATACGTAGTCCATTCTAGGGCCTAGCTTACATAAAGGAGGTTCAAGCATGGGTACTATATCCGTGAACCGGTTAGCGGGGCTATCTCTCATCTTCGGCCCCTTGATTGCTTTCATCTTCTTCCTCATAGAGCCTGGTGGACTCCTAATAGACAGCGCGGACGTTTCCGACTCGATTGGGACGATCACCGCCAAGGCGTCCAACGCCGCGCTGACGAACGTTACCAACATTGCGATCATCATTGGACTGGCGCTGATTCTGTCCGGTCTTTATGCGCTGATGCGGAACGTAACCCTGCAAGGGAATGGTAAGGCCCTGGTGCAGATGGGGTTCTTCATGATCTACATAGGACTGGCGGGGTGGATTCTGGGCGGCGGGGTGGACTTCATTCTGGCGGACGCACAGAGTCCCGAAGAGGTCCAGGGCAGCGTGCCCGTCTATTACGCGGGTTCCGCTCTCTTCTATGCCGGCGGGATTGCCCTGGGATTGGGCGGTTTCATCTTCGCCCTAGGCCTTTCGACGAGGGACGACTTCAACCAGATAATCTCGCTTCTGGCGGCCCTGGCCAGTTTGGCGATTATGGTGTTCTTCATCCTGGCCATTCTCAACAACGATGGCCGGGACACCTTCATAACAGTGGCCCGCGGGTTTTACGTACTGCTGGTCATCTGGTACGGCTACCTGGGAGTTGGGCTGGCGAACAGGCCTGACCCCGACCTCTGGCAGTAGACAGGATGGGAACCTTGCCGGCTGGTTCTATGGCGGGCCAGCCGGCGAGGGGTCCTTACGGTCTCTACAAACAAGAGCAGGTTGCCCAGGATATAGCCTCCAAATATAATCGCAGGGCCGCACCGAGGCGGCTCACGGTAAGTTTCAACGGAAGGTCTGCAACCTCAGCCTAGCACCGCCCATGCGCCCCGCGAAGATTCTGGAGCCTCTGGTTGAACTACTGGACGACGCCGCGAAGACGTCGAAGCTGTGGCCCGCCCTCAGCATCGGCGCAATACTCGGCGTACTGGTCATCATATTCCAGATTTCCTTTTCGGCGATAGTCTTTTCCGGCCCCCTTGCGCCCCTGGCCATTCGAGGAGTGGGACTGCTGCTGTTTGGGGCGTTCGTGACGGTGGTAGTCACGGGGCTGACGAGCAATTACCGGGGGATAATATCCTTCCCCATGGAAGTGACCATCTCGGTGCTGGCGGTCATCGGCGCGGGGGTGGCGGCGGGGATAGAGGGGCCGGTAGGCCAGAGTCACCTGGTGACAATGGCGGCGATAATGGGGCTGACGAGCTTCATTTCCGCGGCGGCGTTTCTATCTGTGGGAAAGTTCCACCTTACCAACTATCTGCGGTTCATACCCTTCCCTGTGGCGGCGGGGATTCTTGCGGCAACGGGCTGGATTCTGATACGGGGCAGCCTGGCGGTGATGACGGGGGACGTGGCCAGCTGGGATACCATTGTGCAGAGCGTGGAGCCTTCAAACCTGGTCCGGTGGGGACCCGGGGTTGTTTACGGGGTGCTGATATTCTTCGCCAGCCGGAGGTGGGGACACTTTCTGGTGCTGCCAATCGCGCTGGCGCTGGGGATTGTGGTATATCACCTGGCGCTGTTGGGCTTCGGCATTTCGGTCACGGAGGCGCGAGATGAGGGGTTGCTGTTTTCGCTGGGGGGCGCACAGAGCGGGGCGTTGTGGCCACCAATTGCAACGAGCGACCTGGGGTTGATTGAGTGGGGACTGGTGGCCTCGCAGCTGCCGATTATTCTGGCGGCGGCGTTCGTGACTCTCATTGCGGCGCTGGTCTATACGAACGCGCTGGAGCTTTCCAGCGGGGTGGAACTGGACATGAACAAGGAGTTCCGCTCTATGGGCATCGCGTCTGTGGCGGCGGGGATGGGAGGGAGCGCGCCGGGGCATCACGTGCCGCCGCTTTCGACGATGAGCCTGGTGGGGGGAGCGTATTCGCGGCTAACGTCGATGATAGCGGCGCTGGTGGTGGCATTCGCAATTTTCCTGAGCGGAGCGGCGCTTGAGATTGTGCCGATGACGCTGCTGGGGAGCCTGGTTTTCTTCGTGGGGTTGCGGCAGATGTACACGTGGCTGTACGCAGTGCGTCGGATGCTTCCCTACGTGGACTATGGCATCATACTGGTGATTGTGGGGGTGATCGCAGTGGCGGGGTTCCTGCAGGGGATAGCGGTGGGGCTGGTGGCGACGGTGGTGATATTCGCGTTCAGGTTCAGCCGGGTGGAGGTGGTGGACGCGCCGGTCACCGGGGAGCACATCCAGAGCAAGAAGCGACGGCCGATTCTGCACAGGGCGATCTTGTCCGACCAGAGTTCCCTCATACAGGGTTACCACTTGAAGGGGTACCTGTTCTTCGGAAGCGCGTATCCAATGGTGGACCGGCTGAACCTGGCGTTGGGCTCGAATCCGGTGCCGAGGTGCGTCATCGTGGACTTCGAGAGCGTGACGGGCTTCGACGTTTCGGCGGGGAGCGCGCTGCACCGGTTTGCCCGAAATGCCAGGACGAGGGGGACGAGGGTGGTGATTTCAGCGATGGCGCGTCCATTTCGGGCGATGCTGTTGAGGGGGCTGCCGATGGCGGACCGGCACAACATTCACTTTGCGGAGGACTTCGACTACGGGCTGGAGTGGTGCGAGGACCTGGTGATCCAGTCGTGGGACCGGCGGGCCAGACAGCAGGAGAGTCGCGGGAAGCTGGTGGACGTTTCGGAGGAGGAGGCCAAGCGGCAGTCCGACGAGGAGGCCAGGTTCGGGGAGCTGACGGAACATCTGGCCCCTCATGCGGAGACGGGAGAATTCAAGCAGGGGCAGATGATGGTGGAGATAGGGTCGCATCCGCCGGGGCTGCAGCTTCTGGTGTCCGGGCTGGCGACGGCCCACGACGGGGTGGACCACCACCGGCTGAGGGAGTATGGTCCAGGGTCCGTGTTGACGGTGCCGGCTGCATTCGGCGACTATGAGTCGAAGGAGGAGATCCAGGCGGAGGAGGCGTGCCGGGTGCTGGTGCTGACGAGGGAGGTGCGGGAGTTCCTGGAGTCGGAGGACCCGGAGTTGGCAATGCGGTTGTACAGTTATTTGCTGAGCCAGGGAGGGGATTGAGGGGGAGGGGGATTCCGGTTTTATGC
>CAYQLZ010000008.1:0-100151 GCA_964418665.1 uncultured Dehalococcoidia bacterium | reverse complement strand
CTCCACCTCACAGTCATCTCCCGGAATAATGACTGGACGCTCATGAATTATCAGCCCAATGCTGTGCCCACCCATCATCGGAAGACTGAGTCCGTGCTCCCTGTACAGGCTGCAGGCATAGTCAAAAATCTCCTCCCCCGTCACCCCTGGTCTCACGAAGTCGAGCGTTCGCTGGTGCACGTCCAGATAGCGTGCATAGGTGTCGCGCTGCCGTTGGCTTGGTTTACCCACCACCGCCAGCCGGGCCAGGTCACTGTAGTAACCTTGGAAGCTCGCCCCGAAGTCGCACCTCATCAGACTCCCCGCCTCCAGCGGAACCGATGCTCCCGTGTGATGACCGGCTGTCATCCGCTTCCCCGAAGCCAGCACGTTGAATGCCACTATGTCAGCTCCAAAGCGCATCGCGTTATAGCTCATCGTGTCCCCCACCGACTTCTCCGTATCCGTCGGCCTTGCCGAACGATACGCCATTGCAATAGCCCGGTCTGTCACCCGCGCCGCATGACGCATCAACTCAATCTCAGCCTCCGTCTTCACCTGCCGGGTTCGCTCCAGTAGGTCGTCCGCTCCCACCCATCTCACCCTTGGAAACTCCCTCTGCAGCACCCCCAGCGTATGTCCGGTGACGTACCTCATCTCTATGCCCACCTTCTCATCCACCAGTTCCATCGTCCGAAGCACGTCCACCAAGCTCCAAAGCCCTGGGTCCTTCACTCCCTCATAAAGTGCGTATTTCCGCACGTCGTCTATGAAGGTGCCCACAGTGTTCTTATTGCCGTTTAGCATGAGAATCGGCTCTCCATCCCTTGGGAGAATCACCGCCTTCATCCGCTCTGGCAGCAGTTTCATGTCTATATTGTGATACCCCGAGGTGTATGTGATATTCGCGGGACTCGTGGCAATCACCGCTGCCAGATCCGATTCGTCCATCAGCCGTCGAAACCTGGCTCCATTGAATAACGCTTTCTTCTCAGGTTGTGCTGCCATGTTTGTCTCCTCTGAAGTAAACGAAAGTCGACATCATTTTATTGCTTCTTGACGCATTTCGAGGCCTCTTCATTCAGCCGCGCCCATGACTGACACCCTTCCTTGACAAAACCTAATGATGGGTGCTAGCGTCCCGGCCAAGGTACGCTGATTTTCCTATCTGGGCGAATCCATGTCAATGCAGCGCCCCTGCAGAAAAACCGGTGTATCGCTTACCTAGATTTACATAGAAGGGGGTACAAGGTCTATGACAAAAGGCATGAAAGCAGTATATCTGGCTATATCGGCCCTTGCGGTTTTATCGCTTGTGATATTGGCCTGCGGCGGTGACGATGAGGATGAAGCAACACCCGCGCCCACTGCAGCTGCTGCTCCTACCGCAGCGCCTGCGCCCACCATGGCCCCAACGGCAGCTCCTACGGCTATGCCCACGGCCACTCCGGAACCCGCCGACCCTGAACCCGTGGATCCACGGCTCAGGGTCGCAATGGTCCCTCCTGGTCACCAGGTGACCATGATGTACAGGACCTTCCAGAGCTCGACCGGACCGCAAAAGGCCATGTACGAGCACCTGATCTACATGGACCGTTACACTGGTGAGTTAAATAACCAGCAACTGGCAACCGACTGGAGCATGGAGCCAGACGGTCGCACCTGGAACTTCACCCTCCGAGAAGACGTTCCATTCCACACAAACGACTCTTGGACAGGAACGGAATTCACCGCCAAGGATGTCGTCCAAACCGTCCAAACTCTAGCTCGCGACGATTCTCTCGCCAGTGCATCCATCTGGCGTGACATCGGCGTCGCAGATGAGAACTTCGTTATCCACAACGACCATTCCTTCACATGGAACGCCGACCAGCCGGAGCCCCTGATGAACTTCTGGGTTGCAGAAGAATGGGTAGCTGGAATCATCAGCAAAGACTACTGGGACGATCGGGGCCCCGACGGCTATCATGATGATCCCATCGGCACTGGTCCCTTCCAGTTTGTTGAGATCGTCATTGATTCCCACATCCTCCATGAAAGGGTTGAAAATCACTGGCGTCAGACCCCCGAATTCCACGAGGTACAGTTCTTCTATGTAAAAGAGGACTCCACCCGCTTGGCCCAACTGCTAGCCAGAGAAGTGGCCATCGCTGACGTTCCAAGGACCCAGCTTCCGGAAGCTACCCAGCGGGGCTTGCAGGTTGCAACAAGCACTTTACCAGGCTTCTACATCTATGCCTTCATCGGTGGACAGTACTATGACGAGCCCACTCCCATCTTGGCCGGGGCACGCAAGGACGATCCTGAAACTGGCATAGAGCCTGTTGCCCCTGGCTATTCCGCTGACGATCCCTTGCGAGACCCTCGGGTCCGTGAGGCGCTCAACCTCGCTATCAACCGCGAAGCCATTCGTGAGGCTTTCTGGGGCGATGCAGCCATTCCACAGGCTATCCACAACGTGCCGCCCTACCGGTATGACTGCAAGGATGAATGGTTCCCCTTCCCCGGCCCCGATGGCGCCACCGGTTGTGACGGCAACGGATATCCCTATCCCTTTGACCCGGACCGTGCGAAGGAACTCCTGGCCGATGCCGGTTACCCGAACGGCTTCGATTTCCGACTCATGATGGCTCCCAACATGGCCGGTGTCCCTGAAGGACCAGACGTTGGTCAGGCTATTCACTCGGACTGGGGGGCTATCGGCCTTTCCGCTGAAATCGTGGAAGTGGAATTCGCCGAAGTCCTACGCCTAAATCGAGAACGCGACATGGGTCGCACCGTATTCATGATGCGTTACGCCACTGGCCCAGCCCCTCTAGGCTGGTGCTTCCCAATGAGTAACGTTGCCGGCGGTTGTGGCTCGTCTGCGTGGGAGTATCCAGAACTGGATGATCTATACATAGACCTCAGGAAGCAGGTGCTCCCTGATGAGGTGCTAACCCGTATACACAGGGTTGGTGACTTCATGTACGCGAACCACCTGATCATCCCCCTCTTCTTCCTCTTCCCACAAGTCGGATACGATCCGGACATTCTCCAAGGCTACGAAGCCAACATGCTTCACATGGGCCCGGTACTACACCACTAATACACCAAGCCCTTTTACAAGTAGCCCTCACATTCACAGCGAACGCCAAACGGGGGCCGTCCCAATCTGGGACGGCCCCCTTCTCTTTTCTACCTCCAGTCACTTCTTGAAAGACAGCAACTCCATTACTCCAGCCTACTTGCCCCCATTCAATGCTCTCCATTAGGGGTCAATCCGCGCAAACACTGTAGAATAAGCATCAAAATCAACCAGAACGATGGGGAGGTTCATAATGAAAATGCCCTTTGGTGCAGTCGACGGGGACGGCCACATCCTTGAACCGGAATACCGGCTTAAAGAATACATCGAAGGCCCCTACGGAGAAATTAAGAAGTTCCACTGCTACATTCCCAATGAGGACGGCGTTGTCGGCACCAGCGCCAGCGTTCTCGCCGACAAGTTCTACATGGACTCCACCCTCGGCGGAAGACTGGGCACCCACGGAGGCCCGGACTTCCCAACCCCGCAGGACTGGCTTGACAACGCTGATTCCGGTGGGATGGAGACCGTGTTCCTCTTCCCAACCATCCTCCTCGGATATTCGGGAATACGGGACCCCGATTATCAAGTAGCCCTCGGCAAGGCCTACAACAACTACGTCTACGAGGAATGGCTCCGTTTCAGTCCCCGCTTCAAGTCCGTCGCCATGGTGCCGCTCAAAGACATCGCCGAATCAGTTAAGGAAGTGCGCCGCTGCGTAAGGGACTTGGGGTACTCCGGCGTCTTTATGGGAGCAACCGGCGCCGGTCTGCTCGGAGATCCCAGCTTCGATCCCCTCTACTCAGAAGCCGAACGTCTCGGCGCCACCATTGCCGTCCATGGCGGACACGCCACCGCCGAATACAACGCCTACACAAAGTTCATTCAGAGTCACACCATCGGCTTCCCAGTCTCCAACATGATCCAGATGATGCACATGACCTATGAGGGAGTATTCGAAAAATTCCCAAACCTGAATGTCGGCTACCTGGAGGGCGGATGCAGCTGGGTTCCGGGTATGATGGACCGCATGGACGAGGAATGGGAAAAGCGTGGCTGGTTCGAGACTCCCAACTGCAAGAAAGAGCCGAGCGAGTACATCAAGAGTGGCAAGGTTTTTATCCACGCCGAACCCGGCGAAAAGCTGATTCCCGACGTCATTCGGCTTATGGGCAGAAACCGCCTTTTCTATGCCTCCGACTGGCCCCACTGGGACCACGAATATCCGGAAAGCCTCTACAGCATTTGGGACCGCTCGGATCTCTCTGCGACCGACAAGAAAGCCATCCTGCGCGACAATGCCTTGGAGATGTACAACCTTCCCAACTAGCCCAACCGGTTCTCACCTCTAGTCCAGGAAGGGAAACTCCCGCCTCCACCTGATGTACTCCGCCGCACCGCTCACGATATTGTACTTCGGTCGGAACCCCAGGCCTCGCAATCGGCTCACGTCCATGTGCCCCTCATCCAATACCGATCCCGTTCCATCAGCACCGGGTCCGGTGAACTCCACCGATGGCTCCGCCCGACGAAACGACTCCATCAAGACCTCCAACGTCGCTGGCTCCCCCTGCGTAATGTTGTACATGCTGTGCTCCAACGACGGCGCATCCAAAACCGTCGCAATTGCCTCCGCCTTGTCCGTCACAAACATCCAGTCATCCCCCCTCACCTCTGCGGCTACGTGAATCGGCTCGCCCCTCACCACACTCCTCGTCCAGTTGTACAGCATCCCCATCTTTATACGGTAGTCCGTCGCCCTTTCCATCGGCCCATACGGCGACGACAACCGAACGGAGACCGTTTCCAAGTCATGAAGTTCCCCGTACCTCCCCGTAATCCCTTCCGACGCAAACTTGGTTATACCGTAGAAGGATCTCGGTAAAAGGGGCAGATCCTCCGTCAGACTCTTACCCGGCCCGCCCTGTCCTCGGTATACACCGCCGGAACTAACATAGAGAAACCGCCTCGCTGAAATGCAACGCGCCATCTCCAGCAAATTGATTGTACACCCCACGTTTACGTCAATGATTCGTTTGCTGTCCTCCCGCTCCGTCTCGGCAAGCGAAGACGTGTAAACGGCAGCGTGAACAATCTTATCTACCCCTTCCATCACGCGGCTGGCGGCCACAGACTTCAAAGCCTCCGTGTCCAGTAAATCCACCTCCACAAAGTCAATCTGTCCACCCCACGGGGCAAGATACTTCAGGACCATCTCGTTGGGAGGCGCGATGTCCAGAGAGACCACGCGGTGTCCTCTTTCCGCCAGCATCCTGACAATGTTTGATCCAACAAATCCTGTTCCACCGCTCACCACCGTTGCCATTGAACACCTCTCATATTGACTGTCCCGCGAATTATATCAATAACAGCAGACAGCCTTTCCTACGAAGACTCTTGATTTATGCTACCATTTTCCCAATGAACCGTGGACTCGTCGCTCTCCTCAAGAAAGGTTGCGATTATGGCACCACAACTAATCTGGCAACAACTCGAATCAGAACTTCGCGGGACTCTCCAGGGATTTCCCGGTGTCGCCGGCATCTGCATCCAGGAAATCGGCGGCCAAAACCGAATCTCCATCCACGGCAATGAGCCCTTCCCCACAGCTTCCACCATCAAGATTCACATCCTCGCCCAGCTATTCGCCAAGTCGGAAAAGGGCGAATTGGATATGCACAGCAAAATAGTGATCACAGATGAAATGCGCGTTCCAGGTAGCGGCATCCTCAGTCATCTCCATGGACACGTAGAGCTTACTCTGTACAACCTTGCCGTCCTGATGATCGCCCTTTCAGACAATACCGCCACCAACCTGTGCATCGATTTGGCTGGGATGGAGGATACCAACAACCTTGTCCGCAGCATGGGCCTCAGGGCCACCACCCTTCGCCGAAAGATGCAGGACCCGGACGCCATTTCCCAGAGTCGGGAAAACGTGTCCACTCCCGATGAGTGCGTCGCCATGCTGATGGCCCTGCAGCAAGGCCGTCCTTCCTCATACGTGGCCAGAGAAACTCTTGAAGTCCTGAAAAAGCCAAAGGATGCCCCACTCAACAAGGTCGTTCCCCCAGAAATCCCCCTGGCCAATAAACCAGGAGGCATGGACAGAGTTCAATGCGACGCCGGAATCGTATACCTTCCTAGAAAACCCTACATAGTCGCAATCATGACCAAATACGGCATGTTGGATGCAATGGAACACCGACAGTTTATCGTTGACACAAGCCGCCTCGTTCACGAAACTATGAGTACCTTGGACGCAACCAATGATTACGGCCTCGGCCTCCCCAACACCTGAGGCATTTCGGACCAAAAGCCCGAACACGGGCTGAAACGAACATCTCCGGCTAAGTGAACTTATGAGTGAAGATATAGGGCTTTTCGAAGCCATATACAGCCAGCGTGCGGTAAGACACCTCAAGCCAGATCCGGTACCCGACTCAGTCCTCACCCGGCTGATCGAAGCCGCTATCAGGGCTCCAAGTGGAGGCAACAGCCAACCCTGGAAGTTCCTCATCATCCGAGACACGGGCCTCAAGAAGAAAATCGCTGACTACTACCGTCAGTCATGGGAGAAAGTGTACGGCGCCCAGGCAATTTCTCCTCCTCCCCTTGCTCCGAGGGTTAGGCGGTCCGCCACCCATCTCGCCGAGAAAATGCACCTTGCCCCAGCCCTCATACTTGCCTGCATTCAGCACAACGGCGGCCCCTCCGCCATGGGTCGCGGCGCCTCCATCTATCCCGCCGTCCAAAACATCCTCCTCGCAGCCAGAGGTCTCGGCCTGGGCAGCGCTCTTACTACTCTTCACAAGGGATTCGAAGACGAAATCAAGGCCCTGCTCAACATCCCGGATAATGTCGAGACTGCCGCCCTGCTGCCCATCGGGTACATATCTGAGGGCTACGGATACGGTCCCACCAGTCGGCGCTCAGTCGACGATGTGACTTTCTGGGATGGCTGGGACCGTCATAACGACATCCAAGACTAGGAAAGGGAGACAGAGCCATGGATACCAATGACAATGACTCTTCCCCGCTCAGACCACCTGTAAAACACCTCTCCAACGAATTCCTGGAAAAGGCTAAACTGGCCAGTTCAGCCACCATATCCTGGGAACTGAACAAGCGCGGTTTCCGCTTCGTCTACATGGCTGGCGTACTTCCCTTGAAGGCAGGTTCCGTCTTTTCTGGCCGCGCCTACACCCTACGCTACCTGCCCCGGCGTGAAGATCATCCCATGTTCCCCATTCCGATGGAGGCCCGTCACCTCTATCCCGAGCATGTCGCCGTCGAATCCGTCGGGCCGGGAGACGTCCTGGTCGTAAGCGCCCGAGGCAACATTCACGCCGGAATCTTCGGAGACCGGCTGGTCGCCCGAATGCACTACCTTGGAGCCTCCGGCTTGGTCACTGACGGCGCCATTCGCGACGTTCCCTACCTGAAAGATCAGGACTTTCCCGTCTTCGTCCGAGCCCCCCACGGATACGGTCACATGTCGGAGCACTGGGCAGCGGACGTTCAATTGCCCGTGGATTGTGGGAACGTCACAGTCTATCCAGGTGACTTACTTGTTGGGGACGATGACGGCGTGGTTGTATGCCCCCAAGCCATCGCTGAAGAAGTTATCGAATGGGCAATCGCACAGGAGATTGAGGAAACCTTCACCCGCACCCTTTTGGAAGAGGGATATTCTGTCAACCAGGTCCACGGAGACTTGCCCCCTGACCTGCAAGCACGCTACGAACAATGGAGGAGGTCCCGTTAGACGTGGCGTCCCTTCAATCCAGCCGATGGAGAATGGTCCGGACCGTGTTCAAACACGATCAATCGCTGGGCGTCGGGATCATCGGACTGGGCACCATGGGACAACGAATGCTGGAGTCCATGAACGGTCACACAGAATTCGACGTTCGCTATGCATGGGACGCAAATGTGCTTCAGTGCCACAAGGTTTGGAGCTCCTATCCCAGGATCCAGATTGCCCGGAGTGCCGAAGAGTTGGTGTCCTTCGACGACATTAATCTTGTGTATATCGCCACGCCTCCATCCAGCCACGTGGAGTACTCCGAACTGGCATTGGAAATGGGCAAACCGGTCCTTTGCGAGAAACCTCTTGCCATCAATCTCGAAGAGGCTCGCGGACTAGTCGAAGACGCCAGGCTCTCAGGAATTCCAAACGCCGTCAACTTTAGCTACGCCACCGGCCCAATTTACAACGCCCTCAGAAACGCTATAGCCACAGGACTCGTGGGAGACCCCCTGAAGGTTGAGATAATTTTGAACTTCGCCGAATGGCCACGAGGCTGGCAGAGAGACGCCGCAGGTTGGCTCGCATACCGCAAGGAAGGTGGATTCGTTCGGGAGGTCTTCTCTCACTTTGCCTTCCTGACAAGCAAGCTATTCGGAGTGCCAGTGGTGAACAACACCCTAACGGTGTATCCCGAAGATTCTGACCTCGCAGAATCAAGGGTTTTCTCCCAAATGAGCACCGGAAACATTCCTATCACTTTGGAAGGGCGAGTCGGTGAGGTTAAGGAGGACTGCCTCACCTGGACCCTGCATGGAAGTCGCCAGACTTACCGAATTCTCAACTGGGCCAACCTGGAGGAAAAAATTGCGCAGAGTTGGGAACCCGTATCCTTGGATAAATGGGACAACGTTCAGGGCCAACTGGACTCCCTTGCGGCAATGGTCCGGGGAGAACACCACGAGCTTCCTAACTTCGAAGCCGCCCTCAGAATTCAGCAACTGGTGGAGCGAATTCTCCGATAATCCCTTCCAAGACCATCGGTTGCGCGGTGGCTACTAGGTCTTAAGCACCAACTTTCCGAAGAAATTCCGCTCCTCCATCACCCTGTGAGCTTCTGCAGCTTTCTCCAGTCGAAAGACCCGGTGGATGGTGGGCCGAATCCTTCCCTGATTCAACATCTGAGTGACTTGGGCCATGTCCGCCCTGGAACCCATGAACACTCCAAACACCCGCAACTGCTTTGTGAAAAGCGTACCCAGTTGCAGGTTCGCCAGGTAACCTGAAGTGACTCCACACAGGCCATAACGCCCGCCCCGCTTTAGAGAATTGTAGGCATCCTCGAAGAACTGCGCGCCCACGTGATCCACCACAACGTCGACGCCCCGACCCCCTGTAAGCTCCCTTACCCTATCGGGAATACTCTCCTTGGTGTAGTCAATCACGTGGTCCGCACCGATTTCCCTCGCCATTTCCGCCTTCTTAGCGCTACTGGTTGTGGTTATCACCGTTGCTCCTACCACGGACTTAGCCACCTGAATCGCCGCCGTGCCCACACCGGCTGACGCAGAAAGAATGAGTACCGTTTCCCAGGGCCTCAGCTGGGCCTTTCGGATGAGCATGTTCCATGTCGGCAGATACACCGTGGGCGTGGCTGCAGCAGTCTCAAAAGCCACACTCTGATCCAGCAAATGCACGTTAGACGCAGGCAGGCAAACATATTCCGCATAGCTGCCATCACGATTGCTACCGAGAAATCGAAACCTTGGACAGACATCATCGTTTCCGTCAATGCAGAATTCGCAGGTCCCACAAGGGATGCGTGGATTGATAACTACCCTACGCCCCACGAGGCCGGTGTCCGTGCCGAAAGCCACCTCAGTCACCACACCTGCGGAATCTCCCCCGGGGATATGCGCCGGGGGAAAGTTCCGACGTTGCCCGCGCCGACCTGTACGCACATAGGTATCCAAACGGTTCAATGCAGACGCCTCTACCCGTACCTTCACCTCGCCGGCCATGGGCGAGGGTTCAGGCCGTTCTCCATACTGCAACACCTCAGGCCCTCCGTGGCTTTCGATATACACTGCTCTCATTCTTGCCTCGTTCCCCAGCATGATATTGGCTTTTCCAAATTAGACCGCATCTTTGCTCGCCGGCACCAATCTTTAGACACTCCCCATTTTCAACAATCTTCGGACCAACGTACGTTCGTCCTCACGTGACGCCACCTCTCCATCCAACCGAGCGTCCTGTATCATTCGCAGAATCTTCCCCACCTTTGGCCCCTGGGACACTCCTAACTCAATCAGTTCTCCACCTCGCAGAATGGGCTTCTCATACCGCAGGCTTGTCATGAAGTGGTCTAGTCGTCCCCTCACAATCTCATTGGGAGACAGATATCGTAGTGCGTCTATGCTGGATATTGGACAACCTTCCAACATCCGGTATAGCTCTGAATGAGTCATTTCTGATTCTTCCGGATCGGGCATTAGTGATTTCAGGCGCCCCATCCCGGTCACCGCCTCCGACCAAGCCGGCGGCATGTTCAACCGAGCAACCAAACCTAGACCCTCCTCAGGATTCATGCGAAATGCCAGTGCCGCAACCAGTGTTAGCGACTCCACATCTTCATCAAACGCTTGAATCCATTCCACTTCTCCCAGAGGTGGAAATAGGCTGCGCAGCACGTCCAACTCTCCCGCTCGCATCAGGGTCCTTACAGGTCGCTCCTCCTCCATAATTAGCTCCAACTCACGTCGCAGCCTGTCCGCACTTACCGTTGCCAACACCCCACCAGTCAGGGCTTCAGCAAGGTTCTCAAGGGTGTTGGAATCCAGATGGAACCCCAACCGCTGTTCATACCGGATGGCGCGGAAGATTCGCGTTGGGTCGTCAACGAAGCTCTTCTTGTGCAGAATCCTCACTTCACCCCGGGAAAGGTCCGCCATTCCCCCACTGGGGTCCAAAAACCGTCCCTCATGACGTCCAGTCAGCCCCAATGCCATGGCGTTGATGGTGAAGTCCCGCCGTAGCAGGTCCTCTTCAATCGTTCCGGCCGCCACCGCCGGAAGTGCCCCTGGACTAACGTATTTCTCCTTGCGCGCCATAGCCAGATCCAAGCGCGTCTCTCCCAGCTTCACCGTGGCGGTCCCAAACCTTCTGTGGAGAACCGGCTTAGACCCGACGGCTTCCGCAATTCCCATCGCCAAAGCGTCCACGTCGCCCTCCGTAACCAGGTCCACGTCCTGACACTTGCGACGCAGCATAAGGTCCCGCACCGGCCCTCCTACCAAATAAAGGGAGCCATCAAGACTTTTGGCTTCCCTCCGACTCGCGTCAAGGAGGAGAGCGGCATCCCCATCTTCTGAGCGTTGCAATTCGTCAAAGAGGCTATCAATTGGTGTCGAAATGGGCGCAGCACGCATCATAATCGCATTATAGCATGAAGCAATGGAATTCCCGCTGTTGTGGCCAAATTCTTTGACTTTCGGCCCCTTGCTGGCTAGAATTTCACCTAAAGGAGGGCGCTATGGGTAAGGAAGAAATCACAGTTTTCTACGACTACACTTGACCCTTCGTCTACAACGCAACGGTCTGGTTGCGAAGAGTAGAGGAAGACAAGGGCGAGAGGCAGAACATAAGGTGGCGTCCTTTCGTTCTGGCTCAGGCCAACAGCAAAGAGAGTTCCGACTGGAAGGCTTGGGAGCGCCCCGCTGACGAGAAAGTCAGGGGAATGCTGGCCCACATTGCCGGAATCGCCGCCATGCGCCAGGGGAAGATACTCTACGACGCCTTCCATGATGGCCTACTTCACGCCCGCCATGTGGACAGAAGGAATCTGGACGAACCCGACGTACTCTTGGAAATCGCCAAGGACTCTGGTTTGGACGTGGGCCGCCTGCAAGAAGACATGAAGGACCCCTCCATCCTGACTACCATTGGCGAGAGTCACACTGAAGCCACCCAGAAATACGGAGCCTTTGGCGTACCTACCTTCGCTTTCGACAACGGCGGCTCAGTATTTCTCAAGATGTTCTACCCGTCCCAGGATGACGCGGCCGAGATGTACGACAGCCTCGTGAAGATGATGTCCCAATGGGTCAACATCGGCGAGATCAAGCGCCCGCAGCCTCCATGGCCGGCGGGTGTCACTCCCGCAGCGTAGCTTCCGGAGGCAAGTTGTCCGAGGTACAGTGGGCGACTTACAGGCTGGGACTGTCTTTCGACAGTCCCAATCTGCTCATTGAAGCCCTTACCCATCCTTCTTTCCTCAATGAAACCCCGGATGCTTCCAGAGCATCCTACCAGCGCCTCGAGTTCCTGGGAGATGCCGTCCTTGGATACGTTGCGGCGTCGGAACTGTACCAACGCTTCCCCACACTGGACGAGGGTGAACTTACCAAACTCCGCGCCCATCTGGTACAGGAGAGAACTCTGGCCGCCGCCGCAGAGGAACTCGATCTGGGAAACTTGCTTCACATGGGCCGCGGTGAAGAAGCCAACGGGGGACGTGAACGCAGTTCAAATCTGGCGGCAGCTGTGGAGGCCATAATCGGCGCAGCCTACCTGGACCAGGGTCCAGAGGCGGCAAGAAGCCTAATCTTGAATCTCCTCTCTCCCGAAATCAAGCTGATTAAACGGATGGGCCACGCCCCTCTGGATCCCAAGTCTCACCTGCAGGAGGTGGTCCAGGCTCGCCATGATTCCCTGCCCCAGTATCGCGTGGTAGACGAGCGCGGACCTGACCACCGCCGCACCTTCATTGTCGAGGTGCTCCTGGACAACCGGATCGCCGGCGTTGGTGTCGCCAGCCGGAAAGTGGATGCCGAACGCAAGGCGGCCGCAAAGGCATTGAAGACCCTACCAACCCTGGAAACTGCAGGTTCGGATTAAGGGCGATGCTCAAGTTTCTACGCAGGAAAGCCGGTGAGAACAAGGCCAAAACTGAATCCGCGGTCAAACGCAGCCGCCGCGGCCTCTTTGGACGCATTCGCGAAGTCTTTCAACGCTCCCGTCTCGACGAAAGTATCTGGGAAGAGCTGGAAGAGATGCTCATCTCGGGAGACGTCGGAGTCGAAACATCCCTCGAACTGGTCGAAGATCTCAGGCGGCGCACTCGTAATGAATCGCTGCAAGAGCCGGGACAGGTTTTCGACGCCCTGAAGGAAGAACTTGTAGCCCTCCTCAATTCATCCAACCAAGGCTCAAACGGTCTCCCAACACCTGCGGCAAAGTCACCCTATGTTGTACTGGTTGTTGGCGTGAATGGGGTGGGAAAGACCACCAGCATCGCAAAGCTGGCTCATGCTTATAAGGAAGATGGACGCCAGGTCCTCCTGGCCGCCGCCGACACCTTTCGCGCCGCCGCCATTGACCAGCTTCAGATTTGGGGACAACGTGTTGGCGTCGACGTTGTGGCCCACTCCCAGGGCGCCGATCCGGGTGCAGTCGCCTTCGACTCCTTTCAGGCAGCTCGCGCCCGCGGCGCCGACACCTTGATCATCGATACCGCGGGCCGCCTCCATACTAAGACCAATCTGATGGCCGAGGCCAAGAAGATACACTCCGTCATTCGCCGACTGGATCCCACCGCCCCCCACGAGGTCCTCCTGGCACTTGATGCTACCACGGGACATAACGGCCTGAGCCAAGCCCAGGCTTTCACCAACGCCCTCGGCTGCACTGGGGTATTCCTCGCCAAGCTCGACGGCTCCGCCCGTGGAGGCATTGTACTCGCCATTACCCGTGAGCTTGGCATCCCCATCAGCTACATCGGCACCGGCGAAGGGGTCGAAGACATGGCGCCCTTCAATTCCCGTGAGTTCGTAGAAGCTCTACTGGCCCCCGCCGACTAACGTCACCATGCGGTTTCTCCCGCACAAGTTCCAGTGAGTAGCTTCCTAATCTGGCTCCTGGTGGTGGAGCTTCTGGGCCTTCTTGCTTTTCCTCTCGCCCACGGGCTGTTCAAACGGCTCCCTGATAGGGGAGCAACTTTCAGCAAGATCCTGGGCATTCTGCTTTTCAGCTATCTCCTTTGGCTGGTCGGACTCGCAGGCATTTCTCCCAATTCTCACGTCGCGGTCGCGGTGGCCTTGTTTGCAATAGCCGCACCGTCCGGCTGGCTAGCCTGGCGCCGTCGATACGAGCTGTTGAAGTTCGTAAAGGGGCAAAAATGGCACTTGCTAGCATCAGAAGCCCTATTCATCGCCATACTTATCGGTTGGACTCTTGTCGCGGCGCAAGTCCCGGCCATCAATCACACAGAAAAGCCCATGGACTTTGGATTCCTCAACGTCCTTGTTCACGCTTCAAGCTACCCTCCAGAGGACTTCTGGCTTGCCGGCCACCCCGTTAACTACTACCACTTCGGACATCTGGCTATGAGCGGGTTGACCATTCTGTCCGGCCTGCCCTCCAACGTCACCTACAACCTTGCAATGCCCCTCATTCCAGCCCTGGCGTCAATAGCCGTTTATGGATTGATATATAACTTGATCCGACTGGCCGGCACTTCCCGTCTTAAGGCGGGCTTGTTAGCGTTAGTGGGCCCGGTCTTCGTAGGAATGCTCAGCAACCTTGTAGGAATTCTGCATTTCATTCAGGCCAGAGGCTGGGGAGATCATAACTTTTGGGAGTGGATTGGCATCAAATATCTAAAGGTCTCCCACGGAGGCGGCCTGTTTCCAGAACAGTTCAACTGGTGGTGGCGTGACACTCGGGTAATTGACACAGTCGTTGACGGAAGAAGCCTGGATTACACTATCACCGAGTTTCCCTTTTTCAGTTTCCTTCTGGGAGACCTCCACGCCCACGTAATGGCTTTGCCTTTCGTCGCCCTCGCTCTGGGTCTGATTTTGAATACTCTACTCACCAAAGATCCTCCTGGGCTGGGTTGGCTTCGTCGCAATCCATGGCAGAGCGCAGCCCTCGCGCTGTCCATTGGCGCCCTCGGATTCATCAATACGTGGGATATTCCGACTGTTGGCGTGCTCTTTCTTGCCACCTTGCTTCTGACGGGACTGCAACAACGGTGCGCCGGCCTGGGGACAGCCCTGCTCAACGCGTCTATTGTCGGTGTGCCAATTCTCATCGCCGCCGTGGTTCTATTCCTCCCCTTCTATCTGAACCTGGAAAGCCAAGCCTCCGGCATTGTACCCCTAAGAGAAGTCAGCACCCGTCCCCTGCACTTCCTGCTCATTTGGGGACTGTTTCTCACCATCATTTCAATGGTGCTGCTGCGCCAATTCTGGAGCCTCCCGAACACTGGACGAATTGCACATTCACTTTTGTCACTCACCCTAGGTATAACCGTACTCCCATTTCTGATCTGGGCGGCCGTGGTGCTACCTCTCGAAGCACTCGACAGTGGACTATATTCCGCCATAACGCTTGTCGGCTCCCGCCTGGCAAAGTTGCTCCCTATCATGTTCCTCATTGGACTTGCAATCTATAGCGCCCTCGCTCGGTCCAGAACAGGTTCGGTGTCCCTGGTGTTCGGTCTTTCCTTGGGTGCCCTAGGACTCTATCTACTCATGGGTGCAGAACTCTTTTACGTCGAGGACTTCTTCCCATTGAGGATGAACACTGTGTTCAAGCTCTACTACCACGCCTGGCTGCTTCTAGCGGTTGCTTCGGCATTTGGCATTTACTACTGGTTTTCCCAACCCCTGCCGAAGGTCCCTACCCTGCGAATTGCCGACTACGCCTGGGTGGGCCTGGTCTCAGTGTTGGTACTAAGCTCTCTCTACTATCCCGTCGGTGCTGCTCTGGACAGAATTCAGAGTTCTTCAGACCCCGCTAATTTAGATGGATTGGCATTCGTCAAACAAAACGCTGCCGACGAATACGATGCAATCATGCGCTTACGTGACAACGCTCCCAGGGGGGTGCTGGTGGAAGCCGTGGGATCTTCTTATTCAGAATTCGGACGCATCGCCTCAAGTACTGGGCTTCCTTCCATCCTCAACTGGCCTGGGCACGAAGCTCAGTGGCGCGGCTCCCATCTCCCACTCGCCGGACGGGAAGAGGACGTGGCGTCCATTTATCAGACAATCAACCCATCAGAATTCACAAATCTCCTTGACAAATATGACGTTCGATACGTATATCTTGGTGCCAGAGAGCGGGCTACCTACGGCCCGGTAGACGAGGAGAAGTTTCTGCACTCCATGCGAGTCTATTTCAGAAGCGGCGACGTAGTTGTATTCGAGAGGAAGTCTGAATCTTGAATAGCACAGCAACCATTTCCCCTTTTCGCCTGCCGCTGCGAGTTCTGGAATCCTTGGAAAAGCTAGGCATCTCCCCCTATATGGCAGCGTTCGGCGTAATCATGCTGCTGGCACTCGCTCTTCGCCTATGGGATCTTGGAGGCCGACCTATTCATTACGACGAGGGTCTCCACGCTTACTACAGCTGGCAGCTATTCGTTGGAGACGGTTACCGTCACGAACCCTGGATCCACGGTCCGTTGCAGTTTTTCCTCAATTCCGCTGTATTCGCCATATTCTGGGACAGCGATTTTACCGTCCGCATTACCTACGTAATCTTCGGGGTGACGCTGGTCGGACTTCCCTACTTCTTCCGCGACTACATCGGGCGCACGGGAGCGTTGCTTGCAGCCGTAATGCTGGCCTTTTCGCCGGCTCTCTTCTACTTCAGCCGCTACTCCCGCAACGACATCTACATGGCAGTCTTTGCCCTGGGCCTCGCCATCCTGATGTGGCGCTATTTGCAGGAAGGGAAAAACCGGTACCTGTATATGGCGTCTGCCGTGCTGGCGCTGGCCTTCGCTTCCAAGGAGACCGCCTACATTATTGTGGCCATATTCGGCCTCTTCCTCTTCATCCTCGCGGTAAACGACCTGCGTTCCGGAGCCATGGACCGGTTCAGCTTGTCCCGACTTACCCGACCGGGAGTGTTTCTTCTACTTCTAGTCACACTGACGCTGCCCCAGTGGGCGGCTTTGGTATCCGTATTCCAAGGCCTATTTGGCGAAAGCCTGGTTCTCGCCTACTCCGGGGACGATCCCTCAAACCCAACAGGCCTTCCCCTCTGGGGAGAACCCTTCGTCAACCTAGGCATATTTGCCGACCTTGGGTTTTTCCACCACATAATTCGCGGTGCCATCGTTGCACTTGCCCTTGCGTCCCTATATCTCGCCCGATACAGCGTCAGATATGCCGTTGCATCATTCCTCGCCGTTGCCGCTATATCGCTGCTCTATGCCGCAATGTCTTTGTCAGAACTGGAAATTGCCCGTACATATCTCACCGCAGGCGTTGTGCTGTTCCTGGTCTCCGCTGTCTCGGTGGCCATCGGAATTATGTGGCGATGGCGTGTGTGGCTTGCCTGCGCGGCAATCTTCTACACCGTCTGGCTATTCTTCTACACCGCAGTCTTCGGGGCCTTTGGCCGTCCCTTCACGGAGTGCCCGTCCGCTTTGAATGACACCGTAGAATCGGCGTGCTCCCGGTTCGGCGGGGCTTTTACCGGCGTTTGGCAGGGCCTTGGCTACTGGCTCGCCCAGCAGGAGGTGGCCCGCGGCAATCAACCCTGGTACTACTACCTGCTCATCGGCTCCGTGTACGAGTTCCTCCCTTTGCTGGTGGGAATGGTCGCCATTGTCTACTATCTGAGAAACCGCAGCCGTCTCTCGTTGTTCCTCGTATTCTGGTCCCTCGTCACATTCGCGGCATACACGGTGGCCAGCGAAAAGATGCCCTGGCTGCTCGTCAATATCACGCTGCCGTTTATCATTCTCTCGGCCAAATTCCTCGGTGAGGCGCTGGAGCGGCTATCCTGGCGTAGGCTTTTTCCAAGCCTTCGTGGCGCGATTATCCTCGTTGGCCCGCTGCTTCTGGCCGCCTTGGTGAACCTCATGTTGCGTCTGCTCGATCCCGAAGGCATCAACACGATTGCCGGCTGGTCGAGCCTGGCAACTGTCGTAGTCCTTGCTCTATTCTTCAGCGCATTACTGGATAAACTGGGAGTCCGGCGCGGACTTGCTCTCGGAGGCCTCGGAGTTACAGTTCTGCTACTCGGTTTCACGGCCTTCGTGGCCCTCCGTGCAGGCTGGGTCAGCGACGACGAATCCATAGAAATGATTGTGTACGCCGGGGCCAGTGCGGAGCTGCGAGAGGTGGCCAACGATCTCCGCGGACAACCATACCTGCAGGAGCCCGACGCAAAGCTGCACGTGGACTACGAGCTCTGGTATCCCCTGAACTGGTATGTACGCGACGACGAGTTCATCCAATACAACTGTTATGGCGACGAACCTGGCTGCCTGGAGATTTCTGACCCGCCGACAGCCCAGGGATTGATGCTTCTAGACGAAAACGGGTACAAGTACCATGACAATCTATCGGAATACAAGAGAGACGGCTCCTTCAGAGAGCTTCTGTGGTTCCCGGAGGTGTACCGGCGACCCGGCGAACGACGGAAGGAAGAGCACTTCCTGGAAGAGCTGTGGCTGGACACAAAGTTCGCAGTCAATATGGCGCCTCGCCGCGTCGCATGGAGTGACGCCCTGGACTACATCCTCTACCGCAGAATCGACGAAGAATGGTGGGACTCCAAGTTTTACAACTACCGACCCCGAGAAATTTAAGTCTAAAGTCGGTTAGTTCCACATTAAAGACAGAC
This sequence comes from uncultured Dehalococcoidia bacterium, assembly GCA_964418665.1. Taxonomy (GTDB): domain Bacteria; phylum Chloroflexota; class Dehalococcoidia; order Lucifugimonadales; genus JAPULR01. The sequence goes on along the minus strand of CAYQLZ010000008.1, from coordinate 81,708 downwards.
TGCTTATTCCCGGCTATACTTTTACGGTGCCATGAGAATGAGAGAGGCATGAACGGGGGAGAAACATTTTGCTAGCAAGCCGACGATTTGTTCTTGGAATCGCGGTCAGCCTCGCCTTTGTTCTTCTGTTCTTCCTGATCGTAGACTTGGGGGAGATGGGACATGCGCTTGCATCTGCCAAGTACCGCTTTATTGTCCCCGCCATTGCTCTTTATTTCGTGGCGCTATTCTTCCGGTCCGTGCGATGGCAGTTCCTGCTTACGCCGGTGAGTCGCATTCCCGTCGCGCGCCTATTTCCCGTGGTGACCGTCGGCTATATGGCCAACAACCTGCTTCCCGCCCGTCTTGGGGAGCTTGCCAGGGCATACTACCTCAGCCGGCGGGAGGGGCTGAGCACCAGCACAGGATTGGCAACCGTCGTTGTAGAGAGGATCTACGACGGTTTGACCCTCCTCTTTCTGGTTGCGCTGGCAGTACCCTTCCTTATCTTTGGCGGAATCGTGGACGGATCGGGCACCACTTCAGAAATCACCTGGGCAGTGGCTGGTGGGATCACAGCCCTCGTATTCATCTCCGCGATTGTCGTCCTAACCCTCATAGCCCTCTATCCAGGTTTCAGCGGGTTTATCGAAAGGCTGGCAAACCTGCTGCCCAAGCCTCTACGGCCCAAGGCCCGCGAACTGATAGCAATGTTCATAGAAGGACTATCCGTCCTCAAGGAACCGAAAAGGCACCTAGGGCTGTTTCTGCTCTCTCTTCCCGTTTGGTTGCTTGAGGGGAGCATGTATCTCGTTGTCGCCCTGTCTTTCGACCTCCCAACATATTTCGAACCTGCCGCCATGGTAATACCCGTAGTCGTCCTGGTGACCGCGGTCTCCAACCTTGCCACCTCCATACCCTCTTCACCAGGCTCTCTCGGCACCTTCGAGGCGCCAGCTGTGGCGGCTCTTGCGCTGGTTGGCCTGGGGGGCGGACCCGGCGGCGGCGAAGGAGTGGCTGGGGCTTACGCCGTCCTTGTGCACGTGACGGCCCTTCTGCCTGTAACCGTCCTTGGGCTGATATATCTCTGGTTCGGCAACCTTTCCCTCTCACGGCTGATGCGCCGGGATGAAAAGGGCTATCCCCGTTTGAGCCGCGAGGAGGTTTAAGCTGTTGACCGGGAGTCAGGAGGCGCGTTGAAGGTAGCAATTATTGGCGGCGGAGCCCTCGGCCTTGCAGCCGCCTATGAACTCGGACTGAAGGGCCATAAGACGGACGTTTTCGAAGTGGCTACATTCCTTGGGGGACAGGCTTCGACCTTTAAGGTGGGCGGCGGTCTGCTGGAGAAGGGCTACCACCACCTGTTCAAGAGCGACACCGACATTGTAGACCTGATACACCAGCTGGGACTGGGGTCCAGACTGCACTGGATCGAATCCAAAGTCGGCCTCTTTCACGGCGACCGAATCTGGAACTTCGCTTCTCCCAAAGACCTACTGACTTTTTCGCCTCTCAGCCTCGTGGACAGAATTCGACTAGGCCTCGTCACCCTGTACCTGCAGAAGACAAAGAACTGGCAGCGCTTTGAGGATGTGACCGCTCTGGAATGGCTCCAGCGACGGGTCGGACGACGCCCGTACGAGGTTATCTGGGAGCCCATGTTGCGCGGAAAATTCGGTCGTCACTACGATAAGGTCAGCATGGCGTGGCTCTGGGGTAAGATTTACCTCCGAGTAGCTTCCAGAGAACGCATCTGGGAGAAGGAGAAGCTGGGATACCCCATTGGGAGCTTCGAGGAGATTTTCGATGCGCTGGACAGGGAGATTAAGCGCTTGGGAGGCGACGTGCGCCTCTCCACCGGAGTGAGGCGGGTAATCGTCGAAGACGGACGAGCCGTGGGCCTTGAGGTGCAGACGCGTGGCAGCGAACCGGAAACCAAACGCTACGACGCCATAATAGCCACAACGCCTTCCTACGTGTTCACACGCCTCGCCCCAATGCTTCCCGAGGACTACCGGGCACTCCTTTCAAACGTCACGTATCTATCGGCGGTGCTTGCCATTTTGGTACTGGACCGCCCTCTCACGGAGAAGTACTGGTTGAACATTGCTGACCGCTCCATCCCCTTCGTAGGCATCATCGAGCAGACGAATTTCGTCTCACCCGAACTCTACGGCGGCAATCACGTCATATATCTCACCAACTATCCGGCCACCGATGAACCCATCTACCAGATGACTCCAAACGAACTCCTGGAGGAATATCTCCCCCATCTCTCCCGGATAAACCCGGAGTTTGACCGTTCCTGGATCACCGACTACCACCATCACAAGGTGGATGCAGCCCAGCCCATAATCGGCGTTAACTACGGCCAGCAGATACCGGACCTGCGAACCCCCATCCCGGGCTTGTATTTGGCAAATACCACGCAGATATACCCGGAAGACAGGGGCACCAACTACAGCGTCAAGCTCGGCCGCGAGGTGGCGGGCCTGGTAATTCAGGACCACGGACATCTTTAGCAATTTCGGGCAGTTTCAGCATGGGCCCTGATGGCATAGGGAAAGCCAATCACTTCATGTCCACAATTGAACACTGGAAAAGGCTGTGCTACCATTCCAGCGATATGTCAATTAGCGAAATTGGAGATTGCGTGACACCACTAATAGTCTGCAAATCCATCATCCCGGAGACCCTGTGACATCAGACGCCGAAGCCCTGCGTAAGCGCGCCGCTCTGGCCATCCGAGACCAGAAGCCGGAAACCGTGACTGTACTATCATGCCTCCTTGCGGTGGAGGACGAGTTGGGATACATTCCCCCCGAGGCGGCGGAGGAAGTCGCCCGGGCGACGGGATCAACGATCAACGACGTTTGGGGCGTGGCCTCCTTCTACACCAACTTTCTGTTTGAGCCACCCGGCCGGCACCGTGTAGAGGTGTGCTGGGGCCCTACCTGTCACGTGAAGGGCGTCATGCCTGTCATTAGACAGGTCCTGGAGTCACTGGGCATCGAGGAAGAAGGCGCTACCGAAGACGGCAATGTCAGCCTGAGATTCAATACCTGCCTGGGTGCGTGCGCAAACGGGCCCGTCATCAGCATAGACCATCACCTGATGGGTAGAATGTCGCCCGAAAGGGCGCGTGACGCCCTCGAAAAGATCAGTAACGGGCGCCCGTCGGAGGGCGAAAGTGCCTCCTAGCTTCGAAGAAATCAAGTCCCAGGGCCAGGAACGATGGCGCGTTCTGACCCAGGGAACTCGCCCCTGGATAAGAGTGGGCACTGCCTTGTGCGGCAAGGCCGCCGGAGCAGACGCAGTCATAGCCTCTCTCGTTGAGCGGATGGATCAGCGTCACGTCTCCGCCATGGTCAGCGAAGTGGGCTGCCTCGGGCCCTGCTTTGCGGAACCGCTGGTGGACGTATCGATGCCCGACGGGTCGCGCGTAGTGTACGGCAACGTGACTCCCGAATTGGCAGCCCGCATAGTTGACACGCACCTTGTGGATGGAGAACCTCTAGTCGAAGCGGCCCTGGGAGCCGTGGGAAACAAGCTGAACGGGGACATCCCCTCTTTCTGGGACCATCCAATGATGAAACCCCAGCGCCGGATCGCCCTACGCAACGCCGGCCAGGTTGACCCAATGGACATTCACCAATATGTGGCGAATGACGGCTACGCTGCCCTGCACAAAGCCCTCACTGAAATGACGCCCGACGAGGTGCGGCAGGAGGTCAGCGATTCGGGACTACGGGGAAGGGGCGGGGCGGCATTTCCAACGGGGACCAAATGGAACTTCCTTGCCGGCTCCAACGCCCCGGTGAAGTACATCCTGGTCAACTGCGAGGAAGGCGACCCGGGCGCCTTCAACGACAAGGGGATTCTGGAAAGCGATCCGCACAGCCTCATAGAAGGGATGATTCTTGCGGGTTATGCCACCGGCGCGACCATGGGATATGTGTTCATTCGTCATGGGCACGACGGGCCCATTGACCGCACCTGGCGGGCAATTGAACAGGCGCGTCAATTGGGGATTCTGGGGCGAAACATCCTGGGCTCCAACTACTGCTTCGACATTGAAGTTTCTCTGACGGGCGACTCCTACGTGGCGGGCGAAGAGACGGCGTTGATGGAATCCATCGAAGGCAAGAGGGCCATGCCTCGCTACCGTCCTCCCTTCCCGGCCCAGATCGGCCTGTTTGGCAAACCCAGTAATATCAACAATGTGAAAACCCTGGCATACGTGCCCCAGATTGTGCTGAACGGCGGACAGTGGTTTGCGGGAATCGGGCAGGACCGCAGCACGGGCACCGCCATTCTCTGCCTATCCGGCGACCTTGCCTACACCGGAATGGCCGAGGTGCCCATGGGCATGACTCTTCGGCAGGTGGTGGACCAGATTGGCGGCGGCGTACCCAACGGCAAGTCTCTGAAGCTTCTCCAGACTGGCGGACCACTAGGGGGCGTTCTAAGCGCCGTGGAGCTAGACATTGCATTGGACTTCGACGCCATGTCCAAGGCGGGGGCGATACTGGGGTCGGGCGGTCTGATTGCAGCCAGCGAAGACGCCTGCGTAGTGGACTTGACGCGCGCCCTCATCGCATTCTGCCAGTACGAGTCTTGCGGCAAGTGCTTCCCCTGCCGGACTGGCATGACCCATCTGCTGGAGGTGCTGGAGCGCATATGCCGGATGGATAGCACATCTGAAGACATGGCGCTCATGGGCCGTGTGGGACGCAGTATGCAGGCCGGTTCCCTTTGTGGCCACGGCCAGCTGGGCTTTAACCCCGTATCTTCGGCGGTGCGCTACTTCCGGGAAGAATTTGAACAGCACATGAACGACAAGGAATGCCCGACGGGCACCTGTCCAGGACTCTGGCATGCCCCAACCCGGGTACGGAGGTAGCCTGAATGGCTGACGACCGAATTACCATCACAATAGACGGAGTAGAGGTCAAGGCACGCCGCGATCAAACGGTGCTGGAAGCTGCCATCGAGGCGGGCATCTATATCCCGTATCTCTGCTATCACCCGGGCATGAAGCCCTTTGCCGCCTGCCGAATGTGCGTGGTGGAGGTGGAGAACGGGCGGGGCCTTCCGGCTTCGTGCACTCTTCCCGTTGCAGACGGAATGAAGATCCGGAATTCCAGCAGACAGGTGCACGAACTACGCAGAGACGTGATGGAGCTGCTCATAGCGGACCACCCCCACGGCTGCCTCACCTGTCACCGGGTAGACCTTTGCGGCCCCCAGGATGTTTGTCTTCGCCACGTTTCCGTGAACGACCGCTGCGTAACCTGCCCCAAGAACGAGCGGTGCGAGCTCAAAGATACCGTGCGTTATCTGGGCATGGAGATGGAATCGCCGCTGGAGTACAAGTACCGTGATCTGCCCGTGGAAACGGGCGACCCGTTCTATGACCGGGACTACAATCTCTGCATCGTCTGCGGGCGCTGTGTGCGTGTGTGTGAAGAGGTGCGTGGCGACAACGCCATCACCTTCACGGAGCGTGCCGGACAGGCCCTGGTGGGAACTTCAAATGGCACCTCCTTGCTGGAATCCGGCTGCGAGTTTTGCGGCGCCTGCCTTGACGTTTGCCCGGTGGGCGCCCTGGTGGAAAGCGACCACAAATGGGAGAAGGCCCAGCAGGTAGAGCGCACCATCTGTCCCCACTGTCCGGTGGGGTGCCAGCTGAACCTGGAAGTGAACCGGTTCGGCAAAGTGGTCCGCTCCGTGCCGGAGATTAGCTCTCCCGCCAATCGGGGTCAGGGCTGCTTCAAAGGCAAATTCGGCCTCGATTTCGTGAACCACAAGGAACGGCTGAAGACGCCCCTCATCAGACGCAATGGGACTCTGGAGAAGGCAAGCTGGGAAGAAGCCCTGAATTACGTCGCGGACCGGCTGGACCAGTACCTAGGTGATTCCTTCGCCATGCTTTCGGCCCCGGACAGCACAAACGAGGAGCACTACCTCGCGCAGAAATTTACTCGCGTTGTGATGAACAGCAATAACGTGGACTATGCCACAAACACCCAGCCGGAGGCCGTGAAGGCCCTGCAAGAGGTCTTGGGCGTTGGCGCGGCGACCAATCCCATCTGGGACCTGGAGAAGGCGGACTGCATCCTGGTCTTCAACGCAAATGTTACCGAAGAGCACAACGTTCTGGCGGTGCCTATCAAGCGGGCCGTCAAGGAGGGCGCGAAACTTGTCATCGTCGACCCCCGCGAAGTCGAACTAACCCGTTACGCGGATTTGTGGCTCCGCCCGAAGCCCGGCACCGAGCTACTGCTTCTGAACGGGCTGGTCAAGTCATTGCTGCACCAGGGGTTGGAGAGGCGCGAGTGGCTCTACGAGAACTGCTCCGGCCTCGACGACCTGCGGGAGGCGATGTCTCAATTGGAAATGGAGGACATTTCGGCACAGACAGGCATCTCCCATGACCAGATCGACGCCGCCGTCCGGCTGTACGGCCCGGCTGATCCCTCATCTATTGTGTACGGTATGGACAACGTACCCGAAGAACTGCACAAGGACTGCGTGTATGCACTCGCCGGTCTGTCGCTGCTGACCGGCAGCATCGGCAAGTCGGCCTCCGGCATATACCCGCTCCAGCAGGGGGCGAACAGCCAGGGGGCCTGGGACGTGGGCTGCGTTCCTAATCATCTGCCCGGTCTTGCATCCCTGGACGACGCCCAAGCGCGCCAACGGGTAGAGGAGGAATGGTCAGCCAGGATTGTTCAGTCGGAAGGGCTGAGCCGGAATGCCGTCCTAAGCGAGGGAAGAGTCCAGGCCCTATTCCTAGTCGGGGACATCTCAAATTCAAGCAGCCAAACATTAGGCGCCCTTAACGCATTGGACTTCCTGGTAGTTGTAGACTGTTTCCAGGGTGACGCTGCCCAGTTAGCGGACGTGGTTCTGCCCCGCAGCACCTTTGCCGAGAAGGCGGGTACATATACCAACCTGGAGCGCAGGATTCAGACCGTCAGGCCCACCATTTCGCCCAAGAACACCGACGCCAAGCCGGAGTCGTGGGCCATTTGCCAGCTTGCCAAGAGAATGGGACACAGAGGCTTTGAATACCCCGATACCTCCGCGGTCATGGACGAAATCGCCCGCGTTTCACTCATTTACGGTGGGGTTAGTCATGCCAGGTTAGAGAAGGAGGGACGGCTGGTATTCCGTCCGGACGTGGGCAACCCGCTACCAACCCAGGTGCTCTACTCCGATAAGGAATATCACGGCATCCAGTGGCCCTGCCCCACGGCCGAAAGCCCTGGAGTGGAGATTCTATTCGCCGACGGATTTGGAGATGGCAAGCCACGGCTCCCCATACCCGAATTCCGCAAGGCTGAGTTGGCTGAGGACGCAGCTTTCCCCCTCCTGTTCACTCCCGGTCGCGTCCTACTACAATCCGAAAGGAAGATGAAGGTCTTGAAAGGCCTTTCCAACAGGATAGAGCGTGAAGAGATAATCGAGCTGCATCGGGATGATGGTCAGGTGATGGGACTCCGAGAAGGAGATCTGGTGGAAATTCAGTCCAACGGAACAAGTCTACAGGGGAGAGTGGCCTTCAGGGAGGGGATGCAACGAGGAGTTGTTTCATCAACCCAGCTATTCGGGCAGCTAATGGTCGAATTGGAAGCCAGCCAATCACCGGACCCGATGTCTCAGATTGCGGGATTGAACGTCGCTGCCGCCCGGCTTGTGAAGGTGGAATCGTAGAAGTACAGGAACCGCGGGAGAATCTAGAACCGAAGGGGACGTAATGGCGCGCAGACAGTTAAGCCTGCCCACAGCCGCTCTAGTTGAGCGAAAAGATATAACCGAAGACCTGATGATCATCAAGATGAGGCCGGAAACCGCCATGACTTTCAAACCCGGCCAGTACTGCACCCTGGGCTTGGAGGGCATTGAGAGAGCCTACTCGATTGTGTCTGCACCCCACGAGGAAGACCTGGAAATCTTCGTGGAGCTGGTGCCCTATCCCGACGGTGCGCTGACTCCCCTGATGTGGAAGATGAAGGAAGGGGACACGATGACGATCCGTCCCAGATGCAAGGGGATTTTCACCTTTGACGAAAAGTTCAGCTCCCATCTCATGGTCGCCACCGTAACAGGGGTGGCGCCCTTCGTCAGCATGCTCAGGAATTACTTCCACAACCAGGGGGAGGGACACCGTTTTTACGTATTGGAAGGGGCCAGCTACCAGGACGAGTTGGTTTACGATAAGGAACTGGAGCAGATGGCTGCCGAGCACCCGGACACGGTCACGTTCATACCCACTGTCAGCCGGCCGGGCGAGCCAAAGAACGAAGGCTGGACGGGAGCTTCAGGTCGTGCTAACGAGATTGTCGAAGACCAGATTGAAAGGCTGGGACTGGATCCCTCCACGACCCTGGTTTACGCCTGCGGTCACCCCGGCATGATAGAGGACGTGAAGGACCGCCTGACACCCAGAGGATTCACCGTCAAAGAAGAGCGATTCTGGAAACAGTAGGCAGATTCTCAGCAATTACGAAGAAGGGGCCTCCGAATTCGGAGGCCCCTTCTCTTAACGTCAAACTGCTGCCCTCTGGCCAACGAAGCTACATTCGACATTCTTAGTCAACGGCAACTCCCATGAGGACCAGGCCGAACAGAATGGTGGTCACTATGGAGATCACCAGAGTGAACCAACCCGTTACGTAACGGAGCCTTGGGTATGGCGGAGCCAGGTGGAAGAATACCAGCAGGGAGAAGACGGCAAGCATGGCCGAAACAATGGCAAGCGGCCAGTGCATCAGGTAGCCGACCTGGGCGCCGCCGAGAATTTCTCCTCCGGCAAAGAAGTAGACGGTGTAGAGGATGGAGACAACCGAGAGAAACAGCGCGTAGAGTCCCAGGGTACGCTCGTCAAATCCTCCAAGATGCACCCCGGCCAACATGACCAGGTAGACAACCCAGAGAGCTATGAACGTCGACATGACGGCGCCCACGTCCGCCACTTCCGGCGGGCCTCCCACCAGGGAAGTGAAGCTGCCTCCCGAGAAGATGACCAAGCCTCCCAATATTACAGCCGCAGTAGCGGCCATAATGCCAAGAGTCTTGGTGTTGTTGTAAAGGTCCAGGAAATACCAGGACTGGGCCCAAAGAGTTGCAGGCAAGACTAACAAGAAGACTAATTCCATAGGTTACCTCCTATCTGATACTCAAACAAACTTCAGCTTTACAGAGCAGAATCCCAATAATGGCAACAGTCTGAAGGCGCAAAGTTCCTCAGGGGATGAGGCATTATAGGTACGGGTTTCCGCCAAAGTCAATTTTGAGTTGAGTGAAAGAACCTACAGTTTCCACGCACTTCCCTTTCGGGTACAATGCCAGTACAAACAGGAATACACCTTTGACTCCCATCCGCCGCCAGTACCTCAGCATCAAACAGCGTTACCCCAACGCCATCCTTCTCTTTCGCCTGGGCGACTTCTATGAGACCTTCGATGAAGACGCCAAGCTGGCATCCAAGGCACTGGACATTGTTCTCACCTCCAGGAGCATGGGGAAGGGCGTCAGAGTGCCAATGGCCGGAATTCCGGCGCACTCGGTGGAGTCGTACCTTGCGCGGTTGATAGAAGCGGGACATAGGGTTGCCATCTGCGAGCAGTTGAGCGATCCATCCGCGTCCAGGGGTCTGGTAGACAGGAACGTTGTGCGGGTGGTCACGCCGGGAACAGTTGTAGAGCCTTCCATGCTCGACCAGCAGAGCAACAACTATCTGGCGGCACTGCTGGTAGAGGGACCTGAAGCGGGTCTTGCCTATATTGACATCACCACGGGGGAGTTTGCGGTAACGCAGCTGCCTCTGAGTCACCTTCCAGCAGAGGTGAACCGTCTTTCGCCCGCCGAACTGCTAGTACCCAAAGCCGACAAAGACTTCACCGAGCTGAACGTAGACGTCTCTGTTCCGCTGCCGTCCAAGGAGTTCGAGCCCTCGGGAGGACGTCAAGCGTTGCTGGACCACTTTGGAGCGCTGACACTGGAGGCGTACGGCTGTGACAATCTGCCTCTAGCCGTGGGTAGCGCTGGTGCCATTCTGGGTTACCTGGGCGAAACTCAGCCTCAGATTCTGAGCCAGGTGACCGACCTGAAGACTTACTCCGTCTCCGAGTATATGACGCTAGACCCACAGAGCCGGCGCAACCTGGAACTCTTCGACGGGGGGCGCTGGGGAGAGGGAGGGCATTCTCTCCTCGGGACCCTGGATTTCACCCGGACGGCCATGGGAGCAAGGCTTCTTCGACGTTGGATTGGGCAGCCGCTGCTCAACATGGACAACCTCAACCGACGGTTGGAGGGGACCAGTTACTTTCACTCGAATTTGCTGCGGCGGCAGGAAGTCCGCTCCCTGCTATCGCGGATATCCGACCTCGAGCGGATAATGAGCCGCGTGCGGCTGGGAGCGGCACCGCCACGGGACCTGCTGGCCCTGAAAGAAAGTCTACGGGCGTCTTCAGCCATTTCGCCACATTTGGACGGGGACGGAGCAGCGGCATGGCTAAGGAAGCGGGTGCGTTCATTCGACGCCCTGGAAGAGCTGCTGGAGAGTTCTCTGAAGGAAAGCGCTACGGGCAGTCCCGGAGACGGCGAGGTGCTGAAGGAAGGCTTTTCCGACGAGTTGGACGAACTGCGATCTTCGGTGCGCGAGGCACGGCAGTTCATTGCCAGTCTAGAGCGGCGCGAGAAGGAATCCACGGGCATCCGCACCCTGAAGGTGGGATACAACCGGGTCTTCGGATACTACATAGAGGTCCGAAAGGCCAATCTTGACCAGGTGCCCAGCAGCTATGAGCGACGTCAGACCCTAACCAACGGCGAACGCTTCGTCATTCCAGAGTTGAAGGGGTACGAGGCTCGCATTCTGGACGCACAGGAGCGGATCCAGCGGTTGGAGCAGGACCTTTACTCCCGGATTTGCGCACAGGTGGGGCAGGATGCGAGAGGGATACTGGAACTGGCTGACGGAATCGCCCTGACTGACGTGCTGGCCTCATTCGCGGAGGCGGCGGACAGCCATGGTTACGTGAAGCCTGAACTGGTGGAAGAACCGGTCCTGGACGTCAGGGGGGGACGGCATCCAATGGCGGAGAGGATCCTGCCTGCCGGGGCGTTCGTGCCCAACGACCTGCAGCTATCCTCGAAGGATACACAGCTTCTCCTCATCACAGGCCCGAACATGTCCGGCAAGTCGACATATATCCGTCAGGCCGCCCTGATAACGCTGATGGCGCAGATCGGCAGCTTCGTGCCCGCGGATTCGGCCACCATTGGGCTTGCGGATCGTATTTTCACCAGGGTGGGACTGCAGGACGACCTAGCGGCCGGTCAATCGACATTCATGGTGGAGATGGTGGAGACTGCTGCAATTCTCAACCAGGCCACCCAACGCTCCCTGGTGATTCTGGACGAGATAGGCAGAGGAACGAGCACTTACGACGGCCTGTCCATCGCAAGGGCGGTCGCGGAGCACATTCACAACGATCCCAAGATGGGGTGCCGCACCCTGTTTGCCACCCACTATCACGAGCTTACCCAGCTGGCTGAGACTCTTCCAAGGGTGCAGAACCACACCGTCGCCGTGAGCGAAAGCGGCGGGCAGCTGGTGTTTCTGCACCGGATAGTTCCCGGCGGCGCAGACAGGAGCTACGGTGTGCACGTGGCGCAGCTTGCGGGGTTGCCCCAAACCGTGGTCCACCGGGCCTGGGAGATTCTGGAGGCGCTTGAATCGCTGCCGCAGGCCAAGGCTATCAACGGCGGTGGGCCGCCATTACAAAAACAGCAGCAGATTCCGCTATTCTCCCTCACCCCACCGCTGGTGGAGGAGCTGCTCAAACTTGACGTGACAAACATGACACCCCTGGAGGCAATCAACAAGCTGTATGAGTTGCAGTCGATGGCCAGGGAGGCGGGGTAGACAATCCAACTCGGACAGCACAATCAATTCCTAAAGGAGAAAACATGGCAAAGGCAATAACCCTATACTGGTGGGCCCGTTGAAGTTCCTGTCGCAAGGCGAGAGAGTTGCTCTCGCAGCAGGGCCTGGAATTCGAGGAGAGAGACTTCTTCAAGGACACGCTCAGCAAGGCTGAAATCGAGGAGCTTCTGACGCTGGCGCCGCCTTCCGAGGTGTTTTCGTGGCGAAGCCCGAGCTTCCGCAAGCTAGACGTGGACAAGGATTCGCTTGAACCCCAGGACCTGGTCCGGCTCATGGCCGAGGAACCGCGGCTTATCAGGCGTCCCATGTTCCGGGTGGGCGACAAGCTGGTTGTGGGAGGCGGGAAGAAGGCCATCGAAAGTGTCATCTCATCGGCACAGCACGAAGGTCTATGAACATCTTCTTCGACGTAGACCAGACCATCCTGGGGATGGACAATTCCCTTCGCCCCGGCGTCCTGGAGACGATGACCACGCTGAATGAATCGGGCCACCGGGTCTATGTCTGGTCGGGCATGGGTATCAGGCGGGAGACGGTTCGCAGGCACGGGTTGGAAGAGCTGGTTTCCGGTCTGTATCAGAAGCCACTCTATGACTACCAGGAGCGGCTGGAGGAACTGCAGGTGCCTTTCGCGCCGGACTTTGTGGTTGACGACGACCCGCAGCTGGTATCGGCCTTCGGCGGGTTCTGGGTGCGGCCATACTACAAGCAGGGCGACGATGACGGAGCGATGTCGAGGGTACTGGCCTCGATAGAGGCGTTTGCCGAGAGTGGGCAGTCCAGCGACCCCCATTTTCGCGCCAGGGGAGATCTGCGGCCCCTGGTGAGCGCATGAATGGGCCTCTGGCAATGAAGGAGTGGCCCAACCGCGGGGATGAGAAAATACCGCCGTTATGGCAATAAGGCTACTTTCAGAGCAGCTGGCTGCCAAGATCGCCGCAGGGGAGGTGGTGGAGCGGCCTGTATCCGTGGTGAAGGAGCTGATCGAGAACTCCCTGGACGCGGGGGCAACGCGGGTGAGTGTGGACGTGAAGGGCGGTGGAGTTGAACTCATCCGCGTGGTGGACAACGGATCCGGCATGGAGCCGGAGGAGATTCCGCTGGCATTCCAGAGGCACGCGACAAGCAAGCTGGCGGACGTTTCGGGGCTGGACAATATCGGAACGCTGGGTTTCAGGGGCGAAGCCCTGCCCAGCATCGCTTCGGTGGCGGAGGTGAAGCTCGTCAGTCGACAGGAGTCTTCGCCCACGGGATGGGAGGTGGATTTGAAGTGGGGACGCACGGAGCGGCAGGGGCCGGTGGGGTGTGCGCCCGGGACCATGATCACAGTGACCGGGTTGTTCGAGAACGTGCCGGCCCGCCGGAAGTTTCTGAGGTCCACCGCCGCCGAGGCCGGTCGGATTCGGGCGCTGGTCTACCGGCTGATACTTGCCTTCCCGGGAGTGGCATTCCGCCTGACGATAGAGGGGCGGGAGGCGGTCAACTTCTCGGGCAGCGGACGCCCTGAAGACGCTCTCGCCGCAGTCTACGGCCCGGAGGTGGCCAAGGAGGCGCTTTCGGTGGACTGGGAGGACCCTACGGGTGAGATCGCCGTGAAGGGCTTCGTGGGGCCACCTTCGCTGCACCGCTCCAACCGGCGTCACATCACATTCTTCATCAACAGACGTTGGGTGATGAGCCGGATGCTGAACGTGGCTCTGGAGGAGTCCTATCACGGGTTGCTGCCCCAGGGGCGGCATCCGGTGTCCGCAGTCAACATCAGCTTGCCCTACGAGGACGTGGACGTAAATGTGCATCCGACGAAGGCGGAGGTGCGGTTTCGAAAGGAGGCGCAGGTCTTCGCCTCGTTGCAGAGAGCGGTCCGAGCAGTGCTTGTGGCGTCGGCGCCGGTGCCACAGATTCACATAGCGCCTGCGGACAGCGTGCAAGCATACCAGCCTTCATTCGTGGCTTCGCCGCTAGCGTCGCGGCCATCGGCTACGCCGCCTCCGGCAGGCGTGAAGACGCAGGAGGTGCAATCTCCTGCGCTGCGGGTGCTGGGGCAAGCGTCGAATACGTACATTGTGGCGGAAGGGCCGAACGGGATATTCCTGTTGGACCAGCACGCGGCCCACGAGCGGGTGCTGTACGAGAAAATCGTTGCCGAGATGAAGCAGGGAAGCCCGTCGGTACAGGCCTTGCTGGAGCCTGTCCCAATCGAGCTTTCGCCGGAACACCAGGAGTTGGTGAGAGACGATGCCGAGGCGATGAGGGCCTACGGCTTTGACCTGGACACCTTCGGGGAAGATTCCTACGTGCTGAGGGCGGTGCCGGCGGTCTGTAGGCGCGGCGACCCGGCGGAGGCCTTGTTGGAGGTGCTGGAGATGATAAAGAGGGACGGGGCTTCCCTGGGGGGGACCCGGGAGGCCCTGGCGGCGTCCATCGCCTGCCACAGCTCGGTGCGAGCGGGGATGAGCCTGGACCTGGAGGAGATGCGGGAGATAATCAGGCTGCTGGAGAAGGTGGAGAACCCGCATTCGTGCCCGCACGGGCGTCCGACGATGCTACATCTGAGTTCACAGAACCTGGAGCGACAGTTTGGCCGCAGCTGATTCGATTTGGGAATCGAATAAATCTAGGCGTTCATGGAACCGCCGTCGCGCGAGTTGTCGCGGGGACGGTAGATGGAGTCTTCGGGCAATCCTTCGGAGGGATCGTTTTGGGATGAATCCGGGGATAGTAGATTGCGAACGGGAAGAGTCAACGCGGCGGCGGCGGCTATGCCCAACGACATCCGGCCCAGAAAGCCGCGGCGAGTCATTCCAGTGGACTGTTTTTCCTTTTCTTCCTTACTCATCATCCCTCGTTCGTTTCTGCGTTTCTCGAGTGCGGCGGGGCACACTGCGTACACACTAGTTTAGCGTTTCCCACAGAAGTTACAAGGGGCATTTTGGCACAATCGCAAGCAACAACGGTCTCAGTCAATCTGGAGTGTCTTTGGCAGCGTATTACTTCCAAGAGGCTTGTTGACTACCAGGTCGGCAGATTGCACCGACTTCCAGCCAGGCTGGATGACGGAGAACAGGAAGGTACACCATCGCTACCATACGCTTGATGTTTAGCCCCCTTGCGGTTGTGGGCCTTTTAGCTTTGGCGGCGGGCCTGTTTCTGGCGAGCGCGTGCACCGATGACGAATCGCCAACGCAGTCGAATCCTTCCCTGCCCGCCGCGACTGCCGTGACTACCGAGGGGGCCACAGCCACGGCCATCGAGTCCACCGGAAGTCCCACGCAAGCCGAGGCAATGTCCGCGGGGTTTACGGCTACGGCAGAGCCATCGCCCTCGCCAGGAGCCTCCTCTGCCACCAAGGTCGCCGTAACATCTCCCACGCCGGCTGCCACAGCGGCTGCATCGTCAAACGAAACAGCCGGCAAGGTTGAAGGAATACCGGTGGCGCCGCGGCGGGACCTGTACGAACTGGCCCGATCCCTGCGATTGAAGTCACAGGAGCCTATTCCCCGTCTGGGGAGCGCGGCGCCGTCGGATTTGAAGGTGGGGCAGGTGGATACCTTCAAGGTACTTTCCAACATAGAGCCCGTGGAGTTTCGCGAGATTGAGGCGACGCTGGAGCACGTTTCCGCAAACGCCTACTGGTACGTGCAGGACGGATTCAGGTTCAGCGACGATGCACTGAGGGATTCGGCGGACGCCTTCGAAGGGCACATTCTGCCCGGGCTTAAGTCGGCGTTTGGGCCGCTCTGGGGGGCTGGGGACCCGGCGGGGCAGCGGTTGACCATCCTTCATGCGCCGACGCGGGGGCTGGGGGGCTATTACAGTTCCGCCGACGAGTATCCGGTGCAGGTACACGAGAACAGCAACCAGCGGAAGATGATATACATCAATCCTTCGGCCCTGCGGATTGGCACGGAGGGATACCTATCCGTGCTGGCCCACGAGCTGCAGCATGCGGTGAACTGGAACCTGAATGGAGGGCAGAGCACCTGGCTCAACGAGGGACTGTCGCAGGTGGCTGAGAACCGTTTGGGATGGCGCCCACCCACGGTTGAGGCGTTCGTGCACTCGGCGCCCACGTCCCTTGTGTACTGGCCTTTGAGCTTCCGGGATTCACGACCCTACTATGGGAGCGGATTCATGTTCAGCCAATTTCTGGTCGAACAGGTAGGTTCTCCCAAAAGCCTGGAACCCCTGCTGCGAGCCGACCACAGGGGAATACAGGCGGTGAATGCGTACCTGGATACTTTGGGGGAGGGGGAGACTTTCGAGACTGTGTTTGGGCGTTGGACAGTAGCGGCATATCTGTCGGAGAGAAGCCATGGGGGGCCGCTGGGCTACGAAAGATGGTGGCCCTCCGTGGATGCAACGGACGTATTGGGCGACGAGGGGACTTACAGTTTCAGCCAGCCCCAGTTTTCCGCCCGATACCTGGCGCTGGAGATGGATTCGGAGACCGTCGAGGTGAGTTTCGCCGCTGAGGGGAGCGTGGGACTTGTGCCCACCGCGCCGCCCACGGGCGGGCATTGCTGGTGGGGCAACTACGGGGACATCATCAGCACGACTCTTACCAGGGAATTCGACCTCTCCGGCCTGGAGCAGGCCACCCTGAGCTTCACGGCGTGGTATTCCATCGAGGAGGACTGGGACTACGCCTACGTACAGGTCTCCACCGACGGCGGGTCCACGTGGGACGTGCTGCAGGGAGCGCTGGCGTCCACGGACAACCCTTCGCTGAACGCCTACGGGCCGGGATACACCGGCGAAAGCGGAGGCTGGGTTTCGGATTCGGTGGACCTTTCGGCGTACACGGGACGTTCGGTGCTTGTGCGGTTCCACTATGTGACGGACGATGCGATCACGGGACAGGGGATCTGCGTGGACTCGGTGGCGGTGCCGGAGTTGGGCTTCTACGATGATGCGTCGGTCGACCGGGGATGGACACCGGAGGGGTTCTACCGGACGGACAGCCGGGTGCCGCAGAGGTTTGTCCTACACCTGATTGAGATCCGGGGCGAGGACGTGAGGGTCACTCCGGTTACGCTTGACGACGATTACCGAGCCAGCGTGTCGGTGGCTGACATTTCGGGCGCGGAAGAGGTGGCGCTGGTGGTGGGCAGCCTTGCCGAACACAGCCGGCAGCCGGCCAGCTACACGGTGACGGTGGGCGGGGGCTAGGGGCACACAAGGGACGCCCAAGGGGAGGTTGGCGTGGGAATTCGCCCCTTCTTCTCGAAAGACTCAGGACAGGCTCACTCTTTCCCGTAGAGGGGAGCAGGGGGAGCCACCCTCACCTCAATCCTCTCCCAGGACGGGAGAGGAGGGAATAGGGGACTGGATTCCGGCTTCCGCCGGAATGCCGGTTATGCAAGGGTGTCCGTCAGAGGGAGGAGGATACCCTCACCCAACCCCCTCCCAGGACGGGAGAGGGTAAGATCGGGAGGCCTCTCTGGGGGTGGAATCCCTTGCATAACGCACCCCTCAGACTCATAGCCACCCAGATGATCCTCACCCCTTCGACAAGCTCAGGGCAGGCTCAATCCTGTCCCAGGATGGGGACCTTTGCGTAACTACAGGCTCCCTTCCTCGCACCACCCCAATCACCCCCATCCCTTCGACAGGCTAAGGACAGGCTCAATCTTCCCCCGTCGAGGGGGAAGAGGGGAGGGGAAGGAGGGGGGTTATTCCAGGAAGTCCTTGAGGCGCCGTGAGCGGGTGGGGTGACGAAGCTTGCGGAGGGCCTTGGCTTCGATCTGGCGGATGCGCTCGCGGGTGACGCCGAATTCTCGGCCAACCTCTTCGAGGGTGCGGCTGCGTCCGTCTTCGAGTCCGAAGCGCAGCTGAAGCACGCGTCGCTCCCGGTCTGTGAGGGTGTGCAGAACGTCGTTGATCTGCTCCTTCAACAGCTGGAAGGAGGCGGCGTCGGAGGGTGCGGGGGCGCTCTGGTCCTCGATGAAGTCGCCGAGGTGGCTGTCCTCCTCCTCGCCGATGGGGGTCTGGAGGGAGACGGGTTCCTGGGAGATTTTGATGATCTCCTCGACGCGCTCCGGGGTCAGGTCCATCTCGCGGCCAATCTCCTCCGGGCTGGGTTCCCTTCCGAAGTTCTGGAGCAGGCGCCGGTTGTGACGCATGAGCTTATTGATGGTCTCGACCATGTGGACGGGGATGCGGATGGTCCTGGCCTGGTCGGCGATGGCCCTGGTTATGGCCTGTCGGATCCACCAGGTGGCATAGGTGCTGAACTTGTAGCCCTTGCGATAGTCGAACTTCTCCACGGCGCGTATGAGGCCGATGTTGCCTTCCTGGATGAGGTCCAGGAGGGACATGCCGCGACCGATGTATTTCTTGGCCACGCTGACGACCAGCCGCAGGTTTGCCTCGGTGAGGTGCTGCTGGGACCGGAAGGCTTCCGCCCGGATGCGGATGATATGGTAACGGAGGCGGGTGTCCACACGCTTGAGCCGGACGGCGCTGGCCTCGTCCTCCAGCTTGGTCCGAAGCACGCTCAGCCTGCAGTCGCCGAGAACGTTGGCGCTTTCCGGGGGGAGGACCCAGCTATCCAGGGAAAGCCGGATGATGGCCTTCTCCACGTCCGCCATTTCCCAGTCCAAGTCACCGGCAACCCTTTCCATGAGTTCGGGGTCCAGCAGTACGTCGATGGCGTCGCGGACTTCGCGGTTGGTGATGATTGCAAACAGGGTCAGCTCGTGGCAGATGCCGAGTCGACGACCGAGGGAGTTCACCAAGGGTTCCGCTTCGACCAGTCTCTTCAACAGGGCGATGCTCATCTCCCAGGATGGGACGGGACGGCCGGAGCCTTCGCTGAGCTCCTCTTCGAGCTCGTCCAGGTGCTTGCCGCCTTCCATACTGCGGGCGAGGACGCGCTCGTCCTCGGAGGTGAGCAGCTGGACCCGGCCGATTTCACGGAGGTACATCCGGACGGGGTCGTCCAGGACCTCGGCGCCCTCCAGGTCCGGCTCCCAATCGGGGTCTTCGGCCTGAATCTGTACGGCGTAAGGGGGCACGACCACCTTGAGGGGGCCTGCGCCGCCTTCGAGGGAGTCGTCGCCTGAGTCCACGTTGGCGGTTGTTATGGCGGTGGGGATAACCTCCAGGGCTTTGGCGGCGGCGCTGTCGACGCCTAGCAGGCTGGCAGCTTCACTAACTTCCGAGCCATTGGCGACGGACTCCAGATATTCTTCGTCTGCCTTGCGGGTTCCCCGGGTTTTTCTGGTGCTTACCATATATTCACACGCTCCTGGCTCTAAAGAGAGCATCCATATCGCTGTTAACTTTCAGTATCTCGTCCTCAAACTGGCTGAATTCTTCATGGTCGACATCGGATAGACGCAGGCCCTCTTCTATCTTCAATTGACGAAGCCGCCGTTCCTGCAGGCGCTGAATACACTGAGACAGGTCCGCCTCTTTTTCCTTAGGGTCGGCGGGCGGGAGCGGCTTGGCGGCGAGATAGTCTAGATGGCTGCGAATACCCTCGTCCAATAGCTCTATTGTGATGCCTCGCAGCCAGTTTGTAAACAGTTCGCGGTTCTCCGGTCTCTGGAACATTTCCGAGCGGAGTCCGTTGATAGAATCCGCCATTTCGGGGTTTTGCAGCAGCAGCGCGAGGCAGTGCTCTTCAAGGGGGTCGCGCTCAAGCTGCTTGAATGGGGTGGCGGGGGCCACATCGCGACGGGGGGCCCGTCGTTGGGGCCGCTGAGGACGGGGACGGTCTATTCTGATTCTGAGGGTCGATTCGGGTACGCCCAGGACCTCGGCTAGGACTCGAACGTGCCTGTCCTGCTCGAAGGGGTCGTCCGCCGCATAGACGAGATGGGAGACGGCGCCGGCCATGTCGGACTTTCCCTGGGGGGTTTCGATGTCGAAACGACGCGAGTAGGCCTGCAGGAGGAATTCGAAGACGGGGAGGGGATTCTGAATGAGGCGCTCCCATTCGGCCTTATCCTCGCGGATGATGTCGTCGGGGTCCTTGCCAGCGGGCAGGGGGGCGATCTTAAGGGTGGGGCCGCCGGGACGACGGTACACGGAGGCGCGCTGGGAGCGGGACACCTCCTGCTTCTGCATCACCTTCCAGGAGGTCTCCATGCTGCGGAGGGTGGCCTCCTGCCCGGCGGCGTCTGGGTCGAGGGCCATGACCACTTCGGAGGCGGAGCGCAGCAGGTCCGTCTGGTAGCTTGTGAGGGCGGTGCCCATGGAAGCGACGACGTTGTCGAAGCCGTTCTGGTGGGCCATGATGGCGTCCATGTAACCTTCGACGACCACCGCCGAGCCGCCGTTTCTGACGGCGTTTCTGGCGAGATGGAAGGCGAAGAGTATCTTGCTCTTGTCGAAGATGGGACCCTGCCGGGAGTTGAGATACTTCGGCATTGAATCGTCGAGGGCACGGCCACCGAAGCCAACCATGCGGCCTTCGGCGTCCCAGATGGGGAAGATGAGGCGGCGGCGGAAGAGGTCCTGGCCGGCGCCATCCTGGGGCTGGGAAACCAGCCCGGCGAGGGAGAGCTGGCTGTCGGTGTAGCCGAGGGAGAGGAGGTGGCGGCGCATGGCCGAGCCGTCGTTGGGGCTGAGGCCGAGCTGGAATTTGGCTGCGGTTTCGGGGGTGATACCGCGGTCTTCGATGTAGGCGCGGGCTTCGGCGCCCCCGGAGGATGCCAGATTGCGGGTGAAGAATTTGGCGGCGGCCTCCGTGAGCTTGAAGAGGGGGTCTTCGCTCTTGCGCCGCTGTTTCGACGGAAGCTCAGTGCCGGTCATTCGAGCCAAGTCCTGGAGGGCCTGCCGGAAGTCCACGTTCTCACGCTGCATGTAGAAGGAGAAGACGTCGCCGCCGGTGGCGCAGGCCCCGAAGCAGCGCCAACTCTGGCGGTTGGGGAAGACGAAGAAGGAGGGGGTCTTCTCCGAGTGGAAGGGGCAGAGGCCCTTGAAGCTGGCGCCGGACTTCTGGAGGGAGAGATAGCCGGAGATGAGGTCTACAACGTCCAGCTTGGCCTTTATGTCATCAACGACGGTCATGGGATTGGATCAAGCCTGCCTTCACAAATGGGATGGGAGCTACCTTACGTTATGTGCAGTCAATTGTATACCATGGCTCAAGGTGTAAGACTGTGACGGGGACGGTGGCTCAGGGGGAGGGAATGGGACGGTCCAGGGTGAGGAATCGCAGAATCTCGAGACCGTCGTCCATTGTGTAGCAAACGGTGGTGGAAGCCTTCTCCAGGAAGTAGAAACTGGGAATTTCCGGGCACAGGTTCACGAGGACCACGGGCTTGTTCCACGCGTAGGCCATGCCGACCTCCGCGGCGGTGCCGATATTTCTTCCCTCATTCTCGATTACGCAGAATACCAGGTCCGCCGACTTGAGCAAGGTAACGTCCCTCGGAAAGAATACGTCGGCGCCCTTGCCCCTGGATCCGCCGTGTTTGGGGTATTTGTGGGGCCAAAGGAACTCGCAGCCGCTGATGGCGGAGGCGATTCTTTCCCGCCAATCGGTGTGCATGTTACCTGCCAGATATATCCTCATCGATTCTCCCTTCGGCTGAAAATGTCCGATCCTCTAGGTCTGCGGACGGTCCATTGCCGGGCCGCCCCCGGTGGAATAGTGGCCGCGGTATTCGGTGGGCAGGAGCTGGGCTATTCTCTGCATTACCATGTCCGAGCCCTGCTGGAGAATTTCGCGGCTGAGCCGGCCCTCGATGGCGGGCAGCGTGAACGGCTCGCCAATTCGCACGGTCATCCTGCAGAAGGGGAAGGCGATTCTCCAGTAGCCGGGGATGTGCTCCGTGCCGGTGACGGCCACGGGGAGGACAGGGGCCTGGGACTTGAAGGCGAGGAACCCGATGCCGGGCCTGGCAGGCTGGAGCTTCCTGGTGAGGCTTCTTCTGCCTTCCGGGAACATGAGGACCGCGCCATCCCTTTCCAGCACCCTGAGGGCCCAGCGCAGGGCGGTGCGGTCCACCCCGTCTTCCCTGACCGGGTGGGCATGACACCGGGAGAAGAACCAGTTTCCCACGGCACTCTTGAACAGGCCCTCCTTGGCGAGGGAATGGAGCTTTCGGTTTGCGCTGGCGACAACGACGGGGGGATCGGCGTTGCTGAGGTGGTTGACGGCGACAATGAGCGGGCCCCTGGGGGGTATGGACTCCCGGCCTTCGACCTTCCAGCGAGCGAACAGAGAGAACTGCATTCGCGCGACCCCAGTGCCCAGTTCGTAGAGCACCGGCTTACCGCTCCTTGATGATGGACAGGGCCCGCCGGGTCACCTGCTCCACGGTAAGACGATCGCTGTCGATGATGCAGGCGTCGGCGGCGGGTCTGAGGGGGGAGTGGGCGCGTTCCGAGTCGAGCTTGTCCCTGGCCTCCAGGTCGCGGAGCACCTGGGCGAATTCGATGGACTTTCCCTGTTCGACAAGCTCCTGGTGTCGCCTCCTGGCCCGCTCGGAGGTTGCGGCACGGAGGTAGAGCTTCACCGGAGCATGGGGGGCAACGACGGTGCCGATGTCGCGCCCGGCCATGACGATGTTTCCCTCGGACGCCATTTCGCGCTGCTTCATGACGAGGGCGTCGCGAACGCCTGGGAGCTTGCTGACGGGGGAGACCAGCTGGTCGATGCGGGCGCGGTGCTCTTCCAGAGGGAGGGTGAGGCCGTCGACGAGGAGGTCATCGCCATCCGCCGACATGGTGAAATGGGCGGTAGCGGCCAGTTCCGCGAGGGAGGTTTCATCTTCGGGGTCCACGCCGCGCTGCATTGCCAGCCAGGTGACGGCGCGGTACATTGCGCCGGTGTCGAGGAAGCGGAAGCCCAGCCGTTTCGCCAATCTACGCCCAACCACGCTTTTGCCAGACGCCACGGCACCGTCGATGGCTATCAGGTTCGGTTTGGACAATAGGGTTTTCGCAGTGTGAGATGGCAAGGGCTGTGGGGGTTATTATAGCATTTGGCCAGGCGTGCCAGAACCGGATACGGAGGCGCTTAAGACGATCTTGGGTTGGAACGTGCAGAGAATCAGGTCAAAGGGCGGGTTGCTTATTCCGCTGGGGCTTGCGGCAGCGGCGGCGGGGCTTTCGGCGCTGGTGCACTTCGTACCCATTCTCTCGGGTGAGGAGGCGATGGTGGAGATGGTGCGGAGTACGGACGCGCCGCTGCTGGACGGGATATCGGATTTGGTGGACTGGGTGGGGAACAGGTGGGTTATCGTCGCGTCAGTGTTGGGACTGAGCGGTGCGCTGTGGGTGCGAGGACGGCGCCGGGAGGCTGTGGCCTGCCTGCTGATCTTGCCGCTGGAGCTGATGACGTTGGGAGTGCGGGAGGTGATCGGAAGGGAGCGGCCGATGTTTACTTTGCAGGAATGGACCACCGTGAGGCCGAGTCCGGGATTTCCGAGCGGGACGACGCTGCACGGGATGTTGTTCTTCGGCTTTTTGGGGTATCTGAGCCTTGCTTACGTGCGGCGTTGGAAGCCTCGATTCGCACTTCTGGCGTTTTGTGCATTTGCGGTTGTTGTAGTGAGCTACTCTCGGATTTATGTGGGGGCACACTGGCCGACGGACGTGTTGGGGGCGTGGCTGTTTGGCGGGTTCTCTCTCTGGTTGATTGTGGCGGTGGGATTGCCTGCGATTGGCGGGTTGAGGGGCGATTCACCCCCATCCTAACCTTCCCCCATCGAGGGGGAAGGAAGGGTCGGACGCCGATCTTCGCCGGAATGATGGTTATGTAACGGTCACCGTCCGAGGGTGAAGAGGCAAGAACGGAAGGGGGAAACGGGCGGTGGAAAAGAGGACTTTTCGCATCTATAATGGCTTCAAATGCTGAGTTCCCCAGTCCTAGTTCTGAACCTGAATTACGAGCCGATTAACGTCTGCAATGCTCGTCGCGCGTTGCTGCTGATCTTCCGAGGAAAGGCGGAATTGCTGGAGAACGGGAGGGGGCAGGTGAGGTCGGCGACGCAGGTTTTCGACCTGCCCTGCATCATCCGGCTTGTGTACATGGTGAAGCGGCCATTCGTAAAGCGGAAGCTCTCAAAGAAGGAAGTGCTGTTGAGGGACCGGCACACGTGCCAGTATTGCGGCCTGCGCAACCTGGAGTTGACGATGGACCACGTGAGGCCGCGCCGGCTGGGGGGCAAGCAGACGTGGGAGAATATTGTGAGCGCGTGCATTCCGTGCAATCACCGAAAGGCTGGTAGGACGCCGTACCAGGCGGGGATGAAGCTGTTGAAGGCGCCGAAAGCGCCGTATCCCAGCCCCTATTATGTGCTGCACGGTCGGACGATTCTGGACGAGTGGAAGAAGTTCATCCCGTGGGAGATTGACTGAGGGGAGGGGGACTAGATTCCGGCTTTCGCCTAAATGACGGTTGGGGAGGGTGATGCGTTCGGGGTTGGGGGTGGTTGGGGGATTCTGGGGGGTTCCTGCCTTAGGCAAGTTTTGTGTAACTGCAGGTCGCAACCCGCGACCACCCGAATCACCCCCATCCTAACCTTCCCCCGTCGAGGGGAAAGGGAAAGATTGGCCCCGGCTTTCGCCAGAATGACTGTGGGGGCGGGTGGGTTCCTGCCTTCGCAGGAATTAGGATTGGGGAGACCCTCACCCAACCCTCTCCCAGGACGGGAGAGGGGCAAGAGGGGTGGGGGATTAGGGGAAGGCGGGGACGGGAAGGGAGAGCATGAGGGCTTCCATGCCGAGTCGGGCGTTGACGTTGCTATTCAGCGCCTCGATGGTCTTGCCCATTGACCCGATGAAGCCGACAATCTGGGCGGGGGAGTAGGCGGACTTCCACTCTTCCAGCTGTTCAGCATAGTCCTTGTTGTAGACCCACTCGGGGCCCGCTTCGCGGAGGACCAGCAGGTCCCTCCACCAACTCAGCCAGATATCGAGGGTTTCGAGGGCTTCATCCCGGTCGCGGTAGTAGAGGTTCGCCACGTCGGAGGCGGCGTGGAAGCGCTGCTCAATGGAGGCTGCCAGCAGCCCGATGAGGCGGTCGAGCTCGGTGGTGCGTCGTTCGAGAAGCAGCGGGTCCTCGAGGGCCGTCAGGGCCCAGCCGAGACAGCCCTTGGACAGGCGGGCCAGCAGCTGAGCCTGGTCGGCGTCGACTCCGTGGTTTTCTTCGAGGTAGCGGGCGAGGGGGGATTCGGCCATGGGCTTGAGTTCGACGCGGCTGCACCGGGAGCGGATGGTGGGCAGGAGCCGGTCTTCCTGAGAGGTCAGGAGAATGAGCAGGGTCTGGGCGGGGGGTTCTTCGAGGGTCTTGAGGAGGGCGTTGGCGGCCTCCTCGCTCATAGTCTCGGCGTCCTCGAAGATGAAGACGCGGTAGGCGCCTTCGTAGGGCTTGAGGTGGGACTGGTTGGTGACGGAGCGGATTTCGCCGATGCCCAACTCCCTTCGCCTGGAACCTTCCTCCTGCCGTCGGAGGCCGATGATTCGGACGTCGGCGTGATGGCCGCCGGCGACGCGGCGGCACTGGGCGCAGTTCTGGCAGGGGAGGGGGCCTTCGGTTGCGACGCAGTTGACGGCGCAGGCCAGGTCCAGGGCAAGGGTGGTCTTGCCCACGTGGGGAGGGCCGACGAACAGGTAGGCGTGGGAGACCCGGCCCGCGGCGAGGCTGGCATCCAGGATGCGGATGGCGTTTTCCTGTCCTGCTACGTGCCACATGGGTTATGGGGGGAGATCGGCAGTGGTGGGCAACAAGATTCCTCGACTCCGCTTCGCCGCGCTCGGAATGACATGTAGAAGGGGAGGGCAGGTTTGAAACCTGCCCCTACCGCGGTAATTGTGGAAAGGGAGGGCGGTTCGCGCACCGGCGTTACGCCATTGTCGACGATGTGGTTAGGCAACGTCCAGGAGCATCTGGTCCTGGAAGGTCTCGCGGCGGCGGATGAGGCGAGCGTGACCTTCGTTGACGAGGACGATGGGGGGCCTGGGATTCAGGTTGTAGTTGCTGGCCATGGGAATGCAGTAGGCGCCGGAGGCGGGGATGGCGATGAGGTCCTTACCGCTGCCATCGATGGCCGGGAGGAGAACGTCCTTCACCAAGACATCCCCGGACTCACAATACTTGCCCGCGATGGTCGCCACCTGCTCGCCCCTGTCGTTGACGCGGTTGGCCACGACAGCTTCGTAGGCAGCGTCGTAGAGGGCGGGGCGGATGTTGTCGCCCATACCACCGTCGACGGAGACGTAGCGGCGGACGCCGGGGATCTCCTTGACGGCGCCGACGCGGTAGAGGGCGACGCCAGCGGGACCGGCGACGGAACGTCCGGGTTCGATGGTGAGGAGGGGAAGTTCGAGGCCGAGCCGGTCGCACTCGGCGGTCATGGTGCCGATGATTGCGTCCGCATAGTCAGCGTCGGTGGGCGGGTTCTGGTCTCCCTTGTAGGCGATGGCGAAACCGCCGCCAGGGCTGAATTCCTCGAGTTTCAGACCTTCTTCGCGCATACTGGCGGCGAATTCGAGGACTACTTCTACGCCGTCGCGGTAGGGCTGGAGCTCGAAGATGGGGGAGCCGAGGTGGAAGTGGAGACCCTTGAGGTCCAGGTGGGGGGCGGCGACGGCCTGCCGGACAGCCTCGGCGGCGTGACCGGTCTCGATGGCAAAGCCGAACTTGCTGTCGAGGACGCCGGTGGTGGTTTTTTCGTGGGTGTGGGGGTCGATGCTGGGGGAGACTCGGAGGAGGACTTCCTGGGACTTGCCCGCGGCGGCGGCCACCTCTTCAAGGAGGGCGAGCTCGTGGAAGCTATCGATGACGATGCGGCCAATGTTCCACTCCACGGCCTGCTTGAGCTCGGCGGCGGTCTTGTTGCTGCCGTGGAAGTAGACCTTCTCCCTGGGGAAGTCGACGGCCTGGGCGACGGCCAATTCTCCGCCGGAGACGACATCCAGCCCGAGGCCCTCCTCGGCGAAGATGCGGGCCACGGCGGGGTTGACGTATGCCTTACTGGCGTAGGCGACGAGGGTGTTGGGGTAGCGCTTGGTGAACTCCTGGACGAAGCCTCTGCAGCGTCCACGGAGGGTGGCCTCGTCGAAGATGTAGAGTGGGGTGCCGAACCGGGAGGCCAGGTCTACGGTATCGCAGCCGCCGATGACGAGATGGCCGGCTTCGTTGACCTCGGTGGTGGTGGGAAAGACGTTCCGGGGAAACATGGGCGTTCCTCCTAAATGGTGCAACAATCTTAGGTAGGGTGATTTGGGGGTGTCAAGCGGAAGGGGATTCGGGGATTAATTTCTGGGACGGACTCTCTGGAACGAATGGGTTCGTTTGCTATTCGTTTCGGGTCGGGCAGGCGTGGGTTGCATTCGACTTGCTTTACGAATAAAGGGGTCTGTGTCCATTTTATGTAAAGTATCAGGCACGAATCGGGGGCCTGAAAGGTCTGGCATTCGTTTCCCGAAAAAATGGGGAGGAAAATGGCGGCTAATGTGATACTATGTCGCATAAAGGGCAGGTGTAGGGCGACTGAGGCTGGATTTGTACGAGATAATGTTCTATTCATGGGGAAAAGGGTAGCAGGTAGATTGCCTTCCGACAAGCAGAGGGTGTCATTGGTGACCGGAGACGCTAGGGGCCGGGCGACGCTTAGAAAGATTGGGTGGGATTCGGGAGATGCCGCGGTTTCAATTCCGGCCCCTATTTGCTAGGATAATCGAAAGTCCTGAATCGGGAGGAAACATGCCCCTGCACTACGACGGCGAGGTACAGATTATCAAGGTACCCCACATGACATATATGGACAACAACGGATACATTGTGCGCTGTCCCAACACCGGCGAGGCGATAATCATCGACGCTCCCGGGGAACCGGAGAAGCTGCTGAACGAGATTGGCGACGCCAAGATCAAGGCGATTCTCATCACCCACGGGCACAGCGACCACATTGCAGGGGTGCGCGAAATCAAGGGCGGAACGGGCAAGGAACTTGGCATCCACGAGCAGGACGAGCCGAACCTGTCTGCGGGTGACGTGGACTTCTATCTGAAAGACGGCGACACCATTCAGGTTGGCGACATCTCGCTGGAGGTGATGTTCACGCCGGGCCACACACCGGGCGCGGTCTGCCTGCACACGGGCAAGCACCTGTTTTCGGGAGACACGCTGTTTCCGGGCGGACCCGGCTTCAGCCGGTCGCCGGAGGCCTTTCAGCAGCTGGTGGAGAGCATCACCTCGCGTCTGCTGACGCTGCCGGACGACACCCACGTGTATCCCGGACATGGGGGAGACACGACCATCGGCGCGGCCAAGGAAGAATACGCCGTCTTCGCTTCCAAGTCCCATCCTGAAGATATTCATGGCGAAATAGCCTGGCTAAGCAGCTAGGGCACATTTGCGTAGCTCCCATTATGCGTTATCGACATAAGGGGAATCACCCCCATCTTAATCTTCCCCCATCAAGGGGGAAGAGACCAATTGGCAGGCGGCTAAACACATCATGAGTCTAGACCACAACAGTACAACACTGGACAACGGACTGCGTGTCCTCACCTCCACCATGCCTCACACCTATTCCGTTACCCTGGCCCTGTTTGTGGGCGTGGGGTCCCGCTACGAGCCCGACGAAACGGCGGGTTCCACCCATTTCCTGGAGCACCTGCTTTTCAAGGGGACCAAGAACTGGCCGAAGGCGCAGGACATCAGCGAGGCCATCGAGGGCGTGGGAGGCGTGATGAACGCCAGCACGGACAGGGAGATCACGATCTACTGGTGCAAGGTGGCGAAGCCCCATTTCAGGCGGGCGCTGGCGGTGCTGTTGGACATGGTGTTGAATCCGCTTCTTGACCAGGAGGAGATGGAGAAGGAGCGGCAGGTCATCCAGGAAGAGCTTCGGATGAGCAACGACTATCCCACCCACCGGGTGGACCTGCTCATCGACGAGATGCTGTGGCCCGACCAGCCGATGGGACGGGACGTGGGGGGCACGCCTGAGTCGGTGGACGCCATCACCCGCGACGACCTGGTGGCGTTGATGCAGCGGCAGTACGGGCCTTCCAACGTGGTGATTTCCGTGGCCGGGGGCGTCTCCCAAGAAGAGGTGCTGGAGGAGGTAGTCGGCGCTACGGAGGGCTGGAAGCCACGCGACACGATGTTGTGGTCGCCGGTGTCGGTTGACCAGGAGGATGCCGCATTACGGCTGGAATACAAGGAGGCGGAGCAGGCGCACATCTGCGTGGGGATGCCGGCGGCGGCGCTGGACCACCCGGACAGGTACGCGCAGAGCCTGGTGAACATCATGCTGGGCGAGGGGATGAGCAGCCGGCTGTTCCTGGAGGTGCGGGAGAAGCAGGGGTTGGCGTACGACGTTCACAGCTCGCTGAGCCAGTACCGGGACTGCGGGTCGCTGGTGGTGTACTGCGGGTCGGAGCCTTCACGCAGTCAGAAGTCGTTAGAGGCGATAATGGGGCAGCTTTCGGCCATGCGGGAGGGGTTTTCGGAGCGGGAGTTGGAGAAGGCGCGGGAGTATTCGAAGGGTCGGATCATGCTGCGGATGGAGGACACTCGCAGCGTGGCGATGTGGCAGGGGGGGCAGGAACTGCTGCTTAACCGGGTGGCGACGGTAGACGAGGTGGTTTCGGCCATCGAGGGTGTGACGCTGGACGACGTGAACCGGGTGGCGCGGGAGCTGGTGGACGAGAGGCGGCTGAACCTGGCGGTGGTGGGGCCGTTTGAGAGTGACGAGCGGTTTCGGGAGGTTTTTGGGGTTTAGGGGGGAGGGGGTACTCCTCTTGTTGATGATACTCGCTTAGGGTACACTGGCACAATGATTCTATTGGCATTTGCGTTGCTCGTCCATTGGGGGCGATGACACAAGTGTTGGCAAGACCACGATAGAGGTTGAGGCCGTGGGTGAACCGAATTTTGCCAGCAGGACGTTGTGGACTGGGGACAATCTGGATGTGCTGCGGGGGATGAACAGCGACTGCGCCGATCTCATCTACCTGGACCCACCTTTCAACTCCAACCGCAACTACGCTGCGCCTATCGGGAGCAAGGCTGCGGGCGCCGCTTTCAAGGACACGTGGACGCTGTCGGACCTGGACGTAGCATGGATGGGCCTGGTTGCCGATGTGCATCCCGCCATGTACAGAGTGATTGAGACGGCAAGAACTACCCACGGCAAGAGTACGCAATCGTATCTCTGCATGATGGCAGTTCGGTTGCTGGAGATGCAGCGAGTGTTGAAGCCTACAGGGTCAATCTACCTGCACTGCGACCCAACGGCCAGTCATTATCATAAGCTATTGATGGATAGCATATTTGGCGCAAGAAATTTTCGGAATGAGGTCATATGGAGGCGTTCCCACCCCAAAGGCTTGGCCTTTACCCGCTTTGCTTCCAATCATGATGTGATTCTTGCTTACGGGAGTGATGGGAAGACAACTTGGAACTCGATATTTGTAGAGAATCCCCGTGCGCATGAGCAATATCGGCAGATTGAAGAAGAGACAGGGCGCAGGTATCAGTTGACCAGTCTGCTTAATCCAAATCCCGACAGGCCGAATTTGACGTATGAGTTCAAGGGTGTGACAAGGGTTTGGAGATGGACAAGGGAACGGATGGAAGAAGCGGACCGGAAGGGCTTGATTGTAGTTCCTCGCGGTGGGAAGGGCGTCCCACGGTTCAAACGGTATCTCGACGAACAACCAGGCATTCCCGTTAGCGATACGTGGAACGACATACCGATTGCTGCTGGAAGTGAGCGGACGGGATATCCCACGCAGAAGCCGTTGGCCTTGATGGAGCGGATCATCAAGGCTTCGTCGAACGAAGGGGACATGGTGCTTGACCCCTTCTGCGGCTGCGCTACCACGTGCGTCGCCGCCGACAGGCTGGAGCGTCAGTGGGTGGGTATCGACATTTCGCCCAACGCCATCAGGCAGGTGAACGACCGGCTACGCCAGTCGATGGGGAGCCTGTTTCATGCGGGCTACGTGACGTCACGGACGGACATACCCAGGCGGACGGATATTGACGTTCCCATTCCTTATCGCAAGAGGAAACACGAGTTGTTCGGCAAGCAGGAAGGGCTGTGCGCGGGTTGCAGGGTGATGTTCCCATTCCGCAACTTCACCATCGACCATATTGTGCCGCAGAGCAGGGGTGGTACGGACCACCTGGACAACCTTCAGCTTCTGTGCGGGGCGTGCAATTCGCTGAAGGGGGATAGGCCGCAGGAGTACCTAGTGGCGCGGCTGCGGGAGATGGGGATGTGAGGAAGTTAGGAAGGGCAACCTAAAGGTCATACGCAAGAACAGCAATGATAGCGCGTATTATTAAGACGATGAAAATTCACAATCACATTACTCCACAGGAGTACCTTAAACACTTCGCCACAAAACACAATCCAGACTTGATTTGGCGATTCAACATACGCAAGGGCACTTGGGAAGAGCTTCCCATCATGAGAGCAGGTCAGAGGAAAGACTTTTTTCCTCCCGAATTAGAGCAACTCCTAAGCGAGAAGGTCGAGGGACCCGCAATATCCCACCTCAACAAGTTGCGTGAGAAACAATGCATTGATATGGCTGGAAGACTTGCAGTAGCACGATATGTAACTGTAATGATTGCTAGAACAGAGCGTATGAGAATGAGGATGGCCGATTCACTGTCTCAGGATATTGGAGAAGCACTGCAAGATCCCGAGGAAGCCGCTAGAAAATGGAACCTGCCAATTGCCCCCATGTATATGAGCTTGCTTCGAATTGAAGATAGCATGCAAGGTGATCCACTTCGAACGAAAGAGCCTGCACTGCGCCATGTTTTGGGGTTGCCAGGTGTGCTCGATCACATTATGAGAATGAACTGGCAAGTTTTCACTGTCGACACAGCTGATGGATTTTTGACTAGTGACCATCCAGTTTTTGTTTCCAAGACGGCTGGACTAAAACATGAAAATGCAGAATTTATGTTTGCCCTGGCTTCCGACATTGCACTGGTAGGGAATTGGAAACTTACTCCGGGAGAACTCGATTTCCAATCTGCTAATTCGCGATTCACCAAGGAGTTTAACCGACACATCGTATCTGCAGCGGAAAACTGGATTTACTTCCACAAAAAGGCAAAATGGGTAAACAAAGTTGTTCAAAACCCGTCAACCAATATAGGTAGAGATGCGTTTTAGTCCACCTACTCTCCAATGCCCAGGTTGCCGATGGCTTTGGTGCGGATGCGGGTGGCGTTGCTGGGGAGGTAGGTGAGGGGGATTTCTTCGACTTCGACGATCTCAATGGTGTCGGGGTTGGCGCCGGCGGCGATGGCCTGTTGGGTGGCGGTTGAGCGGGCGTCGGCGAGGGCTTCTTCGCGGGTCATACGGTCGAGGGAGTAGACTTTTTCGGTCTGACCGCCGACCTGGGCTATGGCGGCTCCGATGGCGTTGGCGACCTCGGCGTGGGGAGGGCGTAGGATTTCCGACGCGCCCGTCAGCGGGGTGGGGGCGAGGACGCTGCCGCCACCAACCAAGACGAGGGGGACGTCGCCGCGGGTAAGTTTCACCCGGTCCATGACGTCTTCCAGCATTCTTCGGATATGGGTTAGACCTTCGTCGACGATGCCTGTGTCCAGGTCCCTTACAGCGTCGGGGTCGCCCATGCTGGCGAGACCGCCTGCTACCGCAATGTCGCTGGCGGTCAGGGTTCGTCCGCCGAAGACCCGCGCTTTCGTTGTCAGGCGATGGCCGACGCTGGTGGGGCCGATGCGGAGGGGATCTGTCTCGACGATGCTGCCGCCGCCGAGGGCGACGCTGATGACGTCGGGCATGCGGAAGTTGGTGCGGACGCCGGTCATTTCCACGGAGACGGACGCCTCGCGGGGGAAGCCGTTGACCAGCGCACCAGCGTCGGTGGAGGTGCCGCCGATGTCCATGACGATGCCGTTTCGGACGCCGGAGAGGAAGGCGGCGCCGCGCATGCTGTTGGTGGGGCCGGAGGCGATGGTGAAGACGGGATAGCGGGTGGCGAATTCGGCGTCCATGAGGGTGCCGTCGTTCTGGCTCAGGTAGAGGGGGACGTTGAGTCCGAGGCTGTCTAACGACTCGCGGATGCGGGGGATGATGCGTTCGGCGGCGACGGAAAGGGCGGCGTTCAGGGCGGCGGCGTTCTCGCGCTCGAGGATGCCCACGCGTCCTATCTGGTGGGAGAGGGTGACGCGCAGGTCCGGGGCTGCATCGCGGATAACGTCGGCGGCGCGTTCCTCGTGGGAAGGGTCGATGGGGGAGAAGACGCCGCTGACGGCGACGGCTTTGATTCCCTCGGACCGCATCTGAGATACGATGTTGCGAATCTCCGCAGAATCCAGGGGCGAGATTTCGCGTCCGTCGAACTCGTGGCCGCCGTGGACCATGTAGCTGAGTCCGCCGATGGACCGCTTGAGGGGTTCAGGCCAGTCGCAGAGGGGTGGCAACAGAGTTGTGGCGGGGAGGCAGAGTCGGAGGATGGCGGTATTCGCGAGCCCACGGCGCTCCAGTAGGGCGTTGGTGAAGTGGGTGGTGCCGAGCATAACCGCCGAGGGCTGGATGCTGTCGCCGGCACCGGCCATGACGGCTTCGATTGCCGCTTCAATGCCGGAGGTGACGTCAGGGGTGGTGGGTACCTTCGCCTGGGCGAGGAGTTCGTCGCCGCGCATCAGGACGGCGTCGGTGTTTGTGCCGCCGACGTCGACGCCGATTCTGGTCAGCATTGTGGGTGGTTCCTGGCGGGTTGGATGTTCACCCCCATCTCAATCTTCCCCCATCGAGGGGGAAGAGGAGAATTGGAATGGCGGAGGGGCGATTGGGAGTTTGGGTTCATTTCACACCTCCAGTGGGACGTATTGGTGGGGGTAGCCGAAGGCTCTGGGGCCGACCACTTCCAGGGCCTGCGGGGACTTGAGCAGAGGGTGGGCGGGGAAGCCGAGGACGGTGACGCGGAAGCCGTAGCGGAGGAGCTCGGTGGTGATGGGTTCGCCGCGTTCGGAGTCGACGACGCAGATGAGGTCAGGGACGAGGCAGACGACCTGACCGTCGATGGAGGCGATAAGGTTTTCGTTCTGGAACTCGATGGACATGAGGCCGGGGGCGAATTCGCCGAGGCCGTCGATGACGACTTTGCCGCGGGCGAAACCGGTGGTGGTGCGACGTTCCAGGTCGACGATTTTGCCCTGGAAGAGGACCTTGCCTGGGTATACGGACATGATGGCTTCGATGGGGTCTTCGTGCTTCATTTGGGCTTGCTTGACGGCGTTGCCCAATTTCAGGGCGAGAGAGAGGGTGTGGGGGACGGCGGTGCGTCGGATTTCATCCGCGGACATGGGGTGGAGGGCGTAGCAGGCGATGCAGCCCATCTGGATGGTGACGGCGCGGGCCATGCGCTCCATCCAGGTGGCGGTGACGGCCTTGGGGAAGATACTGGTATTGCCCTTTTCGTCGGCGAGGGCGAGGGGATACCAGGGGACGCCATAGATGAAAAAGGTCTTCATCTGGAGTTCGGGGAATGCGCGGCCCATGGCGTCGGCGTCGACGATGGGGAGTCCGGCGATGGAGGCGGGGATGATGGGTTCGAGGGAGTTGCTGCCGCCCATTTCGTTGGAGATGAGGGCGGTTGCCTTTTCGCCGACGAAGTCTTCGATGGCGCGGAGGGCGTGGTAAGCCTGGATGTCGCGCATCTTTTCGATGCCGACGGTGGGGGCGCCGATGCCTCCGACGCAGACGACGCGGGCGTCTTCGCCCAGTTCCTCGGGGGTGAGCACGTCGACGGGGTTGTAGCGTCGAAGGGCCTCGCGGGCGCGGAGCATGCCGACGTAGGGGTTACCGCCGCCGCCGGTGCCGAGGATGGCGGCGCCGGTGGCGATGGACTGCAGGTGGTGTTCGGTGAGGCGCCACATGTTGTGAGGGTACATTGTTGATGGTAGGGAAGGGAAGGGGGAGGGGGACTTTGACTGAGCGCGGGAGTACGGAGAAAGGGGGCCGGAATGACGGTGGGGGGAGTGGCTGGCGAATCTTGTGACGAAACGGCTATGCTGCCTGCATCAGTGTTGTCCATGTATCAAATTCTTGCTATCACGCCGATTTGCAGAGATGCTTCGGCTGCCCGTAGTCCCCTGCAATGAGTACATGAGATGGAATACTCAGTGGCTATAAACAAAGCGGAGGAAGGCGGTTTCTGGGTGCAGGTGCCCGCGCTGCCCGGCTGTTACTCTCAGGGCGAGTCGATTCCCGAGACGCTGTAAAACGTCAAAGAAGCCATAGGGTTGTATCTCGAAACGTTGAGGGACGATGGGGTGGATGCGCCGAAGGACGCAGACGTGGTGTACCATGTGAGCGTGCCGGTCTGATTCGTGCCAGCCGGAGGCTGGGGACGGGGGATATGCGGAGAAATAGAGATTGAAGGCAAAGGACCGCTCCTGATTTTTCCAGCCGGACTCTGTGGACGGGAGATAATTTGGATGTGGTGAGGGGGATGAACTGCGGTTGAGGGAGGTGGGGATGTGAGGGGGGAGGCACTTAGGACGACATCAATGAAACACTGCTGCAAGAATTGTCAATTTCTATCTGAATTCGCCATGATTGCCGCTGATATTGAGAAGAGGCCGTTATCTTGGAACAAGGATGAGCGTGAGAGTCTCAGCTTGCCTGCACCGTGGGCAGCAGAATGCTCCGAGGGGATTTGGAGCACAGGAATTGATCCAGATTTAAAGCCTCGCCTGAAGGAAGTGCTTACACAAGATAGGGAAGACCGGTGCTTCTTCGTTGAAGTGCATGAAGGAATGTCCAATCAGGGCGCACGCGCACTTCACAAGCTACGAAACGACGATGCAAGACAAAGCCAGACACACCGACTAGCCAAAATGGCGGTTGGGATAGCGATTGGAAGCTTGTTGGTCAGTATCGTTACTGACATCGTACTGAGGGTATCTTGACCATCAGCACCGAAACCTACTCAAAGGCAACCATCGTGGTTGGATTGAGGATACGAACCGGGCTTCAATAATTGCGCTTGTAGTGGGACAATTGACTTGTTGTCATAGGTAAGGAGCGGCGAAATATGGACTGGCGGGAGTACATATCCGTACATCCGAATGTGTGTCACGGCAAAGCCTGCATCGCCGGCACGCGGGTGATGGTCACTGTTGTCTTGGACAACCTTGCCGCTGGCTTGTCAGCGGAGGAGATTGCGGAAAGCTATCCCTCGGTTGCCACTGATGCGGTCAAGGCAGCGCTGCACCATGCCGCGGAATTGGACAAGGAACGGGTCGCGCCATAAGGTCGTCGTCCTTTGTAGGGGCGGTTCGCGAACCGCCCCTACGTGGAACGGTACATATTTTGCTAGAGATGCACCATTGAACCAACGCTACAATCCCGACATTCATCGGCGCAGGTCTATCAGATTGAGAGGATATGACTACACCCGCGCGGGAGCGTATTTCGTAACCGTAGTAGTTAGGGACCGAAGTCTCCGTTTCGGCGAAATTATAGATGGGAAAATGGAGTTGAACGATGAGGGGCGAATAGTTGCAACATATTGGGAATGGCTGGGGATACGATATCCTCACGTCTCGTTAGACGAATACGTAGTAATGCCGAATCATTTGCATGGCATCATCGTGTTAGACACAATCCCAAGTCAGGGCGGTTCGCGAACCGCCCCTACGAAAAACTGCCGGAAGCCTCTGGGGCGTCTGATTGGCGCGTTCAAGACTGTAAGCACCAAGCGGATCAATCTTTCTTGCGGTTCTCCCTCCCGGCGTCTGTGGCAGCGGAATTATTACGAGCGGGTTATCCGTGACGAGAATGAGTTGAGTCAGGCAAGGGAATATATTGTAGAAAACCCGCTGAAGTGGGAATTGGACCGAGAGAATCCCGAGGCAGTTGTAGAGGGCCTCAAACCCTGAGGACGGTTCGCGAATCGCCCCTACGCGAATTGTGCCGAGGGGGAGTGTGCATGGATTAGTAGTAGATGGCGTTGCCGACCCTGCTGCCTGCGGCGAGGACTTCACCGGTGACGGCCCAGGCTTTGTCGGAGGCGAGGTAGGCTGCGACGTAGCCTACTTCCTGAGCGTGGACTATGCGGAGGCTGGCGAAGGCGGAGGGAGAACCCGAGGCAAAGTCGCACCGTCCCACTTTTTCAGCTTCGATGCACATATCCGCGCCTCGTGCGGCGAACATTACGGGGGGTGCGGTTATGGGTGGGGAGCTGGGCGAATGGTGGGATTCGGCGTACTCCGGGATCTTGTTTTGTTAGCCGGGGGTGGACTCCAGCTGCTTCGCTTCGGCGTCGCTCAAGATTCGGAAAACGGTGTACTGGGGAGCATCTTTGGCCTTGCCCCGTACCGCCTTACGTCCATTCTTCATGGTTATAACACGGGGTTCCAGAATTTCGCATCTCCTGCGCAGTGGCAAGCAGTAAGCAGTTAGTCCTTCCAAGGGACACCTCCGTCGATCTGTTGGTCTTTCTCTCAGTCTTGCCCCAGTCCTGTGACGAGACGTGGAGGACCATTCTGGCGGCCTTGATTCTCCTGCTCACGCAGGGCTGAGGTCAGGGCAACAACATCATGGTCTATGTGTTCTTTGAGCAGTTCGCTAGTCTGGCGAATGGCCTCGTCCAAGGCATTTCGGTCAGATTCCGTGGGGCCATGACTGACTTGAAACCCCATCCATTGCTCCCGCTCGCCGCGCACTATCAATTGGACATCCTTCCAGTCCTGGGCCATCTGCCGCAACCGGTCCAACACGCGGTCCCACCGGCCGGGATTGGTCACCAGATAGAGAACGTAAGCCGTGCCACCGGTGGTCTCCCACCAATAGGGCAGTTCCGGGTGACCTTCACAGGAGGTGAGGGTCTCAACAAGGTCGGTCTGGTTTAGTGACCACACCAGATCCCTGACCCCCGGTTCCAACTGGTCGTAGTCCAGGAACCAGGGGTGCATCGCCTGGACTTCAGCGAATACCGGACGTAGTACCGCGCGTTTGAACCACCACATAACGTCTCCCTAGGAGCCTTCAACCTCTGGCACTTGCAAGGCATCATACTGCTGTTTGCTGACAAACCTAACCAGCCGGGTGCCGTTTTCCTCGCCGGTAACGGCATAGGTCTGCCTGCCGTTCTTCTGCACCATGGTACGTTTCTTGAGGCCGCTTTCCGGTATGTCCACCTTTTGCCTGGTCTTCACGTTATAGAATTCCATGTTTCACCTCGTGCATTGATGTTCAAGCTCAAATTCGCCAATGGACTTTCAGTTTTCGGTTCGTAGACTTCAATCGCGACGAATTTCTATCGACCTTGTTCGCAGTGTGGAAATGATATCACCCAACCTTATGATATGTCCTATCGTTTCTTGGGGGTAATTCGGTTAGTTTGCTACTTATAGTATGATACTGGCTATCATTAGTTGCAAGCGCGATAGAATAGCGTCTTTCTCTGGGGCTGTCAAGTGGACTGGCCGATGGGGGTGTAAGAAGGAGGAATGAGGCGTTGGGGAGACGGGTGATTACGGGCGTGGAGATTCCTCGGCTTCGCTTCGCTGCGCTCGGAATGACGGTTGGGGGAGTGAGGAAAGGAATAGGGCAACCACAAGGGATTGCCCCTACGGAGGATTGGGTGGAGGGGGGGTGGGTTGCTGCCTTTGGAGACCTTTGCGTAACGAATCGAACAGCCCAACCGTCACCCCAATGACCCTCATCCTAATCTACACCCATCAAGGGGGAAGAGTTTTGAGGAGATCGCGAAAGGGTAATTCAAAGGTCTGCCTTCGGAGGAACAAGAGGGGAAATAACGACCCATCCCAACTTTCTCATAGAATGGCGGAGGGAGAATATGGGTTCCTGCCTTCGCAGGAACAAGATGGAGGAGGCTTGTGTCCCTACGGCGGACGATGCGGTCTGCTGGGGGTTAGTAGTAGACGGCGGTGCCGACGCCGCCGCCTGCGGCGAGGACTTCGCCGGTGACGGCCCAGGCTTTGTCGGAAGCGAGGTAGGCGGCGACGTAGCCGACTTCCTGAGCGTCGACCATGCGGCCGATGGCGTTGGCGGCGGGAGAACCTTCGGCGAAGTCTCTGCGTTCCACTTCTTCGGCGTCGACGCCGAGTTCCGCGCCTCGTTCGGAGAACATTACGGGAGTGCGTTCGGTGCGAGTTGTGCCCGGGTGGATGCAGTTGACGGTGATGCCGAATCGTCCCAACTGGATGGAGAGGGACTTGGTGAAGTGGACTAGGGAGACGTTGCGGGCGCCGCCACTGAGGTTGCCGGCGGCGCGGGCGTTGCCGCCGCTGATGTTGATGATGCGTCCCCAGCCGGCTTCCTTGAGGAAGGGGATGGCGGCCTTGGCAAGCCGGAGAGCGCCCACGTACTTGACGTCGAAGTCCCACTTGAGGATTTCTTCGTCGACGGTTTCGACGGGGCCGATGGCCTCCGGGGAGCCGCCGGGAAGGGCGGCGCTGTTGACGAGAATGTGGAGTCCGCCGAGGGCGGCGGCGGCCTGCTTGACGCCCCAGTTCACCTGCTCGGTGTTGGTGACGTCAAAGGAGAGGGGGTAGACGAGCCTTCCTGTTTCGTCGGCGATTTCGCGGGCGGTAAGGTCAAGTTCATCCTGGGTGCGGGAAACGACGACCACGTCGGCGCCCTCGCGGGCGAGTTCCATGGCGATGGCTTTGCCGATGCCACGGCCACCGCCGGCCACAATTGCTTTCTTGTCTGTGAGTCCCAGATCCATGTCGTCACCTCCTTTAATGGAGACTGTTGGGTTAGCTTCCCGATCCTCTCGACCCGCCACCCGGATCACCCCCATCCCTTCGACAAGCTCGGGACAGGCTCAATCTTCCCCCATGAAGGGGGAAGAGGCAAGAGGGGTTCTCCCTGGTTGGGGGCTTTGTGTGTAATCTCTTCGGCTGAGGTTATCTGTATCATACTCCATACAGGGGGCGAGATTCTTCGATTTGTTTGGAATAACGTGTGGGGGAGGGCAGGTTTGAAACCTGCCCCTACCGGGATGGTTGAGGTGAGGGGGAGGGCGGTTCACGAACCGCCCCTACGGGGGTCAGGGAGGGGGAGGGAGCAGCCATTGCGGAGGGTGGGACGTGGGTTGAGGGTGGGTTCCTGCCTGCGCAGGAACAGGAATGCGTGGACGGTTTGACAAGAATCCGTGCCGGTCATAGCATTGGCCCGAATACACCAGAGGAGGCACTCCATGACTACAGTAGTGGGCAGCGGCGGTTTGAGCTTCGAGGTGGCGGAGGGATGGGGCACTTTGCCGGACGGCATGTCTTTGAAGGAGACGCCGGACGTGGCGGTGGATAGCAAGGACAACGTGTACGCCTTCTCTCGGGGAGAACACGGGGTGGTGGTGTTCGACAGGGAGGGGAAGTATCTGAATTCGTGGGGGGCGGACATCTTCGGAAACGCCCACGGCATCTGCATCGGGCCCGACGACGCGGTGTACTGCGTGGACAACGGGGACCACACGGTGAGGAAGTTCTCGACTGACGGAGAGCTGCTGATGACGCTGGGTACGAAGGACAAGCCTTCGCCCAGGTTCAGCGGCGACGCTTTCAACCTGCCCACCGGTCTTGCAGTATCGAATGAGACGGGGGACCTGTTCGTCTCCGACGGTTACGGCAATTCGAGGATTCACAAGTACAGCTCCGACGGCGAGCACATAATGTCGTGGGGCGAGGCGGGCATCGGGCCGGGACAGTTCGTGATTCCACACAACCTGGCCACGGACAAGGACGACAATATCTACGTGGCGGACAGGGAGTGCCACCGGGTGCAGGTTTTCAACGCCAACGGGAAGCTGGAGGCGATGTGGAACAACATCTGGAAGCCCTCCGGCATCCGCGTGGGAGCGGACGGGAACGTGTACGTGGCGGAGTTGATTGCGGACGCGTACTACAGCGACGCTCCGAACTTCGGGCACCGGGTGACGGTGTATGACACGTCGGGGAACCGGCTGGCGGTGCTGGGGGACGCGTACTGGGGCGAGGACCCGGGACAGTTCGTCAGTCCGCACGGGATCTGCCTGGATTCCCACGGGGACGTGTACGTGGGGGAGGTCTCGTGGACGATGATGGGTCGTACGCTGGAGCCGCCGCGGGAGATGCGGAGCCTGCAGAAGCTGGTGCGGCAGGGGTAGGGGTTAGTCTAGTTCTACGAGGGGGGCGTGGATCTGGACCTGCTCCAG
Source organism: uncultured Dehalococcoidia bacterium (assembly GCA_964418665.1). Lineage (GTDB taxonomy): Bacteria > Chloroflexota > Dehalococcoidia > Lucifugimonadales > JAPULR01. The sequence continues at coordinate 40,631 of CAYQLZ010000008.1, read as the reverse complement.
GGGTTTGACGTGGATTTTCTTGACGGTCCCGGCCCTCGGAGCCCTGATGCTCTGCTCCATCTTCATTGCCTCGACGACGCAGACCTCTTCGCCTGAGGCGACTTTGGCGCCGGGCTTGACCCGGATGGCGAGGACTTTGCCGGACATGGGCGACTTGATTATTCCGTCGTTGGCGGCGCTCTGAGCGGGGGCAGAGGTTCGTGATGCGGGAGCAGGGACACCGGGGCGGAAGGTCTGCGCTCGGGGACTGCGGGGGGCGCTTCTGTCCACCTCCACCAGGAAGGTCTCCCCTTCGACGGTGACCTTTGCGGGGGAGCCGATGGGTTCTTCGACCTCAACGGTGTACCACCGATCCCCTATCTTGACTCTGACCTCTTTCAACGCCAGTTCCCGCCGGTGAGCCGCCGGGACATCTGGGCCATCCGGCCGGCCATGCGCCAGGGGGTGGGCAGATGTCCGTTGCCGTTGAGCATTGCGGATTCCTCCTGCTCAGTCGCAACGAGAAGGGCGACTGCGGTTGCGGCCGCCAGTTCCCGCTGGGCAGACTCTGAATTCATGCCCCCAGCGCCGTTGGTTGAGGCCGCTTCCATGGTCTTCAGATTGTGCACCAGCCAGGTGTCGTAAACGCCGGAGGAGAACTCTTCGCTGTCGACGACCTGCCGGAGGAAGGGGATGTTTGTCTGGACGCCTTCCACGTGGTACCTGGAGAGGGAGTCGGCGAGCAGCTGCCGGGCCTCTTCTCTCGTTTCGCCCCAACACATCAGCTTTGCGAGGAGGGGGTCGTAGTAGATGTCCACCTTGTATCCGGGGTAGACGTGACCGTCGATGCGGACGTGCTCGTGGGTGGTGGGTTCGTGGAGGGCTTCGATGACGCCGGAGGAGGGGAGGAACAGGTCCGGGTCCTCGGCGTAGATGCGGGCTTCCATGGCGAAACCGTGGTTGGTGATGTCCTTCTGGCGGTAGGGCATCTTCTCGCCTGAGGCGATGCGGAGTTGCATCTCCACGAGGTCGACGCCGGTAATCATCTCGGTGATGCCGTGTTCCACCTGGAGTCGCATGTTCATTTCCAGGAAGAAAATCTCGCCCTTGGGGGTTACGAGGAATTCGACGGTTCCAGCGTTGGTGTAGCCCACGTGCTTGGCCAGCTTCATGGCGTACTTGGTAAGTTCGCGGCGGAGCTTGCGGGTCATCTTGATGGACGGGGCGATTTCGAGAATCTTCTGGTTGCGGCGCTGAACGGAGCAGTCCCGCTCCAGGAGGTGGATGGTCTTCTTTCGCTCGTCGGCGAGAATCTGTACCTCGATGTGAGAGGCGTGCTCCAGGTACCTCTCGAAGTAGAGGCGACGGCTGCCGAAGGAGTTCTGGGCCTGGTGGCGGGCGCGGGCGATGATGGGGGAAAGCTCGTCCTCGTCATGGACTATCTGCATGCCGATGCCACCGCCGCCCGCAGCCGCCTTGACCATGAGAGGGAAGCCGACCTTCTTGGCCTGCTTGAGGGCGTTCTTGTCGCCGACGGCGGTGTTGGTGCCTGGGATGACGGGGATTCCCGCCTTCTTGGCAAACTTGCGGGCAGAGACCTTGTCGCCCATCTTCTCCATGACTTCCGGCCGGGGGCCGATGAACTTGATGCCGGCCTTGCGGCATGCTACGGCGAAAGCGGCGTTTTCCGAGAGGAAGCCGTAGCCGGGATGGATGGCCTCGGCGCCGGAGGTCTCGGCGGCCTCGACGATCTTGACGATGTTCAGATAGCTTTCCGAGGCAGGGGCCGGGCCGAGGAGGTAGGCTTCGTCGGCCATACGGACGTGGAGGGCGTCCCTGTCCGCCTCGGAGTAGACCGCCACGGTGCGAACTCCCAGCCGCTGGCAGCTGCGGATAACGCGGCAGGCTATCTCTCCCCTGTTTGCTACTAGAATCTTGTTAAACATGATTGCTCCGGCAATTATACACGTTTCGGTTTGGAGAGAGGACGGGTTTGAAATTAAGCCCTTGGTGGGGGGTTACTGGATCCGGCCTGCGCCGGGATGACGGGACGGGTTGGGCTGGGGTTTTCGCCGGGATGAGGGGTTGGCGCGGCGTGACGGTCTGATGCCGCCCAGGCCTTCTGGCGCTGGACCTGGACAACGAATCTACGGGATCGGACGTCCCTGTCCAGCCAGTAGCGGATGGCCCTGTCGAGAACGGAGCGGACCTCTTCGTAGAGGTCGGGCGGGATTCGAACGGTGGACGCGCCGTTTTCCCCGTTTCTGTGGAAGTGTCGGAGGGTCTTGAGGGCGGGGAGGGACAGGGGAGAGGCGCCTTCTCGTTTCGCTGAGCAATCGGTGCAGATCACCCCGCCAAGGCTCACGACGAAGCGGTGCCGTCCGGGTTCGACGTCTTTGCGGCATTCCACGCACCGGTAGAGCTCCGGCATAAATCCGTTGACCTGGAGCAGTTCCAATTGGAACCGGAGAATCGGCTCGTTGTCCTCCGGGGAATCCTGGACCAAACGGAGGGTATCCAGAAACAGGGAGTAGAGGTCCGGGTTGGGGCTTGCTTCGACGGCGAACCCGTCGACGAGTTCCGCCAGGTAGAAGGCGCGGGCGGTGGCGTCCAGGCGGCTTTTTAGGCCGATGAAGGCCTCCAGGTTCTGCACCTGCCGGATGCTTACGATGCCGGGGCCACGGTAGAGGTCCAGATCGACGCGGGTGAGGGAGTCCAGGTGGCCTATCTTGCGGCTGGTCATCTTGCGGGCGCCGTAGGCCATGGCGCGCAGCTTCGAGCCTTCCCGGGTGATGAGAGTGACCACCAGGTCGGCTTCTCCGTAGGCATCCGCCTTGAGGACGATGCCTTCCGTCTTGAAGAGGCGGGGGGCGGGCATTACAACTCCTGCCGACCCTGGAAGGCGCGACTGAGAGTGATTTCGTCGGCATACTCCAGGTGTCCGCCCACGGGGAGGCCCCTGGCCAGGTTTGAGACCTTGATGCCAAGGGGGCGGATGAGGCCGTGGAGATACATGGCCGTGGCGTCGCCCTCCAGGGTGGGGTTGATGCCGATGATGACCTCCTTGACGGAGCCGTCCCGGAGGCGGGGCAGCAGTTCGCGAATGCGGATGTCTTCGGGGCCGACGCCATTCATGGGGGAGATGACGCCGTGGAGGATGTGGTAGAGGCCCTTGTAGAAGCCGGCGCGTTCCAGGGCGAGGACATCGAGAGGCTCTTCCACGACGCAGACCTGGGACCTGTCCCTTTGGGGGCCGCTGCATAGGTCGCAGGGGTCGATTTCGGTGAGGTTCTGGCACACGGAGCAGAAGATGATGCGCTCCTTGACGCCGATGATGGCTTCGGCAAGCTCCTGAGCTTCCTCCTCCGACTGGCGGATGATGAAGTAAGCGAGCCTCTGGGCGCTTTTGGGGCCGACGCCGGGGAGGCGGTGAAGCTCGGTGATGAGGCGAACGACCGGCTGTGGAGCCGGAATTTTTCCGCTCATATTCACTTTGATTCGTTTCCGACCCGGTCTCTGCCGTTTTGACTGCTTGCGTTCTTACACTTACCGTTCATATTCGCTCGAGTCCGTTGCCGTTCTGGTCGAAGCTGTTGTCGCCGATGACGCCGATTTCACGTCCCTGAAAAACGTGAAAGATCAGCTCCTGCCGGGCAACGCCGGCGGTGGAGACTATCTCTTCGTCGATCGCGCGTACAAGCTCCCGTGTTTCCTCCGGCCCGACTTCTTCCGTGATGCAGAGGGTGCCGTGGACGACGGAGGTCATGTAGTGAAGCTCAACCCTGGCAATCATGCGGTCGTCGTCGCCGACGATGACGAAGGACTCGGAATAGGGCGTTCGACAGTCTCTTTCGAAGGTGAATTCTCCCAAGGCGCTCCGTCCTCTCAGGTACGGACCTGGCCGTTACCGAGGATTATCCATTTGTAGGTGGTGAGTTCCTGCAGGCCCATGGGCCCGCGGGCGTGGAACTTCTGGGTGCTGATGCCAACCTCGGAGCCGAGGCCGAACTGGGCGCCGTCGCAGAAGTAGGTGCTGGCGTTGACGAATACGGCCGCGGCGTCCACTTCGTCCAGGAAGCGGGTTGCGGCGGAGTAGTCCTCGGTGACTATGGCTTCGGAATGGCCGGAGCCGTGGGCGTCCACGTGCTCCAGGGCTTCGTCCAGGGTGTCGACAATCTTCACGCCCGCCACCAGGGAAAGGAACTCGGTGCCGTAGTCTTCTGGTTCGGCCAGCCGGAGCTTGAGGCCCTCCAGGGGTGCGAGGAGGCTCATTGAACGTTCGTCGCAGCGCATCTCCACCCCGACCTCAGACCATTTGCGGGCGACGGCGGGGAGGTGAGTGGCGGCTACTTCGGCGTGGACCAGCAGGGTGTCCAGGGCGTTGCAGACGGTGGGCCGCTGGGTCTTGGCGTTGTTGGCGATGGCAACGGCCTTTTCGAGGGAGGCGGAGCGGTCCAGGTAGGTGTGGCAGACGCCGACGCCACCGGCCACCACAGGCATGGTGGCGTTTTCGGAGACGAAGCGGATGAAACCGGCGGCGCCGCGGGGGATCATCAGGTCGATGTACTCGTCCATCTTAAGCATGGTGGATACGAGCCTGCGGTCAGTGTCGCCTATTAGCTGGACGGCGTTGCGGGGGATACCGGCGGCTTCGATGGAGTCCTGGGCGAGGCGGGCAAGGAGCCTGTTGGAGTTGACGGCTCCTTTGCCGCCGCGCAGGATGCAGGCGTTGCCGGACTTGAGGCAGAGGGCGGAGATGTCTATGGTCACGTTGGGACGGTTTTCATATATGGAACCAATGACGCCGAGGGGGACGCGCTTTCTGCCCACCTGCAGGCCGTTGGGGCGGGTGTGCATTTCAATCAACTGGCCGACGGGGTCGGGGAGCGTGGCTACGGAACGGACGTCGGCGGCCATGGACTCCAGCCGGGGGCCGGTGAGGAGGATGCGGTCGAGGAGGGAATCGGAGAGGCCCATGTCGCGGCTGGCTTCGATGTCGAGCTCGTTTGCGGCGAGGATGGCCGGGCAGTTATCGAGGAGGGCGTCGGCGATGTTATGAAGGGCGCGGTCCTTCTGGGCCGTGGAGGAGCGGGCGAGCTCCCTGGCGGCCTGACGGGCCTGCTTTCCCTGGGTGATGATGGTGTCCGTGGCTGTAATCATGCTGTGTACGCTTTCTCAAATGAGGGTAGAGACATTCCGTCGCCGTCGACTATCTCCATACTTTCCGACGCTACTTACTATATCAGAGCGAGGTTGTTGCGGTGGATGACTTCCTGGCCGTAGCTGCACCCGATGAGGTCCGGGATTCCGTCGGAGCGCTTGCCCTTGATGGCGTCGACCTGGTCTGAGCTGTAGTTGACGAGGCCGCAGGCGAATCGCTGTCCTTCGGCGTTGCTTATGTAAACTATGTCGCCGCGTTCGAAGGGGCCTTTCACTTGCCTGATGCCCACGGGGAGCAGGCTGCCGTGCCTGCGTCGCAGCGAGGCTTCCGCGCCGGAGTCTACGATGATGTCGCCGTGGAGGGAGAGGCCGCTAAGCATCCACCGTTTGCGGCTTTCAATCTTGCTGACGGAGGCAGCGAAATAGGTGCCCACGTCCTCGCCGCTCGCGACGCGGCTGATGATGTCCGGCTCCCGGCCGTTGCAGATAACCGCGGGGACGCCGGAGCGGGTGGCGACCTTGCAGGCCTGGAGCTTGGAGGACATGCCGCCCCTGGACCAGCTGCTGACGTGTTTGCCGGCGAGGGACTCGACGTTTGCATCGATGCGCTCGACGCGGGGAATCAGGGTGGCGTTGGGGTTGCGGCGAGGATCGGCGGTGAAGAGGCCGTCCATGTCGGTGAGGACCATGAGGAGGTCCGCGTCGACCAGGTTGGCGACGAGGGCTGAGAGGGTGTCATTGTCGCCGAAAACGGGGCCGATTTCGTCGACTGCAACGACGTCGTTTTCGTTAATGATGGGCACGACGCGACGCTGCAGCAGGGAGAGGATGGTGTTTCGCACGTTCAGGTAGCCCTGCCTGTCCTCCAGGTCGCGGCGGGTGAGGAGCACCTGGGCCACGGGGATTTCCAGTTGTTCGAACAGGGAGCTGTAGGCGTGCATGAGGTGGTTCTGGCCGACGGCGGCGAGCACCTGCCGGAAGGAGACCTGGCGGGCCTGCTCGGAGATGCCGAGGTAGTTCATGCCGGCGGCGATGGCCCCGGAGGTGACCAGCAGCATTTCTCTTCCCTGGCCGTATTGTTGGCCAATCTGGGCGACGAGAGACTGCATGGTGGGGGCGTGAAGCCGGTCGGTGCCGCCGGTGAGGACACCCGTGCCTGCCTTGACGACGATACGTTGGTATTGCCGGGAGGGTTCGGAGCGTTTCTGTTTGAGGGCTTCGGGGGCGGTGCTTCTGGTCATTTGAGGTTAAGGCTGCCTGAAACGTTTGGAAGATTCATTATATCAGGGGGCATAGAGGCCAACAAGAACGGCTGGGGTCGCAGCGTGACGGCAAGTTCTGCAGTGATTGGGTGTGGGGAATATGGGCGGCTGCTAGTAGGAGGGGGAGGAAAGGGTGGTGGGTGGCGTTGAATGGGAGGGCTGCAGGGAATAGAATAGGCGGAAGGTCTGGCTGACCGCAGCCAGGCCAAATGTCTGTTGTGCGAAAGGAAACGGATTGTCCCTGAGAGCGTTGCTGCCCCTTCTGTCGAGCCACCCTGCCTTTGGCGGATTGTCCGAAGGGCTGGCCGGCGGTGGAAGCGTGACTGCGTCGGTGTCCACGGGTGGGACAGCGCTGCTTCTGGCGTCGCTTCGAGAGGAGCTGAAACGTCCGATGCTGGTGATAGCGCCGCGTCAGGACGATGCGCGGCGTCTGCTGGACCAGCTTTCGTTGTATCTGGGGGGCGAGGACGACGTCCTGCCGCTTCCGGAACCGGACGTGCTTCCCTTCGAGCGGATGACGGTGGACGCATCCACCAACAACCGGCGGCTGATGGCTATAAACGCCCTCTCCTACTCCTCGCCCGAAAACCCGCCTATAGTTGTGGCTTCGCTGGCGGCGGCGCTCAGAAAGACGCTCCCCAGAACGACGTTCCGGCAGACGGCGGTGACGCTGGAGACGGGTCAGAGGGTACGGATGGGGGATCTGGCAGAAGCCTGGGTGAACATGGGCTACCGGCGGGAGCACTCGGTGGAGATTCCCGGGTCCTTCAGCATCCGCGGCGGCATAGTGGACGTGTTTTCGCCAAACTCGGAACTGCCCCTCCGGCTGGACCTGTTCGGCTACGAGATTGACAGCCTGCAGCTTTTCGACCCGTTGACGCAGCGGTCGATGAAGTCCGTGGAGAGGGCGCGGATCATACCGGCGCAGGAGTCTCTGCCCCTGCACGTGGAGCGGGAATGCGTGGACCTGCTGGCTTCGGAGTTGGACTTCGGGGATTGCCCCGAAGGGGTGCAGGAGAGGTTTCAGGAAGATTTGGCGGACATATTCGCCGGAGCCAACTGGGACGAGATGGACTACTACCACGGACTGATCAACCAGTCGTCGGTGTTGGAGCATCTGACGGAGGACGCGATAGTGGTCTTTCTGCAGCGGAGCTACGTTGAGCAGGAAGGCGAGTCGCTGGAGGAGCACGTGGAGCGGATGCGGCGGGGTCAGGTGGCCCGGGGGGAGCTTCCGGGGAATTTTCCCACTTCCACGCTGGGGTGGGAGGAGTTCGCTGAGGGGTTGGCCGACAGGCCGGTGTTGGATGTGACGCCGTGGAACACGGAGGGGGTGGGATTCGAGTTTCGCAGCGCACCTTCCTTCTACGGACGAATCGACAGGTTCAACGCGGAGGTAGAGACGGAGCTGCGGGAGGGTAAGATTGTCGTCCTTGCCAGTCGACACGCCCGCAGGCTGGCTGAGATTCTGTCGGAGGCGGACATCGGCTCCGTGCTCATGGACGACAGGAATCCAAATCTGCAGCCGGGTCGGGTGGTCATCGTGCCAGGATCGCTGGAGCAGGGCTGGAGACTGACCCTGCCGGAGGGGGAGATACTGCTTCTGACGGACCTGGAGATATTTGGGACGGCGAAGGAGCGACGCAGCCGGCCCAAGAGGACGGTGAAGAAATCGTTGTTCCTGTCGCAGCTGGAGCCGGGGACGTTCGTGGTGCACGAAGACCACGGGGTGGCCCGCTTCTCCGGCACAACGAGCATGGAATCCAACGGGGAGAGCCGCGAGTACCTGGTCCTGGAGTATGCGAAATCGGATAAGCTGTACCTGCCAACGGACCACCTGGACCGGATCTACCCTTACGTGGGCACGAGCGATCGCCCGCCAACGCTGACGCGGTTGAGCAGCAGCGAGTGGGCGCGGGCGAAGGAGCGAGTGAAGGCCTCCACCCGGGAGCTAGCGAAGGAACTTCTCGACCTGTACGCGAACCGGCGGGTGGCAAAGGGACACGCATTCTCTGAAGACGTGGTGTGGCAGCGGGAGATGGAGGACGCCTTCCCCTATGAGGAGACGCCGGACCAGGCGCGGGTGATCGACGAGGTGAAGGTGGACATGGAGGACGAGCGGCCCATGGACCGGCTGGTGTGCGGGGACGTGGGCTACGGGAAGACGGAGGTTGCCCTCCGGGCCGCCTTCAAGGCGGTTAACGACGGGCGGCAGGTGGCGCTGCTGGTGCCGACGACGATTCTGGCGCAGCAACACTACGCGACGTTTGTCGACAGGCTCAGCCCCTATCCGATTCGGGTGGACGTTTTGAGCCGGTTCCGCACGCAGAAGGAGCAGCGTCGGATAATCGAAGACCTGCGGAAGGGGGCCATCGACATCATCATCGGGACGCACAGGCTCATCCAGAAGGATGTGAGGTTTCGAAACCTGGGGCTTGTGGTAGTCGACGAGGAGCAGCGATTTGGAGTCTCTCACAAGGAGCACATCAAGAAGCTGCGCCGGGAGGTGGACTTTCTGACGGTGAGCGCGACGCCGATACCGCGCACGCTGTACATGGCGCTGTCCGGGGTGCGGGACATGAGCGCAATGGACACGCCGCCGGAGGAGCGGTATCCGGTGAAGACGTACGTGGGGGAGTACAGCGACCACATAATCCAGGAAGCGGTAAAGCGGGAGCTGGACCGGGGTGGGCAGGTATTCTTCCTGCACAACCGTATCCGGTCGATACACCGGGTGGCGGCCGAACTGGGCACACTGGCGCCGCAGGCAAGGATAGCCGTGGCCCACGGGCGCATGGATGAGTCCCGCCTGGAGGACGTGATGCTGGCCTTCAGCGAGGGGGAATTCAACGTGCTGGTGTGCACGACCATCATCGAGTCTGGGCTGGACATACCCAACGCCAACACGTTGATAGTGGACCGGGCGGACCAGTTCGGACTTTCGCAGCTGTATCAGCTGCGGGGGCGCATCGGGCGCAGCAGCAGCCGGGCTTATTCCTACCTGCTGGTGCCGCGGGGGAAGAGAATCACCCCGGGGGCGGAGAAGCGGCTGCAGGCTATCCTGGAGGCGTCCGAGCTTGGGTCGGGGTTCCGCATAGCCATGCGCGACCTGGAGATACGAGGGGCAGGGAACATCCTAGGGGCTGAGCAGAGCGGGCACATCCACGCCATCGGGTTCGAGCTTTACACGAAACTGCTCAACCAGGCGGTGCAGGAGCTCCGGGAGGAGAGGGAAGGCGAAGGGGATCAGGCTTCGGTCGAGGCGAAGGAAGACGTGCGGGTGGACCTGCCGCTTTCGGCCCACATTCCCAACGACTACATCGGGCATCTGCCGGTGCGGCTGAACATCTACCAGAGGCTGATGGACCTTCGCAAGCAGGAACAGATAGAGGACATGCGGGAGGAGCTGCGGGACCGGTTTGGCCGGATGCCAAAGGCTGTGGACAACCTTCTATACCTGGTATCTCTCAAGATCATGGCGCGGGATATGGGGATCCAGTCCATAGCGTCGTCGGAGACGGAGATCAACATCACCCTGAGGGACGGGGTGGGCGGCGCACGCCTGGTACTGGAGCGTTCGCTGGGGGGATGGGCATCGGTGGGAAACCGGCAGATCCGGCTGAACCGGGGGGTGATGGGGGCGAAATGGAAGGCGGTGTTGGACGTAACGCTGCAACGGCTGAAGGAATTCCAGGAGAAGCTGTCGCTGCTGCCCGTGGGTTCGGTGTAAGCCGTACGCCTAGGAGAGAGCATTCGATTCCAACAGAGCTGTCAGTTCCGTGAGGCTGGCCACCCGCGGGCAATCGGTCCTTTCCGGATGCCAGTTTCCCCTGTCCAGCAGTACGGCGTGCATTCCCACGCCCCTGGCGCCGCCGACGTCAGAGTGGTACTGGTCGCCGACGTGGACGGCTTCCTCAGGGGATACGCCGATTTTCTCAAGGGCGGCGTTGAACATGCGGGGGTCGGGTTTTTCCACTCCCACTTCCAGCGAGGTGACGAGAACGTCCAGGTTTGATGCGACGCCCAACTCCTCCACCAACAGAGCCAGGTCTTCCGTCAGGTTAGAGAGGACGCCGGTGGCGAGGCCCATCTCCTTGAGTCGAGCGAGGGTCGGCGCTACGTCGTTGAAGAGGGCAAAGCTCTTGGGGACGGATGCGCCCACGCGCCAGACGCTTTCGGCGAGGGCGAGGCTCACGTCCAGCCCGGCGCCCTTGAGGATGATCTGCTCATAGTGGGAGAAGAAATTGTTGCGCTCCTTCTCGGACCGGAGGTAGAGGGGCCGGTCGTGGTTCTCGCGGCTGAAGAGTTCGTCGGCCTCCGCATAGCCGCGGAGGATGCCTTCCTTCTCCACGAAGAGCCCCACCTCCCGGCAGGCTGCTTGCTGAATATCCTGTACGGGCGGCCAGAAATAGGCCAGGGTGTTATAGAAATCGAAGAAAACGGCCTTAATCATCCTTCACTTTCCAGGTTTGATTTCGCGGTCACACTTCGCGGGCGAGGGCGAGTCCCCACACCGACGTCGCCGACGCGTGGCGAAGGCCGCCTGCGCAGGCTGCCATGGTGCTGCCCGTAGTCACTACGTCGTCGATGACCAGAACGGACTCATCCGCCATGCTGGCCGTCGCCGAGAATGTACCCTCGGCTATTCGCAAACGGTCTGCCCTGGTGGAGCGTTCCACCTGGGGAGGGGAGTCCTCGACGCGTTCCAGGACGTCCTCTCGGACCGGAATGCCGGTCAGTTTGCCCAGTTCCCGGGTCAGCAGGGCCGCCTGATTGTAGCCGCGGCTTCTCTCCCGCCGGGGGTGCATTGGCACGGGGACGAGGAGAGTTGCGGGGATGGGATCGTCGCGGAGGTGGGAGGCCAGAATGAGCGCCAACTGCTGGGCGAGGGCGCGGTAGTTTCGGTATTTAAAGCTGTGGACTGCGGAGCGGATGGCGCCCTGGAGGGGATAGACGGCGCGGATGCCATCGATGGACAGGGGCGACTGCTCACACTGGCGGCACAGGCGGGCCTCTCCGGGCTGGGCGCACACCTGGCAAGAGGCCTGCAGCGGGGGCATGGCGGCCAGGCACTCCGGACAGATGCCGCTTCCTTCGCGGCGGCATTCGACGCAGTAGAGGGGCAGGAGGAAGTCCAGGGCAGCGTTCCCAGCCCGTTCAAGCAGTCCCTTCGACATGGGCGCTAGGTGCGGAACCGGACCACGCGGTAGCCCTCGGCGTATTTGAAGCCCGCCTTCTCGCCCATTTCGGCGCACCAACGTCGGAGCCAGCCGACGGTCTCGTCTTCCGCCAGGCCGGAAAGCTGGCTGCGGTGGCACTTGAGGGCTTCGGCCTTCAGGTCCATGCTTTCGGAGATGTCCACGTAGGTCTCAATCTCCTCGGGGGCCCAGAACATGAGGGTACCCGTCTTGTGTGGAGAAAGGCCCTCGGCTTCGTGCTCAGGGAAGTGGAGCCGGTCGCGGGCGTAGGGGAATACCGCGTCCTGGGTGACCTGACCGACGATGCGATGATCTCGATGGAAGTAGAAGGACACTCGATAGGGGTCCGGGCAGATGACCACCTGGGGGCGGAAGCGGCGGAGGGCATGGACGAGATGCCCACGGAACTCGCGGGTGTCTTCCAACTCGCCGTCGGGGTAGCCGAGGGCGACGACTTCCTTGACGCCGAGGGTCCTAGCGGCTTCCATCTGCTCTTCATAGCGAATCTTCGCTAGCCGCTGGGGGGTCATGTTCGGGTCTTCGGTGCCCTTGCTGCCGTCGGTGCATAGAACGTAGTAGACGCTGGCGCCCTGACGAATCCAGTTGGCGACGGTGCCGCCGCAGGAGATTTCAGCGTCGTCGGGATGGGGAGTAACCACCAATGCTGATTCCGGGACCTCTACCACAGGCCTCCTCCACATGTTGGGTTGTTAGTGACAAGCTACTCTGCTACAATCTCAATTTGCTGTCAAGACAAGAAATTCAGCTTGGAAAGGGGCTATCATGCCCCCTTTCTTGTGAAGGATCCAGAGGGCATAAGGCCCGCATTTACGGCAAGTTCGGGGAGGACAGTTCCCGCCTGCCATACGAGAAAGCAGTTCTTTGACCATACGTAATTTCCGGTGGGAGGACGCACCCACCCTGGCAGAGCTGGAAAACCGGCTACTGCAAAACCCCCACGCCATCCCTGGCCCGAAGAATCGGTTTGTCACCGAGTTTCTGCGGCAGCCGAATCTGAATCCTGAGACGGACCTTTTGCTATACGAATCGAAGGGCCATCTGCAAGGGTACGGGCTCATCTTTCCGGAGCCCGCCATCGGCCGGAGCGTACTGATGATGAAGACGCACCCCGACGTTCAGGCTTCGAAGGTGGAGGAGGCACTGCTGGAAACGGCCATTGGGCGGGCCGGGCAGCTTGGGGCCAGCGTACTGCACGTTCAGACGAACCCCGATTCCCGGCAAAGCCATTTGTTGGAGAGTCGGGGGTTCCGTCACGTCCGCACGTACTGGGGCATGGGCTGGGAGATTCAGGAACTGCCGGAGTCCGAGCCGCCGGAAGGTTGCGTCTTTCGCAGCTACGGGGAGGCCGAGGATGCGGAAGCGCTTACCGACATTCAAAACGCCGCGTTTGGGGGCAGCTGGGGGTTCGCGCCGAACACTGCCGAGGAGATTGCGTACCGGGCCGAAATGAGCGTGACCAGCCACGACGGCATTATTTTCCTGTGCGAGGGGGAGACCGTCTGTGGATACTGCTGGACGTACCTGATGGGGGACGCGGCCAAGCGGGTGGGGATTATCTTCATGATAGGCATCCACCCGGACTACAGACGGCGGAGGCTGGGCAGGCCGCTGCTAACGGCGGGGCTGAGGTATCTGGCCTCCCTTGGAGTGGACCACGTTGAGTTGGAGGTGGACGGGGCGAATACGCCGGCCACGCGGCTCTACTTTTCGGTTGGGTTTACGAAGGACTCTGAGAGCTTCTGGTACGAGACCTCGCTGAAGGACGGCTAGTCCGGCTTCTTGCCTTCTTCCAGACCGGGTTTGAGGTCGTCGGGGGAAGTAACCTTGCCGTGAATCTCCCCCGGGGTGAGCACGCCACCGGAGATCACTATCTTCATAGCCTCGTCGACGGATAGGGTGGTGGAGATTATTTCGTCCTCCGGCACCAGGGCAAGATAGCCGGAGGTGGGAATGGGAGTGGTGGGGATGTAGACAGCCACGAGGGTGTCTCCGTTGGGGTCTTTGAAGTTCGAGGTGGCGAACCCGATGGACTTGACGCCGGCCCTGGGAAAGTCCAGCAGGACAACGCGGTTGTAGTGCTTTTCGATGTTGCTGGGGCCGAGGGCGTCGACGGTCTGCTTGGCGGTGCGGTAGATGGGCCTGACTATGGGGATGAAGTTCGCTATGGAGTGACCGAAGGCTATGAGGCGGCGGCCGATTACGTAGCTTCCGACCAGGCCCACGATATATAGCACGACGACGAAGCTCACGATGCCGACGCCGGGAATGTGCCTGCCGGTTATCTCTTCGATCAACTGCACCAGCGGAGGGTCTATCAGGTCAAAGACAAACCTGATGACAAGGTAGGTGGCGGCCAGGGGCAGCAGGATGAGGAGGCCGGAGATTATCCGTCCACGAAAGTGTCCGCCTATAGATCTCAGGATGCCCATTGGGCGGGTCACGGCCTCCTGCTGGACCTAGATACGATACCCAGTATTATATTCTTTCAGGGGATATATGTTAACTCTAGTTTAAGCCGTAGAGTTCCAGAAATCTTCCGGCGGCCCTATCCCAACTCATGGAATCCGCTGTCTTGAGGGCAGCACGGCTGAGGGAATTTCGAAGACCTTCGTTGGCGAAGATCATGGCAAGGGTGTCGGCGAATCGTTCCGGGCAGCGCCAGGGAAGCAGGTAGCCGTTGCGTCCGTGGTCCACGACCCAGGGCAGACCGCCCACGCGTGTTGCGAGGACGGGGGAGCCACATGCCATGGCTTCGAGGGCGACGAGACCGAAGCTCTCGTAATAGGAGGGCACCACGCAAACGTCTGCTGCGGAGAAGTAGCCGGCGAGGGAGGAACGAGGGACGCGGCCAACGAACTCCACAACGTTGTTCAACCCCAGCGTGCGGGCCAGTTCTGCCAGGCGGCGGGGCTCGGGTTCCGTTTCGGGGTCTCCACCAACAATCATCAGCTTGAAGGGCAGGTCTTTGTCGACGCAGGCGGCGATGTGGAGGAGGAATTCCACGCCCTTGAGCGGCTCGATGCGGCCAACGTACAGGGCGACCTTCTCACCGTTGAGTCCAAGCCTGCGTCGCGACCGGGTGGCGTCCAGGGGGCGAAACAGTTCGGTGTCCACGCCGCAGTGGACGACCTTCAGCCGCTCCCGGGAGACGCCGTAGAGTTCGGCCATGGCTTCGACTTCGTGCGGAGTAGAGGCGGTGATGAAGTCCGCGGAGCGCATGATGTCTCCCTCGGCGCGGCTCCTGTAGTCGGGTTCGTCCTCACCCGCACGGGCGCGGCGCTTCAACTCAGCCAGGGTGTGGAAGGTGACCACGTGGCGGGCGCCGGCGCTTTCGGCCAGCACACGTCCCGCGAGGGCGGAGAGCCAGTAGTGGGAGTGCACCACCTGATAGCAGGCGCCGGTGTCCCGCCGGTATGCCAGAACGCCGCGGGTGAAGGGTTCCACGTGGAGCAGCAGGTCCTTCAGATCGGCGTCCGGCGGGCCGCCCTCCAGGTGGACCACGCGAACGTTATCGCCTTCGAGGGTACCATCCTCGTCGGAGCCTGCGTGGTTGCGGGTGAAGAGGTCCACGCCCACGCCGAGGGCGCCCAGACGGTTGGCCAACTCCCTGACGTAGACGTTCATGCCGCCCACCTTGCCTGCGCCGGGGGCCATGACCGGGCAGCTGTGGAAGCTGATGAGGGCGACCCTGGGCTGCGTCAAGGGCGGGTCACGACCATGTTGTAGATTGGCTTGTCGATGCCGCCGAGATGGTACTTGTACCGCTCGTTGCCGCGGAGGAAGTCGTAGTAGCCCTTGCCGTCTTCTATGGCGCTTTTCACGCTGAGGGCCTTGAGGAGAAGTCCGACGCTGTAGTAGCCGAATTCGGGGTTGTAGCCGCTGTTGTAGAGGAGACGCGAGTCGTCGTAGTCGAAAGTCATTGCCGACGCGACGCGGGAGCCACCGATTTCCATGAAGAAGAGGCTCAACAGCCCTTCCCGGCTGAGGGTGGAGGCCAGGGAGCGGAAGAATTTCTCCCTCTGGGGGTTCAGGAATTCGGCCTTGTCCTGGCGGCTCATGGCGAGAAGATGCAGGAAGTCGTCCATGGCGGCGTCTACTTCGTTAGGGTCCGTCAGGGAGTACCAACGAACCCCCTCGGCGGTGTCCAGCCGTCGCAGCTTGCGTCGCAGTTCGTGACGGTGCTTCTTGGAGAGCCCGGCCACGTACTCCTCCCACTGGTCTGGCAGATCACGGCCCGGGCAAACCTCCTGTTGGACGACATCCACGTTGCATCCCCTGGAGCGAGCGAGGTCCGGCAGCAGCGCCAGGGTGGGGGAGTCGTCTGCGAGGGAGAAGAGGCGTAGTTCCGTCCAGCCGGATGAGTCCAGATGGTCCAGCAGAGCGTGGAGGAACTGCTGCTCCCGGCCGGGGAGGAGGAGGAAGTCGTTGTAGTCGCAGAGGTCTTCGTCGCCGATGAAGGTTGTGATTTCGCCGTCGTTGCGGAGGGAGGCCATGCCGAGGGTTTCCGAGCCGTCGACAATCTTGATAATGCGGGGGGAAAGGCCGTTGCCGACCTCAGACAACCAGACCTGCTGCCACTGCAGGGTCTGAAAGGGGGTGCTGACCGCGCTTTGGGAAAGCATACGCTCCCATTCGGCGGCGGCGGATTCGAGGGAGTCTAAACAGTGCACCTCCGGCATGTTAACGCCTCTGCATCATCTCAAGTAGATCTTTGGGGTCGGCGGCTGAGTTGGCAAAGGGGCCGCGCAGGGCGGTGGTGACGACCTTGCTGCCGGGTCTGCGGACGCCTCGCATTTGCATGCAGAGATGCTCCGCCTCCAGCACGACGGCCATGGAGGCGGGTTGCAGGGCGGAGCAGATGGCGTCCGCCAGCTGGGAGGTCATGCGCTCCTGAAGCTGAGGACGCTTCGAGACAACGTCGAGGGCGCGGACGAGTTTGCTGGCCCCGGCCACTTTGCCCCTGGGGACGTAGCCCATCTGGGCCACGCCAAAGAAGGGGAGCAGGTGGTGCTCACAGATGGAGAAGAAACCGACATCCCGCAGGATGACGGCTCCTTCGTGGTCTTCTTCGAAGACGGTGTCTATGGCGGCGGCTGCGTCGACGCCGACGCCGCTGAAGATTTCGCGGTACAGTTTGGAGACCCGCTTTGGAGTGTCGGTCAGGCCCTCCCGCTGCGGGTCGTCCCCCACTGCCCGCAGGATGTTGACGACGCTGGCTCGTATCAGTGCGTCGGAGTCCATGGGCGTCCTAGGCGGCGAATTCCAGAAGGGCGGCTTCGACCTCTTCCAGATCGGAGGAGACCTCCTTGACGCCGGTGCTGATGTAGCGAGCGGCCAGTTCGGGGTCCTTCAGGCCGGAGCCGGTGATTACGCACACCACGCGAAGATCTCGCAGGTCAATACCCTGCCGGTGCAGCTTGATGACACCGGCCACGCTGGCAGCGGAGGCGGGTTCGCAGAAGATGCCCTCGCCGGTGGAAAGGAGGCGGTAGGCATCCATGATTTCCCCGTCCGTGACAGCGTCGATAGCGCCGCCGGACTGGTCCCGGGCGTCGATGGCGCCCTGCCAGGAGGCGGGGTTGCCGATACGTATGGCGGAGGCGACGGTTTCGGGGGTGGCGACGGGACGGCCTTCGACGAGGGGCGCGGCACCCCGGGCCTGGAACCCCATCATTCGCGGGAGAGTGTGGGACTTGCCGTTTGCCTTGTATTCGTTAAAGCCCCTCCAGTAGGAGGTGATGTTTCCGGCGTTGCCCACCGGGATGCAGAGCAGGTCCGGGGCGTCGCCCAGCCGGTCGACGATTTCAAATGCGCCGGTCTTCTGTCCCTCCAGGCGCAGCCGGTTGACGGAGTTTACGAGGGTGAGAGGGTGACGTTCGGTGATGGTCCTGACGAGGGAGAGGGCTTTGTCGAAGTTGCCGTCGATGGCAAGAATGCGGGCGCCGTGGGCCTGGGCCTGGGCCAGCTTGCCGAAGGCGATGTCGCCCTGGGGTACGAGCACCGTGGCAGGAAGCCCCACGCGGGCGCCGTACGCGGCTGCGGAGGCGCTGGTGTTTCCCGTGGAGGCGCAGATGATGCCACGACTGCCGGCTTCCACGGCCTTTGCAACGGCGAGGACCATGCCGCGGTCCTTGAAGGAGCCGGTGGGGTTGCAGGCTTCGAGCTTGAAGTAGAGTTCCGGGCAGCCGATCTCTTCGGCGAGGCGGTAGGAGCGCACGAGGGGGGTGTTGCCCTCGCCCAGGGTTATCATGGGAGTTTCATCGCCCAAGGGTAGAAACTCGCTATAGTTCTCCAGGATTCCCCAAGCCATAACGCCCGGCACTCAGACCGGAAGCTCCTCCAACCGAATCATATTGTTAACCACTTTTACCACATCCAGCCCTTCAAGCAAAGCCAGGGATTGCTGCACCGCCGCTTCCCTGGCGGGATGGGTGGTTATGACGATTTCCGCTGTGCCTGCCAGGGGGTCGGCGTCCTTCTGGATGATGGACGCTATGCTGATGTCCAGATCGCCGAGGACGCGGGTAATCTGGCTGAGGACGCCCGCCCGGTCAGGGACGTTCACGCGGATGTAGTAGCGGGTTTCCACGTCGTCCATGGCCTTCACGGGCAGGGCAGCATCGTTCGGGACCCTGCGCAGAGGACGCGCCCCTGCAACGAGGGTGCGTCCGACGTGAACCAGGTCTCCGAGGACGGCGCTGGTGGTGGGGTCGGCGCCTGCACCGAGGCCGTGGAAGAAGGTGCGGCCCACGGGTTCGCCCGCGACTTCGATGGCGTTGAAGACGCCGCTGACCTTGGCCAGGATGTGGGCCTCGGGAATCAGGGCGGGGTGCACCCTCAGTTCCACGCCATCGGCCTGGGACTTGGCGATGGCCAGCAGCTTGATGGCGTAGCCGAGTTCACGGGCGTAGCGGAAGTCCCTGGCGGCGAGGCCGTCGATGCCCTGGCGGAAGACGCTGCCGGGGTCCACGCGGGTGTGGAAGGCCAGGGAGGCGAGAATGGACAGTTTATAGGCGGCGTCGAGGCCGGAAACGTCCTTGTAGGGGTCGGATTCAGCGTAGCCCAGCTGCTGGGCCCGACTCAGGGCGTCCTCGGCGTCCATGCCGTTGTCGGCCATGCTGGTGAGGATGAAGTTGGTGGTACCGTTGATGATGGCGTGGATGGAAGTGATGTGGTTGCCAAGCAGGTCTTCGGTCAGGGAACCAACGACGGGGATGGCGCCACCGACGGCTCCTTCGAAACGGAGACTAAGGCTGCGTTCATCGGCCAGGTGCAACAGGTCCGGCCCCTGCTGGGAGATGAGGTCTTTGTTGGCGGTGACGACGTGCTTGCCGTGGCTCAAGGCCCGCCGGACGTAGTCTCCCGCGGGCTCCTCTCCGCCGATGAGTTCGACAACGACGTCCACGTCGGGGTTGTCCAGGACTTCAGACGGGCTGGTGGTCAGGAGGCTGGGAAACAGCTTGAGACGGCGGGGCTTGAGGGGGTCTCTGACGAGGACCTTGACGAGTTTGACGGGGGCGCCGATGGACGCGGAGAGGGAGTCGCGACGATTTCGGAGGGCCTGGGCTACGCCGGCGCCCACGACCCCGAGGCCGAGGAGGCCGACGCCGATGGGACGGCCAGGGTTCAATTTTGCTCAGTCCCCTGGATGTCTCCCCTTTTTTGCTCGGCCGTCTGACGCAGCTGTTCAGCAGCCCATGCGTAGATGCTGCTGTCGTACTTCACCCTGACCCACTCCTCGCTGGTGCCTTCCTCAAACTTCTTCTCCAGCCAGGTCTGGAGGGCGATGTCCTTGAGCCTTTCGGTCCACTTGGCTTCCACTTCCCGGACCTCTGGCCCGTCCACCACCTTCATGAAGTACATGAAGCCGCTGCTCTCCCAGGGTTCGCTGATTTCGCCGATCTCTAGGGGTTCGATGGGCTTGTTGACCAGCATGCCGCCGTAGAGGCGCAAGTCCAGCTTGGGGTATGCGCCCCTGGGGAGCCAACCCACGTAGCCGTCGGCTTCGGTGTATCTGCGGTCGAATACGGGGCTGTATTCGTAGGCCACTGCCTCGAATTCCTCTTCCTCCAGACGCTCTGCGATGAGCTGCAGGTCCTGGAACCTGGCCGGATCACCGAGGGCGGGGTCGGGCCGGACGGGGGTGCGGAGCCAGTAGACCTCCAGGTGTTCCGCTTCCGTAGGAACGGTTTCACCGATGGCTTCCCGCATGTCGTAGAAATATAGCTGTTCTTCAATCAGGCGGCGGAATTCCGCCTCCGAGAGGCGGTTGAAGTTGAGGTAGGACTCGAAGCGCTCCCGGAATTCCCTCTCCATCTGGTCGTCGGAGACAACTTCGTCCGGGGCGTATTCGGGGGTGAAGATCTCACGGACGGTGGCGTCCACGTGTTCTTCGGTTACTTCCACGCCGAACTCCGGGGCGCTCTGCTTCAGGATTTCCATCTGAACCCAGCCAAGAGTGAAGGGACCCGACGTGATTTCGATGTCCGGGTTGTAGAGAACGCGGAGGATTGAGGTGAGGTCCACGAAGGCGCCGGTGTAACCCTGGCTGGCTTGAATCATGCGAACGCGCTTGACCAGGTCACCCTGGGTGAAGCGAGTTTCGTTAACTACCGCGGCTTCCACCCGAGGCGGGACGAACAGCTGGGTGTACCAGTAGGCGATGGCCACGCCGGCGATGGCCAGCAGGCCGACGCTGAGGAAGACGATGGTGAGGCGCTTCCTGGCCCGGCTACTCTGCGCACGAACGCGCCTTATGCGCCTGTCGTTGGGTTCCGACCCGCTTCCACGCCTGCCTCGCCGCTGGGGTGATGCCATCTACGCAACTCCAAAAGGCCGCCAAGACGTAGCCGGCGACCGGATGATGCTTAAATTACGCTGAAGCGACAAGAAAGGTTTTCTAGGCCATGAGTCGGCCGTGGTCGGGGCTGAGGGGAAGAAGGGCAACGATGCGGGCCCGCTTGATGGCCCGGGAGAGTGCCCGCTGGTGGCGGGCGCAGTTGCCGGTCTTGCGCCGGGGATCGATCTTGAACCTGTCGGAGAGGTATCTCCTGAGCCGGCCCACGTCCTTGTAGTCGATGAACTGAATCTTGTCCACGCAGAAGGCGCAGACCTTGCGCCTGGGAATGTAACGACGTCGGGGCCTGCCGCCAGGCCTGAAGGGGGGTCTCGAGGTCATGTGTTAATCATCTCCTTGAAATAAGCCGGCTGTGGGCTAGAAGGGCAGGTCGTCCGGGTCTGCGGGGCCGCCGAAGTCGTCGTTCATGCCGCCACCGCCGGGGCGACCTCCGCCTCTGTATCCGCCGGGGCTGCCGGAGCCATCCGCGTCCCCACGTCCGAGAAAGACGATCTCATTTGCGTCGATTTCGTTGGAGGTTCCTTCCCGCCCATCCTGGGTAACATAGCTCCTCACCCAGAAGCGCCCTGTAACGCAAATCGGATCGCCCTTGGACACATATTGGTTAACCGTTTCGCCCAGCCTTCTCCAAGCCGCAATCCGGTACCAGTTTGTCTCGTCCTGGTACTCGCCGTCTCGAGTGCGGGAGCGGCGATTTACGGCAACGGAAAAGTTCGTCACCGGATCCCCACTGGTAGTATATTGCATCTCGGGGTCCTGGCCGACGTTGCCTACTATTGTGATATTGCTAAGGCCGCGTACCATGCTTGCCTGCGCCTCCTATTTAACTGCCGACAACTAGCTGCCCTGGAGGGGGCTTCCCGCCGCGGGAGTGGCTTCGGCTTCAGGCTTGGGGGCTTCCTTTTCTTCCACCTTGACGGGGGTTTCGGCCCTGGTCACCATGTGCCTGAGGACCTGCTCCGATAGCAGCAGTGGGCGCTGGATAGTGTTGACCTGGTCCGGCTCCAGATCGAACCGGTACAGGTAGTAGACGCCCTCCATGTAGTCCTGTCCCGCCTTCTTGATGGTGTAGGCCAGTCGACGAGTTCCCCAGGAGTCTTCCCTGGCAATGGTACCGCCATTGGCGGTAATAAGGTCACGCACCCGCTCGCGGGCAGAGGAGTCCTCCTCCCGGCTCAGGGCTGGATTCAACACCAGCATCAGTTCATAGTCCTGTTTCAATGCACCCTCCTACAAGTCGGCGGCGATTATAGCACTTTCGGCCCCACACCCTCAACATGGCGGGATTGACGCTTGTAGACTTGCAAACTTGATAACATCCTCCATCCAGGGCTTCTATCTTGCGTTCACAGACCTCTAGCTGTCGATTACCCGCATGTATTCATCATGTCTGCCGATCCAGAACCAATAGTAGTCTCGGCCATCCCCAACTGCCAGAACTCAGAAGAATCGGCCTACCCGTTCACACCAATATCGTCCAACTCTCTTGAGCCTGAGCGAGGGATGTCTTGGATTATCCCTAAGCAATTCAAAGCTGCGACGGGCTAACTCCTGTGTCGATGTAGGTAAATCATAGAACCTTCGCCAAAATTGAGGTTCTGCATAGTGCATCTATAGAGGCTTTAGTGTGTCCTCTTCTTTGGCCTTCAGAACGCCGGCAGCCAGCGCGTCGAGTAATCCAGCCTTCACGTCTTCGTCGAATTTTCCTTCTCCCATCTTTCCCAGTCCTCGTCAACCATCCAACGGCGCAGCTCCGTGTACTCGGACTCGGACAGCGCCAAGATGGCTTTTTGCAGATCTGCTACGGTGATCATGGATTCCTTCCCTTCCTTGATCAATAGTTTACCAAGTCCATCGCCATTAGTCGTCGAGGCCGGGGGCGGGGAAGCCGGATGCCAGCTCTTCCGCTT
This sequence comes from uncultured Dehalococcoidia bacterium, assembly GCA_964418665.1. Lineage (GTDB taxonomy): Bacteria > Chloroflexota > Dehalococcoidia > Lucifugimonadales > JAPULR01. Next base: position 18,244 of record CAYQLZ010000008.1, on the reverse strand, counting down.
CCTGCCGGATGGCGTCGATGGCATCCCTGTCCTGCCTGTTGGCCAGGGCGCGCACAATCATCCTGGCGGTCTGCTTGATTTCCTCCGTGCCGAACCCGCGGCTGGTGACGGCGGCGGTGCCGATTCGGAGGCCGCTGGTGACGCGGGGCGGTTCGGGATCGTAGGGGATGGCGTTCTTGTTGGTTATGATGGAGGCGCGTTCAAGGGTGGATTCGGCCTCGTTGCCCTTCACTCCCAGGGGGCGGAGGTCCACGAGGCAGAGGTGATTGTCCGTACCGTCGGAAACGATGCGCAGCCCTTCTTCAGCCAGGGTATCCGCCATGGTTCTGGAGTTTCTCACCACCGCCCGGGCGTACTGCCGAAATTCCGGCTTCAGCGCCTCGCCGAAGCAGACGGCCTTGGCGGCGATGACCTGCATAAAGGGGCCGCCCTGGGTGTGGGGGAACACCGCCCTGTCAATCTTTCGGGCGAGCTTCGAGTGGCACAGGATGAGACCGCCGCGGGGGCCGCGCAGAGTCTTCTGGGTGGTGGAGGTGACCACGTGGGCGTGGGGGAAGGGAGAGGGGTAGGCATCGCCGGCGACCAACCCGGCAACGTGGGCCATGTCTACCATCAACGTGGCTCCCACCTGGTTGGCGATGTATCGGAAACGGGGGAAGTTGATGGTGCGGGGGTAGGCTGTGTAGCCGGCAACTATGAGCTTTGGACGGTGCTCCTTCGCAAGCCGTTCCACCTCCGCGTAGTCGATGGTCTCCGTTTCGCGCTCCAACTCATAGCCGACGAAGTTGTAGAGCTTGCCGGAGAAGTTGACGGGGCTGCCGTGGGTGAGGTGCCCACCCTGATCAAGGCGCAGCCCCATTACGGTGTCGCCGGGCTCGAGCAGGGCAAAGTAGACGGCCATGTTTGCCTGGGCGCCGCTGTGGGGCTGAACGTTGGCGTGCTCAGCGCCGAACAGTTCCTTCGCTCGCTCCCGGGCAAGCTCCTCGACCTCGTCGACGTAAGTGCAGCCGGCGTAGTAGCGTCGGCCGGGATAGCCCTCGGCGTACTTGTTGTTCATGAGGTTCGCCTGGGCCTCGAGGACCGCGCGGCTGGCGTAGTTTTCGGACGCAATGAGGACGATATTCGTCCTCTGGCGCCGATTTTCCCTCTCGATGATGTCGGCTACTGCTGAATCTGATTGTCGAACTGCCGTCATAGTCCTTAGTCTCCGGCTCTCTAAAACGTGCAGGTTAGTCTAAGTGCGGCCCCATTGGCTGTCAACGAACCTGGTACTGGGGAAATCTCTATGCGAAATACGACGAGAGTCTTTCCGGGGATTCGCAGGCGTAGACTTTCAGTTGACACAATCCCGCATCCCCAGCATCATTGATTCGAGGGAGATTTTTTAAATGTGACGTTTCCACGCAGTATCCCTCACGTTCAGGATCCCATTCGCCGGATTTCGATTGACCCTGTGCTACTTAAGTCAACGTAGATCTGGGAGGGTTTACAATGCGAAGAGCCCGTCCCTGGAGAGTTGCCAGAGTCCTGCTGCTGTGCTTATTCGTCACCTCGTTCATGCTCGGGCTGGCCGGTTTGGGGCTGGCGCAGGCGCAGCCGGAACGCACGGCGCTGGTGGCGGACGTGGACGGGATCATCAACCCCATCTCCCAACGCTACATTTCGCGGATTGTGGAGAAGGGAGAGGATGAGGACGCAGAGGTGGTCATCATCCTGCTGAACACGCCAGGCGGGCTTCTGTCGTCCACACGCGAGATATACGAGTCTCTTTTGAACGCCTCCGTGCCGACGGTAGTTTATGTTTCGCCGCGCGGAGCGCAGGCGGCGTCGGCGGGCACGTTCATCACGGCTTCGGCCCACGTGGCGGCAATGGCGCCGAGCACCAGCATAGGGGCAGCCACTCCGGTTGGCGGGGGCGGCGAGGAACTGCCGCCAACGCTTTCGGACAAGGCGACAAACGCCGCCGCCGCTGACATCCGGGCCATCGCGACACAGCGGGGGCGAAACGTTCAGCAGTTGGAGAACACGGTAATTCTCTCCATGTCCTTCTCCGACGATGAGGCCGTCGAACTCAACGTGGTGGACTTTGTTGCGGAAGATCTGGACGACTTGCTGCAGATGCTGGACGGGCGGGAGGTCGACCTGGGTGTGGAGACCCGCGTTCTGGCGACAAAAGACGCCCAGATAGAGCGGCTCAACATGGGGCTGATCAACCAAGTGTTGTATATTCTGGCAAACCCCAACATCTCCTTCCTGCTGCTCAGCCTGGGAGGACTGGGCCTCGTCGTCGAGCTTTGGAGTCCGGGGCTGGTGATACCGGGGTTGACGGGGATAGTGTTTCTGGTGCTGGCATTTATCAGCCTGGGGAATCTCCCCGTGAACTGGGGAGGCGCGGCCCTGATACTGGTGGGGCTGGCGCTGATTGCCCTGGAGCTATTCGTGTCCGGATTCGGGGTGTTAGGCATAGGAGGCATCATCAGCTTCATATTGGGAGGTCTGCTCTTGTTTGCCCATTTCGGCACGCCATCTCCGGTGACGCCATCCCTGGGTGTAAGCCCCTGGGTGCTGTGGCCGACGGTGGCAGTCATTTCGATAATCGGCATCTGGGTAGCTACGACCATAGTCCGGCAGCACAAGATGGAGAAGGTGCTGGACCTTTCGCCGCTTGTGGGGTCAGAAGCGGTGGTCACCAGCACCCTGGACCCGCGGGGAACGGTGCGGGTGAACACGGAAATATGGACAGCCTACTGCAAACATGGGACAATGATCCCAGAGGGCGGAAGGGTCCGGGTGGCAGCCGTGGAGGGCGCCGTATTGAGAGTTTCCCCCATCGAGAATGGGGACGAATCTCCATCATCTGAACAGGAATAACAGGGAGGACGACATGGCCTTTGGACTGACAGTAGTGAGGCAGTTTGAGAAGATGGTTGTGCTGAGGTGGGGACGGCTGGAACGGGTGTCGCACCCCGGCCTGCGCTTCGTGGTGCCCTTCATGGAAGACGGGAGGAAGGTGGACCTGAGAGAGCGGGTGCAGAGGGTGCCCACGCAGAAGTACATCACCAGCGACAACGTGGTGGTGGACATGGACTTCGTCATCTACTACCGGGTGATGGAGGAGCAGGCGGATTCGGCTGTACTGAACGTGCAGAATTTCGAGGCGGCCGTCGTAAACCTTTCCCTGTCAACGCTGAGGGCCGTGATTGGCTCGACGACGCTGGCATCGGCCCTGGCGGAGCGGGAGAAGGTGCGGGACGCCCTGCAGATACGGCTGGACGAGGTGACGGGCCGTTGGGGCGTAAAGGTGAGCCAGGTGGAGATCAACGAGATAGACCCGCCTCCGGGGGTGAAGAGCGCCATGGAGCGGGAGAAGTCGGCGGCGGCAATCAAGACCGCCGACATTACGGAATCGGAGGGGGCGCGTCAGGCGGCGATCAACCGGGCCGAGGGCGAAAAGCAGTCGGCGATCCTGGAGGCCGAGGGGCGGAGGCAGTCGGAGATTCTGGAGGCGGAGGGCGATCGTCAGGCGGCCATACTTCGCGCCGAGGGCTTCAGCACCGCGCTGGACAGGATCTACCAGGTGGCGTCCAACGTGGACAACAAGACCATGAGCCTGCAGTACTTCGAGGTGCTGAAGGAGATGGGCTCCAGCGCCTCCACCAAGTTCATATTCCCCATGGAGTTCACCTCCATGCTGCAGCCGTTCCTGAACCTGGGCGGCGGAGGCGGATCCGGCAACGGCAAGGACGGAAGCTCGTAGCCGACTTTCAGCTATCGAATCCGGCATGAGAACAGGGGGGACGGCACGAACGCCGTCCCCCTTTTATTTACGGCTCTTACGCGACCAGGAAGGGAGTCAGACTGCGCGCCGGGGGATTCACTCCCATCCCTTCGACAAGCTCAGGACCGGCCTAACCTTCCCCCGTCGAGGGGGAAGGGGTAAGAGGGGAATGGCCCTCACCTCAATCTTATCCCAGGACGGGAGAGGAGGGGGACTGGATTCCGGCCTTCGCAGGAAAGACGGAAGGAGAGGGGGGATTGTGGCTACGGGGGCGAGATTCCTCGGCTTCGCTTCGCTGCGCTCGGAATGACAGGGAGAAGAGGGAGGGCGATTCGCGAATCGCCCCTACTCGCAGGTTTGGAGGAATTCGTCGAGGAATTGGAGGGAGGCGGAGTAGGGGTCCAATTCACCGGATTCCACCCGTTTCACCAGCGCCTGCAGGGCCGGGTTTGCGGAAATTTGACGCTCGACCATTCTGGCCACGCGGTCTCGAAGGGCGTCGGCAAGCTCCGACGATCGACGCTTCCGCCGTCGTTCCTCCAGTTCGCCCGAATCCGCCAGGTGCTGCCGGTGCTGCTGAATGGCGTCTGCCAGGTCGTCTACGCCGAGGCCATTGACGGCCTCGGTCTCCACGACGGGAGGGGTCCACTGCTGTGCAGATGGGTTCAGGGCCAGCAGGGAGCGGACGTTGGCGGTCATCTGGTGGGCGCCGGGACGGTCGGCCTTGTTGACGGCGAAAACGTCGGCGATCTCCATCAGTCCGGCCTTGAGGGTCTGGACGGCGTCGCCGGCTTCCGGCACGAGGGCGACCACCACCGTGTCCGCCACTTCCATCACGTCCAGCTCAGTCTGCCCCACGCCCACGGTCTCCACAAGGGTGACGTCCTTGCCGGAGGCCTGCAGCAGGCGCACCACGCCCTTGACGATTCTTGGTACGCCCCCGTGGGCGCCACGGGTGGACATGCTTCGGATGAAAACTTCCGCGTCCAGGTAGTGGCCTTCCATGCGGATGCGATCTCCCAGCAGCGCCCCGCCGGAGAAGGGGCTGGAGGGGTCTACGGCCAGGATGCCCACGGAGCGGTCCTGCTGGCGATACTTCCGGGTGAGCTCGGCGACGAGGGCGCTCTTGCCCGCGCCGGGCGGGCCGGTCATGCCAATGACGTATCCCGCTCCGGACCTGGGGTGAACGTCCGCCATGACCCGGGCGGCGAGGGGATCGTCCCGTTCGAGCAGGGAGATGGCTCGCGAGAGGGCGCGCCTGTTTCCGGCCATAAGCTGTTTCGAAAGGGGGTGCATAAGCGGGCAAGATCCTATGGGATTGATTTGCCAGGAGGCCACCGGAAATCTAGCATCGCCCCAGAACAGCGTCAAGGAAGGGGCAGGACGGCGCCTGACTTCAAAGCGTTGTGCACGGAGGGAACGAATTCGGCGCCAACCCGGTATTGACAGGGGCAACAAACTACTGTATATAACTATCGCAATTAGTCTACACTAACTTATTTCTATGGTGGTGCTAACAACAGTTAATCGCGTGAGAGGATACCTTCCCAGAACCCGGATTTTAGATTTAGGGAGCGTGCGCCCATGATTTGGAAAAACTCGATTGACCTAGGCTTCCGCAGCAGACCGGTCCTGCAGATTGGAAGGATGGCGGTGCGAGGCGGCCTGTTCTTCGCTCTGCTGATGCCTCTATTTGTGGGAATCATCGCCGCGTGTGGCGGCAACGGGGAAGAAGAAGCGGGATCCCTGACCGTCTATTCCGGCCGAAGCGAGTCCCTCGTCGCGCCGATCATCGAGCAGTTTTCGAACGCCACAGGCATCGACGTGAGTGTGAAGTACGCGAGCACCTCCCAGATGGCGGCGACGCTGGCGGAGGAGGGGGACAACACCCCCGCCGACGTGTTCTTCGCCCAAGACCCGGGCGGCCTGGGCTCCGTTGAGAGTATGCTCCAGGCCATCCCGCAGGAGATCCTGGACAAGGTCCCGGCCTGGGCCCGGTCTCCGGAGGGGCGGTGGGTTGGAATATCGGGGCGGGCGCGGGTGATTGTGTACAGCACGGACAACGTTTCGCCGGATGAGCTTCCGGAGGGCATGTGGGGGTTCACCGACCCCAAGTGGAAAGGGCGCATCGGCTGGCCGCCTACCAACGCTTCATTCCAGACCATGGTGACGGCCATGCGCCAGATGTGGGGAGACGAGCGAACCCGGCAGTGGCTGGAGGGTATCCAGGCCAACGAACCCAGGGCGTATGAGAAGAACACCCCGACAGTGGCGGCGGCGGGGGCCGGAGAAGTCGACGTGGGATTCGTCAACCACTACTACCTGTACCGTTTCCTGGCCGAGGAGGGCGAGGACTTCGCCGCACGAAACCACCACCTGACTTCGGGAGGGCCGGGTTCATTGATAATGGTTGCGGGGGCGGGGATTCTGTCTGCCTCGGGCAATGCGGACAACGCCAGCAAGTTCCTCGAATTCCTGCTTTCGCCCGTTGCGCAGCAGTATTTTGCGGGCCAGACCTACGAATACCCGCTGGTGGAGGGGGTGAACGTGAACCGGCTGCTGACGCCCCTGTCCGAGATAAACAATCCCTCCGTGCGGATGGGAGACCTGGCGGATCTGAAGGGGACGCAGGAGATGCTGAGAAGCGTGGGCATCCTGCCCTAGCCAACCAGGACAGGAGTGGCCCGGAATTCAGATTCGAGATTGGCTGCGTGATATAATCCGCCAAATCTTCGTGAGCCTGAGGCAGCAACGTTGACCCACAGCCATGGCGTCTGCCAATAGAACCGGGGCGGACCCGGCAGGTACCCCAACCCGGCCTCTAAAGTCCCGCCGGGTGGGTCCCCATCCCCTGTTGCTGAGCGCCGCCGCAGTGGTGGCCGTCGCCATCGCGCTGCCCCTGGCGTACCTGTTCATCCGAGGCGTGGGTTCCGGCGCAGAGTTCTGGGAGCTGCTTTTCCGGCTTCGCACCCTTCAGATCATTCTACGTTCCGCCCTTCTGGTAGGGGCGGTGACGGTTGCCTGCATCCTGATAGCCGTGCCCCTGGCGTGGCTCATCACCCGCACGGACCTGCCCTTCCGGCGGGCCTGGGCGATTCTGACGGCGCTGCCGCTGGTGATTCCCAGCTACATTGGCGCGTTTCTCGTCATAGTGGCGCTGGGGCCGAGAGGGATGCTGCAGAGGGCGCTGGAAGGTCCCTTCGGCGTCGAGCGGCTGCCGGAGATATACGGCTTTCCGGGGGCGATGCTGACGCTGACCCTGCTCAGCTTTCCATACGTGCTGCTGCCGGCGCAGGCGGCGTTAACTCGCATGGACCCATCCCTGGAGGAGGCGTCCCGCAGCCTGGGGCATTCCGCCCGGAGCACCTTCCGGCGGATCACGCTGCCCCTCTTGCGGCCCGCCATCGCGTCGGGGGCGCTTCTGACCGCCCTGTACACCCTGAGCGACTTTGGAGCGGTGTCGCTGATGCGTTACGAGACCTTCACGTGGGCCATCTATCTGCAGTACAACTCATCGCTGGACAGGATACTGGCGGCGGGGCTGTGCCTGGTGCTCGCGCTGTTTGCCGCGGGGATACTGCTGGCGGAGTCGAGGACCCAGAGCAGGGCGGCCTACCATCGCAGTTCGTCGGGGGCCGCCCGACCGGCGCAGCTCCTCTCCCTTGGCGTCTGGCGATGGCCGGCGCTGGCGTTCTGCGCAGCCATTGTGCTATTCGCGCTGGCGCTGCCCATGTCCGTCCTGGGCTGGTGGGTCGCCCGGGGGGTGTCGGCGGGGGAGGCGGTGCCTCACCTATGGAGCGCGGCTGCCAATTCTGTAATCGTCTCCGCGGTGGCGGTGGTTGTGGTACTGGCGGCCTCCCTTCCGGTGGCGTTGTTATCCATCAGGTTTCCCAGCCGGGCCAGCGCCCTGCTGGAGCGGGCCTCCCACGTGGGATTCGCGCTTCCGGGCATAGCCGTAGCGCTGTCCCTCGTCTACTTCGGGTCCCAGTTCGCACCCGCGCTTTACCAGACCACGGCGCTGCTGGTCTTCGCCTACCTGGTGCTGTTCCTCCCCGCGGGCGTGGGCGCACTCAGGACCTCGCTGCTACAGATAAGCCCGCGCTGGGAGGAGGCCGGGCGCAGTCTTGGTAGAGGGCCGCTGGCGGTAATTCGCACCATCGACCTGCCCCTGATGCGGCCCGGACTGATCGCCGGAGGCAGTCTGACATTCCTGCTAATTATGAAGGAGCTGCCCGCAACGCTTATCCTTGGCCCGGCGGGATTCAAGACGCTGGCGACTTCCATCTGGTCGGCGTCGTCGGAGGCATTCTTCACCCAGGCGGCATCCCACGCGCTCATGCTGATACTGGTATCATCTGTACCGATGGCCCTCATCATCATCAGACAGCGCTGGCAAACCCCATGAGCGACACGCTGCTTCGGTGCGCGGGACTCTCCAAGTCCTACGGCGGCGTGACCGCGGTCCAGGAAGTGAGCCTGGAAGTTGAACGGGGGGAGCTGCTGGTGGTGCTGGGCCCCAGCGGCTGCGGCAAGACGACGACTCTGCGGATGATGGCGGGTTTCGAGTGGCCCGACGCCGGTACCATCGAGCTAAGCGGCCGCACGGTTGCCGGGCCGCACACCTTCACGCCGCCGGAGAAGCGGCAGATAGGCATGGTGTTCCAGGACTACGCCCTTTTCCCTCACCTGACGCTGGCAAAGAACATCGCCTACGGGCTGCCGTCGGTGCGCAACAAGAGGATTTCGAGCAGCCCCAACCGGAAGATGGAGCAGCTGCGTATGTCCGTCCGGGTGTCGGAAGTGCTGGGGCTGGTGGGTCTCACCCAGCTGTCAGGTCGCATGCCCCACGAGCTATCCGGCGGCGAGCAGCAGCGTGCCGCCCTGGCAAGGGCACTGGCTCCGCGGCCTGTGGCGCTGCTGATGGACGAGCCGTTTTCCAACCTGGACGCCAAGCTGCGGGAGCAGGTGCGGGAGGACGTGAAGCGCATCCTTTCCATGACGGAGGTTACGACCATCCTGGTGACGCACAACCAGGAGGAGGCGCTGGCGATGGCCGACAGGGTTGCGGTGATGAACCGGGGACGGCTGGAGCAGCTGGACACGCCCCAGAACGTGTACCAGCGTCCGGCGACGACCTTTGTGGCGAATTTCGTGGGGACGGCTGGATTTCTTTCCGCAATCTACTCCGACGGAAGGCTGCACACCACCGCGGGGAGCGTAAAGCGAGAAACTCCTCCAAGATTTTCGAGTTTGCTGGAGGTGATGGCCCGTCCCGAGGACCTGACCTTCGAACCAAGCGCGAACGGGCAGGGACGGCTGATCAACTCCGAATACCACGGGGCCTACACCCTGTACACAGTCATTATGGACGAGGGGGAAATCGTCTACTGCATGAAGCCAAGGCTGGAGACGTACCCGGAGGGCACGAGTGTGGAGGTCCGTTTCACCTCGGACCGCGAGCTGCCCTGCTACTACAGGGGAGCGCTGATCTAGGGAGGGGAGGTCGGTTCGCGAACCGCCCCATCGGGGGCACGGAGCGAGGGTCAGGGAGCGTGTTTGGACTCCAGGCGTTCCACGTCTTCCGGGCCCAGGTTGAAGTACCGGGCCTGGGGGTGGTGCAGCACGATGGCGCTCACGGAACCCTCCGGCTCCATCATGAACCCCTCGGTGAGGCCGACGCCTACAGTCTGCTCCGGCTCCAGCAGTCGCCAGAGCTGCTCCTGGTCCTCCAGCCTGGGGCAGGCGGGGTAGCCGAAGGAGTAGCGGCGGCCCCGGTAGTTGGCCTTGAACAGGTCCAGGTTGGTCAGTCCTTCAGGGTCGGCAAATCCCCATGCGGCCCGCAGGCGTCTGTGCAGAAGCTCAGCGAAGGCCTCCGCGCCCTCCAGGGCGAGCACCTGCAGGATGTGGGACGAAAGGTAATCGCCCTTCTCCTGCCATTCGGCGGCCAGCTGACGCACTCCGGGCCCGACGGTGGTGACGAAGGCTGCGGCGTAGTCGGGGATTCCGGCGTCCCTGGGCAGGACGTAGTCCGCGAGGCAGAGGCCATCGCCGTCCGCCTGCCTGCCGAATTGGAACCGCTCCAAAACGTTGCTGCCGTCGCTGGATAGTATGAGGAGGTCATCGCGCTCGGAGGCGACGCGGTAGAACTGGTACACGGCGTTGGCGGAGATGTCCGATTGTTGGACCATCACTTCCTCGACCTGGCGGACCCTGTCTCGGAGTTCAACGGCTTTCTCTTCGCCGGATTCCAGGGCCTCGGTGAATCGACCGCGATATCCAAGGTGCCTGACGTAGAGCATCACGGGATTCACGTAGTGGAAGATTTCGGAAAGATCGAAGTCCTGCAGCAGGTGTCGACGGAGGTCCGGCGGCGTGGGTGGCGACTCTACGGGTTGGACGGCAGGGCCGGTCGAACGGGGTCGCGTGGTGCGGGGCCTCCGGCTGCGAGACGCTTCCTCCTTTTCCATTGCCTGGGTTTCGCGGACCAGCTCGGAGGCGAGGCGCTGCCGTTCGTCGGCGTCCGCCAGCCTGTGGGCCAAGCCCAGGCCGGACATGGCGTCACGGGCGTAGCCAACCACGCCCCGGTGGCCGGGGGCTATGCGCAATCGTGTAAAGCGGTTCGTCAAGGCCGCGCCCCCCACCAGGACCGGGCAGTCGACGCCCGCTTCCGTCAGGTCGCGGACCGTCTCCACCATCATTTGCGCCGATTTAACAAGTAGGCCGGAGAGGCCGATCATGTCGGGCCGGTGCTCGCGGTAGGCGTTGATAAGGTCCTGCGGGGGGATCTTGATGCCGAGGTTGATGACGCGGTAGCCGTTGTTGGACAAGATTATGTCAACCAGGTTCTTGCCAATGTCGTGGACGTCGCCCTTCACCGTGGCGAGGACGATGGTGCCGCGGGTGGCGGCTTCCCCGCTCTCCATGAGCGGTTCAAGCTGGGAGACCGCGGCCTTCATGACTTCGGCGGAACTGAGCACCTCGGCGACGATAAGCTGGTTGAGGCCAAAGAGGCGTCCAACCTCGTTCATGCCGTCCATCAGGGGACCGTTGATTATCTCCAGGGGAGTCTGCTTCAGCAGGGCCTCTTGCAGGTCGTCATGCAGGCCTTCTTTAGTCCCTTCCACGATGGCCGATGCCAGTCGCTTTTCCAGGGGCATCTGTTTGCGCTCGGATTCGGGCCGCTGCACCCGGCGTTCCCGGAACCTTTCGGCGAAGGCGGATATGGGGTCTTCGCCCCGCCACCAGATCAGGTCCTCCGCCAGCTTCCGCTCATCCTCGGGGATGGACGCGTACCGGACCAAGCCCTCGGTGTTGACGATGGCCATGTCCAGGCCCGCCTGCACGCAGTGGTAGAGCATCACGGAGTTCAGCACCTCCCGGCCCGCGGGAGGCAGTCCAAAGGACACGTTGGAGATTCCCAAGACAGTTCGCGCCCCGGGCAGATTCTCCTTGATGAGGCGCACTCCCTCCACGGTCTCGACACCGGCGCCCTGGTAGTTCACGTCGCCGGTGCCGATGGGGAAGACGAGGGGGTCGAAGATGATGTCTTCGGGGGGAACGCCGTACTTCTGCGTCAGGAGATCGTAGGAACGCTGGGCAATTTCCAGCTTACGCTCCCGGGTGATGGCCTGGGCCTGCTCCTTGTCGTCGTCGATGCAGCCGACCACGAGCCCTGCGCCAAAGCTTCGCGCAACAGGAACGACGGACGCGAACCGCTCCTCGCCGTCCTCCAGGTTGATGGAGTTGATGATGCTCTTGCCGGGGGTGTGCTTCAGGGCCTCGGCGAGGACGGCGTTGTCCGTGGAGTCCAGCATGATGGGGGCCTTCACCTTACCCACGAGGCCCTTCAGGAATGTCACGGCGTCGGTCATTTCGTCGCGGTCAGGGTCCTGTAGACAGACGTCGATGACGTGGGCGCCGCGGCGGACCTGACGGCGGCCAATCTCCGTGGCTTCGTCGAACTTCCCCTGGCGGATGAGCCGCTTGAAGCGGCGGCTGCCGAGGACGTTGGTGCGTTCGCCAACCAGTACCGGGCGGGTGTCCTCGTCGACGGTGAGCGGCTCCAGTCCCGAGAAGACCGCGGCGCGGCGTTCAGAGTTCTTCCTTGGCGAGTAGTTTCCCACGGCTTCGACCAGGGGCTTCAGGTGCTCCGGGGTGGTGCCGCAGCAGCCGCCGAGGACATTTACCCAACCTTCGCGGACGAAGGAGAGCATGGTGCGGGAGAAGCGCTCCGGCGTCTCGTTGTAGTTGCCGTCCTCATCGGGCAGGCCGGCATTGGGGATCACGGACACGGGAAAGCGGGAGATGGACGCCAGGGTGCGCAGGTGGTCGCGCATGAACTCCGGCCCGGTGGAGCAGTTCATTCCCACCCACAGAAGGTTTCGGTGACTCACGGAGGCGTAGAAGGCCTCCACGTCCTGTCCGCCGAGGGTGGTGCCCATGGTCTCGATGGTGCACTGGACGGCCACGGGGACCTCCACCCCGAGCTTTTCGGACAGGTCGTCGATGGCGGCGAGGGCGGCCTTCACGTTCAGGGTGTCCTGGGAGGTTTCCACCAGCAGCAGGTCAGCGCCGCCCGCCCAGAGCCCGGAAGCCTGGACGAAGTAGTGCTCCCGGAGTTCGTCCCAGGTGACGCCGCCGGTGACGGAGATGGAGCGGGTGGTCGGCCCCATGGAGCCTGCAACCAGCCGGGGGCGTTCGGGGGTGGAGAATTCATCGACGACGGTTTTGGCGTTTCGCGCCGCCGCCTCGCTGATCTCGTGAGCCCGGTGACCCAAGGCGTACTCGTCCAGCACCAGCGGGGTGCTGCCGAAGGAGTTTGTAATGACAATGTCTACACCCATTTCCAAGTAGGTGCGATGGATGTCCTGGACGAGGTCGGGACGGACCAGGTTCAGGTATTCGTTGCAGCCCTCGTACTCCGGGCCACCGAAGTCGTCCGCTGAGAGGTCCAAAGCCTGAATGCGGGTGCCATTAGCGTCGCCCGCCACCAGAATTCGCCGCCGGAGCAGGTCGGCGAGACGTTCCCTATTTTCGATGGAATTCAACCTATCCCTCTATCCTCCAACCAAGCCTTGCATTCGGATGCCGAGAATTCGGAATCCAAGCATCAATAGTAAGCACAGAATCCGGCCAGGCACAAGGGCAGCAACCGCCGGGCACCGTTAACAAATCGGCGTCGTTGTGCAATAATGGCAATCAGCATCAAAACTTCTATGGGTATATGAATCGCTATGGCCAAGAGCTTCTGGATGGTGGTAAAAAGTCCGGCAAACTTCCAGATTGCCAAGAAAAGAAACTTTGACATGGTGGGGCTGATAGCCCAGCATCGACGCAAGGTCCAGCGGATGGCCCCGGGGGACCGGGTGATAATCTACATTGCGCAGGATAGGTACTTCGCCGCCTCCGCGACGGTCACCACGCCACTGAATATAGACCACACGCCGCTGTGGGAGTTGGAGGGTGGCAGCGCCTATCCCTACCGGGTGGGCATACGGCCCGACGTGGTCCTGAACGAGTCCCAGTATATCGACGCTTACCAGATAGCCCCCAGAATGGATTTCACGAGGCGGTGGACTCCCGAGCTGTGGTACCTGGCATTCCAGGGGAGCCTGCATCTCATCTCCAAGTTCGACTTCAACATGGTTGAGGAGGAGATGAAGAAGCAGAAGCGCTCCCGCAGGTATCGGAGGGCGTGGGAATCGTCCACGGAATCCGAGGCTGAGTCGGTCTGCAAGCTGGAAGACCGGGGGCCGCTCAGCCGTCCGCTCAGCCGAGTTGGCTGGTAGAGGGTTAGCCGGTCCTCCCAGGGGATGTGTCCCAGGAAGCACTTCCTGTTAACCCCCGTGCCGGGTCGAGCGGACATGTTCGGGGAGGTACTGTTTGTTTGCCGGTAGTGCTAAAATGGGGCTTAAACACGTCCGGATAAGGTGCAGATGCCACAGGAAAACATCGTCATCAGGGGCGCTACCCAGCACAACCTGAAGAACGTCAGCGTGACCATTCCACGGGACAAGCTGGTGGTGATTACCGGGGTGTCAGGTTCGGGCAAGAGCTCCCTGGCTTTCGACACCATCTACGCCGAAGGGCAGCGCCGCTACGTGGAGTCCCTGTCCGCCTACGCCCGCCAGTTCCTGGGGCGCATGGACAAGCCGGAGGTGGAGTACATCGAGGGGCTTTCCCCCGCGATCTCCATCGACCAGAAGGGCGTATCCCACAACCCTCGCTCCACCGTGGGCACGGTGACTGAAATCTACGACTATCTGCGGCTGCTCTTTGCCCGCGCGGGACGCCCCCATTGTCCCGGCTGCGGGGAGCCGGTGGCCCGGCAGACGGTGCAGCAGATTGTGGACTCCATCCTGCATCTGCCCAAGGGAACGCGTATCATGGTGCTGGCCCCCAAGGTGCGCCGCCGGAAGGGCGAGCACAAGGAGGTGTTCAGCGAGGCGCGGAAGGACGGCTTCGCGCGGGTGCGCGTCAACGGCGAAGTTATGCGGGTGGAGGACGCGGAGGGGTTAAGCCTGGACAAGCGTTACTGGCATTACATCGAGCTGGCCGTGGACCGGCTCATCATTGACGAACACCTGGAATTGGTACGCGTCACCGACTCCGTGGAAACGGCGCTGCGGGAGGGTGGCGGCGTGGTGCAAATCGCCATTGAAGGCGGCGAGGAGAGGGAGTTTTCCGAGCAGTTCGCATGCGTACGGTGCGGCACCGGGCTGCCCGAGATAGAGCCTCGGACCTTCAGCTTCAACAGCCCCCACGGCGCCTGTTCCGCATGCACCGGGTTGGGCTTCAAACTGGAGGTGGACCCGGAGTTGGTGCTTTCCAACAAGGACCTATCCCTGCGAGAAGGAGCGGTGCTTCCGTGGTCGAGGGCGGGCTCCTCCAGCCCCTGGTACGGGAGCATGCTGGAGTCCATGGCGCGGAATTACGGCTTCTCCACAAGCACTCCCATCCGCAAGCTGTCGAAGGAAGCGATGGACCTGATTCTGTACGGCAGCGGGGGAGAGTCCGTAACCATCAAGCACACCACCCAGCGGGGCCGGGTGTACAGTTGGAAGACCAACTTCGAGGGGGTGATTCCGAACCTGGAACGGCGCTTCCGGGACACGGACTCCGACTACATCCGGCGGGAGATTGAGCGGTACATGGCGGCGAGGGCCTGCCAGTCGTGCAAGGGGCGCCGACTGCGCCCGGAGGCGCTATCGGTAAAAGTCGACGGACGCGGCATCATGGACGTGTGCGCCTTGCCCGTCACCCTGGCGCTGCAGTGGGCCAGCGGTCTTGCGTCGGAAGGCTCCACCAACGGAGCAATTCTACCGCTTTCCGTCCGGGAGAGGGCCATTGCGCAGCCCATCCTGAAGGAGATATTCACCCGACTGCAGTTCCTGGAAGACATAGGCCTGGGCTATCTGACGCTGGACCGCTCGGCACGGACTCTGTCCGGGGGGGAAGCGCAGCGGATCCGTCTCGCCACACAGATCGGCTCCGGGTTGACCGGGGTGCTCTATGTCTGCGATGAGCCGACGATTGGCCTCCACCCCTTCGACGACAACCGGCTAATCGGCACACTGAATCATCTGCGGGATCTCGGCAACACGGTCATCGTGGTTGAGCACGACGAGGCGGTGATGCGAGCGGCCAACCACATCGTCGACCTGGGTCCCGGTGCGGGCGAGCTTGGGGGAAACATCGTCGTCACCGGCACGATCGACGACATCATGGCCTCGGACGAGTCGCTGACCGGACTCTATCTGAGCGGACGAAAGACGATACCGGTGCCGGATTCCCGGCGGAACGGCAACGGGTCGGCCCTGGAGGTCAAGGGCGCGCGGGAGAACAACCTGAAGGGCGTCAGCGTGAAGTTCCCGCTGGGTCGGCTGGTGTGCGTCACGGGAGTTTCCGGCTCCGGGAAGAGCACACTGGTATACGAGATACTCTACAAGCGGCTGGCCCAGGCCATCAGCCGCGCCAAGGACCGCCCGGGCAAGCACGATTCCGTGAACGGCATCGACCTGCTGGACAAGGTGATAAACATAGACCAGTCGCCCATTGGTCGCACGCCCCGCAGCAATCCAGCCACGTACACGGGGGCATTCACGCCCATCCGCGACCTGTTCGCCAGCCTGCCGGAGTCCAAGGCCCGCGGATACAAACCCGGTCGCTTCTCCTTCAACGTTAAGGGAGGCCGGTGCGAGGCGTGCAAGGGGGAGGGTTACACCCACGTGGAGATGCAGTTCCTGCCGGATGTTACGGTGCCGTGCGAGGTGTGCAAAGGCAAGCGGTACAACCGGGAGGCGCTGGAGATTCGCTACAAGGACAAGAGCATCGCCGACGTGCTCGGCATGACGGTGCATACCGCGCTGGAGTTCTTCCAGAACATTCCGAAGATACGGAACAAGCTGGAGACGATGCGGGACGTGGGGTTGGGCTACATTAGGCTGGGGCAGCCCGCGACGACACTATCGGGCGGGGAGGCCCAAAGGGTGAAGCTGTCGACGGAGCTTTCGAAGCGGGCGACAGGGAAGACTCTGTACCTGCTGGACGAACCTACGACGGGGCTGTCATTTTCAGACTGCGCCGCGCTGCTAGGAGTGCTGCACCGGCTGGTGGATGCGGGCAACTCGATAATTCTGATTGAGCACCACCTGGACATGATCAAGAACGCCGACTGGATAATCGACATGGGGCCCGGACCGGCGGACAAGGGGGGGCAGGTGGTGGCGGAGGGGACGCCGGAGCACATCGCAACGGTGGACGCCTCCCACACGGGATATTATTTGAGGTCAGCGTTGGCGTCGAGGCGGGAGGCTGTGGAGGCGGCGGTGGATTAGGGGGGGAGTGCACGTTAATCCACTTGTCTGGTTCGGTGGAACCGGTTGACATACGAAAAAATGAGTGCCGATCAAAAGAAAAATCCCGCCTGCTTACGCTAAGGCGAGACTTTTCCGAGTTAGCCAACGGATACTGCGGGCACAACCCTCACGAAGTAACTACAGCATATTCCATAGCCCTGGCCATGTCAATGTCCCTATAGGTTCCGCCCTCGACGAGAATTGAACTCGCATCCTCAACTTCGTAAGGGTTGGGATCTTTCCATTGAGCTACGGGGGCCGGGTGATTATACACCCACTTCCCCTTCTTGTCCTTGGGCAGCTTGTACGCCAACGCCTTGTGGATGGTTCTATCAATCCCTGTTTGCACTGTAATCACACCTTGAGCAATTGCCATTCAACATCAGTACCCCTCCGCACTCAGGGCATTCTGGAGGCATATCAGGAGTTCTAGGTTGCTTGCGGACTATGCACTTAGAGGCTGCGGGCTGAACTTCGGGACGAGATGCTTGACGTGAGCGAATCCGAGGCTCCAGCCCAACAATTCGGGTTTGCGTTGGTTCAGGAGTGGCCCTCGGTAGCGATTGCTCCGGTTGCATCTCGCTTTCTGCTTTGTGATTAGGACGAGACAACTTGTCAGGTAATCCCATTGCAACTAAGAATGCTATAGTCGAGAACAGAAGCGTAAACCATGCCCATCCATTACCCCCGTATCCCTTCTCATAAGCCAAGAAGATGCTTGCAGCGGCTAGGGGAGGGTTGATTAGGACAATCCAAACGCAAACGAAAAGAACCCCCACATCGACCACCGTGCTTACATTCCATTCATGCGTCAAACCGATGCTGAACGCTACAATAAATCCAAGACCGAAAAGCAACCCTCCTATACCAAATATCTGCAACCCTTTATCTGAATCTGACAACAGAAGCCCCCTTTTGACTAGGATTTGGCGACTCTACCACAAGCACCTTGTCCCACGCTGTCTCAAGGGGGCATAAGGCCACACCCTTGCTTGGGACATATTTCGCTCGTGGTAGAGCAACGTCATCCTAACGCTCTACCCTTGTGGGCGTCAACTTTTAACGATATCCGAAAATCGGTCTATAATGGAAGGGAGGGGGACGGAGGTAGAGAACAACGCTGGTTATGCTTGGCTCCACTCTCACAACTTGGAACACATCGTACAAACCATGTATGCGAACAACACAGAGAGGATTATGAAAGCAGATAACGAAAAACTTGAAGGATACCTTGACGGGTGCGAATTCACCAAATTCTTTGTTAGTGGGCTTGGCTACGCTAAATGCGAAGGGGGAAATATCCCGATAAAGACAAGCAAAAAGGACTACTCACTAAAGCCCATTGCCAGGGAGGGTTGCTGTGTCGTCTTTACCTGTTACTGCAAAGAGGACAATAACTTCCCCCAAACACCCATCTTACGCGAGATAGTGAGACAAGTTGAAGCGCAAGAGGGCATATTTCTTATCATCTTCACTTACCCGAGCGGTAAGTCGCAGCTATGGAAGTCTAACCAACCGGCAGGACACGTACATCTCTACGGACCGGAGGGCAAGTTAGTGACTATCCTAAAAACTGACTGAAAGATGCGGAGGTGTTGAGAGAAGGATA
>CAYQLZ010000007.1:0-101105 GCA_964418665.1 uncultured Dehalococcoidia bacterium | reverse complement strand
CCCCGACCACTGGTTTTGGAGACCAGCGCTCTGACCAGACTGAGCTACGCTCCTGTGGCACCCCTGGAGGGATTCGAACCCCCGACGCGCGGCTTAGGAAGCCACCGCTCTATCCTCTGAGCTACAGGGGCAAAAGGTGGAGATAGGGGGAATCGAACCCCCAACCTCGGCATTGCGAACGCCGCGCTCTCCCAATTGAGCTATATCCCCGAGGGTGGCGGCCCGGATGAGGGCCGAAATTGTTCCCCTCCAGTGCGTGGGATTAAAGGAAAATGCTATCTCACGGCGAAAGGGGGTGTCAAGGGAGAGGGGGTGACAATACCCAGTTGATATCCATGCAACAGTGTAGCATAATTGTTACGAGATCGGAAACGAAATAAGGTCTCTAGAGGGAATCTGGCATTGGCACGAGAGAGTGGAGATAAGTTTCAAGACACGTAGGCTCCAAAAGGATTTCAACTCAGATAGGAATCTTCAGAAGAGGTATGGGGTTGAAATGGCGCGGGTCATAAAGAGAAGAATGGCAGTCTTGAGAAATGCTCCAAACCTATCCCGCGTTCCCACCACTCCACCGATGCGGCTCCACCAGCTGACAGGTGATCGATTGGGGCAGTTTGCGGTTGACCTGTCGCATCCACGCCGGCTTGTATTCGAGCCCAACCAAGATCCTCTACCGATGGGGGATACAGGAGGCCTGGACAGAAGAAGGGTTACCGCGATCTTGATCCTGGAGGTTGTAGACTACCACTAGGGAGGACAGCTATGGCCAGAGCAACTTACATCTATGAGCCGGACTACGCGGTGCCGCCGGGTGAAATTCTCGAGGAGCAGCTGCAAGCGTTGCAGATGTCTCAAGCCGAATTGGCGAGGCGGTGCAACCGATCCCCGAAGCTGATCAGCGAGATTGTATCCGGGAGGGCGCCAGTGGAACCGGCGACGGCGGTCCAGCTGGAGAAGGCGTTGGGGTTGGATGCCCGGATATGGCTTGGCGTCGAGGCGGACTACCGCCTCTTTCTGCAGCGTGAGGCGGAGGCGGCAGCTGCGTCGAAGAAGATTGCGTGGGCAAAGAACTTCCCCTTGTACGAATTGGTAAAGAGGGGAGTGATTGAAAGGCCCGCCAAGCAAGGAGACTGGGTGGGGGCAGTCTTGCGGTTCTTTGGTGTCGACAACGTGGACGTGTGGGAGTCCAATTATGGAGAAAAGCTGCCTGCCAACGTGGCGTTTAGACACTCGCCGTCCTTTAACAGCGACAAATATGTGTTGGCTACCTGGCTTCGGTTGGGGGAGCTGGCGGCGGGAGAGTTGACCACGGAGCCATACGACAAGGCGTCGTTCATTCTAGCCCTCAAAAGAATTCGGTCCCTAACTGCGGGGTGCAATTTGGATTCCATAATGGAGGCGCAGCGGCTTTGCGGAGAGACGGGGGTAGCCCTGACAATCATCAAGCCTTTCCCCAGGATGTCTTTACACGCCGCCACGCGTTGGATATCTCCCCAAAAGGCGCTGATCCAGCTGACCGCGCGTCACCTGCGGGATGATCAGCTATGGTTCAGCTTTTTTCACGAAGCCGCACACATTTTGCTCCACGGCAAGCGTGGGTTATACGTAAAGACGGATGACAATCAGACAGAGGAGGATGAGAGAGCAGCCGATCGTTGGGCGGCCGATTTTCTTATTCCCCGCAAGGATTGGGGGCGGTTTTCAGACGCTCGCATCTTCGATGCCGGAGATGTTTGCGCGTTCGCAGACAGACAGGGAATAGCGCCAGGGATTGTTGTGGGGCGTTTGCAGCGGGAAAAGAAGATCCCATACAGTGTACTTAATCATTTGAAGACGAAATTGGAGTGGGGAGGCTAGGGCGGTAGACGAATTTGCATCCTTGCGCCCGGAGGAGATGACTGATAGCATCCAATATCAAATCTGAAAGGGGGTTCAGGTTGATATTATGAGTAGTATGATGACGACCAATAGGCTGGCGGGCAAGGCCCTTATTCTGGGGGTGATTCTCCTGCTTGTTGGGATCCTTTTCACACCGGGCGGGCCTATTGTCGGCTCGGTGGACCAGACCAATTTTTCTGAGGCAGTCAACGCACTGGCGGACCATTCTCTACTCAGCCACGCGATGAGCCTGTTGATGATATTCGGGGTACTGCTGTTCATATTCGGCGTGATGCCGTTCTTCCGCCTGACGGGAGGTCATCGGACTCTGACTGAGATGATCTTGTGGGCCGGTCTGATCGGGATGATTCTTGCCTGGGTAATCTTCATTATGCAGACGGCCACGAATCACATGGTCGTCCACGTCATGGAGAAGGGCATCGGTTCGGGAACGGGAGCAGGGCAGGAAGCCATGCTCCAAGACATAGCGCTGACCGTCTATAGCGTCGGCGGCGCGTTGCACATCGCGTTCCTGTCCATCTCCTGCCTAGCGTCCATTCTATTGGGACTGGGTATCGCTTCAAGGTTCTCGGAGATGAACTTGTTCAAGCTTGCAGCGTTCGGTCTGGTACTCGTAGGAGTGCTTCTGCTGCTGAACCTGGCGGTTGTGCAGCACTTCGACAACCTGGACTTCAGCGTATTGATTCTGATTTCCAGCGGCTCGCTGTTTCTTGGACTTGTCTGCTATTTCGTCCTGGGGATAGCGCTCGCCACGGGCCAAAAGGAGTTGCTGCCTAGCGAAGCATAGGCGCCGGCCCCGATAACAACCCGTACCCAGATAAGCAGTGGATTCTTGACACCCTGTTTCCGCTGGGGATATGATTACGCAATTCGGATTCCTGCACATCAAATACTGACAACTGAATAGTAGGGTCTAGTTTTTCGGAAGGACGGTGACCATCTTGCCGAACTTTTTTACCGCCTTCCTCTCAGCACTGACAGGCAAAGGCATCAAGGCCGCCAGGCTAGAAGCTCAACAAATAATCGAGGAGGCAGAAGAGCAGAAGAGGAAACTCATACTAGAAGGGCGAGAAGCTGCCTTGAAACTCCGGTCGGGCGCTGAAGAGGAACTCAAAGATAGACGACGCGACCTGCGCACCCAAGAGAAGCGCTTTCGACGAAGAGAGGAAAATCTAGAGAACAGGGAAAACACCCTGGACAAGCGGGAAACCGCAATTTCAACCAAGGAGGCGGGCGTAGAGGAAGACAAGGCCCGCCTGGAAGAGCTTAAACAGGAGCAGTTTGAACAGCTGGAAAGAATCGCCGGCCTCTCCCCCGAGGAGGCCCGCGGCGTGGTCCTGGCTCGCGCAGAGCAGGAGATGAACCACGACCTGGCCAAGCGCTATTACGAGCTTGAGCGCCAGATGCGGGACAAGGTCGACGAGGAGGCCAAGAAGGTAATCACGCTGGCTATTCAACGGCTGGCCTCGGACGTAGTCTCAGAAAGAAGTACGTCCCGGGTATCCCTGCCAAGCGACGGAATGAAGGGACGCCTGATAGGCCGGGAAGGCCGCAACATACGCGCCATGGAGGCCGCCATGGGCGTGGACATTTTGATTGACGACACACCGGAAATGATCACCATCTCCTGCTTCGATCCCATCCGACGGGAGATAGCGCGAATTGCGCTTGAGAAGCTGATTCAGGACGGCCGCATCCATCCCAGCCGGATCGAAGACATTGTCGGCAAGGCCCAGGTTGAGGTGGAGGAGACCATCTACAAGTCGGGTGAGGAAGCCACCTTCGACGCCAATGTGAAGGGGCTGAATCCGGAACTGAAGAAACTGCTGGGCAGGCTGAAGTACCGCTACAGCTACGGAGAGAACATTCTCCAACATTCGGTGGAAGTATCCCTGCTGGCCGGCATGATCGCTTCCGAGATGGGGGCGGACATAGAAGTCGCCAAGGCGGGAGGACTGCTGCACGACATCGGCAAGGCGATGACACACGAAGTGCAGGGCAGCCACGTGGACATAGGCGACGACATTGCCGAGAAGTACGGAATCGACTCCGAGGTCCGCCGGGCTATCGTGGAGCACCACGAGGACGACCGGGGCTCGGTGGAGGCACTCATAGTTGCCGCCGCCGACGCCATCAGCGCGGCCCGACCCGGCGCCCGCAAGGAGAGCCTGGAGCAGTACATCCAGCGGCTGGAGGCCCTGGAGGGCGTCGCAACCAGCTTCGACGGAGTGCAGAAGGCCTATGCCATTCAGGCGGGCCGCGAGGTGCGGATAATCGTCCGGCCAGAGCACATTGACGACTTCGAGGCTGCAGTGCTTGCCAGGGACGTGGCCAAGAAGGTGGAGGACGAGTTGATCTACCCCGGTCAGATCAAGGTGACCGTGGTGCGTGAAACGCGAAACGTGGAAATTGCCCACTAGCTCCCCCGGGGTGCTGGACGACTGCCGCCATGACTAGCGCATTTCTGAACATTTGCAGGCGGGCTGCCGGCACGAAAAGACCGGAGTCCGCCTGTGTTCGGGCCATCCCCACGGCTGGGGTCCGGGAAGGAAGGAGTAATCTCCCGTGCGTGTGCTGATGATTGGGGACGTCATGGGCAGTCCGGGCCGCAAGGCGGTCCAGAGGCTGCTGCCATCCCTCCGCGAGGAGTACGGGCTGGACCTGGTGGTGTGCAACGGAGAGAACGCCGCCGGGGGATTGGGAATTACATACAAGACGGCACAGCAGCTTTTGCAGGCGGGGGTTGACGTGCTGACGACGGGCAACCACATCTGGAAGAAGAAGGAGATCATCCCGCATTTGCAGGAGGACCTGCCCATTGTGAGGCCATCCAATTTTCCGCCAGGGGTGCCGGGCAGGGGCCATCTGCGGGTGGGAAACGTGGTAACTTTGAACCTGATGGGGCGGGTATTCATGGAGCCGCTGGACTGTCCCTTCCGGGAGGCGGAGCGGGTGCTTGCGGAGGTGGGAGGGCCGCCGGAGACGATTGTACTGGTGGACTTCCACGCCGAAGCAACATCGGAGAAGCAGGCGTTGGGTTGGTTTCTGGACGGGCGGGTGAGCGCAGTAGTCGGCACTCATACCCACGTGCCCACGGCGGACCACCGCATCATGCCGGAGGGAACAGCCTTCGTTACTGACCTGGGGATGGTGGGCCCGATAAATTCGGTCATCGGGACGGACCCCAACGTGGTACTTGAGAAGTTTCTGACGCAGACTCCGCAGCGCTTTTCGGTGGCGAAAGGGCCGGTGACCTTCAATTCGGTGATGGTAGAGATTGACGAGGAGACGGGCCGGGCTTCCCGCGTGGAGCGGGTGGACCGGCTGGTGGAGTGAACACATTGGCAACAGTAGACCTGCATCTGCACACAACGGCATCCGACGGGCGGCTGACGCCCACGGAACTGGTGAACCTCCTGGGAGAGCGGGGAATTCGGATCGCCTCCATAACCGACCACGACTCCACTGAGGGGCTGCCGGAGGCCTACGAGGCTAAGGAACGATTTCCGGAGCTGACGCTGATACCGGGCATTGAGCTGAGCACGGAGGCGGGAGACTCGGAGATACACGTACTCGGATATTTCCTGGACTGGAAGAACGAGGAGTTCCAGAAGGTGCTTTCGGGATTCCGGGACGGAAGAATCGGCCGGGGGCAAGCCATGGTGAACAAGCTGGGCGAATTGGGGCTACCCGTGGAATGGGATCGGGTGCTGCATTTCGCCGGCGACGGGGCGGTCGGACGTCCTCACATAGCGCTGGCGATGGTGGAGCGGGGATACGTGCCCGGGGTGAAGGAGGCCTTCGACCTGTACCTGGGACGGGACGGTCCCGCATACGCGGAACGTCAGAAGCTCACGCCGGAAGATGCCGTCGGCATCATTCGTGGCGTGGGGGGAGCGGCGGTGCTGGCGCATCCCTCCTACGTGAACAACCTGGACTCGCACCTTGTCCGCATGAAGGACGCCGGACTGGCCGGCATGGAGGTGTACTACAGCCACTACCCCCCCAAGACGGTCAGACAGTTGCGGGAAGTTGCCCGCCGATTCGACCTGCTACCGTGTGGGGGCAGCGACTATCACGCCCTGGGACAGGATGACGAGACGCTGCCGGGGCACATCGGGCCGCCGGAAGAGGTGGTGGAAGCGCTGCGCGCCAGCTGCGCCGGCGGCGTGGCCAACCCAACGGAAGACTAGGCTCGGAAGGGTCGCTGCGTCGTGGAACTGGCCCTGCTATTCGCCTATTCCTACCTGGTAGGCTCCATCCCCACTGCCTACATCATCGGACGGTGGGTGCGCGGCATCGATATCCGGAAGTACGGCAGCGGCAACGTGGGCGGCTCCAACGTCTTCGAGCACGTGGGGAAGCGGTGGCTGATTCCGCTGGGAGTCTTTGAGGTATTTGTGAAGGGGGCTTCGCCGGTGTGGGTGGGGATTGTGCTGCTGAACGCTTCGGTGGACGGGCCGTCCGGCGTGTGGACGGCGAACTTTCTCATGGGATTCGACAGGAATGCACCAGCGCTGGCCATCGCCAGTTTGCTGTCCATCATCGGCCACAACTGGCCCATATTCCTGAAGTTCCAGGGAGGGCGCGGCATCGGGACGGCGGCGGGAGGGCTTCTCGCGATGGGGTTCTACCAGCTCTGGCTTTTTATTGCCGTGGGACTGCCGGGGTACTTCATCCGACGGTCCGCGCTGATGGTGCTGGTATCGCTGCTGCTGCTGCCCCTGTGGTCGTACCTGCTGGGCCAGTCCGCCGTGGTGATCTGGTACTGCTTTGGTATGATTGGGATAATAGTCCTGAGACGGTTGACGGCAAATGGGAAGCCCAGCGTTCCCGGCTATTCGACGACCAAGGTGCTGTTCAACAGGCTGGTCAGGGACCGGGACGTGGATGACCGGGACGAATGGGTAACCCGGTCGCCAACTTCTTTCAAGGAGTCCGGAGGTTGAGGGGGAAATGGAATATCAGGAGACGGTGAATTACTGCCCTACGCACCCGAACGTGGAGACGAGGCTGGCATGTGGCCGGTGCGGGAAGTTCATCTGCCCCCGGTGCATGATTCAAACGCCGGTGGGGAGCCGGTGCAACGACTGCGCGAGGGTGCGGAGGGCGCCGGTGTTCGACGTGAGCGCAACGCAGTATCTGCTGGCGTCGGTAACCGCGCTGTTTTTGGGGGGTATTCTGGGAACGGTCGGGGCGATCCTGCGGCTGGAGTTCGGTCACTTTCCCTTCGTGACGGGAATTCTGGCGGCCGGACTGGGTTATCTGTTGGGTGAGGCCGTAAGTCGGGTTACGAATCGCAAGAGGGGGCTTGGGCTGTCAATCATCGCAGGGGCCGGGGTTGCGGTGGCCTTTGCGGCGGCGACGGCGGTCATAATGTCGCAGCCCGTGAGGTACAGGTACGACTTTCTGGACATTGGATTTGGGCTGCTGTTCCTGGGGCTGGCGGTGTATATATCAATCAGCAGGGTCAGATAGCTCTGCCCAGAGACGGGCGGTGGTGTCGGCGGAGATGCGGTAGTTGAAGCCGCGGCGGCGCAGATAACCCATCATCCTGTTGTAGAAGGCGCGGCGGTCCAGGCCGGCCAGTCGTCGCAGAAACTTTGCTCCGACGCGTTGAGCCATGTCTTCCTCGTCGAGGCCTTCGAGGGCCTTTTCGGCGACCTCGCCCGTTACGCCACGCTTTGCCAACTCCTGCCGAATCATGTAACCGGAGCGGGGGGCATGGCGCTCGCGGCTGCTCCGCCAGGCTTTGGCGAAGGCGGCGTCGTTCAGCAGACCGGACTCCTTGAGCCGGGCGACGGTTTCCTCCACCTGCTGCGGGGAGAAGTCCCTGGCCAGGCGGCGACGGATTTCCGAGACACTGCGCCCGCGGTAGGAGAGGAAACGGAGGGCGACGTCCAGGGGGCTTCGAGGCGTCCCTGGACGGTTGGAGGACTTCCTTCCACTCCGGCGGGAGTCGATGGGTATCAGTCGACGGGAGCGGGAGCGGGTTCAGCCACGGGTTCCGGTTTTTCTCCGCGGATCAGGGCTTCGATCTCCTTCGCCATGACATCGTTCTCTTCGAGGAACTGCCTGGCGTTCTCTCTACCCTGGCCGAGGCGGGTCTCGCCGTAGGAGTAGAAGGATCCTCGTTTTGAAATGAGGCCCTGCTCGGTGCCCAACTCAAGCAGGTCGCCGGTCCAGCTGATGCCCCTGCTGTACATTATGTCAAATTCTGCGACGCGGAAGGGAGGCGCCACCTTGTTCTTGACCACACGGGCGCGGACACGGCTGCCAACAATGTCAGATCCCTTCTTGAGGGCTTCCACACGGCGCAGATCGATGCGGACGGAGCTATAGAATTTGAGGGCACGACCTCCAGGTGTGACCTCCGGGCTGCCGAACATGACACCGACCTTTTCGCGCAGCTGGTTTATGAAGACCACGGCGGTGTTGGAGCGGTTGATGGCGGAGGTAAGTTTCCGCAAGGCCTGGGACATGAGCCGGGCCTGCAGGCCGACGTGGGTATCCCCCATGTCGCCTTCGATTTCGGAGCGGGGCACAAGGGCTGCGACGCTGTCGACGACCACCACCTGGACGGCGCCGCTGCGGACCAGGTACTCGGTGATTTCGAGGGCCTGTTCGGCGTCATCGGGCTGGGACACAAGGAGAGACTCGACATCCACGCCGCAATTGCCGGCATAGACGGGGTCCAGAGCGTGTTCAACATCGATGTAGGCGGCGATGCCACCAAGACGCTGACATTCGGCCATGACGTGTATGGCCAGGGTGGACTTGCCGGCGGACTCTGCGCCGTAGATTTCGGTCACGCGGCCCTTGGGGATGCCGCCAACGCCGAGGGCCAGGTCCAGGGATAGGGAACCGGTGGGGATGACCTCAGTGGCGTGGACGGTGTCGGATTCGCCAAGCCGCATAACGGCACCGCGGCCGAAGTGTCTTTCAATCTGATTAAGGGCTATATCCAGGGCATTTTCTTGCTTCTTTGCCATTTCGCCTCCAATGTGCGCTATATTAGCACATTGTACAGAGAACAGCAATTCTGTCAGGCTGTGAATTAGGGGGAATTCCGGGGGTAGTTGCTGGCGCGTTCCAAGTAGCCAAACGTGCTCGTTAGAGCATTTGACGCGTCCTTGAGGCCGACTCATATCCTTCGTCAATGGGGAGATCGTCGCGGTGCGCCGCTTCTACCGCAAGCTGGTCACATCGCTCGTTTTCCGGGTCTCCGGAGTGTCCTCGGACCCACCTGAACTCAACGTCGTGCTTTTTGCAGAGTTCTAGAAGCATCTTCCACAAGTCAGGGTTAATGGCCTTTTCTCGCTTGTTCCTCTTCCAGCCGTTTGCCCTCCAACGCTCGGCCCAGCCCTTCTGCATACTATCGACGACGTATTTCGAATCGCTGTGGATGACTACGCGGCAACTTTGATTGAGCGCTTCGAGGGATCTGATTGGCCCCATGAGTTCCATGCGGTTGTTGGTGGTCTGTCGATAGCCACCGCTGATCTCTCGGCGGTGCTCACCGAATTTGAGCACCACCCCGTAGCCGCCAGGGCCGGGATTGCCGGCACACGCGCCATCAGTGTATATGGTGATTTCCTTCATGCTGCGTTAGACCCTTTGGAACGTACTACTGAGGGGTGCGGGCTTGTTGGCAGTATTCGGTTGACCAACTTCATTTGGACGCTGTGCAAGACAGCAGGTTGCCAGGGATACGGTCCCGCAAAGCAACACCCGATCTCAGGCCTTGGGGGTGTATTTGTGGCCGAGGTCAGTTTCCCAGCGGAGATAGTTGATGGTGTCGGCGTAAGAGCGATGGGGGCCCATGACAACCACGTCGGTGGGAGGCGTCATGACACCGGAGAGACCGGTCTCCACCTGGAGGCCCTCTCCCGTCCAGGCTTTCATGCCGCCTTCCAACACCGAGACGCTGCCGTAACCCATTTTTCCAAGGGTCGCTGCTGCCAGGAGTGAGTCCACGCCGTCGGCGCAGGTGACGAGGATGGGTTCGTCCTTGTCGGGGGCAACGTCGGCGATGGTGAATTCGAGCCAGCCGCGGGGAGTCCAACGGGAGCCGGGGACGTGTCCGGCGGCGAATTCAGGGCTCATGCCAACGAAGATTTTCCTGGATTGGGCCATCGCCGCTGCTTCTTGAGGAGTGACTGACCGAATCTTGGCCTTCGCGTCATCAACGCCGAAGGGTTGGGATTCAGGCATGCCCTGTTCCAGGTTGTTGCCTTCGGCAGACCAGAGGGTGACGCCGTTCTGGAGGGCATAGACGTTTGGGAAGCCCATCTGCCGGAACCAGGAGGCGACGAGGGTTGAGCGGACGCGGCCGTCGCAGGTGAAGATGATAAGCCCGTTCCGGACGGGGGCAACGTCGTCGGCCCGCTGAACTGCCTGCCCGCCGGGGAACCAGCGGAAGCCGGGGATGTGACCGGCGCGGTACTCCTCCTCGCGGCGGACATCGACGAGATAGACGGTCTCGCGGGATGCAAGGGCCATGGCCTGCTTGAGTCCATCCAGGTCCATGAACTGCACACCGTCTTCCATGGCCGCCTGACCAGCGTAGGAGGCGGCACGGGCTTCGCCTTCCTCGGAGACCTGGGGTAAGTCCAGCCTGTCGGCGCCGGTCTCCAACTCAAGGCCGGCCAGAGCCCAGCCGGCCGTGCCGTTCTTGAGGCCGTAGACGTTTGGGACGCCCATGCGCTGGAGGGCGCGGGCGCCGATGATGCTGCGGGTGCGTCCGGCGCAGTTCAGGATAACGGTGGTGTCCGGGCCGTGCTCTTCGAGGATGTCGGTTACGTGGAGGGCAAGCTCGCCGTTGGGGACGCTGCGTCCGCCGGGGATGCTGAAATTGCGGTATTCCTCGGGGGTGCGGGTATCCATGATGACCAGCTTTTCGCCGGAATCGATGCGCCGCTTCAGTTCAATGGAATCGATTTCGGGGACGCGGTACTCCACCTCCATGCGCTCGCCGAAGTCCTTGCTGGGGACGTTGGTGCCCCACTGGGTGGGAAAGTCGAGGGAGGTCCAGAGATTGACGCCGCCTTCGAGGACGGATACGCGGGTGTAGCCCATGCGCCGGGCGGTGTCGGCGGCGAGGGGGGCCTGATGTCCGGCGTCGTCACAGAAGATGATTGGCGCTCCGAGGAAAGGGACGAGGGAGGGCAGGTGGTATTCGATGCGGTGGCGGGGAAGAAGGCTGGCGCCCGGGATGTGGGCGCTGTTGTAGCTGCCCGCGTCGCGGACATCCAGGAGGGCGAATTCCTTCTGCGAGGAGAGGAGGGCGCGGAGTTCCTGGGCAGTGGTGAAGGTGGGCATTTTGCCTCCCGGTCGAAAGTGTAGACGGTGGGAATGAATGCGAAAGCACTCCCAATCTCCGCGTCAGGGGCGGGGGAGGCTCAATCCATCCCACATCTATGGGGTAAGGGATTATTCGTTGCTGGCTTTGCCGGAGACGTAGGAATGGACGCGGCCGGTCTTGAGGTCGAATTTGGACCGCTGGAGGCCTTCCAGGGACCTGCCGTAGACATGGATTTCCACGGTGGGTAGGTCGCTCTCGTTGTCGATGGCGTGAATTTCGTCCACTTCGGGGATGAGGAGGGACACTTCCCCGGGCTTGGAGAGGGCGACGCGGTCCTTTTCCAGGTGGGCGTAATCGGCGTTGGTGCGGTCGTCGAGGCGGCGGAAGCGGGTCTCGGCGAGGACGTTTTCCATGACGCCGATCATGCCCCAGGTACGGTGGTCGTGGGGGCCGATGTGGTCGCCGGGACCCCAGATGACGGAGGAGATTGCGAGTCCGTTTTCGCCCTGGTGGAGCTTGTAGCTGCCGTGGAGGGCGCGGGGGCCGCGACCGAGGGGACGACGGTACTCTTCCGGGATGGCTTCCGGGTTGCGGATGAGTCTCTCCAGATAGGTGGAGCCTTCATCGAAGATGCGCTGCTGGTCGGGAGTTTTGGCGAGCAGGGCGTCCATGTCGTGGATGAATTCTTCGAGGGAGTATTTGACGGCGGCCATAGGGCACCTCCGGGGATAGGGTTAGGGGGATGTTATCACGGGGTGGGGAGAGGGGGAAGGGGGGGTTAGGTTGTTGTCAACTGTTCCACCATATCGTTCCAGGTTACCCGCAAGGCAGTAGGAACGTCGGCGTCATCCAGCAAATCCATGAATGTCCTGTTGAAAATTACCCTTCCCTCACGTCCGATGGTAGCCAATACCATTAGCAGCCAATCCTTTATCACAACGAAGTTAACCTCATGCCCTTGGGCAAAGTACTGGCGTAATTGCTGCAAAGCCTCCGCGTCTACTTCTGTTGACTTCACGAAAAAGAGGTAGTCCCCCAATTCCTGCGGTGCTATCTTGGTGTTGAATGTAGCTATTATTCGAGACCTGTCCACCGTCCGCTCTGTTACTTCTGCAGTCATCAAAGTTTTGTCATTGCTCTCGATTGTGATATCCCCGCCTGCTCCCGACGCAGTGTCCGCGACATTAATGCCCTGATAAGTGACAATCCAATCCAGTGCCAAGTATTCCTTGATGGCGATAAATCCTGCCGCCACAAGGAGAGCCGGGAAACGCCCCCCACTTGGAGTATCCAGAAGACCCGATATTAACTGATCGAATTGGACCAAGCTAATTCTATGAAGTCTAGCAAGGGGAATATTCGCCTCTTCCCTCAGCTGCACAAACTTAAAGACGACGTAAGTGAGAAGGTTCTGCAGTTCGGCATCATTTGAAGCCTGCTTAGTGAATCTTAGACAGGATAGTAATCTGTCGTAGGCTTCCTTATCTCTAATGCCATCTCTTGTGGCCACAACCAAGCCCACTGACCTTCTGAATACGCTCAAATAGGGACCACGAGAACAGGGGATGCGCTTACCCTGCAAGAATCGATTGACTACATTCTCGTCCAAGCTACGTCCACTGAATGCATTGGGGCCTTGGCTGACGTATGGCTGCTGGATATCTATGCTCTTATCCTGGATTCGAGCGACCAGACAACCCAGCAATACTTCTCTAAAAGCTTGAGTACGCGAGGCGAAAATAGCTTGGCAAGCTTCTTCTATGCAGGCCGGTGCCGTTGGTAGAGATCCCTTCAGGAGAAGTTCCTCGGCCTGGGCGTGGCTACACTCAAGTAGCTTCCTTGCCCTTTCGTAATCTATCGGCATGGAAAGAACAGTAAGGGAATATGCTAAAAGTTGGTCCAGAGGGCTTCTTGGCGCAGGCCCTTGGAAGAGTGAATGCTCTTTGGCGGGGCGTCGTGCCTTCGCCATCCCCGGAACAAGTCCGACATCAATTCGCATTGATATCCGGAAACGGCCACCATTCCTTCGCAGTCAGTGAGAGCCAACGCCAATTCCGCGTGTTCGTCCTCGCTCATCTCGAACTGGTAGGCCTTATTATCGCCCCGTGTGCTGTGAACGTAGGGCGGGTCGCAGTAGAAGAGAGTCTTGGGGCTATCGTACAGCTTGATAACTTCGATAGCGGGACGATTTTCAATCTGGACACGAAGGAGGCGTTCTGCAATTCCGGGCAGGCCCTTGACGCTACCCAGCCACCGGGAAACTACACCGCTCATTCCGGCTCGGCTGGTGTTCTTGCAGTTGGCCCATCTTCCCAGGGTGGCCGTTTGCGCCAAGCCGGTCCGGGCTTGTCTGGCCCTCACGAAGAACCGACGCGCCCGCTCCAGATCTGAAATTCCTTCCACCTCACCAGACAGAGCCAGGTAAAACTCCTCCCGGGAGAAGGGAGTCAAGCCGATAATTTCTACCAGTTCGTCTCTCGCATCTCGCAGCACCTTGAAGAAGTTGGCAACTTCACCATCGATGTCGTTGTAGGTTTCTACAGGAGAAGGGTCGCGGTTGAGGAGAACGGCGGCTGAACCGCCAAAGGGTTCGCAGTAGTGGTGGCAATCGGGCAGAAGAGGCAACAGCCAATCCAGATGGCTGTACTTGCCGCCGTACCAGCCGAAGGCTATGGCGCGTCGTGGACGTCGCAGAGTTCGGACGGAAGATTGTTCCGCTCCATTTGCAAAGGATGGATCAAGGTATATGGGAGAAGGGACTCTTGCCATTGGCTTATACGCCGCCTCAAAATGCCTGTGCGATTGGGATACGCCTACTGTAGCAGTTTTGGAGAGATTCGGCTACCTCAGCGGGTCCGGCTGTTGAGGGGGTTAGAACTGGCGGTAGCCGTTTACGATGGGGAGGCGGCGGTCTTTGCCGAAGGCTTTGCCGGTGATCTTTACGCCGGGCGGGGACTGGCGTCGTTTGTACTCGTTGCGGTCCACGGCGGTCATTACCTGACGGACAGTGGCGTCGTCGTAGCCGAGGTCGACAATCTTCTGGTAGCTCTTGTCGTCCTCCACGTAGGCCTGCAGGATGCCGTCGAGAACGTCGTAGGGCGGGAGGGAGTCTTCGTCCTTCTGGTCGGGACGCAGCTCGGCGCTGGGAGGTTTTTCGATTATCTCGATGGGTATGACGTCCTTGGGGGAGCCGTTCCCGTTACGCCATCGACAGAGCTCGTAGACCAGGGTCTTGGGCACGTCTTTCAGGACGGCAAACCCTCCGGCCATGTCGCCATAGAGGGTGGCGTAACCCATGGCCATTTCGCTCTTGTTGCCGGTGATGAGGACGAGCCAGCCGAACTTGTTGGAGAGGGCCATGAGGAGGTTGCCGCGGAGTCTTGCCTGGACGTTTTCCTCGGCGATGCCCGGCTGGGTGCCGTCGAAGGGGTCCGACAGCATATTCAGCATGGCCTGATGGCCCTCTTCTATGGGGATGGTGAACATCTCCAGGCCAAGATTTTCTGCCAGAGCAGCAGCGTCGAGGAGGCTGCCCTCGCTGGAGAAGCGGGAGGGCATGGCGACCACCTTGACGTTTTCGGGGCCGAGGGCATCGGCGCCGACGCAGGCGGTGAGGGCGGAGTCGATGCCGCCGGAGAGACCCACGAGGACCTTGGAGAAGCCGTTCTTTCTGACGTAGTCGCGGGTACCGACAACGAGGGCATTGTAGACTTCCGCGGGGCCTTTCAGAACCGGGGCTACCAGGTCAGATTGCAGAGTCGGACGGCTCCCGTCGAATGGGCCGGACACGTGGATGACGGAACCGGCGGAGGTCTCGCTGAGGTCAACGGGAGCGGCGGGTCGCTCGTCCGGCAGGGGGATGTCTACCACGAGGAGGTCCTCCTCGAACTCGCGACCGCGGGCGATGAGACAGCCCGACGGGTCGAAGACCACGCTGGCGCCGTCGAAGACCAGCTCGTCCTGGCCTCCGACCAGGTTCACATAGGCGACGTAAACGCCGTTGTCACTGGCCGCGCTTCGGACGATTTCTTCTCGCTCTCGCTGCTTGTCCACGTGATAGGGAGAGGCGCTGATGTTGATGATGACCTCGGCGCCGGAGGAGCTCTGGCGAACGGTGGGGCCGTCGTTGAACCAGATGTCTTCGCAGATGTTGACACCCACGTAGACGCCGGCGATGTCGTAGATGGGGAAGCTGGAGCCGGAGAGGAAATACCGGTCTTCGTCAAAGACACCGTAGGTGGGCAGATGGTGCTTGCGATACATGCCGACGAGCCTGCCCTGACTGCCGATGGCGGCGGCATTGTAGACACGGCCATCGACGGGGTGAGCGTAGCCGAGGACCATGGCGATGTCTCGGGAGCCTTCGAGGGCCTTGCCGAGGGCCTTGAGGTTGTCGCTGATGAAGGCGGTGCGGAAGAGGAGGTCTTCGGCCGGGTAGCCGGTGATGACCATTTCAGGGAAGGCTACGACGTCTGCGCCCATGTTTCGGGCCCTGTCCGTGAATTCCAGGATGCGCCGGACGTTGCCCCGAAGGTCTCCTACGACTGAATTCATCTGGGCGAGGGCGACTCTGAGGGTGCGCATTCTTCACCAACCGGATAAGTGTTTCTAAAGTATAGCATGTCCGGATATGTGGCGGCCCTTCAATCGTGTCTACCACTTCAGAGAGTTTGGCATTGGATAGGTGAAATCGGGCGTTGATAGTGGCGGGTTTCATCCGTCATCCGAGTGTGGGGGAAGGATATGTATGGGCGCCGGGGCGGATTGAATGGGCTGGATGGAGCGTGTTATTCTTTGGGGTAATCATTTCGGAGTAAGGGAGGCCCCATGCCTAAGCTAGGACCGTTGGAATTGGGAATCATCCTGGCCATTGTGTTGGTGATATTCGGGGCCGGACGCGTGCCGGAGATAGGCTCTGCCCTTGGCAAGGGAATCTCGGCGTTCAAGCGCGGCGTGACGGGCGAAAGCAAGCCTGAGGAGGAGCCGGTGGAGGCTACGGAGAAGACAGAGGCGGAAAAGTAGCAGCCGCTACTGTTTGACGGCGTCAGGCCCCCCGAATCGGGGGGCTTTTGATTTGGGGGCGGGCGGTCTATTCGGCTTGGTCGACGGTGGCGGGTTTGCGGCCCATGAGCTTGGCGAGGAGGATGCCGAATTCGTAGAGGATGATGAGGGGGATGGCGACGAGGGACTGATTGATGGGGTCGAAGGTGGGAGTGATCAGGGCGCCAAGGACGAATGCCACGACGATCCAATGTCGTCGCCAGCGGGAGAATCCTGAAGCGGAGACGACGCCGAAGCGGGCTAGGATGAGCATTATCAGCGGGGTCTCGAAGACTACGCCCATCCAGAATAGTAGCATGGTCATCAGGTTTATGTAGCTGCTGATACGGACGGTGGGCTCGGCGATTTCGCCGCCAAAGTTGATGAGGAAGTTGATGGCAGGCGGGATGAGCACCAGGTAGCCGAAAGCCGCGCCGGCGGCGAAGGCCAGCAGCACGGCTGGGAGGAAGGCGTAGAGGTAGCGCTTTTCGCGGCCGGTGAGGCCGGGGGAGACGAAGAGGATTATCTGGGACAGAACTATGGGCAACGCCAGGACGATTCCGGTGACTATGGAAACCTTCATGGCAACACCGAAGGGCTCCAGGACGTCGATGAATACCAGGCGGCCCGGATCGTCGGTCAGCGTGTCGGCGGGGATGAGGAGGAAATCGATAATCCAGCGGTGAAAGGCAAAGGCGGCGATGGTGGTAACAATGACCGCCAGGGCCGAAATCATCAGCCGCTTGCGGAGTTCCAGCAGGTGGCTTTGGAAAGGGGCCTGGCTCACGAGCCGTCCTTTGAATTGGGGCGTCTATCCTTTCTTTCATCGTCATCGTCTTCGACAAGTCGTGTGAACTGGTTCATGGCGTTTCGGAGTTCCGAAATCGTCCGACCCAGCCCCTTGGCGACGGTTATGAGCTGTTTCGGACCCAGGATGATGAAGGCAAGGAGCAGTATTACGATGAGCTCCATGCCGCCGATGCCGAAGAAGTTCATTCTTTTATTCCCAATTCAACAGCAGGTTGCAAAGATAGGGTCTTGAGGTGCCGCCTGCACTCTATGGGCAGGGACAGGGTCTCCACGTTGAAGCCCAGCTCCTTGAGCAGCATGGTTATGGTGCAGAGGGGCAGTCCGATGACGTTGGAGCGACAGCCCTCCACGTGGGAAACGGGGTTGAGTATCTGGTCCTGGACGCCGTAGCCGCCTGCTTTGTCGAAGGGGCTTCCTGAGGCTATGTACCTGTCGATTTCCGAAGCGGAATAGTTTCTCATCAGCACATGGCTTTCACACAGGGACGTGCGCGTTTCGCCCCGTTGACCGTCAACGACGGCCACTCCCGTCAATACGCGGTGGACACGTCCACGAAGGCTCAAGAGCATCTGCCGGGCCTGGTCGGATGTTTCGGGCTTGCCAAGGACGTGGCCATCGAGGACGACGAGGGTATCGGCCCCGACGACGGGGCGGTTGGGGCTGCGTTCGGCGGCAGTCCGAGCTTTGACGAGGGCGAGCCGACGGACGGTGTCTTCGGGGAGTTCTCCGTCTTCCACGCGCTCATCCACGTCGGGGCTGGCAGCTTCGAAGGGTGCGCCAAGGGACTTCAGCAATTCACGCCTACGGGGGGAGGAGGAGGCCAGCAGCAGACCATCCAGCGAACGCCGTAGGGTGAGGACGGCGACGCATTCGACGTGGTGCGTCTGGGGGAACATGTCCACAGGGGTGACGCTCTCCAGCTGGAATGCGTCCTTGCATAGAATCTTAAGGTCGCGGGCAAGGGTGCCGGGGTCGCAGGAGACGTAGACAACGCGGCGAGGCTTGAGGGTTTTCAACGCTTTGAGCGCGGATGGATGGCAGCCCTTGCGGGAGGGGTCGAGAATCACGCCGTCCGGTGAATCCTGCAGCCTGGGAAGGGCCTGCTCGGTGCGTCCAAGCAGAAACTCCACGTTGGGGAGGCCGTCGGCGTTGGTCTTCGCGTCCTCCACGGCGGCAGGTGAGTCCTCAATGGCGATTATGCGCCCGGCGTAGGGGGCAAGCAGGATGGCAAAGGTGCCCACGCCGGCGTAGGCGTCGATGAGGGTCTCGACGCCGGTGAGCCGGAGGCCGCTCTTGACGAGATCTACGAGTTGGTCGAGTTGCCTGATGTTTACCTGGAAGAAGGACGGCGATGCGATTCGGAAGTCGCGACCCCGGAGGGTCTCCACGTAGGTCTTCTGGCCGGTTTCGACGGAAACGTTCGCTTCTTTCAGCGTGGGCTGCACCAGGTAGTCGGCGGTGTTGACACCCCATCGGACCGAGAGCTGGGTGGTCTCGTCGCAGTGGCCCTGGAGCTGTTGCAGCACGCCGTTGACGCCGGGATCCATAAGCATGCAGCTGTCAACAACGACGTGCTGGCGGGTCTCGCGGTTCACGAATCCCAGGGAGCCGTTCTCGCCGATGGTGAAGCGGGCGTGGTTACGATAGCCCAGCCGGTCTGGGGAGGGAAGCATCGCCTGGACGGGCGGATTGGAGAATCCGCCAACGCGTCGGAGAGAGTCGATGACGGCGTCGAGCTTGTATTGGAGTTGGGCGTCGTAATCGACGTGCTGCCACTGACAGCCGGTGCAGGGGCCGAAGTATGGACAGGGAGGTTCAACGCGGTTGGGGGAGGCTTCGACGACTTCCAGAACGCGGGCGGCAACGTAGTGCCTTCTTTCACGGAAGACTTCAGCGACGACCTCTTCGCCGGGGATGGCGCCGAAGACGAAGACGCGGTGTCCTTCGACGACGCATGTAGCTTCGCCCAGCCGTCCCCAGGAGTCGGGGCGCAGGCAAAGCTTGCGGCCGAGGAGGCCCGTTCTTCCGTTTCCGTTCGCTCTATTCATGGAAGGCCGATTCAATCGTGGTTCTCTCCTGTGACACCGTCTCTGATTGACCGACGGCTGGCACGGGTATACACTGAAATATCAGAGGGGGCGCATACCCCGCTGAAGATACATATACTAAACCTTACACTGGAGGAACCGATGGCGAAACCCTTTGCGGTGAATGATGCTGAATTCAATGAGAAGGTAGTCGAGGCGGAGCGCCCTGTTTTGGTGGACTTCTGGGCGGAGTGGTGCGTACCGTGCAAGATGATATCCCCGATTGTGGACGAGCTGGCGGAGGAGATGGACGGGGTGATGGACTTCGCCAAGGTGGACGTGGACTCCAGCCCGATAACGGCGGTGACCTACGGGATCCGCAGCATTCCGGCGCTGCTGATTTTCAAGGGCGGCAAGCCGGTGGACCAGATAGTGGGCGCGGTGCCAAAGGGGCAGCTGAAGAAGAAGATTGAAGCGGCGCTGGCCAATTAGCTAACGACAGTCTACGCCGAGTTGTGAGTTCGGCGCGACAGGTGACATAGCGTCCTATCGGCATTGATAGGACGTACATTGTCTTTTTTCGGGAGTGGATGGGGCCCGGTGGCTCCTGCGGACTTCAAATCCGTTGTATCCCGTCACAACCGGGATGGGAGGGTTCGACTCCCTCCCACTCCCGCCAAGAGTTTTTCCCTTTCGCCCCGATAACTTTTCGGATTACTTGATGCGCATGGTTGTCGTTAGTAACATGTTGTATTACTATAAATTGTGGTGAGTCGATTCAGGGACACTGATGCAGTAAGCCTTTTCTTCGGCAAACACGTTCGGAGGTTGCCGCCGCACATCCAGAGACGGGCACGAATGAGAATTCAACGGGTCGTTGCAGCCGGTGCACTCTCTGACCTACGGGTGCCGCCCTCCCACAGGTTGGAACGCCTGCGAGGCGATAGGGCAGGTCAGTACAGCATCCGAATCAACCACCAATGGAGGATCTGTTTCGTCTGGACGGATAATGGGGCAATGGATATAGAGGTCACGGACTATCATTAGGGAGGGAAGCACATGACGATCCCCGAACCCATTCATCCCGGTGAGCATCTTGCGGAGATCATGGAGGAGTTGGGTATCACACAATACCGACTGGCGAAGGCGATAGGAGTTCCCCAGATTCGAATTAGCGATATCGTCCATTGCCGCCGGTCTATCACAGCTGATTCTGCTCTACGAATCGGGCAGGCTCTGAGCATGACACCCGACTTCTGGTTGAACCTTCAGCGCAGTTACGACCTAGAGGTGGCGCGAGGAAGGGTAGACGTCAGTGGAATCAAGCCACTGGTTGATCCCACCTAGCTGCGGCCGGTTGGGATTGGAGCACCAGGAGGGGGAAATGAGATTCGCAGTAGTAGTCCATAAGGACCCCGATAGCAGCTACGGCGTGGCTGTGCCGGACCTGCCGGGGTGCATATCGGCCGGCGACACCCTGGATGAGGCGTTCGTGAACGTGGTCGAGGATGGGATTTGCGATGATGGTGGGGGGTTAGAGAGTTTCTAGAGTCCTTCAAGACTTGCTGCGCCGCCAATCCTTAGTCGATTGCCGGTTATTCGGACTGACGAAGTTGTTCTTCCAGTTGGCGGACACGCTCTTCAGCCTGACGACGGGCGGCTTCTGCCTCAAGGCGGGCGGCGCGCTCGCTTTCGAAGGTGGGCAGTCGCTCTCCCGTCGAAGGGTCGTGCCAGTGAAGTTCACCATCCTGCCAGCGCAGGTTCAGTCCCAGGACTTCGCTGTACCCTTGCAGAATTCCACCGGGCAGTTCATGGACGTGCAGGGGAACGTAGACGCCGTTCTCCAGCCGGTCGCCCGCCAGCTTGGTCCCATGGTACTGTCCTGTCTCGTAGAATCGCCAGTACTCCGTGATTCCAAGGGAGGCGTAGTCGTCGCGTTTTGCGGTGGTCATGGGGGACCTCCCAAGGTTGGGGGGAGAGTGGATGGCTGGCATTATACCGGCAATGAAGACCTTTAGCGAGGATGTTTCAGTGATTCAGATCCCCTTGATTGCCAGGCTGCGCTTGCCGTGGTTTGGCTGGTTTGATACTCTGAGCTTCACTCTTTGAGCCGAGGGACTGATGGCCGATTCGCCCCCTGTCCGCGCTTCCCTGTTTGTGACTTGCCTGGTGGACCAGCTTTTTCCCGAAGTGGGCGAGGCTGTCGTAGGAGTGCTGCGTCGTCAGGGAGTGCGAGTGGATTTCCCGCCCGGACAGACCTGCTGCGGCCAGCCTCTCTTCAACTCCGGCTTCCGCAAGGACGCAGCCGAGTTGGGCCGTCGCGTCCTGGACGAATTTGAAGACTGCGACTACGTTGTGGTGCCCTCGGGGTCGTGCGCTTCGATGATGAAGGTCTTCTACCCGGACCTGTTTCGGGACGATCCCGTGTATGGGCCGAAGGCGAAGAAGTTTAGCGGCAAGGTGTACGAGTTTTCCCAATTTCTGGTTAACGTGCTCGGAATTACGGAGGTGGGAGCGAGCCATGACGGCAAGGTCGCCTATCATCCATCGTGCCACCTGTTGAGGGAGTTGGAGGCGGTAGATGAACCCGTTTCGCTGCTGCAGGGGGTTGAAGGGCTGGAGCACGTGCCATTGGAGGACGCCGCCACCTGCTGTGGGTTTGGCGGGACGTTTTCGGTGAAGTACCCCGGAATTTCGCAGGCGATGCTGGACGACAAGGTGAGGAACGTGGTGGAGAGCGGGGCGTCGACGGTGACGGCCTGCGACGCCAGCTGCCTGATGCAGATTCGGGGTGGGCTGAGACGGCAGGGAGCAAAGGTGGAGGCACGGCACCTGGCAGAGATTCTCTGGGGTTCTTCTTAGATCATGGGACTTATAGCGCTGCTTCAATCACGTCCAACCGGAACTCATCACCTTCCTACGGGAGAAAATAATGGCTGAGGTGAAGACTCAGGAGTTTCGCCGGGCTTCCGCGCAGGTGCTGGCCAACGAAAAGATGCAATCTTACCTGGGCCGCTCCATGGGCACGTTCGACGGGGCGCGG
Source organism: uncultured Dehalococcoidia bacterium (assembly GCA_964418665.1). Taxonomy (GTDB): domain Bacteria; phylum Chloroflexota; class Dehalococcoidia; order Lucifugimonadales; genus JAPULR01. The sequence goes on along the minus strand of CAYQLZ010000007.1, from coordinate 78,982 downwards.
GCCGAGGCTATAGAGGAGATTTCGCCCCAGCGTTGGGAGCAGTTGCGGCTGCAGGCCAGGGACATCAAGCGGCATACGCTGGACAATCTGGACTACTACCTGGAGATGCTCCAGGAACGGGTGACGGCGAACGGCGGTCACGTGCACTTTGCGAAGGACGCCGAAGAGGCCCGGGCGATAGTCGGCCAGATTGCGAAGTCCAGGGAGTTGAAGCTGGCCATCAAGAGCAAGTCGATGGTGTCGGAGGAGATGGGGTTGAACCCGTTTCTGGAGAAGATCGGCGTGGAGCCGGTGGAGACGGACCTGGGGGAATACATCATTCAACTGGCAGAGGAAACACCCTTCCACATCATCGCCCCGGCAATGCACAAGTCCAAGGAGGAAGTGTCGGAGCTTTTCGGGGAGAAAATAAACCGTCCGAACCTGCAGGACATCGAGGCGATGGCGGGCGCGGCGCGGGAGGTGCTGCGGGAGAAGCTGGTGAGCGCCGACATGGGTATCACAGGGGCGAACTTCCTGGTGGCGGAGACGGGCACGGTGACGCTGATAACCAACGAGGGCAACGGACGGTTCTGCACGTCGGTGCCGCGCGTGCTGGTCTCGATAACGGGTATGGAAAAGGTTGTGCCTTCCATGGAGGACCTGGCCACCTTCATTCGGCTGCTGCCCAGAGCGGCGACGGGACAGCGAATCAGCAGCTACGTGACGCACGTCTACGGGCCGAAACGCCCCACGGACGAGGACGGGCCGGAGGAGTACCACCTGATTATCGTCGATAACGGCCGGTCGAGGCTGCTGGCTGACCCGGATCTGCGGGAAGCGCTGTTCTGCATCCGTTGCGGGGCGTGCCTGAACACCTGCCCAGTGTATCGGAAGGTGGGGGGCCACGCCTACGGCTGGGTTTATCCGGGGCCCATCGGTGCGGTGGTTTCGCCCGTGCTGGTTGGGCTGGAACGTAGCAAGGACCTGCCCAACGCCTCCAGCCTGTGCGGCGCGTGCAAGGACGTCTGCCCCATCAAGATCAACATCCCCCACATGCTCTTGAAGCTGCGGTCGAACCTCGCAGAAGGTTCGGAGTTGAACGCGAAGAAGGCTCCCTTTGCCGACAGAGTGATGTCTTCGGGCTATCGGCGGCTGATGAGCAGCCCCGGCCTGCTGGGGCTGACGCGAAGACTTGGCTTGCTGGCTCAGTGGCCCTTTTCGAAGAGAGGATTCATTCGACGTATGCCGCTGCCGCCCTTCTCTCGCTGGACACGGACGCGGGACATGCCCGCGCTGGCGCCCAAGAGCTTCCGACAGATATGGTCGGAACGGCTGGAGCAAGACGGCCAATGATCTCCAACCTGGGGACGCCGCCTGAGCAATTCCTGGCGTCGGTGCGGAAGGCGTTGGGGCGGCGGCCCGGACCGCCGGAACGTCCCTACGACCGCATGCTGGAGAAGCGAGCGTCGGTTGCGGAGCGGGAGCGGGCGATGCAGGTGCGGCTATCTGAAAACCGGGGGGCGAATGTGGAGGAACTGGCGCGGGTGGCGGAGTTGCGGGGCTGGGTTGTGCACCGGGCGGCGGGGGTGGAGGATGCCGTTGGGTACGTTTGTCAGCTTGCAGAGAATTTGGTGGCTCGGCGGGTGGTGAGATCGGTGCAGGAGGTGTTCGACGACGTGCCGATGGACGATGCACTTTCGTCGCTAGGCGCTTCCGTGCAGGTTATGGCCAAAGAGGATGAGAGTTCGGGAAGTTTCAACCCGACAGATGCGGACCTGGGGATAACGGGGGTTGACTACGCGATCGCTGAAACGGGAACGGTTGTCGTCCTGCCGCGACGGGGGGTGAGCAGGGTAACGTCGCTGCTTCCGCCGGTACACGTGGCGCTGGTGAAGCCTTCGCAAACGCTGGAGGGCCTGGACGACCTTTACCTCATAAGAAGGGCGGCGTACCTGCGGGACGGCGTTGATGCAGGGCCATACATGAACTTCATCACCGGGCCGAGCCGGACGGCAGACATTGAGCAAACGCTGGTCATCGGCGCCCACGGGCCGAGGGAGACGCACATGGTGATCCTGGACTGGGAGCTGCAGTGATGGCGGGAGCATTGTCGGGAAGCACCCCCATCCTAACCTTCCCAAATCGAGGGGGAAGGGAAAATATGGATTCCGCCTTTTGCTGGAACGATGGGGGCGGGATATGCCGATGAGGGTGGGCTTTGTGCAGTTTCGGATGAAGCTGCTGCAGGAAGAATTGGACAAGATTATCGCCATGCTGCCCCAGCTGGGCGTAAGGCGGGCGATCCTGCTGAATCCTCTCTACCCTGGGACGGTGGAGCCGGACACGTCGCTGAAGCTGGTGATGATCATGGAGGACGACCGGCCCTTCGTACGCCGGCCGGACTTTTACTACAGCCACCTGTCGCCCTCGGTGGCGGTTGACTTCTATCCGTACACCCCGGAGGAGTTTGACGAGTTGGGCGAATCCGACTCTAACCTGGGAAGGGCCATTCAGATGGGGGAGGTGGTATATGATGCCTAACCGTATTTCCGAGGGGGACCGGTGGCTGGCGCAGGCAGAGCGAGACCTGTCCGACGCGCGGCTGGCCCGGGAGCACCAGCGGTTCAACCTGGCGTGCTTCATGGCCCAGCAGTGCGGTGAGAAGTCGATGAAGGGATTTCTCTACGCCCGTGGAGCCGAGGATGTTTGGGGGCACTCGCTGGCGGACCTGTGCGAGGACGCAAGAGTCTTCGAGATGCTGTTCGACGTTCTGAAGGTGCGGGCCATATACCTGGACAAGTATTACAACCTGACAAGGTATCCGAACTATCTGCCCGGAGGGATCCCGGCCGACGTGTTTGACGACCTGGAGGCGGGGCGGGCGCTGGAGTTGGCGGAGGAGGTGCTGGGCTTCGTCAGGGACCGGCTGGCGGAGGTATAGACGCGCCGTGGGGGTGAGCCGGACGAAAGCCTGGGAGTACGCCGAGGAGATTCTGGACATCCCAAAACGTCGGGTGCCGGTGACGCTGCGTCATGGGAAGAGCGGGGTGGTTGTTTTGCACCAGGGGCGGGTCATGACGCGCTGCTACAACTCCGAGGTGGGGAGGGTGGCGGCCCGCTATGTCGCCGAGGCCCTGGGGGTTGCGCTGCCGGAGGAGGGTGAGTCGGTGGAGACGGCGGTGAGCACGGGGGTCTTGTTCCGCGCAATTTCCATATCGTCGTTGGACTTGCGGAAGCCCGCGACGCACCCCATTCTGGCGCGGATGTTGGAGGAGGCGGAGTTTCAGCGGGGGTAACTGCGTCACGGCAAGTTTGGGTGGGAGCGTGGGGGCCAAGAGAACCGATAGGCCTTTCCTACTGTATCTTCACTAAGAATGGACTGCAACCTATTTCTCCAAGAGGAACAAGAATTCACGGTGAGGCTTTATCGACTCTCTCACCCACTCATTCGTCCATGTCATTCCACCCATAACATTTCTTTTGTAATCAATCTGCACTACGTCAATTAACTTCCCGTTTCTTCTCAAAACCTCATCTAGTTCTTCGCTGGTGGCTCTACCTCCTGAACTGTATGACAGAAGAATCCACTGAGCCTGTGTCGAACCAAGCAGACGATCGATTGCATCGACTGCAATGAATTGTCCTCTAGGGATGCGCCTGAAGTCTTCAAAGGGCGACCGCGATATGCGATCAGACGTATCTTTCCTACGATTGGCTTTACCAAAGAGCTTGGGAGTATCGAATAGACAGACACTCGTCCATAAATGATAGTACGCTGCATATCGGACTCGGGAGGGGGGCATCTTGTCATTATTGGAACCATAAGGCGGATCAAAATATGCTAGATCGGCCTGCACACTGGGAGCCAAATCAAGTGTATCAGAGCGATAGACTTGATGGCATTGTGATGACTCCGTAACTTCTGGCACTTTGAGAACCAAGTTTTCGTATGATCTTGGTGACCATGTTTTGAGATAAGACACAAAGTGCCCAAGGGTGCTATCTACTTTGTCCAACGCCAATATCAGGCTGGTTAATGCGACTGCCCTCTCAATGCGGCTAAGATTGAGACCTTCTATCTCCAATCGGATGGCATCTAGCTTACGGGTATTGTGAATCTGCCACGGTTTCTTTAGGCCATTAGACTGCACAGCACTACCGCTGTTTGGATACCCCCCGTAATGCTCAGTAAACCATCCGTCAATTCCTTGGACAGAATTAAGATGATCAATCAGTGGTTGATATGATTCTTTTCTTGCTTCATTAAGCAAATAGCAGGTGCCAAACACTTCAGACCACACTGCCGTATCATTGCATATCACCCTGTAGTCACTCTTGGCCAGAGCTTGGGAGACTCTCGTCGTCCCCGAAAACCCATCAAATACAGTTTGCGGGTCCACCTTCTTTATAGATTGAAGAATATACGGAATCAGTTTCAGTTTAGAGCCAGCGTACTTGATTCCTTCGGTAGAAGGATAGGTAGGTACAAGGTGGCTAAAGAGCGGAAGGGCTTGCATCATCTTGCTAGATCGGAGCTTCTCCTTAGCAGTGCAATGTCTTCTTTGACAGCCTCTAACGCTATCCCATGTCCGACTTCAGACGATACCAAGGCATGTGAAAACAATTTTACGAGGAGTAGATTGTGTGAATAGTCTATCCAACCTCCTGTCAAACTCTCAAAGTATTTCAAACCTAACCTTGTGTGCGTCCATAAACCACGTTGAAGCGCATTTGCCGCTGCATCCCCATAACGCACTTCGCAAATGTATAAATCTTCACTATCAAAGAATCGATAGACAGGATGTCTTCGCCCACGACCAGCATCAATTCTGGTTATACGCATGGTTGCACTCATCGCGCGGCCATAGTCGAATACCAAAATGTTGCACTTCTGCGCCCTTTCATCGTATATGAGCGGAAGCACGTTAATGCCACTGAATTCTGCAAAGGCCGGCGCTCCCAGAGTTTCCTCCACAGCAGCACGCCCTTTGATCTCAATTCCTTCTTGTTCGAGCCTTGGAAACATTCTGAAGTCCTTATCCGTTGAAAGCTGGAGTGGTCCGTCTCCATAAGCCTTCAGGCTAACGGGGAATTCATCTTTAGTCAGTTCGTTAATGATCGTTATGTCTTCCTCTTTCGATTTAGCACGATAGAGATCTTTTCCAACGTGTACCGACTTGAAGTCGTACATATATTGGTTGATAAACTCTGCCATTGCTATCTCCGCTAGGTCGCCGTGAGTCTTGTTCCCGATGAGACGCATAGTAAATATATTGCTGAGGGTAGTAGTAATCAGGCCAGGATTCTTCCTGATAAGCAACTTGAGCCTGTCAGTGAAGTCCTTATACGGATTGTAGTTATCCATTAGACCATTCCCATCATTGCAAGCTGGTGCTCAATTCCTGTTGTTCAGACCTCTATGGGGGTATCGTCGCGGTTGCCCCATTCGGCCCATGAGCCGTCGTAGTTTCGGGCGTCGGGGTAGCCGAGAAGCTTGAGGACGAAGGTGCCGTGCGCCGCACGGATGCCCGCCTGTCAATGAGCGTCGATGCGCTTGTCCGGGGTGATGCCGTTGTCCTCCAGGATGCGACGAATTTCGCCGGCGGGCTTTAGCAGGTGCGTCCTGCCGTCGACAAGCTCCAGCCATTCGAGGTGAACGGCGCCGGCTATTCGGCCGGGCCTTCGGTTGCCGCGGGTGGTTGTGCCCTCGTATTCGCCGCGGCTCCTCACGTCCCAGACCACGGCGTCCGGGTTGTTCATGTCCTCCATGAGCCCATCCGCCCTCACCATCATGGAGTCGTCCTGCTTGGGTGTGAAAGTCACGGCGGGAGGGTCTCCGGCTGGAAAGTCGGAAATGGGGCGTCCTTCGGAGAGCCACTTGCGCCAGCCGCCGTCCATGACCTTTACGTTGGTGTGACCGTAGTGGTGGAGGGCCCACCAGAGGCGGGCGGCGTAGAGGCCGCGGGAGTTGTCGTAGGCTATGACGAGGGTGTCGTCGCCGATGCCGAGGGACTCGGCCAACTGCTTAAAGCCGTCGGGGCCGAAGATGTGGAGCCGGTTGGTGTCCGGGTCCTTCTGGTAGTGGTCTTCCTGAAATACGGCGCCGGGGATGTGGGCACGCTGGTACTGTTCGGGAACGTCGCAGTCGACGACACGAATACCGGGGTCGTCCAGGTGCTCGCCGAGCCATTCGGTGCTTGTCAGGAATTCGGGATGTGCAAAGTCGTTCCTGTCGTTCATGCTGTACTCCAGACTCGCTCCGCCGCACCGTTGCGGGAATAAGCGGGCGAATAATCACGTATAATCTCCCTGACAATATCCTACAAAACAGAGCAGGAGGCAACCGAACTATGCCAAATCCCGTGGTTCATTTTGAGATTCAAGCCAGGGACGAAGGGGCGGCCCAGGAGTTTTACCGGAAGCTGTTCGACTGGGAAATCAACGCTGACAACCCGATGAATTATGGCATTGTGGATACCAAGGCAGGGGGAATCAACGGTGGCGTCACAACGGCTCCTACGGCGCCGGGGGTGATCTTCTATGTGGCGGTCGAGGACCTGCAGGCCTCCCTGGACAGGGCTGAGAGTCTCGGTGGGAAGACCGTCGTTCCTCCGACTGAGATTCCAGGCGTAGTTACCTTCGCCGTTATGTCGGACCCTGAAGGCAATGCAATCGGCCTGGTGCTGGACGACGGTGAGGACGGTCAGGGCTGAGGGCCCACTCCTTGCCCCAAATGGGGGGCGTCCATATACTTGGCCATGGATCCGGGAAAACAGATTCGCATGAAAATGGAGAGGTAGGAAGCGGCCCATGAATAAGGAAGAAGTACGCAAACTGCTGGGAGCTACGGGGGTTACGGTGTCGGAGGAGCGGCTGGAGGCGCTGGCAGAGACGATGACGGAATACCGGCCCAAGGTTGACTCGCTGTACGACGTGGACGTGGAAGACGTGGAGGCGGCGGGGGCGTTTCACCCCGAATGGACGGGAGAATAGTCGGATCTTTCACACATAGTCGGCACTAAACCAATCACCCCCATCAAAGGGGGAAGAGGCAAAAGGAGTCTGAAGCATGTCTAAGCCATCCACCGAGCTTTACCATCTGACCATAAGGGAGGCGGCGGGACTTATTGAGTCGAAGCAGCTGTCCCCCGTGGAGTTGACCCAGGCATTTCTGGACCGCATAGATGCCGTCGACGGGAACATCAAGAGCTACATCACCCTGCTTGGAGACGAGGCGCTGGCCCAGGCCCGGGCGGCCGAGGCGGAGATTCAGGCGGGGAACTACCGCGGCCCGCTGCACGGGATCCCCATGGGGCACAAGGACCTGTACGACACCAAGGGGGTCCTGACGACGGGCCAGTCGAAGCTCTACGAGCACCGTATACCTACGGAGGACTCCACTGCTATAGCGAAACTGAACGCGGCGGGGAGCATCCTGCTGGGCAAGGTGGCGATGTTCGAGCTTGCCATGGGCGGGCCCGAGACGAGCCTCTTCGACCAGACGCTGCACCCCTACGGGGCCGATATTGCGACGGGTGGCTCCAGCAGCGGATCGGCGACGGCGGTGGCGGCGGGCACGGCCATGGGGTCGCTGGGTTCCGACACTGGGGGATCGATTCGGGGGCCGGCTTCCTCCTGCGGCATCGTCGGCCACAAGCCCACCTACGGGCTGGTGAGCCGGTACGGGGTGCTGGACCTGAGCTGGTCCCTGGACCACTGCGGGCCAATGACGTGGACGGTGGAGGACTCGGCACTGATGACTCAGGCAATCGCCGGGTACGACCCGAGGGACCCGGCATCGGCCAACGTGGCGGTGCCGGACTACTCGGAGTCGCTGCGGGAGGACGTGAAGGGGTTGAAGATCGGCGTGCCGGAGCACTACTGCTTCGGGAAGGACTCGGGGACGGACGAAGAGGTGGAGGCGCTGGTGAAGAAGGCGCTGGAAGACCTGGAGAGTCTGGGCGCTCACGTGGAGCCGGTGACGATTCCGTGCCTGGAGTATTCGCCAATAGTGAACATCGTAATCATCATGAGCGAGGCGTACAGCATCCACCTTCCCAACGTTCGGACGCAGCCGGAGAAATACGGCGAGAATTTCATCAAGCACCTGTACATGGGCGGACTGTTCTCAGCAGCCGACTACATTCAGGCCCAGCGGGTGCGAAGCCAGGTGCGTCGGGAGTTCCACGAGGTGATGAAGGACTACGACCTGCTGGCGCTGCCCATGGGACATCGTGTGCCGGGGAAGCTGGAGGACTTCGAGCCTGGGTCTTCGTTGTACGGGCCCAGCTTCATGGCGCCCTTCAACCAGACGGGAATGCCGGCGATTTCCGTGCCGTGCGGACTGAGCAAGAGCGGCCTGCCCGTGGGGATGCAGATTGCCGGTCGGGTTTTCGACGACGCGACGGTTTTCCGGGCGGCGTACACGTACCAGCAGCACGCGGGGCATTACAAGAACCGCCCGATTGCGTAGAGGGGCAGCGCGGGTGACTAATGGCATAATTTCGTAAGGACGGGTGAACAATCTTGGCTGAATCTAAGGGTGGGAATGGAATGAGAACGGCTCTGTATGAGAGTCACGTGGGTATGAAGGCGCGGATGGTGCCCTTCGCGGGCTGGGAGATGCCGGTGCAATATGCGGGCATTCTGGCCGAGGCCAACGCCGTCCGCTCTAAGGGCGGCATCTTCGACGTTTCCCACATGGGCCGCATCTACGTGTCTGGGACTCAGGCGACGGAACTGATGGAGTGGATTCAGACGGGGCGCATCGGCAACCTTCGAATGGGCCGGGCGCGATATTCCCTCGTCTGCGATGAAGCCGGGGGGATCATGGACGACACGGTGTCGTACCGGCTGGAAGAGAATCGGTACCTGCTCATCTGCAACGCTTCGAATCGACCCGCCGTCACCGAGTGGCTAAACCGGTGGCAGGGCGAGCGATACTCGCAGACGACGCTGGAGGACGTGACCACTGACACGGTGATGATTGCCGTGCAGGGGCCGGACGCGGCGTCGCTGGTGGATGGAATGAGCGCCGATTCTCCCTCAAGCCTGCGCTTCTTTGGGAGCATGGAGGCGACGGTGCTGGGTCGGAGCATGTTCGTTGGCAGGACGGGATACACCGGGGAGGACGGCTTCGAGATCGTCGCGGACGCCAGCGACGGGGCAGAGTTGTGGGCCGCGCTGCACGAGGGAGGAATGGCGCCCTGCGGCCTGGGCTCAAGGGACGTTCTCCGGCTGGAGGCGGGGCTGCCCCTCCACGGCAGCGACATCGACCTTTCAACCACGCCGCTGGAGGCCGGGTTGGGCCGCTTCGTTCGCCTGAACAAGGATTTTGCGGGGGCGGAGGCGCTTCGCAGCCAGAAGGAAGCGGGGGTTGGGAGGAGCTTGGTGGGGCTGTTTCCCGAAGGACGCAGCATTCCCCGGCACGACTATTCAATCCTGGCTGAGGGGGAGCCGGTGGGCCGAATTACGAGCGGAAGCTACTCTCCCACGCTTGACAGGAATATAGCTATGGGCTATGTTGAATCGCGGTTGTCGGGGGAGGGCCAGAGCCTTCAAATTGACATTCGCGGAAGGTCGGCAGATGCCATCGTCACCGGCCTTCCTTTCTACAAGCGACAGTGAGACGGAGCAGCGCCCAGCCAGGTTGCGGGCTGCGGGTTCGTCCCGTCTGATGCACAACATTTCAACGACGGAAGAGATATGAATCCTACGGACAGGAAATACTCCAGGGAGCACGAGTGGGCGCTGGTGGATGAATCCGGGTTGGTAGTGGTGGGCATCACCGATTATGCCCAGGACCAGCTGGGAGACGTGGTCTACGTGGAGCTGCCCAGCGCCGGCGCCCAGGTGGAACAGTTCGGGAAGATTGGGGAGATCGAGTCGGTGAAGGCCGTTTCCGATATCTTCTCGCCCATCGGCGGCCAGGTGGTCGAGGTCAACGGAGACCTGGAAGGCCAGCCTGAGCTGGTCAACGACGATCCCACCGGCGGCGGTTGGATGGTGAAGGTGCGGACCGATGACACCGAGGCGGAACTGGCCAAGCTGATGTCGGCGGAGGAGTACGAGTCCTTCCTCGAGTCCGAGGCGCACTAACGGTGAGCGAGAACGGTTCCGTTCCCTTCCAGTCCCACTACATGCCAAACACCCCGGCGCAGCGCAGGGAGATGCTGGAGGCGATTGGGCTTGAGTCCATCGACCAGCTATTCGAAGACATCCCCGCAGAGCACCGCGGACCTTCGCTGAACATCCCTCCGCCCACGTCGGAGATCGAGCTTCGCGCCGAACTGGAGACGATGGCGGGGGCCAACCGGCACACGGGCACCCACGCAACGTTTCTGGGGGCGGGAGTGTACAACCACTTCATACCCAGCATAGTCAAGCCGCTCATCACCCGGGGGGAGTTCCTGACTTCCTACACGCCCTACCAGGCCGAAGCAAGCCAGGGAACGCTGCAGGTGGCTTACGAGTTCCAGACCATGGTCTGCAGCCTGATGGGGATGGAGGTGGCGAACGACGGTATGTACGAGGGGGCCTCCAGCCTGGCGGAGGCGGCGTTGATGGCGTGCCGCGTCACGGGGCGGGAGGAGATCTGCGTGCTGGACACCGTCTCGCCCATCTATCGAGAGGTCGTCGAGACCTACGCGCTGCCGCAGGGTTTGAAGGTGAGCGTAGTCGACGCCGTCAGGCCTCGACTGCCTGAGGGCGCGGCCTGCCTGCTCACGCAGTATCCCAACTTCTTCGGCTACATGGAAGACCTGTCGGCCCACAAGGTGGCGGCCCAGGAGCGGGACGCCCTGCTGGTGGTATCGACGGACCCCGTTGCCATGGGCATGTTCCGGCCTCCCGGAGACTTCGGCGCTGACGTCGTCACCGGAGAGGGGCAGGCCATCGGCGTGCCGATGAGCTTCGGCGGGCCATTCGTTGGACTATTCGCAACCAGAAAGAAGTACCTCAGGCAGATGCCAGGGCGCATTGTGGGACGGACGGTGGACTCAGAGGAGAAGACGGGCTACGTTCTGACGCTACAGACGCGGGAGCAGCACATACGGCGGGAGCGGGCCACGAGCAACATCTGCACCAGCCAGGCGTTGCTTGCCCTGGCCAGCGCCATCTGCGCGGCTGCGCTAGGCAAGCACGGTCTGCGAAAAGTCGCGGAGCTGAGCTATCACAAGGCCCACTACGCGGCTTCGTTGATAGGAAGGGTCGCCGGATATTCCTTCCCGATTCGCGGGACATTCTTCAAGGAATTCGTCGTGAAATGTCCCGCCAGCCCCAGCGTCATCAACGAGAGGCTGCTGGAGAGCGGGATAATCGGCGGGTTGGACATCAGTGACGTGATGCCGGACTGCATGCTCATATGCGTCACGGAGATGAACACGCGGGAGCAGATTGAGGCCCTTGCGGGGGCGCTTTCGGAGTTTAGCCGATGAACCCTATGGAGAGTAATCGCCGTTTGCTGATGGAGAGCAGCGTGCCCGGTCGGGTGGGAACGGTGCTGCCGGACCTGGACGTGCCCGCGCAGCCCCTGCCAGGCCAGGAACTGCTGAGGGACGAGGTGGACCTGCCGGAGGTGACGGAGCCGGAGATTGTCCGCTATTTCACGAACCTGAGCCGGATGAATTTCTCCATCGACACGCATTTCTATCCTCTTGGCAGCTGTACGATGAAGTACAACCCCAAGATCAACGACGAAGCTGCCTTCCTTCCCGGGTTCGCAGCCATTCATCCGCTTCAACCCGCCGCCCAGGTGCAGGGCGCGCTGGAGTTGATGCACCACCTGCAGGACTACCTGACGGAAATAACTGGCATGGCAGGGACCAGCCTGGCGTCTCTGGCAGGCGCGCAGGGCGAATTGTGCGGGATCCTGATGATCCAGAAGTACCACAGGGACCGGGGCGACGGCCACAGGCTGAAGATGCTGGTGCCCGACAGCGCCCACGGGACGAATCCCGCGTCCGCAGCGATGGCGGGCTTCCAGGTGGTCTCGATTCCGACGGACGAAAACGGTAACTGCGACCTGGAGGCCCTCAGGAAAGAGGCGACGCCGGACCTGGCGGGGATGATGATTACGCTGCCCAGCACCCTGGGGCTGTTCGACCCGAACATCGTGGAGGTCAACAGGCTCATCCACGAGGCGGGGGGGCTGGTGTATGCCGACGGCGCAAACATGAACGCGCTGCTGGGCCGGGTGAAGATGGGGGACCTGGGGTTCGACGTGATGCACCTGAACCTGCACAAGACCTTCAGCACACCCCACGGCGGCGGGGGTCCGGGAGCCGGTCCTGTTTGCGCCCAGGACAACCTGCAGCCATACCTGGCGGCGCCGGTGGTGGAGCGGCAAACGGACGGGGAACACAGCCGGTTCGTGCTCTCCAAACCTGAAAGAACCATTGGCAAGGTCTCGGCATCCCACGGCAACTTCGGGGTGCTGGTCCGCGCATACACCTACATTCGCACTCTTGGTGACGCAGGTCTGAAGCTGGTCAGCGAAAACGCAGTTTTGAACGCCAACTACATCCTGGCCAAGCTGAAGGACAAGTACCTGCTTCCCTTCGACCGCCCCTGCATGCACGAGGTTGTGCTCTCGGCCAACTGGCAGAAGGCTAAGGGTGTGCGGGGACTGGAGACGGCCAAGCGTCTGCTGGACTACGGGTTCCACGCCCCGACCATGTACTTCCCGCTGACGGTGGACGAGGCGTTGCTCATAGAGCCGACTGAGACGGAGAGCAAGGAGACGCTGGACGAGTTCATCGAGGCGATGAACGCCATAGACCGGGAGGCGACGGAAGACCCGGAGTTGGTCCAGAACGCACCGCACTCGCTGCCGGTACGGCGATTGAACGAAGCTCAGGCAGCCCGCAGGCCCGACCTGAGATGGGAGCGAAAGGAGTAGCGTCATGTCCATCATAGACCACCGTGAAGCCCAGGAAATTCCGTGGAGACCCAATTACCGGGTTTGGTCCGTGGCCGGCATAGACCAGGGGGTGGACTGCACCCTGCACTACAGCACTATCGAGCCCGGGTACGGGGCGCCCCTGCACATCCACGAGGTAGACGAGCTTATTACGGTGCTGGAGGGACAGGTGGAAGGGCGCATCGGCGACGAAGAAGCCACTGTGACGCCCAACCAGACGATGGTGATTCCGAAAGGGATTGCCCACAGCTTCACCGCCTCCGGGGAAGGGACCGCCGTCGCGCTCGCCTTCTTCCCCTGCAGCGACGGGATGCAGAACACGACCTATGTCGAGGGGGAACCGCCGGCGGTGTACCGCAAGTAGTTTTTCCCCGTGCCTACGGGGTAGGCCCAAATTTGAGCAAGTTACAAACCGGCGACTGAGGAAAGTCGCCACACATCGACAGGAGGAATCATAGAAGTATGGTAGCCGAAATCGGACAATCAGCGCCGGCATTCACCCTTCCCGACCAGTCGGGCAACCAGGTATCCCTCAACCAATTCAAGGGGCAGAAGAGCGTAGTCCTCGCCTTCTACGTCTTCGACTTCACAGGCGGTTGAACGAACGAAGTCTCCTCATTCAACAGGGCCAACGCCCAGTTTGAGGAGAGAGACGCCCAGGTGTTGGGCGTCAGCTGCGACAGCCAGCATACCCACAGAGCCTGGTCGGAGTCCATGGGCGACGTGCAGTTTCCCCTGCTGGCGGACTTTCATCCCCACGGCGCGATGACCAAGGACTACGGTCTTTTCAACGACGCCATGGGTGCGCCTCGACGGGCCATAGTCATCGTGGACAAGGGCGGCAACGTGGCGTTTCGGCAAGAGTACGCGCCGGGTTCCCTGCCCACCCCGGAGGAGATCCTCGGGGAGCTGGACAAGCTGGGAAATTAACGGAAGCCGCGGGGTGTGTGATGGCTGAATCGTCAACGTCGACGCCCCCGGAGATCCACGCCTCCCGCGGGCCTTTCCAGGACGGCGGGCTGGCCCTGCTCATCGACCGAAAAGGGCGGCGATACCTGCTGCACCTGCGGGTGGACGGGGCCTTTCATACCCATATGGGCTTTCTGGAGCACCGGGACATCATTGGCCGGCAGCCCGGGGAGTGGTTCCAGTCCAACAGCGGTCACCGGTTCCTCGGCCTGAAGCCCACCCTGTCCGACTACATCCTGGAGATGAAGCGGGCAACGCAGGTCATCTACCCCAAGGACGTGGGGGCCATCCTGATGCTGGGAGACATCTTCCCGGGCGCGCAGGTGGTGGAAGGGGGGTTCGGCTCGGGGGCGCTGACGATGGCGCTCCTGCGCACCGTGGGGCCGGAGGGCAGCGTCACCTCCTACGAAATCCGGCCCGGTCAGGCGGAGAAGTCCATGCGACGAATCCGCCCACTCATGCCTACAGGGTCAACCTTCAACGTCAGAGAAGGGGATATCTACGAGGGCATCGAGGAGCGGGATGTGGACCGGCTGGTGCTGGACCTGCCGGAGCCCTGGAGGGTGGTGTCCCACGCCGCCGAATCGCTGGCTCCGGGAGGGATATTCCTCAGCTTCCTGCCCACAACGCTGCAGGTGCACCGGCTGACGCTGGAGCTTCAGAGGCACGGGGTATTTCAGCTGGTGGAGACGGTGGAGTTGATGCTGCGACCGTGGCACGTTTCGGAGCGGAGCATGAGGCCCGACCACCGGATGGTAGCTCACACCGGGTTCCTGACAACAGCCCGGAAGTGCACACCAAGGCCGGGGGTATCGACAAATCAATCCCAGGAGAAAGGGAGGGAGAAGGATGGATAGAGAGAGCACCCTCAAATTTCTGGAGCAGCACGTGAAGACGGAGGTGCTTATGCGGCATCTTCTGGGCGTGGAGGCGGCCATGCGAGGCTACGCCCGCAAGTACGGCGAGGACGAGGAGGAGTGGGGCATTGCCGGTCTGGTGCACGACTTCGACTGGGAGATCTGTCCGTCGCCGGAGGAGCACCCGATGTTCGGCGCGGGCCTGCTGCGGGAGGCGGGCTTCCCGGAGCATATTGTCCGGGCAGTATTGACCCACGGCGACCACACGGGTCTGACCCGCGACAGCCTTATGGAGAAGACGCTGTTTGCCGTGGACGAGCTTTCGGGTTTCATCCGCGCCGTCGCGCTGGTGCGTCCGGGCAAGAGCCTGGACGACCTTAAGCCCCGCAGCGTGCGCAAGAAGTTCAAGGACAAGCGGTTCGCCAAGGAAGTAATCCGGGAGGACATCATCAACGGAGCGGCGGAGATGGAGTTGGACCTGAACGAACACATCGCCTTCGTCATAGAAAGCCTGAAGCCGGTTGCGGACCGGTTGGGACTGCACACGGAGTCGCAGAACTAGGCCGGAACCCTCAGAAGTCCAACTCAGCGAGGGCCGAAGTCCATCGCATCCACTCCGTAGGACGGGTAGCTCCCCTGCATAAGGGGGACGTGGCGGTCCGTCAGCAGGGGTGGGTCCTGCCGCTGCAGTAGGTCCGACGCTTCCGGGGAGGGTTCAAGCGCCCACAGCGCGTTGTCCGGCGCATCCTTGCCCTGGATGAGCACCTTGAAATCCCCCATGCCATCGGGCCGAATCAGTTGCAGCATTCCCATACGGTTGGCGTCGCGCTGAGATTGGGACAGCCCGAGGGCAGGAAGGCGGGCGATCCACCGGCGGAGGCCCAGGTTGGAGAGGAACTCGGCCTGGGTCAGGTAGCCGAGGTTGGAGAGGCCGCACTCTTCGTCCAAGCGCTGAAGGGTGGTGAAGTCCACCTGCGACGTCATATCCTGCCGACCTATGCGGGTGTAAGGGTTGTCCGTTTGCGTGTGCCGGTAGAAAGTGGTGAGGGTGCCCCGGAACCGGCTGGGTGAATAGAGTTCGGCTGCCTCACGGCCATAGTCGATGGTGAGGATGTATCCCTTCGACAGGACTTCCGACGCCTCGCGCAGCCAGGCAGACATGGCGAGATTTACCTCAGCCCGCTGCCCTTCCGCGAGTTCGATGCCGAGCCAGTCCAGGCGCCGGCGTAGGGCGGGTGTGGAGGGTTCGTCCAGTACCTCAATGAATTCGCCATCCTGCAGGGTCACGTAAATCTCCATCAGGTTCCCGTCGCGCTGCTCGACGACGTGGACCGGAAGCGCGTCCAGCAGCTCGTTGGAGAGGATGCAGCCGGTGATGCCGGAGAGGGGAAGGCCGTCCGTGACCAGGGGCTGAGGCAAATCGGTGTCGATATCCTCGGACACGCCGTGTCCTGGGGAGGTGTCGAGGCAGAGGTAGCGAAGGGACTGACGAAATCCGCAGGGAAGGGAGGGGGCGAAACTCACGATGTCGCGGCTGAGCAGGCCGCTGCCGCTGCCGACTTCGACAACCCAGAAGATGTCGGGGCATTTCAGAAGCCGCCACATCTGGTATAGCTGCAGGCCCAGGAGCGCGCCGAATGCGGGGTGGGCGCCGGGGGCGGTGTAGAAGTCGCCGCCCGCTCCGATGGGCGACGATACACGATAATACCCACCGTTGGGCCAGTACAGGGCCAGGTGCATGAATTCTGCGAAGGTGATTCTCGTCTTCGCATGAAAGCGGTGGGCGAGTTCTTCCTTCAGCGGCTTTGCCAATGGTGGTATCCCTCGATAGCCGACTACCGACTTGGCCCTATTCGCCCAGAGGCGGGGATTGGGGGAAACCCAGGTTGTTGAGAATCTTGGATATGGAGTAGCTGCGGTTCAGGACGTAGAAGTGCACTCCGTCGACGCCCCAGTCCAGGAGTTCCCGCACCTGCTCGGTGGCAATCTCGATGCCCAGTTCCCTCACGGCATCCTTGTCGTCTACGAGTCGCTCAAGCCTGGCGTCAATCTCGGTCGGGATGGTGGACCCGCAGAGGGCGGTGAAGCGCCGAATCTGTTGGGTGTTGAGGATGGGGAGAATGCCGGCAAGGATGGGAACTTCGATGCCTGCCTTTCTGGCCCTTTCGACGAAGGAATAGAAGTAGCGGTTGTCGAAGAAAAGCTGGGTAATGAGGAAGTCCGCGCCCAGATCCAGTTTCAGCTTGGTGTATTCCAGGTCGCTCTCCAAATTGGGAGACTCCAGGTGTCCCTCCGGGTAACAGGCGGCGGCAATGTCGAAGGCGAAGTTTCGGCTGACGTGGCGGATGAGGTCGGAGGCATGGCTGAAGCCGCCTGCAACGGGTACGAAGTCCGTGCGGCCTCGAGGAGGGTCTCCCCTGAGGGCGATGATGTTCTCGATGCCCGCGCGCTCAAGGCGGGTCAGAACGGCGTGGATCTCGTCCTTTGTCTGGCCGACGCAGGTGAGGTGGGCCATGGGGAGGAGGTTGGTATCTTTCTTCACACCTGTGACTATCTCTTCGGTGAAGCGTTGAGTTGCGCCGCCGGCGCCGTAGGTTACGGAGATGAAGTCGGGGTTAAAGCTGGCAAGCCTGTCAATAGCCCGGAGGACGGCGGGAATGCCCTGCCGGGTCTTCGGCGGGAAGAATTCGAAGGAGAGGGTGCGCTTCCGCTTCAGAATTTCGGTAATCTTGATGGGGGCCTCCTTGGCGTCCCCAAATTGTGGACGCTGGGTATATTCTAGCACCGGCAAACGCTCAAGGTGTGATGGCAGTTGACGTGAGGGCGGTGGCGAGCGTACATTTGTTGTCTCGCTCTTCCCGAAGCTGATTGACAGGAAGGAATATGGCGGTGCAACGAACGACAACCTACAAGGAACAGAGCCGGATTTTGCTGGCCCAGGCATATGAAGAGCTTGCCAATGGCGATCTCGCACAGGCTTCCAAGAAGGGTTGGGGCGCGGCGGCGCAGATGCTGAAGGCAATTGCGGATGAGCGGGGATGGCCCCACGAGGATCCACCGGACTTGCATACCGTCATGGACAAAATCTTCCTGGAAACCGAAGACGAGGAAATGCTTGACCATTTCTGCGCCGCCCTCTTTATGGGATTCAGCTACTGCGATGGGGCGGTGTCTTCACGCTACATTGAAGACAACCTTGGCGACGTAGGGCAGTTCATAGGCAGGGCCGAAGGGCTCTTGAGGAAAACCGTATTAGGTTGATCGCGCCAGGGTGAAGTCTCAGAAGGTAACAAAGTATCTGGCACAGAGCCGGACGTTTCTGACCCAAGCATTTGAAGAATTGAGAAATGGAGACCTGCCTCAAGCTTCGGAGAAAGGTTGGGGCGCGGCGGCGCAGATAGTCAAGGCGATAGCCCAGGACCGCAGTTGGTACCATTATTCTCACGTTAGCCTGGAGCGCGTAGTCAGTCGCCTTTCGCAGGAAACGTCCAATTCGGAGTTAATTGACCTGTTTGACAGCGCCAACTCCCTGCATATCAACTTCTACGAAAACAGGTACTCGACATCATTCATTGCTAATCGCCTACGACGGGTGGGGCGGTTTGTGAACAAGGCAGAGGGGTTGCTAGGAATGAGGGCCTAGGCCAACCTGGGGCCGACTCTTTTCTAAACTGTGGGGCTGTGTGATAATCTGTAGCAGCGCGGGTGACATTGGCAGCCGTCATGAATGCCAAACCCCTACCCATTAGCACACCGCCTGGAGGAAAGAGCCTTTGCAGTTCAACTCCCATCGCTCGCCGGTAATTGCCACTCAAGGAATGGTCGCCACAAGCCAGCCCCTGGCGGCTATGGCGGGCCTGCAGATGCTCATGAAGGGCGGTAACGCCGTGGACGGGGCGGTGGCGGCGGCGGCGGCGCTGAACGTGGTGGAGCCCATGTCTACCGGCATCGGTGGCGACCTGTTCGCGCTGGTGTGGAACGCTTCCGACAAGAGCATCCGGGCGTTGAACGCCAGCGGACGTGCCCCCGCAGCGGCCTACCTGGAGGAGCTTCGCGAAAAGGGATACAACCACATTCCCAGCTTCTCACCCTACGCCGTCACGGTTCCGGGCTGCGTGGACGGCTGGCACACGCTCATCGACGAATGCGGCGCCCTCGGCCTTTCGGACGTGCTGGAGCCCGCCATAGGATACGCGACCAAGGGTTACCCGGTTTCGCCTATCATTGCGGGTGCTTTTGCCGCCGGCCTGCCGAAGCTGACGCGATTCCCCTCCGGAAGCGAGCTGCTGCTGGATGGTAGAGCGCCCCGGACCGGGGAGATTATCCGGCTGCCTGAACTGGGACGCTCCCTGGAGACCATCGCTGAGGGAGGCCGGGATGCCTTCTATCTTGGCGAACCCGCCCGCCGGATTGCGGCTTACGTGCAGGAGCGGGGAGGCTGGCTGACGGAGCAGGACTTCGCGAACCACACCTCCACGTGGGACGAACCCATCAGCACCACCTACAGGGACGTTACCTGCTGGGAGTGCCCGCCCAACGGGCAGGGCATCAACGCACTGATGGCGCTTAATATCGCGGAGGGCTTCGACATTGCGGGGATGGGATTTCAGTCGGTGGCCACCTACCATCACCTGATAGAGTCCATGCGGCTCGCCTTTGCCGACGGCTTCCGTTACGTGGCAGACCCGCTCATGGCCGACGTTCCGGTGGAAGGGCTTCTTTCCAAGGAGCGTGCGGAGAGTCGTCGCGGAATGATTTCTTCCGACCGGGCTATGACGGCCGCGGGCTACGATCCCAGCCTGGGCGGGTCCGACACGGTCTACGTGACTTGCGTGGACGGACAGGGCAATGCCTGTTCCCTGATCAACAGCCTGTTCCACGGCTTCGGCACGGGACTCGTGGCGCCGGGCACCGGCATCGCTCTCCAGAACCGGGGCAGCAACTTCTTCCTGGAGCCCGGCCATCCAAACGCCCTCGCGCCGGGGAAGCGCCCCTTCCACACCATTATTCCCGGCATGGCCACCCGCGGCGGTGAATTGTGGCTCAGCTACGGCGTCATGGGGGGATTCCACCAGGCCCAGGGACACCTGCAGGTGATGGCGAACATGGTGGACTTCGGGCTGGACCCGCAGGCCGCCTTGGATGCCCGCCGATTCAACGTGAATTTGGACGAGACAACCACGCTGGAGCAGGGCGTGTCACAAGGGCTGATGGACGGCCTGCGCAGCATGGGGCACCGGATCACGCCGGACAGCGGCAGCGCGGGAGCATTCTTCGGCGGCGGCCAGATAATTCAACGAGACCCGGAGTCCGGGGCCCTGACGGGTGGGTCGGACCCGCGAAAGGACGGCTGCGCCGTGGGTTGGTGACTCCCAACCATCGAAACCAAGAACACACACATGAATACTGCAATGTCGATAGGCCGGAAGAGCCTTCGACGGCAACTAAAACAGAGCAAGCAAGGGAGGATAAATGTCTCTACAAGGCAAGGTAGCATTGATTACAGGAGCAAGCGAAGACCCGGGTAGCCAGGTAGCGGTGGCACTGGCGCGGGCAGGAGTAAAGGTGGCTGTGGAGGGCGTGGCCGGCGTTCAGGAGAAGGTGCTGCGGACCGTTGAGACCTTCGGAGGCGACGCCCTGCCCGTCCGCGGCGACGTGCAGGACGAAGCAGACGTGAGGCACATGCTTTCAAACGTGGAAGCGATTCTGGGTCCCGTGGACATCCTGGTCAATGCTTCCGGAGCATCCCTTGACAAGGCGCTCGAAGACGCCGGCCTTGGTGAATGGGAGCAGGCTGCCATCAGCAAGGCCAGGGCCGCATTCATCTGCACCAAGGCCGTTTTGCCGGGAATGAAGGAGCGCGGGCAGGGCCACGTGATTTCCATCGTGTCCGGCGTAGCTGAAGGTACGGCTGGCGGCGCAGCGGAACAGGCCCTCGCAGGCTTCACAAGCGCCCTGGGAGACGAAGTCGAAGGGTCGGGCGTGGTTGTCGCCCAGCTGGAAGCCGGAGCCGCGGGGGCGGATGACGTGGCCGATGGGGTGGTGCTGCTTTCCGGCAGGGCCTCCTCCTCTTCCAACGCGGCCCTGCTCATGGGCGGATAGCCTTCCACCATCGCCGCAGATGGCACCCCCGGGATGCCATCTGCCCTCGAAAGAGAATGCGCCACGCGGGAATTCGCTCTCGAGCGTCCAAAACAAGGCATGGGGAGAATTCGCTGTCCCTCACGGAGGAGGCGCCTTCAGGGTTGCTTCTTAATAATTCCACAGCTATGACCAGGGAGAAATGACATGACAGACCCCCTCGGCGGAATGCACTGGATGCTGGTTACTCCATTCTTCGAGAACGAGGAGTTGGACCTGGATTCCGTAGGGCCGGTGGTGGAGAAGGCCGCCTCCACGGGCTGCACCGGGGTGGTGGTCCTCGGGGAGATGGGCGAGTGGCGCAGGCTCCTTGACAGCGAGCGTCCGGCCATCCTGGAGCAGGTGATGGACTCCGCCGGCGACCTGAAGGTGACGGTGGGAACCACGGCGGCCAGCACTTATGTGGCCGTGGACCGCGCCAGGGAAGCAGAGCGGATGGGAGCGGCCGCAGTCATGGTTGCGCCGCCACCCCTCGGCAAGCCGAACCCCGCGGCGGTGACCGCCTTCTACCAGCGCATCGCCGATGCCATCGACATACCCCTGGTCGTTCAGGACTTCCCCCAGGCGTCGGGCGTGCACATGTCGCCCCAGTATGTGGCGGAGCTGGCAGACGCCATTCCGTCCTTCCAATACCTGAAGCTGGAAGACCCGCCGACGCCAAACAAGATAACCGCCATACGGAACATTACCGGAGAGCGTCTGGGGATTTTCGGTGGGCTGGGGGGCGTCATGCTGCTGGACGAGCTTCGTCGTGGCGGCATCGGCGCCATGACGGGCTTCGCCTATCCGGAGGCGCTTGTGGAAGTCATCAACCTCTACGAAAAGGGCGACCATGAGCAGGCGATGGACGTGTTCAACAAGTTCCTGCCATTGATCCTCTTCGAAAACCAGGAGGGGATAAACCTGAGCATCCGCAAGGAGGCGGTGCTGCACCGGGGCCTCATCACCACAGCCAGGGTGCGCCATCCCGCCGGCCCGATTGACGAGACGACTCGCAAGGAATTGATGCAACTCATAGAGGAGTTGCGACCCTGGGAAGTGGGGTAGTGGGCCATCGCCGGCGGAATCAAAGGCATGAATGAAGCACCCTTCGACCGGCAGCTTTCGGAGATTGAGTCCTTCGCCATAGGGATAACCCGTCTTGCCGGGAGCATCCTGCTGGAGCAGTTCCAGAAACCCCTGGTGGTCGAATACAAATCCGAGGGGAACACGAACCCCGTCACCGACGCGGACCGTCGCAGCGAGGAGTTTCTCAGGGAAGCCATCCTCATGAAGTACCCGGATCACGGTGTGCTGGCGGAGGAGGGTTCGCAGGTGGACTCGGAGTCGTCGGACTTCATCTGGGTCCTGGACCCCCTGGACGGCACCGTCAACTACCTGAATGGCCTGCCGGTGTTCGGCGTTTCCGTAGGAGTGCTGTACAGGGGAGAGCCTGTGATAGGCTGCATCTTCACCCCCTCGCCCACGCGAAGCGACGGCAGCGTTTATCACGCCCGCAAAGGCAACGGGGCCTTCCGGGACGGAGAGGAGATCCAGGTCCACGAGGCGGACAGCCCGCAGCGCGGAAAAATAACCGTGTTCCCGTGGTCCTTCGCCGCCCTGTACAACCAGCAAAAGGGGCTGAAAGGACGAATCGGCGAGCTGCGGAGCCCGGGCAGCGTCGCCTACGAACTGGCTATGACGGCCAGTGGGGTCATCCAGTACTCCATATTCACCAGCCCCTGGGTGTGGGACGTGGCCGCCGGAATTACGCTGGTGACGGAGGCCGGAGGAGCCGCCCTTTACCGACAGGGGCATCGCGGGAACTGGGGTGATTTCCGGAGGTTCGCCACACCGGAGGGAACCGACCTGGACGCGGAGGGACTGAAGAAATGGCGGGCCTCGTGGGTCTTCGGGGGAACGCAGATGACGCGGTACGTTACGGAACATCTGAAGCCCCGCTCCCGCCTGTCATTGAAGATGACGAGGCTGCGGCGCCGGCTCTTTTGAGGCTCTAACCAACCCGCCCTACCCCGGCCAGCACGATTTTCGTGGAGCAACGCCGGAGCAATCGGACTCGCTCAGGCCCCTGCTTGACGACGAAAACAGCCCGTTTGCGCGCTGGAATTTCGCCAGGATTCTCCGTCGGCTCAGGTAGATTTTCGCCTCAAGTCGTACGGGAATTTATTGACAATAATGGGCATAGATTGACGATAATTCTTTCTAGCGTTTGGAGGCGGAAACTCCTTCGAGATTAGCGATTTTACTGGTCGAATCAGGAGACAAGAGATATCTCTAATCGCATTGCCTCCAGAACCGAATCACAAAGAACAAAGCGGGGAAATCAAGCAAACGTGCGGTATAAGGTTGCAGAAGGTTGCAAAGGAGGCGGGGCCACTTGCAAGCTCTCTGATCGTCGTCGGAAGCCGGATGGAAACTACCAAGGACGCAATCATAACGTCCCATTTTTTCGGGGCGGCCGCGTGCGTAATTGCACACGCGGAATGGAATCAATATCCGATACACGACGGTACCTGCCGCTTCCTTTCCGTACCCATGCTCAAATGAGGAAGGAGAGATCAACATGCAAGGACAGGTATACGTTGTCAATTCGGGTAAGGGCGGTGTAGGCAAGACCACGGCCACGGCCAACGTCGGGTCGGCTCTTTCCCTCAGGGGGAAGAGGGTGGTTCTCATCGACGCGGACATTGGCTTAAGAAACCTGGACGTAATCATGGGATTGGAGAATCGCATCGTCTATGACCTGGTCCAGGTCATCGAAGGCGTGTGCCAGGTGCAGCAGGCGATGATCCGGGACAAGCTGACGGAGAACCTCTACGTGATTCCAGCGGCGCAGACGCGGGACAAGAGCGCGGTTTCCGGCGAGCAGGTGAAGGAGCTGTGCGACAAGCTGAGGGAAGACTTTGACTATATCTTGATCGACTCCCCTGCGGGCATCGAGCAGGGTTTCAAGAACGCCATGGAGGCCGCCGACAAGGCCATTGTGGTGACGACTCCCGACGTAGCGGCGATTCGCGACGCCGACCGGGTAATCGGGTTCATCGAGGCTGCAGGGCTGACCAAGCCCGAGCTGATCATCAATCGTGTTCGCCCCGGCATGGTGCGCCGCGGCGACATGATGACAACGGAAGACATTCTAGACCTCCTCTCCGTTCCCCTGCTGGGCATAGTGCCGGAAGACGAGAATATAGTCGTTTCCGGCAACCGGGGCGTACCGGTCGTGCACGACACCCGGTCCAGCGCGGGAGAGGCTTTCCGGCGCGTTGCGGCACGGATCGAGGGAGAGGACGTCCCCATGCTCAAGCTGGAGGTAAACTATGGCATCTTCACGTGGATCAAAAAGATGGTGGGGTTCAAGAGAGCAGTGGGCGCCAAGGCTTGAAGCTCTAAAGGACCTGGCCAAGAAGTCCCCCTCCATCGATGATCTGAAGGAGATAGCCAAGAAGGCCCCTTCCATCACGGAGCTGCGGGACAAGGTAAAGCAGTCCAAGGCCCTCGACAACGTGGGCGGCATGGTCAAGCAGGTCTTCGAAAAGAAGGAGGCCAGCAGGCAGGACGCCCACAGCCGCCTGAAGGCAGTCATGCTCCAGGACAGGACCACCATGACGGCCGAAGCGCTGATGGACCTGCGGAACCACATTATCCTGCTGCTGGCCAACTTCGTTCCGGTGGACCGGCGGCGGCTGGTGATGGACATCAAGCAGTCCGGGGAGTCTCTCATGCTCACCGCCCACGTGCGGGTGGACCTGGAGCCCCAGGAGTACATCCTGAACGGCAACGGCAACGGAGACTTCGAGGAACGGGAGTGGATGCTATCGCCCAAGCGTACCGCCGCGTTGCGCCGGGACCTGCTGGACACGGTGGGGAGCTACATGCCGATCTTCCCCGACTCCGCGGAGGTGCGGGAGGAGCACTTCAGCACCTACATTATGGTGTACACTAGCCTGAGGATCGCCGACGGGGTGGGCTTCGACGAGAAGGCACAGCGGGAGATATCCGCCAGCTTCATGTCGAGGGAGTTCTAGGCCGAAACAGGTTCATTGCCCCGTTGCGCGACGCTGAGACTGCGCGCAAGGAGGAGGCAATGCTGGACCTGCTCATTCGAGGCGGACAGGTGGTCACGCCCACCGGCGTGGGCTGTTGGGACGTGGCCGTTCAGGGGGAGAAGATCGTCGGCGTGGTGCTGCCCGGTTCTCTGGGCAGCGAAGCCGCAGAGATCATCGACGCAACGGGTAAGATAGTCGTCCCAGGCGGTGTGGAGGCTCACACCCACGTGGGATTCCCTCACCGGGACAATATCTGGGGGAATACGACCACGGCGGGCCCGGAAGAACTGTCGCTGGCCGCCCTCTGGGGCGGAACCACGACCATGATGGACTTCGCCATCGCCACCCAGCCGGGGAGTGACGACATTCTGGGTGCGGTGCACACCCACGCCGACCTGTTCCCGGGGAGGATGTACATCGACTACTCCTTCCATTGCAGCTTTCACGGCCCCTCGACGACGACGAGGAACATTCCGCGCATCAGAGATCTCATCGATGCGGGTTTTCCCAGCATCAAGGTCTACACCACCAACCACGCCCCCAGACCCAACCGGCCTATAACCATGATCAGCACCGGTCAACTGGTGTCGGTGATGGAGCAGGCGGCGGAGCACGGCGGCATCGTAGCCATCCACGCCGAGGATGACGAGGTGGTCCAGTGGAATTACGAGCTCGCGCGGGAGAAGGAAGAGTGGGCCTGGTACTACCTGCCCAAGATTCGCTCCAACCTATCGGAGGACCTGGCGGTGAGGCGGGCTATCACGGTGGCGGAGCATACGGGCGCCGCCATGTACATCGTGCACACCAGCGCCAGCGAGGGAGTGGACGCCATCGCCGAGTCGAGGGCCAAGGGGCACCCCGTCGACGGGGAGACCATACTCCTCTACTGCTCCTTCAATTCCGAAAACTACAAGGAACACGACGGGATGAAGTACCACACCTACCCCTCGACGAAGTCGGAGACGGACAGGCTGCGTCTGTGGAACGGGCTTCATCGGGGTGACCTGAACATCCTGGCCACGGACGCCATCGGGACAAGCTACGCCGACAAGATCAAGGGACGCACGGTGGTGGACGTTCAGGGCGGCAACATCGGAATCGAAATCCGCATGGGGGTCGCATACTCGGAGGGGGTGGTGAAGCAGGGCATGTCCCTGGAGCGGTACGCCGCCATCACGTCCACCAATCCGGCCAGGCTGCTGGGCTTCTACCCTCAGAAGGGGGCGATTGCCGCCGGCAGCGACGCGGACATTGTGGTGCTGGACCCCAACGTGCAGAGGACCGTTGCCATGGAAGACCTGCACATAGGGGACTACAACCCGTGGGAGGGCTGGGAAGTACAGGGGTGGCCGACGGTGGTGACCCTGCGCGGAAAGGTGATGGTGAATGACGGACAGTTCATGGGGGATACAAGCCAGGGCCGGTTGATACCGCGCAAGCTGAGCTCGGCGGTGTTGAACGGGCCCATCAGCTAGCAGGTGAGCCTTTCCCGTTCCTTGACACCCCCAGACCTCGCTGATAGGCTGATT
The DNA here is from genome assembly GCA_964418665.1 of uncultured Dehalococcoidia bacterium. Lineage (GTDB taxonomy): Bacteria > Chloroflexota > Dehalococcoidia > Lucifugimonadales > JAPULR01. Next base: position 52,539 of record CAYQLZ010000007.1, on the reverse strand, counting down.
CAAGTCCAACGCCGACCTGTTTCAGCCTTGAATCAGGTTCGTTAAGAGCGGTGTCAGTCCCAAATATCGAGTCCTCCTGCCCTATCGTAGGAGAGACGTGTGAGCGAAACGCAAACAAGAGGGAGAGCAGATGGTCCAGAATAGTTATCCGGAGCTAAATATGCCGGCCAGGGTGCTTCTGAGCACCGGCCCAGTCAACGTCCATCCGAGGGTATACAAGGCGATGCAGACGCCCGTCGTCGGTTACGGCGAGGCCGTATTCATTCCCGTCATCGACGGGATTGCCGCCATGCTTGCGGAGGTGTTCCAGACCAGGGAGTCGTTGACCATGGCCCTGTCCGCCACGGGCTCGGCGGGAATCGAAGCCGGCATGGCCAGCCTGCTGGAACCGGGAGACGTGGCGGTCATCGGCAATTACGGCTTCTTCTGCGAGCGGATGATTGAAATGGCCCGTCGCCAGGGAGCAAACGTGGTGACCGTGGACGGCGAGTGGGGGAAGCCGCTGGACCCCTCGGCCATGGAGGCGGAGCTGAAGAAGCATGAGTCCGTGAAGCTCGTGGGTATGGTCCACGCCGAAACTTCTACTGGAATCAGCCAGCCGCTGGCGGAGATCTCCCGCATGGCCAAGGAGCACGGCGCTCTGCTATTCGTCGACGCCGTTACGTCCTTTGGGGGCAGCGAGGTTGCTGTCGACGAATGGGGCATCGACTACATCTCCAGCGCGTCCCAGAAGTGTCTCAGCTGCCCGCCGGGGCTCGCTCCGGTGGCCGTCAGCCAGGCCGCCCTGGAAGGGATGAACGGTCGCAGCAAGCCTCCGTCCACCTGGTACCTGAACATTCCCCAGATAGCCGAGTACTGGGGCAAGGACCACGTCTATCATCACACGGTGCCCATCAGCAGCCTGTACGCCCTCTACGAGGGGCTGCGGGTGATTCTGGACGAGGGGTTGGACGCCAGGTATGAGCGGCACCAGAATAATGCGGCGGCACTCCGCGCCGGACTGGAAGCCCTCGGCCTCGCCGTAATCTCCGACGAGAATCACAGGCTGGCCCAGATCACCCCCGTAGCCATTCCCGAGGGAGTGGACGAGGCCAATGTTCGGGCCCGGCTGGCCAACGATTATCTCATCGAGATATCCCGCGGGCTGGGGCAGTTCGCCGGTAAGATCTGGCGCGTCGGCCTTATGGGAGAGGCCAGCACGGCGGCAAACCTGCTGCTTCTGCTCTCCGCGTTGGAGGAGATTCTGCCCAAGGAAGGCTACGAGGTCCCCGCGGGGGCCGGAGTAGCCGCCGCCAGCAAGGCCCTCAGCGCCTCCTAGTCGCTGGGACAATTCGGAATCCCCCGGGGGGGTAACAGACCCGCCCGGGAACATCCCTATTCTTGAGAATTGGTGCGTAGTTTGTCTATCTATCGTGTTGCAGTAATTCCGGGCGACGGCATCGGCTCAGAGGTGATCGACCAGGGGCTGCGCGTCCTCAAGGAGCTGGGCCGTCGATTCGACTTCGGCTGGAAGTTCACGCACCTGCCCTGGGGGTCCGACTTCTATTTTCAGCACGGACGCATGATGCCGGAGGACGGGCTGGAGACGCTGCGTCCCTTCGACGCCATCTACTTCGGCGCGGTGGGGCATCCCGAAATCCACGACCACGTAACCCTGAACAACCTGCTGCTCCCCATTCGACGCGGCTTCGACCAGTACGTGTGCATGAGACCAAGCCTCCTCTACCCCGGAGTGAAGTCCCCCCTCAATGGAAAGAAGGCGCGGGACATAGACATGGTTGTAATCCGGGAGAATACTGAGGGGGAATACGCCAACGTGGGCGGTTTCCACTACGAAGGCACACCCCAGGAGATGGCGGCGCAGACGTCCGTCTTCACCAGGCACGGCTGCGAGCGGGTGATCCGGTTCGCCTTCCAGCTGGCGCAGCAGCCGGACCGTCGCGGCAAGGTGACTTCGGTGACCAAGTCGAACGCGATGGGCTACGGCATGGTGCTGTGGGACAGGGTATTCGAAGAAGTGGCGGCGCAGTTCCCGGACGTAACCACAGAGTCGCTGCTGGTGGACGCCGCCTGCATGGACTTCATCCGCCGTCCTGAGGACTTCGACGTGGTGGTGGCCAGCAATCTATTCGGCGACATCCTGACGGACATCGCGGCAATGATCACGGGCAGCATGGGACTGGCGGCCAGCGGCAACATAGACCCGGAGCGACGTTTCCCTTCCATGTTCGAGCCGGTGCACGGAAGCGCGCCGGACATCACCGGCAAGGGGCTGGCAAACCCCCTGGCGGCCATTCTTTCGGGCGCAATGATGGTCCGGCATCTGGGACAGGAGAAGGCGGCTGAGACCCTGGAATCTGCGGTCATCGAAACCCTGGAGTCGGGGGAGGCGCTGACGCGGGACCTGGGAGGCGACGCCTCCACCGGGGAGGTGGGAGACGCGGTTCTGGATGTGCTCAACGGACGCAGGAACGGCGAGCCGAAGACCTGGTGGGTCTATGAGAATCTGCCGAGACGACGGGGACGCATCCACCTGGCAGACTGCTCGTTCTGCAACGATGGCCAGGGGCTTCACCGTTCCACCGCGCCGACGGGCCGCTGGTACGGGCCGTTTTCCGGCGCTGACGAGGCTATCGCCCAGGCGCTGGAGACCCGCGCAGAGGACCTGGCGGGATGCGGGGTTTGTCAGTCCGGGATGGGATCTCTGCGGTAGATGGGGCGCCGGGGGCCGGTCACTCGATAACGTCCGGCTTCACCGCCGCCGCCCACGCCTGCAGACCCCGGCGGAATGCGAGCATCCCCATAGGCATGACGACGCATTGCAGCGCCTCCAGTATCTCCTGGGGCGTCGCTCCCTCCTTCAGCGCAACCTCCACGTGGGCCTGTATCTGCTCCACGTCGGCACGGAGAGCAGCCTCCACGACTATCTGCAAAAGCTCCTTGGTCTTCCGGTCGAGAAGGCGCTGGCTGGTGTAGGTATGTTCGAGGAAAGGATCGTATTTCTTCACCCACTCGAAGTCCACCGACGCCATTATCCGATGCATTTCGAGGACATAGCCTCGCTTTCGACCCATCTCCTCCAGGTATTCCCTTTTCTCCTGCATGGTCATTTTGTCGCTCCTATTTATCGAATTGGAATTCACGGACGGGCCTGCGGCCGACCCCAGCCGCGCCTATTCGATGGTCAACCTTGCCCGCCGATTTACGGACAAGTATAGTCAACTGCGGCCATGAAGACAGAACTGGAGAAGCTTCAACGCAAGATTACGGCCTGCACCCTCTGCCCGCGGCTGACGGAGTACCGTCAGGACGTGGCGCGGAAGAAGCGTCGCATGTACATGGAGTGGGAGTATTGGGGCAAGCCGCTGCCAGCCTTTGGCGACCCCGACGCGCAGGTGTTGCTGCTGGGCCTTGCGCCGGCGGCCCACGGGGGCAACCGCACCGGGCGAATGTTCACCGGAGACCGCAGCGGCGACTGGGTTTTCGGCACGCTGCACCGGTTCGGGTTCGCCAGCCAGCCGGAATCCACCCACCGGGGCGACGGGCAGTCGTTGACGGGAGCGTATATCACCGCGGCGCTGCGGTGCGCTCCCCCGCTGAATAAACCCTCCCGGGAGGAGTTGGCCACCTGCCAGCCGTACCTGCTGCGGGAGTTGGAACTGTTGACGAAGGTGCGGGTGGTGGTGGCGCTGGGACGGATTGCCTTCGACGCCTACCTGCGTCTGCTGCGGGAGCAGGGGTTGGCGGTACCTTCGCCTCGGCCGAGGTTCGGACACGGAGCCGTCCACGAGATGCCGGACGGTCGGCTGCTGGTGTGCTCCTACCATCCCAGCCAGCAGAATACGCAGACGGGACGGCTCACGCAGGAGATGTTCGACGGGGTGTTCAGAAAGGTCCGGGAGCTGCTGGACCGCTAGAAGGGGAAGTCCGGGAACTGTTACTCCAGCAAGCCCTTGATCTTGCCCATGAGGCCGCCTGAGGATGACTTGCCCGAGGCAAGGCCCTTCAGGAATCCCGCCCATTCGCTTTCGGCAGAGTTAACGCGCTTCAGGTCCTTGATCCGCTTCTTCATCAGTTCCAGCACCCGCTTTTCCTCGCCGGCGTCGAGCCAGAAACCGCCCCCATCGACGCAGAAGTCGATGGGCAGATCGTAGGCGCGGTAGTTGAAGGTGGTCATCTTCTTGTCGCACTTGGGGCAGGAGATGTCGCTGGCCCGCTCGGCGTAGACCATGCTGCCCTTTACGGAGTCGTCGTCCAGGACTCTATCTTCAAGTTCATCCAATTCATGGTAGTCCAGCCACATGCCCTGACAGTTGTGGCAGGCGTCCACCTCGATGCCCATATGGTTTTTCAACACCAGGTCTTGGCCCTTGCAGCGTGGACATTTCATGGCACGACTCCCCGCAGAAAAGATCAGTAGGTTACTTCAATGCTAACATATTTCGGCGTAAACCGAGGCGAGGGCCGAATGGTAGGGATTGGGGCTAACGGTCAGCGAGGGCCTTTTGAACTTCGGCGAGGGATTCGGCCATGGTGCGGGCCGGAAAGTCCGGAGGGTCGGCGAGGTGGATGACTTTAATGGAAACGAAGACGGGGCCTTCCTCCGACATGATGTCTTCGAGGGTGAGGGCCAGATCTTCGATGTTGTCTATGCGGTGCACCTTGGAATAGCCGGCTTCATCCGCAAGAGCAGCGAAGTTGGTGTTGCTGATGCCGGGAATGGGAGACCCTCCCGTAGAGCGATGGCCAGCGTCCTCCAGCAGGAAGTGGACCAGGTTGGGCGGCGCCGAGGCCGCGGTGGTGAGTAGGGCGCCGGGGTTGGTGCGCAGCGTGGCGTCCGTGTCGAGAATCAGCACCTTGGCGTCGGGTCTCGCGATGGAGATCCCGAGGGCAACGTCGGCGGCCTTGTCCTGGCAATCGGTCAGGTCCACGTCCAGGTCCCGACGGTCGGAGACGGCGCTCCAGTGTCGGAGAGCGGTGGAGGTGGAGACGACGACCGCGTCGCGTCGTCGACTGTGAATGAGGCGGGCGGCCTCCGGGGCGGGTATCAAGGGGCCGGTGGGCCGTCGATGCGGCGGGCCCGCACCATCAGCCAGGCTCCGAGAAGGATGAATATGCCACCGCCGACGCCGGGGAGGGGTTGATCGTTGAGGAAGGCCAGATAGAGCAGGTAGAAACCGGCGCCCATGGTGAGAACGCCAAGCAGAGGGGCGAACAGCGAGTTCAGGACGAACTTGAGCATGGGCAAGCGGCCGCTTATTCGGACAGGATCTGTCGGAGTTCCTGGACTGCGGCGGGAGTGGTGCGTTTGGGCTTTGGCCGCAGGTTGATGGGCGTGTTCTCAATCTCGGGAGTAATCTTGAGGTTGACCAGAACTGGACCCTGTCCCTCCAGTATGCCGCCTATGCTGCTGGCCAGGTCTTCCAGGTTGTCGAACTCGTAGGTCGAGGCGTATCCGGCGCCCGCAGCCATCTCTTTGAAGCTGACTTTGCCGTCGGCGGGGATTGGCTGGCCGCCGGTGACCGCATAGCAGCCATTGTCAAAGACGAAATGATAGAGGTTTGAGGGCGCCCTTTCGCTGATGGTGGTCAGGGTGCCGAGGTTCATGACCAGGCTGCCGTCACCGTCGAGAATGAGCACGCTCTTATCCGGCTGCGCGAGAGCCAGGCCCAGAGCGAAGGAGGAGGCCTTCCCCATTGCGCCGCCAACGGGTACATCCATGGCCTCGTTATTGGAGACAACAGGCCAGCCGAAACGGGGGTTGCCCGCGCCCATGGTTGTAACCACAATGGCATCGTTGCGGTTTTGCTCTATGACTCGACAGGCTTCCAGATTATCAATCATTTTTTCTTTCCCTTGGGGGCCTCTATTTCCCTTGGCCCAGGTTTGGCGCTCACTGGCGCAAGCGCCATTAGGATAAGTCCCGTCAGGTTGGCTGGCTCAGGCGCCGAATTCGGTGCCGACGAGGACTGCGACGGGCTTGGAGTCTCGCTGGGCCTCATCCATGGCCCTGGTGATCAGATAAGCGTCGTCATCCGTTTCCACAAGATAGAAGTTTATGCCCCAGGCGTGGATGATGTGCTCGGTGTACTTGGCGGCGGAATCGCGGGTGATCCCATGGCGGTCCCAGCCGCGATAGCCGATGAGCATGACCAGAGGTTGGTCCACGTCCAGGCCCAGGCCGCGAATGGAGTCGCCGGACTCGAAGATGCCGGTGTTCTGGATGAGTGCGACGGGCTTCTTGCCGCCCACCCAGAGGCCGGCGGCGATGGCCATGGTCTCGCCCTCCCTGGAAACGGGCACCAGCTCAAGTGTGGGGTCCGCCATGAGCTGCTCGTACATGAAGTTGGTCTCGCTGTCGGGAAGCCAAACGATGTGGGTAACATCGTTCTTCCTGAGCTCCGAGATTATGGCGTGGGGGTGAAGGACTGCTTCCTGCTGCTCCATAGCTTCTTCTCCTGAGGTGGTTGACTCATTATAGGTTGGGGCTGTGGGATTGACAACAGTGACCCGTCATCGCAGAAAAACACCACGCATGTCGCATTTTGCCATTCGCACCAAAAGGTGCGATAATCATTCCGTGACTGGTCGCGAGTTCCTCAGGCGAGCCAACAGATATGCCCGCAAGACAGGACAACCCTTTCGATTCGATCCTGCTCACGGAAAGGGGAGCCATGCCAGGGTATACATCGGCTCACGATTTGCTACGCTGAAGCGGGGAGAGTTAGGCAAGGGCATATTGGCCGCGATGCTGCGCCAGTTGAACATCGACCGGAGGGAGTTCTGAGCCATGATTTACGCCTATCCCTGCCAGCTTACCCAAGACGAAGACGGGGAGATTGTCGCCACGTTTCCAGACGTGCCAGAGGCGATTACGGGCGGGAGGGGAAGAGCCGAGGCTTTGGCAGGGGCTGAGGAAGCGCTTGGGGTTGCGCTGGCCGGATACGTTCACGAGAAGTGGGACATTCCGACGCCGAGCGCAGCGTCCGAAGACGAAACTACAGTGCCGGTGCCTCCCGTAGTAGCCGCCAAACTCGCCCTCTATTCTGCAATGCGAAAGCAGCGTATCACCAAGGTTGAGCTGGCCAAGAGGTTGCGCGTCAGCGAATCGGCCGTACGGAAGCTGACAAACCCGGACCATCGCTCTCACATGATCCTGGTGCATAGGGCCCTCAAGGCCGTGGGGCAGAGCCTGAGGGTGGAAGTTGCCGATAACTGATCCCACCAGGCACTCCACACCCTCCAAAATTCTCGTCGTCTGCCTGGAAATTCCAAGGCGGATTACCCTATCATCGTTGCAGTTGGGGCAATGACTCGTTGCTTCAATGGAAACGTCCACGAGGGAGGTGCGCCATGCGTATCGGAGTCTTGACCGGAGGGGGAGACGCGCCCGGCCTGAATGCGGCCATCCGCGCCATTACCAGGAAAGCCGTGGTGGAAGATATCGAGGTCATCGGGTTTCGGAACGGCTGGCTGGGGGCGCTCACAGGCTCGTGGATGCCGCTGGATATTCCGGCGGTTACCGGCATTCTTCCGAAAGCCGGAACAATCCTGGGGTCCTCCCGCACCAACCCATACTCGCGGGAGGGAGGGCCCGATGCTGTCAAACGCCAGATGGAGGCCCTTGGGGTGGATGCGATGATTCCCATTGGCGGCGAGGACACCCTGGGGGTGGCGGCGCGGCTGTCCCGGGAGGGCGTGAACCTGGTGGGGGTGCCCAAGACCATCGACAACGACCTGTACGGCACGGAGTATTCTATCGGGTTCGACACGGCGGTGGAGGTGGTGAGGGACTCGCTGGACAAGCTGCATCCTACGGCGGAGGCCCACGACAGGATTATGGTGGTGGAGGTGATGGGCCGGCACGCGGGCTGGCTGGCGACAGTGGGCGGACTGGCGGGAGCGGCCCACGCGGTGCTGATACCGGAGCAGCCTTTCTCCCTGACGGTGTTGCTGCAGAAGATCAAGCGCAGGCACGAGGAGTTGGGGAAGATGTTCAGCATGGTGGTGGTGTCTGAGGGAGCGACGTGCGAAGACTGGGGCGCGGAGATGACTAGCAGCGACGACTTGGACGAATTCGGACACGTGCGGCTGGGCGGCATCGGCCACAGGCTGGCCCTGGAGATCGAGGCCCGGACAGGATTCGTCACTCGGGAAGTGGTCCTGGGCTACCTGCAACGGGGTGGGAGTCCATCGGCCTTCGACAGGGTATTGGCGACCAGGTTGGGGGTGGAGGCAGTCAAACTGGCGCAGACGGGAAACTTCGGTGTGATGGTCGGCTTGCGGGACGGAAGAATTCAGACGACCAGGCTAACCGAGATTCTTGGAAAGACTCACAAGCTGGACATGGACCTGTACGGGTTAACGGAGCTGTTCTATTAGCTCGAGCTCCCGAACACGCATTGACGTTCTTACATCTTTGCCATAGAGTTAGATTCCTACAACTACCGTGAGAACCATAAGCAATGCAAAACCAGAAGACGAAACTCACACTGGAAGTGGATGCCAACCTTCAGCGTAGGCTCAAGGTTGCTGCCGAGTTTAAGGGAATCAGCGTGCATGAGTACTGTCAGAAAATCATCGAAATGGAGTTGACCCGGGATGAGGACGGCGGGAGGCCAAGCCCTTCCCCCAAAAAGTCGGACCACGAATTGTTTGCAGAGTTGCGCATGGAGGTCTTCGAGGGCAGGAAATTGCCCGGCGACTCTGCCGAGATGATCAGAGAAGCTCGCCAGGCCAGGCTTACCGAGATTGAGGGCTGCGGGTGAGCGGAGTCGTTGTTGTGGATGCAAGTCTGGCTGTCAAATGGTTAGTTGAAGAGGAGGACTCGGACAAAGCCCACGCCCTTCTGGAATCCTGGGTAGTGGAAGATGTCACCAGAATAGCTCCGTCTCTGATGCCCTTCGAGGTGGCTAATGTCCTGCATAGACGGGTTATTCGTGGGGATTTCGGCATCAGCGTAGCCACGCTCCTAATGTCACGTCTGCTAGAATCCCGGGTGCAGTTTCATCACATCGCCAAGCTGCATGCACGGGCGATATAGTTGGCTGGCAGGTTTAACCAAGGCGCAGCTTCACGACGCGCATTACGTAGCCCTTGCAGAAGAATTTGGCTGTGAGTTGTGGATGGCCGATCGAAGGTTTCACAGCATAGCCGGCTCAACCATCGGGAACCTGCATTGGATTGGAGAGGTCAGTCTCAAATAGAGCCAGATTGGGTGGAGCGCCCACAAGCTGGACATGGACCTGTACGGGTTAACGGAGCTGTTCTACTAGCGTAAGTAGTTGAAGGTGTAGACGTCGTCCATGGCGTCCACCATCTCCAGCGACTCGCGGGCGGCGTCCTCTACGGCGGGTTCTCCTTCCGCGATGCAGCGTCGCAGCGCCTTCTTGGCCAGCGGACCTCCGATGGCTCCCGCTGCCCTGATGGCCGCAAGCTGCACCTGCAGGTCGTCGTCATCCATAAGCGGTACCAGGTGAGGCACTGCGTCTTCCTCTTCCAACTGGGCGCAGGCATTTGCCGCCTCGAATCGCAGAAGCGGGCTTTGATTCTGGGTCTCCTTTACCAGGCATTCCAGCCAGCGAATCTCGCCGGTGCGACCCATTGCATACAGGGCGCTACCCTTGAAAGCCGGATCGTCGTTGGCGTAGGCCCAGAGGATGAACTCCTCCACCTTCGGGGAGTTCAGTACGGCCACGGACTCCAGGGAGCGACGACGGACCGTCATATCCTCCATTTCATTCTGCAGGGCTGCCAGCAGGCATTCCTGGATGCGTGGGCCATCCTTGCGAAGCAGCTTGCCCTGCTGGGCGAGTTCGGCGAACTTGCCAAGAGCGGCGGCGGCAGTGGCGCGCACCGAAGCCAAAGGGTCCTGGGCAAGCAATTCACACAGGGGCGCAATGAGTCGTCGTTCCTCGTGCTCCCACAGCCCTTCTATGGCCCGCTGCCGCACCTCACCCGCTTCGTCCCGGAGGCACCGGCGGAAAACGGCGCTGAAGTCCAGTTCCGTCCTGTCCTGGCTCATATCGATAAGTCTATCCAGAATCGGAATCTTGCTTTCGCGAGAGGCGGTCTTCCAGGCCGAAGCGAATTGGACAACTCCCGCGGCTGGCAGGTCGCTCAGGTGCTCCAGCAGGGAACTGGCAGGGGTCTCCTCACCGGACCGGATGGCTTCCAAGCAATGTTCGAGGGAAAGACTCTCTTTGCTTGTCACTTCTCTATTCCCTGGTGGCAACGGACACGCCGCCGCAGTAGATGCTGGGCGTCTTGAAAGACCCTCCCAACCAGGTGGCGTCGCTGCCGAGGCCACGCAGCTCCTTCAAGGCATTGTACACGTTTCCGTTTATAACCGTGTTCTTCAGCCTGCCCGTTATTTTTCCTCCTTCGACGCGGTAGCCAAGAAGGACATTGGCGTTGAACTCTCCGGCCAGGATGTTGCTCTGTCCCGCGCCAAGAAGACGCTCGACCACGATACCGTCCTGGATGTCGGCAATCATGTCGTCGAAAGTCACGTCTCCGGTGGACACCACGCCCACGCTGACGCCGGGGGAGGGAAGGGAGTTCAGGCCGCGATGGGCGCTGCCGGTGCTCCGGGTGCCGGCCTGTCCGGCGGTCTGCAGGTCGTAGAGGAAGTTCCGGATCACACCATTTTCGATGAGGGGCACTTGGGAGGAAGGAACGGCCTCATCATCGAAGGCGCGGCTGCCCGGAACCATGGCCATTGTGGGATCGTCCCAAAGGCTGAATCTTTCGTCCAGGAGTTTCTCTCCCAGCTTGTCCACCAGGGGTGAAGATCCCTGGAGGATGGACTTGCCGTTGAAGCCCGCCAGCAGCGGCGAGAGGAGGGCGCCACCCACGCCGCGGGGCGTGAAAACTACGGGAAGCTCGCCGGAAGCGGGGGAGGCGATGTCCCGCCCCCGCTCCAACTGGGTAAGGACGGAGTTGACCAGGGAGTCGGAGTCGGTGATAGGGCTGCAGGAACGGTCGCCGTCCCCGAGGAAGAGCATGTCCGTGCCCTTGATCAGGGCGCCGCCCACATAGGCGGAAAAGCCGCTCCTGGTGTACTCCGCGGATGCGCCGTTGGAGTTTAGCAGCCTCAGTGTGGATACGCTACGGGAGACGCTGGCGTCGCAGAGCAGCTCCGGCTCCACGGCGCGGACCCCGTCGATTAGTTGCTGGCCCAACTGGATCATCTCCTCCAGGGACTGCGTTTCCACGGCGGAGTCGTAGAGGGGGATGGATGCGTACTCGCTGGGGCCGGGGAAGTCCATGGCGGCCTTGGGTCCGAAGGGTACGGTCTCCAGGGCGTTTTCGACCAGGGTATCAGCGCCGTCCCAGTGGGTGGTTGAAGAGAAGCCAATGCGCCCGTCCTTTATGAGACGAAGGGCCATGCCGGACGAATCGCGGCCAACCAGGGACTTGAGGCGGTTGGCCTCGAAGACCACGGGGCGGCTGCGACCCGAGAGGTGAAAGACCTCCGCCTGGTCCGAGACGGACTTGGCGCGATCCAGCACCTGCTGAAGGATTTCGTTAACTTCCGCCAATGAGGCACCTCTGAATGCGGATGTGGGGGCTGCCGTTGGACACGGGCAGCGGGGACTGCCCGCCTTTGCCGCAGCCACCTCCCTGGTTCATGCTCAAATCGTTGGCAACGGCGTCCAAGCTTTCCAGGGTGGTAAAGAGGTTGCCCGTAAGCAGAACAGGACGGCAAAGCTCTTCGACCTTGCCATTTCGGATCCTCCAGGCCTCCCCGGCCGAGAATGTGAACTGCTCCATGCTGGTCATACCGCCGTACCAATTGCCCACGTATAGTCCGTCTTCCACGTCGCCGATGATCTCCTCGGGGGAAGCGCTCCCACCCTCGATGAAAGTGTTCGTCATTCGGACTATCGGCGGGTGCTGGGGGCCAATGGCGCGGGCATTTCCCGTAGGAGCCTCGCCCATCTTGGCAGCAGTCTCGCGGGAGTGCAGGCGACCCACCAGAACCCCATCCTTTAGCAGGTAGCTGCGGGTGGCGGGGACGCCCTCGTCGTCGTAGCCGTAACTGCCCCGCAGATTCGGCACGGCGGCTCCGTCTACCACGTTCAGATGCTCACCGCCGAATCGTTTCCCCAGGACCATCAGCTCCTTCATCCGGTCGTCTTCGTAGACGTGGTCGGCTTCGGAGAGGTGGCCGAAGGCTTCGTGGATGAAGACGCCGGCAAGGACGGGTTCAAGGACGACGGTGTATTCTCCACCCTTCACCTGGGGCGCCTTCAACAGCTCCAGCGCCCGACGGCCCACCTGGGCGGCTTCGTCATGGAGGTTTTCAACTTCGGAGAAATCGCCGGCGGCGCCCAGGCTTACACCGGACTGCTGAACTTCCGCGCCGTCGCGGGCCACGGCGTTGAGGCGCATCACCACGTCGAGCACCGTCTGGTCCAGGTAGGTGCCCTCAGAGGTGGCGAAGATGCGGCGGCGTTTCGCGTCGCCGTAGCCCACTGTGGAAGTGGAGATGCCGGGAGCCCGCCAGATCTCCTCCACGTACTGGTCCAGCAGCGTCTTCTTCTCCTGGAGGGATATCTGGGATGGGTCTTTCTTGACGGTGGGGACGATGCAGTCGACGACGGGATCCACGGGGGCCAGTGTGACGGGTTCGCCGCCGACCAGGCGCGCGTTGTTAACGGCGGAGCCTACCTTGTCCCGCAGGCCATCGAGGCTGTTGAACGAGACAAACCCCCATCCTCCACCGGCCAGGGCGCGAACGCAGCCGCCGCCCGTGGTGGTCCGATTCACCTCCTCCAACTCCCGGCCTCGATAGCGAAGGTGGGAGGACTGATTCTGATCGACACGCACCTCGATATACTGAGCATCATGGCCCTTCAGGGCGTCCGAAACGAGGTCTTGCAAATGGTCATTCATGGTTGGTTTTCCGTTACTCCAAGAATAGAAGCTGGGTAAAAACTATACCACAAGGGATTGTGACCGGACATGCAATTGAGTCACGGAGGTTGCCTGATTGCCTTTGGAGAAGGTCAGGGACGAGACGCCGATATTGGGCAATTGTTTTGGTTGCGGGCGGCATTCGTGATATGCTTCTTGGACGTCGAAATCGGTTCGAATCGGAAAGCAAATGACGATTGAGAAGATAGCAAGGGACCAGACCCAACAGGCCAACGGACTCGAAGCGTTGCGGACAGCCTATGCTCTTCGCATTGAAGAATTGAAACGCTACGCTGCTGAAGATGAAATTGAAGTGCACCCGGAATCGGAGAAGGACTTCTGGAGCTTTATCGAGTCGATTCATCCAGGCAAACAGGCCAGCCTTGTCCTCTGCAATAGCGGTAATCTGAAAGCGGTTTGGGAAAACACGGAAACGGACCATCTGAGCATACAATTCCTGGGAAACAACCGGGGCGAATATGTGATTTTCAAGCGTCGAGAAAGAGAAACGGAGATTGCGAGAGTGGTTGGGATTGACAGCCTCCAAGGGATTAGAGGCCAGATGACCGCTTTTGACGTTTTCGAACTGGTGAAGGTTTGAACGTTAGCGAACTCCCTGATGATTCGCATGTAGTTCGTTACGTGAGACCTGGGCATGTCAGAGAAGACGGCAGCGTCGACGGGGAATGTTTCAAGCTTCGCACCCAGGAAGCTACGCTATCAATTAACTGGCTGGACTACTTTGAAGGTCGTTCAAGAGAATCGCAACTGAGGGAGATACGCCGGGCGATTCGACTTAACCTGAGACGCAACGGTCGATTTGCCGAATTGAACGTGGGTGAGACGAAGAGAGCGGTTGGGGGCCTGGTGGACCACCTCAGATTTGTTCACGCCCCCCGCGCTGCCACACCAAGATTCAGACCTGATCCTTCTCACAGCGAAATCACAGGCCTTCCTTCCGGAGACTCTCTAAGAGGGACTCTTGTCTGCGCAATTATGGCCAAATGCGTAACTGCTGCACATCCCGCTCTGAAATAGCTTCATCCCGCAGTCCCCTGACCCGCTTTACCCCTCCCGCCCGGTGGTGCTAGAATCGCCCCACTGTGCCAAAGACGAAAGCCGCCAAGCCCAAGAAAAAAGCCCGTCGTTCCGTGGGCAAGCGACGCCCCAGGAACTCAATCCTCAAGTCCATCAGCGCCCAGGAGATAATCAACAGGCTGGGGGGCAACTACGGCCCCTTCGAGCACGCTCGTCAGATAGACCCCGCGGAAGAGCTTGTCTTCACCATACTCTCGCAGCACACCTCAGACATCAATTCCGGCAGGGCTTTTCGCCAGCTCATGGACGAGTTCGGCTCCCTGGAGGCCGTGGCCGCGGGAAGCGTTCAGCGCATCTCCAAGGCCATCAGCAGCGGGGGCTTGGCGCTAGTCAAGGCGCCCCGCATCAAGCAGATACTGAACATCATCCTGGAGAAGCGGGGCAACCTGGACCTGCGCTTCCTGGCCGACATGCCGCTGGCCGACGCCAAGGCTTGGCTTCGCGAGCTGCCCGGCATCGGGCCCAAGTCGGCGGGGGTGATTCTCTGCTTCTCGTTGGGCATGCCGGCCATGGCCGTGGACACCCACGTGCACCGGGTGGCGAAGCGGCTGGGTCTCATCGGGCCGAAGGTGGGGGCCGACGCTGCCCACGACCTCCTGGAAGTGATGGTGGAGCCGGCCCAGGTCTACGCCTTCCATACCGCGCTGATCACCCACGGACGCCGGGTGTGCAAGGCCCCTCGACCCCGGTGCGACGAGTGCGTTCTCGCTTTTGGCTGTCCCTCCAGCGAGCTGCCTGTTACTTCCAAGTAAGGGTTGCCTGTGTGATCCCCTCCGCCTTTACCCCACGGCAAGGGGAGGCTTATACTGGCGTCACCCCCAAACGAGGTTCAGCAGTGACCAAAGTAGGAATCATCAACGTCACCGGATACGCTGGCTCTGAGCTGGCCCGCATCCTGCGCAACCACCCGGAGGTGACCATCGCCTCCGTTACGGGGCGAAGCGCCGCGGGGCAGCGTTTGCCGGAGGCGGTGCCACACCTGTGGGACATCGATCTGCCCATAACAACCACTGTGGAAGAGCCGGTAGATTTCGTATTCTCCAGCCTTCCCAGCGGGGCCAGCGCAGAAGCCCTGGCGCCCCTGGTGGACGGCGGGGTGAAGGCGGTGGACATTGCCGCCGACTTCCGCATTCGGAGCGCAGAGGGGTTCAAGGCCGCCTACAAGATCGACCATCCGGCGCCGCACCTGTTGGAACGGGCAGTTTACGGATTGCCGGAGATCAACCGCAGCCGCATCGTCGACGCGTCACTAATTGCCAATCCCGGCTGTTACCCGGAGGCTTCCATCCTGGCGCTTGCGCCGGCGGTGAAGACCGGCCTGGTTAAGCTGGACGCCATCATCGACGCCAAATCCGGCGTCTCGGGCGCAGGACGAGGAAGCATCACCTCAAACCCCATGTACCACTTCGCCGAGTCCAACGAAAACGTGCTGGCCTACGGACTGGAGGGTCACGGGCACCAGCCGGAGATCGCCCAGGAGCTGGCGTCGCTGGGAGGCGCGGATTCAGCCCAGGTCACCTTCGTGCCGCACCTCATTCCCATGACGCGGGGAATTCTGGCCACCTGCTACGCCCCACTGACGGACCCTTCCACAACCCGAGAGGCCGTGCAGGCGGCTTACCAGGAGTTCTACGCCGATGAGCCTTTCACCCACGTGACAGCGTCGCCTCCACGAACGAAGCAGACGACAGGGTCCAATCTATGCCTTGTCTACCCCACGGTGGACCCGCGGACAGGACGGATGATTGTGGTCAGCTGCATCGACAACCTGGTGAAGGGAGCCGCCGGGCAGGCGGTGCAGAACATGAACCTTATGCTGGGCTTGCCCGAAACCATGGGGCTGGAATCCCTGGCCCTCTGGCCGTAGCCTATCACCGCGACTGGCATGAAGGTCAGTTCTCGCAGCCTGTTAGACGCACTGATCCGCAGTTGATTGATGCAGTGATGCCGGACGAATGGCGGGGCGGTGGAAAGACTCAGGCCGCTTTTATAGAATAGAGGGTGGAACTTCAACGCAATTTACCTGGCAATCGGCCAGGCAGGAGGTAGGTCTTTGGTGACGCGAGTTGGTATCAACGGCTTCGGGAGAATTGGACGTCAGGTGCTCAGGGCAGCCCTGGAACGCTACCCGGAGGACCTGGCAGTGGTGGCGGTCAATGATCTGGCCGACGCGGCGACCAACGCCCATCTTTTCAAATACGATACCAACTATGGGACCTTTCCTGGCCGGGTGGAGACCGGCGAAGGTTCGCTGATAGTCGATGGGCACCAGGTCAGGGCCTTCTCCGAGAGGGACCCGGCCCAGATTCCGTGGCAGGATGAGGGCGTGGACCTGGTGGTCGAATCAACTGGTATCTTCACCGACGCATCCCGCGCGGCGGCGCATCTTGAAGGCGGAGCGAAGAAGGTCATTATCTCCGCACCGGCTACGGACGAGGACATTACGCTGGTCTTGGGAGTCAATGACGACGCTTACGATCCCGACGAACACCATATCATCTCCAACGCCTCCTGCACCACAAACTGCTTTGCGCCCATGGCCAAGGTGCTGAACGACACCTTCGGCATCGAGTACGGGCTGATGTCGACGGTGCACTCCTACACCAATGATCAGAAGATTCTCGACCAGGTGCACGGCGACCTTCGCAGGGCGAGAGCGGCAGCGGAGAATATCATCCCAACCAGCACAGGCGCAGCCAGGGCCGTGGGACTGGTTATTCCGGAACTGCAGGGCAAGCTCCACGGCGTGGCCTTCCGTGTGCCCACGGCCACCGTCTCCGCCACGGACTTCACCGCGGTATTGAAACGGAAGGTGGGCGTGACGGAGGTCAACAACGCCTTTCGACAGGCGGCGGAGTCGGGAGTGCTGGCTCCGGTGCTGGAGTACTGCGACGAGCCCCTGGTGAGCGGAGACTTCAAGGGCAACCCCCACAGCTGCATCTTCGATTCGCTATCCACCATGGTGATGGCCGGGGAGATGGTGAAGGTGCTGGGTTGGTACGACAACGAGTGGGGATACTCCTGCCGCACGGCGGACCTGTGCGTCTTCCTGGGGGAGAAGGGACTACAAGGTCCGGAAGACGAACCGGAATAGTCGCCCCAGGTTGACGGCTTCCCCCTCGGGGCTTAGACTGCGGACATCCTGAGCCGCCCAAATCGGCGGTCATAATCGCGCACATTTGAGGAGGAATTATTCATGTCTATAACCCTTGCGGATGCCCTTCGTATGATTGACGGAGCAATGGCCAAGGCCAGAGAGCTCGATATCAAGATCAGTTGCGCCGTGGTGGACGCCGGCGGGCGGCTTCTCGCCTTCCAGCGTATGGAAGACGCCACGTGGGCCAGCGCCTACGGCTCCCAGGGCAAAGCCATTGCAGCGGTGGCCTTCGGTCAGACCAGCGGAGAGCTGGGAAAGAGGGCTGACGCCCCAATCATGACCGGCATAGCCGCAGCCGAGGGCGCCCACATGATTATGAGCCTCGGCGCAGTGCCGATTATCCGAGACGGACGGCCCGTCGGCGCCTGCGGTGTGGGCGGCGGCACGGGAGAGCAGGACGAGGAATGCTCCCGCGCGGGCGTCGCCTGCCTGTAAGCGACATCAGGGCGCAGGCCAGGCCAGGCTTGTCTATTCCCTAATAGCTGGCTCATAGACCTCCGAAGGTGCATTTCGGAGGGGGATCCCAATGTCAGGCCGTGGAGGAAAGATGGCATATTATCTTTTTTGCGTAGAGTGTGATTTACAGTTCGACGGCAGCAAGTACCGTCTCCACTGCGACGACTGCGGCGGACTGCTGGACGCGAAGTACGACACGCCCGCCACGGTGGAGGCGCGCGTCGTTTCGGGCGCCCAGGGCACCGCCAGATTCCTGCCGACGCTGCCCATCAACGACCCCGCCAGCCTGGTCTCCATGGGTGAGGGAAACACCCCCGTCGTGCCGCTTCCCCGCGTGGGAGAGCGGCTTGGCCTGGCCAACCTGAACGCCAAGATGGAGTATTTCAACCCCACCGGCTCCTTCAAGGATCGGGGCAACACGGTGCAGGTGTCCGTGCTCAAGGACACGGGCGTTACCGAGGTGGCCGATGCTACAGGGGGAAACGCGGGCCACTCCTTCGCCGCCTACTGCGCCCGGGCAGGGATTCGCTTCCACGGAATCGCCAACGAGACCAACCGGGACAGCCGGAAAGTCCACGCCATCGCGCTGCACGGCACAGACATACACTGGGTGGGGGCGGGGAAGACCGCCCGGGCCGAAGGGGCCCGCCGCTTCGCCGAGGACGCGGGAATTCTCTTCATGAACTACGGCCAGAATATCTACTTCATCGAGGGTCTCAAAACGCTGGCCTACGAGATTGCGGAGCAGATGGACCCCCTGCCGGACCACATCATCGTGCCCATCGGGAACGGCTCCATCTACCAGGGGATGTGGCGCGGCTTCCGGGAGATGCTTGAGGACGGCCGGGTGTCGCGAATGCCCAAGCTGCACGGGGCGCAGACGGAAGAGACGCAGCCCGTGGTGGCAGCCTTCGAGGGGCGTGAGTGGACGCCCTACGAGGGGGAGGCAGCCAGCCGGGCCAACGGCATCGGCGTTGCGAATCCTCCCAGGCCATCGGCGCTGCTGGAGGCCGCCGAGGAATCCGGTGGAAGCTTCGTCGCTGTCTCCGAGGATAGCCTCCTGGAATGGCAGCAGACCCTGGCGTCGATAGAGGGCATCATCGTTGAACCCACGTCGGCAGTCGTGCTGGCCGGCTTGGAGAAGATGCTGCAGAGCGGAACAATCAAGCCTTCGGAAAGCGTGCTGCTGCCGCTGACAGGATTCGGCGTAAAGGAACCCATCCCGGGGTACTAAGCCGAGGGCGCCTGCTCAAGGACCTGGTTGACCTCGGCCAGACCCGCCTCCAGCCGGTTTTGCCACTCCTTCTGCGGGCGGCGAATGGCGTTGGTGCATATCCTGAAAAGGCATACGGCTTCGCGCAGCGCCAGATCGCTCCTGCTCCACTGAAACCTCGAAAGAGCAGCTTCCCGAAATATCCGGTACAGCTTTCCACTTGATTCGGCCCTCCCGCTCCGCCCGAATCGGGACGCCCACCGCAGATGGGCCAGAAAGTTGCCCACGTCAAGCAAAGGGTCTCCCGGCCCCGCTTCTTCAAAGTCCACCAGGGCCATTTTGTCGTTGGGCAGCCTGATCAGCTGGTCGTCGTAGAAGTCATTGTGGGCCGTATGGGTCGGACGCCAAGAACGGACAAAGGGGCCCAGGGTGCTGACGGCCGCCTCCAGCTGCCGCAGCGCAGGAGTGTTATTTCGCGCGTGATGTTTGAAGCTGCGCCTCGCCCGCTCATAAGCCCCGAGTAGATTGAAGGGGCGACTCTTCACCTTCTCCATGGGCAGTTCCCAAATGGACTGAAGCTCGTCCAGCAGGACATGGGAATCCGGCAGCATTCCGGACTGAATGCAACGTCGCAAATTCCTGCCCGGAATCTCCGACAACCAGAAGACTCCGCCATCGGGCCAGCTCCCGACTATTCTTGGGATAACGAAGCTGGACCGGGCGACCACTTCATAGGCTGCTAGGAGGGAGGGGACAGCCCTCGGGCGGACGACTCTTACGTAGAATCTGGCCCTTCCCGCGGTGTGACGCAGCACAGCGCGATGGGTGGGCCTGAAACGCACAAGCTCCACCCTTGCCCGCCTTGCCGGAATTGAAAAGACATGCTCATTCAGCAGTTCCAGCGTTGAGTTGGGTTGGCCTACCCCTGCCAAGCCGGGGAGTTCGGGATCAACCGGATACCTGAACACCTCAACCTTCTCTCCCTGTTGCACCCTTGCGACTATGCACTCTGAAGGGCGGTAGTCCTCCATGGGCCATTCCACTTCGTAAGTGACGAGGGCATTTCGGCCAACGGAGTGGGAGAACTGTCGTATACGGATACGATCTGGAAGGGAGACCGGAGTCCCGAAGTGTGAACGATAAGCCTGCCAGACCCACTGGGGATCAAACAACCCGAGCAGGTCGCTCAACATCAAGTCTTCGGGAAAACTGACCTCCGGGAAAAGCGTCGGAGCGCCAGAAATGACCGGCGGGTTGCTAACTATCGTCGCTGTCATCAGAGTCTTCGTCACTCTCGTCATTGGGCGGTGGAGTATTGACTACGTCACTGTCTGTCCCGTCGTTGTCCGTGGGGGTCGGCGTGTCAATACCGTCGCTGTCCGTGGGGGTCGGCGTGTCGATCCCGTCGCTGTCTGTCCCATCGTTGTCCGTGGGGGTCGGCGTGTCTATCCCGTCGCTGTCTGTCCCGTCGTTGTCCGTGGGGGTCGGCGTGTCGATGCCGTCACTATCTGTCCCATCGTTGTCCGTGGGGGTCGGCGTGTCCACTCCGTCACTGTCTGTCCCGTCGTTGTCCGTGGGGGTCGGCGTGTCGATGCCGTCGCTGTCCGTACCGTCGTTGTCCGTGGGGGTGGGAGTGTCTATCCCGTCGCTGTCCGTACCGTCGTTGTCCGTGGGGGTGGGAGTGTCGATCCCGTCACTGTCCGTACCGTCGTTGTCCGTGGGGGTGGGAGTGTCGATCCCGTCGCTGTCCGTACCGTCGTTGTCCGTGGGCGGAATTGGGTCAACTGCTCGGCCTTGCGCACCAACGTTGACCCCCGACGGCGGTGTGTCTATGCCGTCGGAGTCCGTACCATCGTTGTCCGTGGGGGTCGGCGTGTCGATCCCGTCGCTGTCCGTCCCATCGTTGTCCGTGGGGGTCGGCGTGTCGATCCCGTCGCTGTCGGTGCCATCGTTGTCCGTGGGGGTCGGCGTGTCGATACCGTCACTGTCTGTCCCGTCGTTGTCCGTGGGGGTCGGCGTGTCGATCCCGTCGCTGTCTGTACCGTCGTTGTCCGTGGGTGGGAGACTATCAACATCGTCCTCGTCATCATCGGAGTCCCCTTCGTTCTGAGAGGAAGCGGCGCGAGTCGGAATGGAACCGTTTTCCTCAAATTCGGTGCGTTCGACATTCATGGAAAGCACCACGCCATAGGACACGAAGGCTATAGCCAACGAAAGCGAAAACGCCGCGAACATCCAAAGATAGATTCTCTTCATATCGGAAACGTCGCCAAACTGGAATACCATGCCCGAAAGCTACACAGCCATCTGCTGCAGTATAGCATATCTACCAGACTCACCCTGGTGCCCAATCTCCGCCGTCACGAGCCTTCCAAGCCTGTATAATAGGCGGGCGGTTTGCGGCTGATGATAACACTCGAACATAGAAGATTCCGGCTGGGCGTCGACGTTGGCGGCACTTTCACCGACGTGGTGCTCACAGGTCCAGACGGTCAAATGTCGGTCCAGAAGGTATCCTCCACGCCCGGTCGATACGACGAAGGGATAATCGGAGGCATTGGCCAGGCGCTGAAGGAAGCGGGAACGACGGCCTCCGACATAGTCGAGGTGTGCCACAGCACCACCGCCGCCACCAACGCCGTGCTGGAACGCAAAGGGGCGAAAGTCGGCCTCATCACAACAAGGGGCTTCCGTGACGTGCTTGAGGTCCGGCGGCTCCGCACTCCCACCCTGTACGACCTGTTCTACGAGCCGCCGGACCCGCTGGTCCCCCGTTATCTTCGGCTGGAGGTCGACGAGCGGATGGACGCCGCCGGCCAGGTGTTGACACCCCTGGACGCGGACGAGGTCAGGGAGAAGGTTGATGCCCTGCTGGCGGAAGGAGTCGAATCCCTGGCGGTGTGCCTACTCAACGCTTACCGCAACCCGGCCCACGAACAGGCCATCGGAGAGCTGGTCAGAGCCGAATACCCTGAATTGTTCGTGAGCCTCTCCCACGAGGTCGTAAGCGCCATACGCGAGTACGAACGCACCAGCACCACCGTCGCCAACGCCTACCTTATGCCCGTGATGAACACCTACCTGCGATCACTGCGGGACCGGGTTTCCGCCATGGGGATAGACGCGCCGATTCTGGTGATGCAGTCCAGCGGCGGCATGATGACTTCCCATCGGGCGGGAGAACGGCCCGTATTTTCGCTGGAGTCCGGGCCGGTGGCGGGCGTGTCCGGGGCGCTGCACCTGTCGAAAAAGCTGTCTACGCCCAACCTGCTCACCTTCGACATGGGCGGCACGACCACCAAGGCCGCGGTCATCGAAAACGGCGAACCCCACAAGTCCGGGGAATACGAAATAGGCGCGCCCATCTCCAAGGGCAGCCGCCTGCTCAAGGGCGGCGGTTATCTCCTGATGGTCCGTGCCGTGGACGTGGCGGAGGTCGGGGCCGGCGGTGGAAGCCTGGTTTCACTGGACGCCGCCGGATCATTCCGTGTTGGACCGCAGAGCGCCGGTGCGGAGCCGGGCCCCATCTGCTACAACCGGGGAGGCAAGGAACCGACGACCAGCGACGCCAACGTGCTGCTGGGTTACCTGAACCCGGAGTACCTTCTGGGCGGGTCGCTGAAGGTGAACCTGGAGAAAACGCAGCGCATCTTTGAAGAGAAGGTCGCTAGGCCCCTGGGTCTGTCCCTCCTGGAAGCGGCCTACGGAGTCCACGTGGTGGCCAACGCCGCCATGGCGAGGGCTATGCGTTCCGTGACCACCGAACGGGGACGGGATGCGCGCAACTTTACGCTGGTGGCCTTCGGTGGGAGCGGGCCGTGCCACGCCGCGGCATTGGCCCGGCAGATGGGCATCGGCCGCGTGATAGTGCCCACGGCGCCAGGGCTTTTCAGCAGCCTCGGCCTGCTGGCCGCGGCCCAGGAGTACGAGTTTGTCCGCAGCCTGATGATGCTGACGGGCGATGGCATGAGCACCGGTTTGGAGGAGGGATTCACGGCCCTGGAGGATGAGGCGTCGCAGACCCTGCGACAGGAGGGGTACGACCCTGACCGGCTGGTTTTCCAGCGATACGCAGACCTTCACTATGCCGCGCAGATCCACGAACTGACGGTGCCCGTCCCCGACTCCGGCTCGATTGACGAACTGAAGGACACCTTCGGGCATGAGCACCTCCGTACCTACGGCTACCGCTCCGACGGCGAGGCGGTGGAGGTGACCAACATTCGCGTCATCGGACGTCCCGACGTGGACGCTTCATCAAGCCTCGACATGGCCGAGATGGGCGCCGCTCTTTATGACGCTGCCGGCGGGAAGAGCCACCGCAAAGCCTACTTCGGGCGTGACATCGGGTCGGTGGAGACGGAAATCATCAACCGGGGACATCTTTCGACCACTCCCACACCAGGGCCTGTCATCGTCGAAGAATACGACACCACCATAGTCGTCCCTCCCGGCTGCAGCGTCAGCCGCGACGAGGCATGGAATGTTATTTTGAGCTGGGGGGAGCAATCCTGATGAGCAACGCATGCGCCCCACCTCCACGCATGGTTAGCAGTTCAGACATCAAGCGTCGGGGGCAATAACTTGAAAGACCACAGCTTCGACCCCATCACCTTCGAGGTTATCCGCAACGCGCTCCAGTCCATCACCGACGAAATGATGCTGACGGTGCAGCGAACAGGCCGGTCCCCGACCACCACCCAAGCCTTCGACTTTTCGGCGGCGCTCTGCGACACCAACGGCGACGTGCTCGACCAGGGGCTGGCCATCCCCATCCACATGGGCGGCATCCCCGAAACCGTTCAGGCGGTGCTGGAAAAATTCGGCTCTGACATTCATCCCGGGGACGTGATCATTCTGAACGACCCCTACTCCGGCGGGCTGCATCTGCCGGACATTTTCCTGGTAACTCCCATTTTCGTCGAGGGCGAGATATTCGGCTATGCCGTGACCGTGGTGCACCACATGGACGTGGGTGGCCGCGCCGCCGGCAGCATGGCCCACGACTCCACGGAAATCTACCAGGAGGGAATTCGCATCCCGCCCATGAAGTTGTATGACAGGGGCAGGCTGAACGAGACGCTGGCGGAGATCATCCAGATCAACGTGCGGACGCCGGAGGTGGTGATGGGCGATTTCGCCAGCCAGATCTCCGCGAACGGCATGGGCAGCCGCGGCATCCTGGACCTGGTCGAGGAGTACGGCACGGAGACGCTGAAGTTCTACCTGCGCCAGCTGATGGACTACAGCGAACGCATCACCCGTCAGGGCATTTCGCAGTGGCCCGACGGCGTCTACCATTTCACCGATCATCTGGATGAGGACGGGCTGAGCGACGACCCCATTCCCATAAAGGTCGCGCTTCACATCAAGGACGATTCGGCGCTGGTGGACTTCACCGGCACCTCGCCGCAGACTCGCGGGGCCATAAACTGCGTGCTGAGCCAGAGCAAGGCCATGGCCTACTGCGCCATCCGGTGCGCCATCGGCGAGGACATGCCGAACAACTCCGGCTGCTTCCGGCCTGTGGAGGTTGTCGCCCCCGCAGGCACCATTACGAATATGCAGCATCCGGCCTCGTGCGCCGCCCGCGGGGTCACGTCGTTCCGCCTCGTCGACGCTGTGCTGGGGGCGCTGGCCCAGGTGGTGCCGGAACGGGTGGCCGCTGCACCGGAAGGAGGCACGTCCACGGGCCGGTTCGGCTTCCGACAGCCGGACGGGACCATCAGGGTGTTTTACGACAACGTCTTCGGCATTCGCGGGGCATGGAACAGCGGCGATGGACGGGGTGGGGTGTCCAGCGTGGGCGCAAACATCTCCAACGTTTCCGTGGAGATAATCGAGTCGCAGGTGCCGCTGCGTCTCCTAAGTTACGGCTACGTGCCAGACTCCGGTGGCCCTGGAAGGCACCGGGGCGGGCTGGCCCTGGCCCGGGAGTGGGAGGTCCTGACTCCGGAAGCGACTATCACCTGGCGGTCGGACCGTCGGGCCTTCCCGCCCTACGGGCTTGAGGGAGGCGGCGCCGGACAGGGTTCCAAGAACCTGCTGAACCCCGGCGACGGGGAAGTGCTGATGCCTACGAAGATCAACACAACCCTGAAACAGGGCGACGTGTTCCGCCACGTCTCGCCTGGTGGCGGAGGCTACGGCAATCCGCTGGATCGCGACCCGCAGGCGGTGTGGTGGGACTGGCGCAACGGCAAGGTGACGGCGGGCCACGCTCGGGACGCCTACGGCGTCGTCATCGACGAGGAGGCGGGGCTGGTGGATGAGGAGGCAACAACGTCGCTGCGGCGGGAGCAGGCTTAGGAACGCCATGCCGCGGATGACGGGGCAGCAAGCGCTGGTGGAGATGCTCAGGGCCGAGGGGGTGAAGTACGTCTTCGGCAACCCCGGCACCACCGAGCTGCCCTTCCTGGACGCCCTTCAGGACGCCCCGGACATCCAGTACGTCACCAGCCTCTTCGAAGGCGTGGCGGCGGGTATGGCCGACGGCTATGCACGCATTACCCAGCGTCCTTCCTTCATGAACTTCCACATCTCCGTGGGCGTTTCAAACAGCATCGCCGTCATGTACAACTCCTGGCGGGGCGGCACCCCCATGGTGATTACCGCGGGACAGACGGCGGCCAGCCTGCAACTTCACAACCCAACCCTCTACTCCAACATGGTCAACGTGATGCGCGAGTACACCAAGTGGTCCGGGGAAGTGACCACGCCGGAGGACGTGCCGTCCATCGTGCGGCGGGCATTCAAGGTTGCCGCCACGCCGCCGACGGGGCCGGTGTTCGTGTCCTTTGCGTGGGACTCCATGAACCGGGAAGCGGAGATGGACGTGGCGCCCTCCGTGGACCACTACTTCCGCGTACTGCCCGACGCACGGGCGGTGGAACGGGCCTCCGGACTGCTGGCAAATTCGAAACGACCCCTCATGCTCGTGGGCGACCGAGTTTCGCAGTCGCCGGGCGCACCGGCGCTGGTCGCACAACTGGCGGAGCAGTTAGGCGCACCCGTTTTCGCCACAAGCTTCTCTGAAGTTCATCTGCCAAGCTCGCACCCCCACTACCTGGGGACATTCGATACCAGTTGGCTGCACCGCGAGATGAAGGAGAGGTTCGATGCCGCGGACCTGATTCTGGCCGTCGGCACCGAGGTGATGGTTCAGTCGATACCCACCCCGGAGCCGCCCTTCAGCGGCCCGCCCAAACTGGTGCACGTGGACTGCAGCGATTGGGACATCCAGCGCTCCTATCCGGTGGCGGCGGGGGTGTTGGGAGATATTGCCGGCAGCCTGGAACAGCTTTCCACAGCCCTCTCGGAGAGAATGACGTCATCCGAAATAGAGTCCGCGCGGGGCAGAAGAAGGGCCGTTGAAGCGGAGAAGCTGCGTCGACGGGAGTCCTTCGACGCCCTGGTGAACTGGCGGTGGGACGAGACTCCCATGTCGCCGGAGCGATTCGCCGTGGAGCTTCGTCGCGCCCTGCCGCCCGACGTGCTGGTGTGCGACGATTCGATAACGGTGCGCAGTGCGCTGATGGGAGCGATGAATTTCGACGAACCGGGAACGTTGGTCGGCGGACGCGGCGGCAGCCTGGGCTTCGGCATGGGCGCAACCCTGGGAATGAAGCTTGCCGCGCCCAATCGTCCCGTGGTGGGGGTAATCGGCGACGGCACCGCCATGTTCACCATTCAGGCTTTCTGGACGGCGGTCAGGTACCGGATTCCGGTGGTGTGGGTAATCTGCAATAACGGCAGCTACAAGGTGCTCAGGGAGAACATGGCCCGCTATCTGACGGGCCGGGAGCGGGACAGCAAGTACATCGGCATGGACTTCTACGACAACCCGTTGGACTTTGCGGCCATGGCCGAGTCCTTCGGCGTCAGGGGTGTTCGCGTGGAGCGGCCCGAGGAGTTGGGACCGGCGATCCAGGAAGGGCTGAACTCAGGAGAACCGATGCTTATCGATGCAATACTGAACGACGACTTCGACCCGGATGCCATCCAGGGCGCGTGGGGCCGGTGGTGGGAGGGTCGTTAGTTTCGCCAAGGCCTATATCTCGACGAAAGGGTTTGAAGCATGAACTCACTCTTGGTTAGAGGCAAGTACGTCATCACGAAGGTCGTCGGGCGGGACGAGGCCGAAATCATCACCGACGGCGCCGTGTACCAGGAAGACGGCTGCATCGTCGAGGTTGGGGATTACCGTTCGCTGAGAGAAGGGCACCCGTCGGCGGAAGTTGTCGGTTCGGCGGACCACGTGGTCATCCCCGGCCTGGTCAACGACCACGACCATGTGGGATTCTCCGCCATCCAGCTGGGGGTGCCCCACGCCCCGCTGGAACTCTCCGGAATTGGACGAATTGGATCGCGGCAGCTGGACCCCTACCTGGAGCACCTGCACGGGGCCATAGACATGCTGGAGACGGGCACCACCACGGTGCAGATGATGTATACGCCGGGCAGGGGCACGGCTCCCATTGACGAGGAAACGACCGACAAGGTCATCCGCGCCTACCAGGACGCGGGGGTGAGGCTGTCATACGCACCCAACCTGCAGGACCAGAACTCGATGATTGCGGGTCCGAGGGGCGGCGAGAAGGATTTCTTCGGACGGCTGCCTCCGGAAATTGGTCGCCGCTTCGAGGCCTTCATGAGCAAGAGCTACGTATCCGTAGACGAGATGGTCGGGCAGTCGGAGGACCTGTTCCGGAAGTACAACGGCGGCCCGGGGGCGCGGACCATCATCAACACCTCGCCCACCAACGTGCAGCGTTGCTCCGACGACCTGCTGATGGGGCTGAAGGCCCTGTCTGAGAAGTACGAGACCACCAGCCACATACACCTGGCGGAAACGGTCTACCAACGTCTGTTCGGCCAGCGCATCTACGGCACAACACCTTTGCAGCACCTCAAGGACATCGGCTTTCTGGGCCCGGACGTCGTGTGCGGTCACAGCGTCTGGGTGACGGACGAGGACATGGAGGTTTTCAAGGAATCAGGCGCGGCGGTGTGCCACAACGCCAGCTCCAACTTCCGCCTGCTTTCCGGCATCGCGCCGGTGCACCGGTTCGTGGAAGAGGGCATACCCGTGGCCATCGGCACCGACGACATGGGCATGAACGACGACAAGGACATGTTCCAGGAGATGCGGCTGGCTCTGAAGATTCACCGGCTGCCGACGGTGGAGTTCGACCCGATAACGCCGGCGCAGGTATTCAAGATGGCCACGCAGAACGGCGCCGACGCCAGCGGTTTCGGCGGCCAGGTGGGAACGCTTGAGGCCGGGCGAAGAGCGGACATGGCGCTGGTGCGCCTGGACCGCCTGGACCGGCCCTACCTGAACCCGGACGTATCCATCCTCGACGCCCTCGTGCACCGGGCCCGGGGAGTGGACGTGGCTATGACTATCGTCGACGGAGAGGTGGTGATGCGGGAGGGACAGACCACGCGGGTGAACAAGGAAGAGGTGTACAAAGAGATACGGACAAACCTGGACAGGCCTTTGACGGGGGAGGAACGGGCACTGGCGGGGATGGCGCGGGAAGTGCAACCCTACCTGAAGGCCTACTATGCCGGGTCGGTATCGGAGGAGCTGCAGCCGTTTTCGGTGTACAACGCTCGGTAGGGGGGAACTGCCTGACTTCTAGCGATAGACGTTGCGACGATGACCGATTCGGACTACCAGGACCAGGAGATCACGTTCAATCCATTGGTAAATGATCCGATAACGGCCCACGCGCAGCCTCGCAGCCCATGCCACTGGCCCCTTAGGAGATTCCCTGCCGCGGGTCGCTCTTTGAGACTATCTATTGCATCGACTAGGCGCCTCCTGGTTGGAAGCGGGATGTTTCCCAATTCCTTGGCTGCACTGCGCCTAATCTGAACCGATAAGCTCACCCTTGACCTCATCCCAGTCCAGGTTGGGATCCTGCGGGTCCTGTAGGCGTTCCGCAACCACAGTGAGGTCGTTGTACTCCTCCAGGTATTGCTCTAATGCCTGCCGAATCAGGAATGCCCGGCTTCGTTGAAGGTTTGCGGCCGCTGCATCGAGAGCTTCTTTGAGTTCATCCGGCACTCTGGCAGTTATCTGGGTCATGGCACAGCTCCAACGATCGGGATTGAAGATTGACTTTCGCCATCCTGGACCAAATGATAACAGTATTGATTCATTCCCGGCTCGTCAACAATTCGCGTGCGTTGGATGAAGCTCCCCCTAGCCCACTTTCCCTGATGGGTTGTTGGGTGTAAGCTATTGGCCTACATGAAGGTTGAGAGGTGCATTGTGTCCGTCATTGATCAGCGTTACGTCGAGAAGTTCCCTGAATCGGCCAAGCTATATCAGAAAGCCATGGGTTATTTCCCAAGCGGCATTACCCACCAGAACCGGTTTGCCGAACCTTTCCCGATCTACTTCAATAGGGCCAACGGAGGCGTGAAGTACGATCTGGACGGCAACGAGATAATCGACTACGTGATGGGAAACGGGTCCCTGCTTCACGGACACGGACACCCGGAAATCGTCGCCGCCGTCGCATCGCAGGTCGCCCAGGGCACGCATCTGGGCGGCAACACCCCCTTCGAGATGGAGTGGGCCGACGCTATCATGCGGCTGGTGCCCTCGGCGGAACAGGTGCGCCTGACCAACTCAGGAACCGAGTCCACCTACCTGGCCATTCGGCTGGCTAGGGCCTTCAACGGTAAGCCGAAAATTCTCAAGTTTGAAGAGCACTTTCACGGCTGGCACGAGTACGCCCTCCCTTCCCAGGGAAACGCGCCGCCCGCTTCCGTGCCCCAGGCCATCATGGACATGGTCATCGTCGTACGCCCCAACATCGAAGAGGTTGAGGAGGTGTTGGCGAACGACCCGGAGGTGGGAGTCGTGATGTTGGAGCCGACGGGCGCTCACTACAGCTGCTTCCCCCTCCAGCCGGACCCCTTCCTGCAGCAACTCCGTGAGGTGACGGCCCGCTACGGCGTGGTGCTCCTCTTCGACGAGACCATCACCGGATTCCGCGTATCCAAGGGCGGGGCGCAGGTGCGGTACAACGTACAGCCCGACCTGTCCACCTTTGGCAAGATTGTGGCGGGCGGAATGCCCGGCGCGGCAATTGCCGGCAAGGCTGAGATAATGGAGATGATGTCCTTCAGGGGAGAGCCGGACTGGGACAACCACCGTCGAATCGGGCAGGGTGGCACATTCAACGCCAATCCCCCCACCGCGATTGCCGGCATCGTGGGCCTGAAGATGATCGCCGAGCGTCCCGTAAACGAGCGGGCCGACGCGCTGGCGGCACGGCTGAAGGCCGGGCTGAACAAGGCGTTCATACGGGCGGAAGTGCCCGGCTTCGCCTATGGCATCGCTTCCATAGTGAACCCGATGATTGGCATGGAGCCGACGGGGAACTACGTGGACCCGGTCATCAGCTACGAGGACCGCCGGGCCCACATGACAGGCAAGCGGAAGGGCTTCCTGACCAAAGCCATGCTCACCCACGGCGTCCACGTTATGGGTGGGCAGGTGTTCATGGTGTCGGCGGCCCACACGGAAGAGCACATCGACAGGACCATCCAGGCTTTCGAGGACTCGCTGAGGGAGCTCCGGGAAGACGGGATTGTGTAGCGTCCCTCCGGGAGGGCAATCCATCGAACGGCACTTCACCGCCACAGGATATGTGACGCACCGGGGGCGGGTGCTGCTTCACTGGCATGCCAAGATCAAGGCGATGCTGGCAGCGGGGGGGCATATCGAGCCCAATGAAGACCCGGTGATGGCGGTGCTGCGGGAGATCCGCGAGGAGACAGGGCTGTCGGCGGAGGTTATCCCGAGGGATCTGCCCGTCGACGTTTCATACCCACAGCAACTACCGCCGCCGGAGACGATCATGGTGGAGGACATCGACGACCCGGTGGTGGGGTTCCACCGGCACATTGACCTGATCTATTTCTGCCGGCTGAAGGAAGGTAACGGGACGGAGGGGTTGAAGAGCGGCTGGGTATGGGTGTCCGAGGAGGAGTTGGCTACCGGAGCCTGCGTAACTTTGGAGGATGGGAGGGCGGAAAGAGTGCCGGAGGACGTGAGACAGTTAGCCCTGGCGGCGCTGCGTCGGTGCCGGGAGATGGATAGCGAAGGACGCTGAGACAACGAGATTCTTCACTTCGCTGCGCTACGTTCATAACACCCTACGCATGATGGAAAGCGGGGCAAGATTAGCCCCTCTCCACCTCACGGCGAAGCTCTTCGAGAAAGTTGGATGAAGCTCGGCGGAGCACCATGCGGGAGTAGATGGCCCCAATGAAGTGGGACGCGTTCATGGGCAGAATCAACTGCGTCCGTTCCGTCACGCGGGTGCCGCCTTCGTGGGGTTCCAGGGTGACGACGCCCACGCTGCGCGTGGACCTGCCCCGAAACTTGTTGACTGCGTGTTGGACCAGCTTCCGGGGAGGATCAACTTCGTCCACCGCCAGGGCCAGCTCGCCATGGCGGGATGAGGAGAGGCTGATAGCATCCGATCCGACGGTGTATTCCGACTCCAGTGTGGTGTTGGGGACGATGGCGCCGACGGACCGCTCCACCGTCAGGGCGATGCCCCACAAGGACCGCAGAAAGGCCCCGCGACCGGCCAGAAGCAGCACGGCGTCGAAGACCTGCTCCGGCGGGGCAGAGATGACGACGGAGCGGCGGTGACCCACCCTTCTCAGCAGAGCTCCAAGAAGGAAGACGCCCAGAAGCACGCCGCCGGCAGCGAGAAACGTGAACAGCAGACCCAGGTCCTGCTGCCCTGCATAGATGCCCACGCCTACGGCCAGAACGGTGCCGCTAATCACCTCCAGGGACCACCATTGCAGTTCGCCCAGGGGGGTAATCTTCATCGGAGATTCTTGGTCGTTCATGCTAACGCTGCTTCTTGGTTGTGGTGAGCAGTTTCATGCGGGTAGGGTAGCAGGGGAATATGACCGGCGGCAAGGGAGTTTTGTCGGTGCGAGTCCAACGCCCTTCTGATTGTTTGAGCGGGGGTATTGTGGCATAGTGTGACAGCCGACGAGAATGTATGCGTTGGAGGCGTGCGTGAGAGCCCTATCTGACTGGACCCTTGGCATCCTGAGTCTCAGCCGCTGGGAGTGGTTCAAGCTCCGGCGTCGCTGGATGCCGTGGATTCTACTGGCCATCCTGGTCCTGTTTCCGCAAATCGGCCTGGTCAGCAGCTACTTCATCTACCGGGGCGACATATCGGGTGGCGATTTTGGAGTGGGAGCTGAGTACGGCTTCGAGAGGACTGATTCCGAAGGCCGTACAACCATGGTCACATTCACCTGCGCCGACCTGGAGGGAGGCTCCATTCCGCAATCGGTGGCGGCCCTTCCCCCGGCGGAGAGGGAAGACCTGGCCCCTGTCATGGAGGACTATCGGAAAATCTGCGAGGGCGAGCAAGACCTGGCTTCGAGTGACAGCAGGGACTTCTTCGTTATGCCAGCCAGCATCGCCAATGGCCTTTCGGCGGCTTCCTTCATAGGCATCATTGTCCTGATGGTGCTGTCCACCTCGGTCATCGGGACGGAGTATTCCTGGGGCACGCTGCGCACCGGCCTGGTCAGCGGGGTAGCCCGTCGCAGGTTCCTGGCATCCAAGGTTGCGACCCTGTTCGCAGCGGCCATCGGGGGCCTGCTGGTAACTGCTCTTCTGCTCGCATTGACCAGCCTGCTGTTCACACTGCTCGTGCGACATGCGGGAGGGGGCTGGGCCGACGCCGGATCCTGGGCCACGGCGTTCATCATGTTCGGCAAGATCGTCTACGCCCTTGTTCCGTACCTGATGCTGGCGGTGTTCTTCTCGATTCTAACTTCGTCCACGGGAGTGGGCATCGCCCTCGCCATGGGCTACTACATGGTGGAAGCTATTGCCGTAGGCATCATGTCAGGACTGTTCGAGTGGTTCGAATCGGTGGCCAATTTCATTCTCGGCCCGAACGTGGCCGCCTGGGTTTCCCACGACGACGTAGTGCAGGTTACTTTTGGAATCAGGGCGGACGGAGACCTGGGCGGCCTGCATTACTTCCTGGTGATTTTTGCCTACACGGTAGCGTTAGGCGCGGCGGCCTTCTGGCGCTTCGAGAAACGGGACGTGACCGGGGCAAAGGGCGACTAGGGTCAGCGGCCTCGTCCTGCTCCCTGACCCCTGTTGGTGAAACCGCCCAGGCCGGGGAACGCTCCCGCGCCCTCCGGAACTCCGATTATGGCTGCAGCGTCCAGCTTGCCGGACTCCGCATCGAATTCGCCCATTACCGTGATGGACATCCCCTCCGTCAGGTCAGTAATTTCCCCTGCTGAAAAGACCTGTATGTCTGTGTTCGAGCCAATGGCAACCTCCACCGTGCCCTGAGGAGTTGTTATGACCACCACCCCGTCCCCGATGGAATCGATGCTCCCGAAAGTTGCGCCGCCGCCGAATAGGCCAAGTGCACGCCCGAACCCAGGCAGCGTTGAGTCGTCTCCCCCGTCATCGTCCGCTTCTCCGGTGTTAGTGATGGAAACGGTCTCCTCCATGTCCGTGTCGACGGAGGCGGTCGGAGTCCGCCCCGGGGGCGTCGGCAGGCCGCGGCCCTGGGACTGTGCCAACTGCCGCAGTGCGGCAAAGTCCGGGTTTCCGTCCTCGTCCAGCGGAATCTGTCCCATCGCCTGCTGCATGGCGGCAGCCTGGCCGGTGAAACCCTGGGGCGGGATCAGGTTCGACGCGGCGGGTGTCTCATTCTCCGCCTGGTTCCGGCCCAGAATCACCCCGCCGGTGAAGGCGCCGCCGATGCTGCCTCCCACCAGGACGAAGATGGCCGCAATAACCACGAAAGACTTAGTCATCGGAAACTGTCCTCCACTGATGGGTTTCTATTCGTACCTGAGGGCGTCGATGGGGTGCTGCCTGGCCGCGCGCATAGCGGGGTAGATGCCGAAGAAGAGGCCGATGGCGGCAGAGACCAACAGGGCAAGGACCACGATGTCCCCGCTGAACACCGTCTCGAAGCTCTGGCCGAAGAGGGTCCGTCCGTCGATGAGCCGCGAGAGCGCTATGCCTGTCAGCACCCCGATTCCACCACCGCCGATGCTGAGCACGATGGCTTCTGCCATGAACTGCACCAGAATGTCGCGCCGAGTCGCCCCCATTGCCTTGCGGATGCCGATTTCGCGGGTGCGCTCGGTGACCGACACCAACATTATGTTCATTATCCCGATGCCGCCCACCAGAAGCGAAATCCCGGCGATGGCCCCCAGGAACATCACAAACGTATCCGTTGTCTCCTCCAGGGTCTCCAGCGTGTCCTGCTGATTGTTGATGGTGAAGTCGTCCTCGGACGTCAGCCGGTGGCGCAGTCTAAGGAGGGTGGCGATTTCGGCCTCCGCCTGGTCCATGAATTCCTCGTCCTTCACCTGAACGCTGATCAGATTCACCGTCACTTCGCCCTGGGTGGTGCGCTCGGAAGCGAGGCGATAGTAGGCGGTGGTGATGGGCACCAGGGCCTGGTCGTCGAAGAGGCCAAAGGGACCGCCGCCCATGGAGCCCAACACCCCGATGACCGTGAATGGCCGTCCATTCAGGCGAATTGTCTGACCCACAGGATCGCGGAATCCGAAGAGGGTCTCCGACACCAGGGAGCCTAGGACAACTACGTCGGAGCGGCTGTTGACGTGCCCGTCCGAGATGAAGGAGCCGGTGGACATTTCCAGGTTGCGCACTTCCAGGTAATCGGACGTCACCCCCAGAATCTGGGTAGAGGTGTTTTCGCGACCAAAGACTATGTCCCCAAAGGTGCTCAGCTCCGGCGCCACTGCCGCCACGGACGGAAGGGCCGCGGAGTCGGCGATGGCTTCAGCGTCGTCCAGCGTCAGCGTCGAAGCCGAACCCTGCCCGAAGAAGATGCCGCCAAAGCTGGCCGCTCCGGGCTGGACGAACAGCAGGTTGGAGCCCAACGCCTGTATCCGCTCCGTGATGGAGGCCTGGGCGCCCCGGCCGATGGACATGAGCGAGATGACCGCCGCCACGCCGATGACGATGCCGAGGACCGTGAGGCCGGAACGCAGCTTGTTTGCCCACAGGGAGGTGAGCGCCGAGTTGGCGATGTCCAGCGGGTTCATCTACCCGTCCCGGCCTACGGGCGAGTCGTCCACGATGCGCCCGTCCAACATTGAAATTACCCGGTCCGTGCGGGCCGCAATCTCCGGGGAGTGGGTGACGATGACGACCGTAAGGTGTTCCTCCCGGTTGAGTCCCACCAGTATGTCGAGAATCTCCTGCCTCGAGCGGCTGTCCAGGTTGCCGGTGGGTTCGTCGGCGAGAAGGATGGCCGGCTGCTTCACGAGAGCGCGGGCAATGCCGACGCGCTGCTGCTGTCCCCCTGAGAGCTCCGTGGGCTTGTGGCGCATCCGGTCGGAAAGACCGACGCGCTCCAGCGCCTCCAGGGCGCGACGTCGCCTGTGGCGCCGGTCCCGGCCGTATAGAAGCGGCAGCTCCACATTGGCGAGGGCCGTGAGCCGGGGCAGCAGGTTGTAGGTCTGGAACACGAATCCAACTTTTCGGTTGCGTATGTAGGCCAGCCGGTCATCGTCCAGGGATCCCACATCCTCACCGTCGAGGGAGTAGGAACCGCCGGTGGGCACGTCCAGACAGCCGAGAATGTTCATCAGCGTGGACTTCCCGGAACCGGAGACGCCCATGATCGCGACCATCTCGCCGCGGGCGATGGACAGGTCCACACCGGCCAGCGCAGTCACCTGCACGCTTCCCAGGGTATAGACCTTGGTTACCCCTTCCAGCACTATCATCGGCGGCTCCCCCTCGGCTAGCGGCCGGGGCCGCCGCGAAGTATGAAGCCGGAGCTGCCCGCGCCTCGGAAACCGCCGAAGTTGAACCCGGAGGAATCAGGCGCCTGGAACACCACCTGCTCGCCCTCGACCAGTCCCGACGTGACGATGACCCAGAAGTCGTCGCTGATGCCGAGGGTAACAGCCCGTTCCCGGATTACGCCATCTTCCATGACCTGCACCACCGGGGCGTCGAAGCGGCCCATGACGGCCTGCACCGGTATGAGCAGGCCGAATTCCTGCTGGATAACCACTTCCGCGACGCCGCTGAGTCCCTCGATCAGATTCAGGTCGGCGGGGACGGTCATACGCACGCGGACCGGGTAGGTGACGACACCCTGCTGGTTCGTGGCGCCGGCGTCGATTCTGGACACTACGCCCGTCAGGCTCTGGCCGGGCAGGGCGTCCATGCTGACAACGGCCTCGTCGCCGACCCTGACGGAGAGCACGTCGATTTCGTCGACGATGCCGTCCAGCTCCACGTCGAGGGGATTCACGATCTCGACTATGTCGGCGTTGCGGTTGACCTCGTCGCCGCGCTCAACGTCGACACTGGCAACGACACCGTCCCAGGGTGCAACAACCACCGCAGACTTCAGGCGGGCTTCGGCGGCGTCCAGTCCCAGCTGTGCGGAGACCATACGGCTCTGCAGAAGCGCACGCTGCAGCGGGTCCGGCGGGTCGAAGAGGGACGCCAGGTCCTCCTCCGCCTGGACAAGGGTCGCCCGGGCCGTCTCCAGGGCCTTCTGACTCGCCTCCACGTCCACCGGGTCAGGCCGCTCAAGAAGCTGTTCCAACAGATCGTCGTAGCCCTGCTCCGCCTCCCAAAGATCCATTCTGGCCTTGTCAATGCTGTACAGCGCGTTTTCCACCTCAAGCTGATCTGGGGTTTCGAAGAGGTCGCCGAGGTCCGCTTGGGCATCCTTCAGCGATTGCTCGATGTCACTGATACCTGCTTCCGACTTTGCGCGGGCGGCCTCATACTGCTTCTGGAGATTCTCCAGGGGTTCGCGGGCCTCCTCCAGCTTCTCCCAGGGGGCCTCAAGCTCCCGGTTTACGCACGTCTGCCAGTCGGGCAGCAACGCATCTTCGTCACAGACGGCGATGGTGGACCCGAAGGAGAAGAGTGTCCAACCCTGAATGGTAACCTCGCTCCAGGGAGTGCCGGGGTCGTCGACAAGTTCAAGACTGTCAGCGAGGGTGAACGAGTCCACCGGCGGAGAGCTGAAGAGGGATTCAAGGCTCGTGCCCCAGGCCGCAATCATTTCCTGCGGCGGAAGCAGCGAATCGGCCTCGTTCAACTCCGCACCAAGAAAGCGGAGTACCACTTCCCCGTACTCCGACAGGGCGTCGTCAATCTTCTCTCCGGCGTCGTCCAGTCTGCCTCCCCAGTCCTCATCCAGCAGGTCCAGTTCCCGCTGGGCGTTTTCTAGGGATAATTCCAGCGAGTCAATCTTCGCCACAGCCTGCGCCACTTCATCGGAGTCGGCGGCGGCGGTGAGTTTGTTCATAGCGTCCTCGGCATTGGCGACTGCCAGCCGGGCCCCTGCCACTTCCAACTCTGCATCGGCAATGTCGTCCTTCAGGTCGGGCAGCGTCAGCAGGTCCTCCAGGGACTCCTCCGCCTCTTGAAGAGCAACCCTTGCCGTGACCACTTTCTCCTCCGCCAGGACCAGGTCCAGGGCAGAATAGGGGTTGTTGAAGTCGTCGATGGCTTCTTCGGCCCCCTGAATCTTCACACGGGCATCGTCCACCTCCACCCGGAGACCCGCCACGGTCTCCACGTCGAGGGCGGCGATGACCTGGCCTGCTTCCACGCGGTCACCCTCTTCGACGCGTAGCTCCTCCACCACGCCGGCAGTTTCGAACTTGAGGGTCTCGCGAGTCGGGAAGAGAAGGCTGCCGCTGATGACAACCTGGTTCACCAGGTTACCCTGGGCGACGGTTACTATCTGCTGGTCCTCCTCTAGTGCGTCGGCATCGTCCGGACCCACCCAGAGATAGATGCCGTAGACGGCGCCCCCGGATGCCACAAGCAGGAGCAAAAGCAAGCTGATTCGCCAGAAACCGAGGCCCTTGAATGTATTGATTATTGCGTCTCCCAAACCGTTACTCCTGTTTTGCTTACCTGGAAGGCGAGTGTAGAGTTCCTTCCAACCGGACGCCGCCGGATGACCGCCCTAAGGGTGGCAGCGTCAATAGATAATACGACAATCATTGAGGATTCGTTCCATGACTACGGCGACCACTATGGATGAGAAACTCTAAGGAAATATGAAGACGAAAGGTCCGTCATTCTCCGTCGTCGCGAATCCAGCCGTAGAAGAGAGCGGCGATGGCCGCTCCGACGATAGGGCCGACGACGTAGATCCACTGGGCGGCCCACGTCCACCCGATGATGGCGGGGCTGAGGGAGCGGGCGGGGTTCATGGAAGCCCCGGAGAGAAAACCGCCGAAGATGATCGCCAGCGCGACCGTGGAGCCGATGGCAATGGCCGCCAGGTTTCCCTGGGCCTTGGCGTCGGTGGCAACGGCAACTATCACCAGCATCAGCAGGAAGGTAAGCATCACTTCGAAGCCCAGGGCCTGGGACGTGCCCACGCCCGGCAGGTTTGCGCCCTGATCTGCCAGGCTCCCCAGCAGGGCCAGCAGCACGGCGCTGGCGAGAATGCCGCCGGCAAACTGGGCTGCCACGTAGCCGGGAACCCTCGACCAGGGGAAGTGTCCGCCAACTGCGAATCCAATGGTGACGGCGGGGTTGATGTGCGCTCCGGAGACGTGCCCGAGGGCGAAGATGATGACGGCGACAGCCATGCCGGTGGCAAGCCCGATGCCCAGGTGGGATACCTGTCCTCCGGAGAGTTCGTCTGCCATGATGACGCCCGTCGCGACCAGCACCAGCAGGAAGGTTCCGGCGAATTCGGCGGCCAGGGGTTTGAGAGGGACGGCCTTCGACATGTTGATTCTGGATTCTGTCCTTGTCTGAAATATCGTCGTTTGGCTGGCGCGAATTATAGCGAATGTCACTCCGGCAAGCCGAAGTAGTCGTGGCGCGGGGCGGAATCCCCGAACTCGACTTACGCTCGATAGGGTTTTTCGACAACCTCATGTAGAATGCTGCCAATCGAGGCCCGTTAATTTCCCTTCCAGGGCGATAGCGGCCTCCAACCACTTCCGCGCAAAAGAGGTGAGCATGAAGAAGGTACTGGGATTTGGCGGGTTTTTCTTTCGGGCAAATAACCCGGAGGAGCTTACAAGATGGTACCAAGACCATCTTGGCATCAATCCTGCCCCGACCAACATGGAGATGCAACCCTGGGTGACCGAATCCGGCGTCACGGTTTTCTCGCCCTTCGATGCCAATACGGCCTACTTCGCAGCGGACAAGACCTTTATGCTGAATTTCCGCGTCGCCGATCTGGATGCAATGGTCGCCCAGTTGAAGGCTGCGGACATCCAGGTCAGCCACGAAAGCCGGATGGATGGCATTGGCAGATTCGCCCGCATCCACGATCCCGAGGGAAACCCCATCGAGCTCTGGGAACCCGCCTAGTAGCATCCGACTTTTCGCACCTGCGCCCGGCATGACTCCGACTCAACCATGCGGATACACACAGAATACCGGCTCAGGGCCGGTGCGCGTTAAGGGAAGATTAATGAAAAGCTGCCCGGCCTGGATTCGAACCAGGGTCAGCGGATCCAAAGTCCGCTGTGCTACCGCTGCACCACCGGGCATCGTCGGAGGAATGAGCAGCCTCCAAGCCTAAATTATGCCACAGGGTGGGCCAACGTGCAGGGGAAGGGGGCGGCGGGCGTAAATTTACCAGGCTGGCTGGGTGTCGTCGTAATCATTATTGGTCAGACGCTGCTGGTCCGTGCCGTCGTCTTTCATCGTGAAAATCTCGGTGTTGTCGTGCAGGTCGGAAACGAAAATTATCCGCTTTCCGTTGGTGGACCAGGAGGGCAGAGAGTCGGCGATTTCGTTTCGTGTGAGCTGCCTCTGATCAGAGCCGTTGGGCTTCATCGTGTAAATCTCCGGGTCGCCGTCCCGGTCGGATACGAATGCGATGAACTTACCGTCAGGCGCCCACGCGAAGGTCGAATCGGCGGCTGCCTGGTTGGTGATGCTCACGGGAGGCAGGTCCGGGTCATCCGAAGCCCAGATACGAGTTTCCTCGTCGTCCTGGGTCATGAAGGCGAACCCTCCGCCCTTGGGAGCGAAGGCCAGCTGCACCGCCGCCTTGTCGCTGATGCGTCTTCTATCCACGCCGCTTGGGTTTCGAAGGAAGATTCCCTGGTCGTCCTCGTCGTGGATAGAGTAGACCACCCAATGCCCGTCCTCGGACCAGTTGCCCAGCACCATGGCCCCGCCGTCGTAGGTGAGGGGCTCCACGCCGGCGCATTCCACATCGGCTACGAATACGTCGGCGTCCTCCGGCGTTCCAACCAGAAAGGCCACACGCTCGCCCTTGGGGTCCCAGCTGTAGTCCAGTACCATGTCTTCGTCGACGGTGCAGGACTCCCATTCGTTATCGCCCTCTTCGGCGAGTATCTGGAGCCGGGAGGAATCACCATTCCTGGAGAGCAGCGCCACGTGTCTCCTGGTGGGGGACCAGCTCGGCGAGACGCTCTCGTCACCGCCGGAGGGAACGCTGGCGACCTCGGCGCCGTCGGAGGCCATGGTGTATGCCATCATGTCGCCCCCGCGCTCGGAAACGAAGACGACCCGTTTGTCCTTGGGCCCGCAGGCGGCGAGGAGGCACAGAGCCAGAAGGGCGACGACGATGAGGTATTTTCGAGGCATAGCGTGGGCCGCAGCCCTCTCCGTATATATAGGGGTGCTTTCATGATATGCCACAGCCACCGCGGGATAACATAAAACTGGGAGCGACATACGAGGAAAAAGTGGGGTGCCGAAGGTGGCTAATACTCGTAGAACATCTGCTGGATGGCGTCGCGGTCGTCGGTGACGGATAAGGCCAGCATCAGCAGTATCCGCGCCTTGTGGGGCAGCAGGTTGTCGGCGACCAGAAACCCGTCCCGCTCCTTGCCGGCGGTCATCACCACCCGCCCGTTCGCCGTGCGAGAGGCCAGCACCACGGTCATGCCGTCCTTCATCGCCTCCATGGCGGCGCGGGGTGCGGGAGAGGCCGAGCTGCCGCCACCCACACCTGCCAGAATCAACCCCGGCGACCCGTGGCTGCGCACGGCATTCACCAGCATCTCGTCTCCACCGGCATAGGTTGGCACGATATCCACGCGGGGCAATTCTCCCATATTCTCCGGATCGAAGGGCGTATCCACCGTGTGCTTTCGCTCCACGGACCGGTAGTAGGCCACCTGCCCATCGGGATCGCAGTAGCCGAGGAGGCCGGTGTCGGAGTCCTTGAAGGTCTCCACGTGGAGGGGGTCCGTCTTCGTGACATCCCGGCCGTTGTGGATCTGATTGTTCATCACCACCAGCACCCCACGTCCGGCGGAGTTGGGGTCGGCGGCGACACGGATGGCATTGAACAGGTTCAGGTCGGCGTCGGTGCCCACGGCGGAGGCAGGCCGCATGGCCCCCGTCATCACAACGGGCTTGGAGGTCTTCACGGTCAGCTGCAGGAAATAGGCCGTCTCCTCCATGGTTCCGGTGCCGTGGGTCAACACCACCCCATCCACGTCCGGTTCCTCCCGAAACACCCGGTTGATGCGACAGGCTATGAGGGGCCAGTTCTCCGGGCCGATGTTGCTGCTGGCCTCGCTCATCAGGTCCTCGCTCCGCAGCTCCGCGATGAATCCCGCCTCGGGGATTCGCCTCAGCGACTCCCCAACGGAGATGCGGCGTCCTGTATCCGGGTAGTTGGTGAAGTCCATTCGGTTGTCGGTAACGGTGGCTATGGTGCCGCCGGTGCCTATAACGCAGACTATCGGCTTGCTGGTCATGACTCGCCCCCCTTGGTGGAGTGGGCCAATTCTAACTGAAGGTCATGTGGCTCACAACCGGAAGGGACGCTATGCGCGCCCACCTGTACGCGATTTCGGGAGGAGGCCCTGACTTGACGCTCCATCGCCGCCATTCCATAATCAGACCACGTCCTACACGCTGCGCCCGGCAGGTATTCGCATGAGTCCATCCGCCCTCACCGGTAGCCACCTGATATCCCACGCTTTGAAGAGCGAAGGCGTCTCCAACATCTTCACCATCGCCGGAGACCATACCCTGCCCCTCATGGACGTGATGGTCGACGGGGAGTTCCGATTCATCGACACGCGCCATGAACAGGCGGCTTCTTTCATGGCAGACGCCTGGGGCCGCATCACCGGCGGGCTCGGAGTCGTCATGGCAACCACTCCCGGCATGGCAAACGCAATCCCCGGCATGGCAAACGCCCTCCACAGCGAAAGCCCCATGCTCTCCATAGGCGGCTCGGCAGAGGTCGCGGAGCTGGGGATGGGCGCCAACCAGGAGATCGACCAGGTGTCGTTGGCCGGCGCCGTGACGAAGGGTTCGTGGCTGGTCCCCGACGCGCGTCGTATCCCCGATATGATCGCCATGGCGGTTCGGACCGCTTACTCCGGAAGGCGTGGGCCGGTGCACCTGACCATACCCCTGGACGTTCAGGAGCAGCGGGTTTCCGAGGCCGATTTCCACTACTATCCCGCCGCATCTCACAACCTGCAGGGGCAGACACGGGCCGGCGAAGAGCAGATTGCGAAAGCAGTCGAGATTCTCCACGCGGCCCAGCGTCCGTTGATTATCGCCGCTGCGTCGGCGGGCTACGAGCGCGACGGCTCGTGGCTGCAGGACTTCATCGAAACTACGCGCATACCCCTGATGACCGCCGACCAGGCCCGGGGCCTGGTGTCCGACGACCATCCCTACTGCCTCGGCTTCTTCGACACGGCCCTCAATTGGGCCGCCAAGCTGGTGGGTCAGGCCGACGCAGTCCTCATCCTGGGCAAGAAATTCGACAACAGCATCCGTTACGGCGGGATCTTCGACAATAGCGCCCGCATCGTCCAGGTGGACCCCTCGCCCTTGGAGATAGGGCGCAACCGGCCCGTGGACGTGGGCATCGCCGGCGACGTCTCCGCCATCGTGGAGCAGATGACTGCAGTTGCCAAGGGAAAGGCCTGGTCGGAACCACAATCGTGGCTGAAAGAGCTACGCGAGCAGAGAAAGGCGCAGTCAGCCTGGTTCGATGCCATCGCCAAGGCCGAAACCCCCATGCACGCCTCATACGTGCATCGGGTGTTGTCGGAGCTCCTGAAACCGGAAGATATCCTGGTCTGGGACGGGGGTGACTTCGGCCACTTCGGGCGAATGCTCCATCCGGCCAGAATGCCCCTTCGCTGGTTCTACTTCTCCCAGTTCGGCACCCTCGGCAATGGGCTGCCCACTGCCATCGCCGCGCAGGTGGCCCATCCCAATCAGCGGGTGGTTCTGATGACGGGGGACGGCGGCTTCGGCTTCACCGCCATGGAGTTCGACACCGCGGTACGTCATAACCTGCCCATAATCGCCGTGCTGGGCAACGACGCCACCTGGGGCATCGACTATCATATTCAGGTGGGTCTCTTCGGACGCGATACCGCAACGAAACTGCTGCACACCCGCTACGACAAGGTTGTGGAGGGGCTGGGAGGTTTCGGCCAGCACGTGACGAAGCCTGAAGAGCTCGCCCCCGCCCTCCGTCGGGCCTTCGATTCCGGCAGACCCAGCCTGGTCAACGTGGAGATCCAGAACGCCATCAGCCCTCGCGCGGAGGCCTCCATCGACAAGTGGCTGGCCCGCCGCGGGGCTACAAACACCTGAGAAAGGGGCTGAATTCGATGAAGATTTGCAGGTTCAGGTCCCTCGACAAAGTGGCCTACGGGGTCGTGGACGGCGTAACGGTAACCGAAATCATGGGTGACCCCTTCGGCCGCTACGACATGACGTCGGTGCGCCGCCACATCGACCGGGTGGAGATCCTGGTCCCCTGCCAGCCCCCGACCTTCTACGCCGCCGGGTTGAACTACGAGGCCCACGTCAGGGAGACCGCGGAGGCCCGAGGGGAGGAGCCGGACCTGCCCGAAAAGCCGGACATCGGATACCGGGCAGTCAACGCCCTCATCGCCCACGAGGAGACCATCGTCATCCCCTGGGACGCCTCCGAGGAGGTGCAGTACGAGGGGGAACTGGTGGCCGTCATCGGCAGGAAGGTGAAGAACGTGTCGGAGGACGAAGCCCTGGACTGCGTCTTCGGCTACACCATCGGCAACGACATCAGCGAGCGTTCCTGGCAGCGCAGCGACCGCACCATGTGGCGGTCCAAGAACTCGGACACCTTCAAGCCCATGGGCCCCTGGATTGAGACGAAAGTAAACCTTCGCCGCATGATGACTACCGTCCGCATCAACGACGAGGTGGTGTCCGAGTTCCCCACCAACAGCATGCTCTTTGGCATCGCCAAATATATCAGCACCATGAGCCGCAACCTGACCCTCCATCCGGGGGACGTGATATGGATGGGCACCGACGGCGCCACCCAGAATCTCAAGCACGGCGACGTGGTGGAGGTGGAAATCAGCGGCATCGGAGTCCTGAGAAATCCCGTAGTAAGGGAGGCCCCGCCCGAGGGGCAGTCTAATGAAGAAGGGAACGAATAATGAAGACTAAAGCAGCGGTCCTCTACGAGACAAATTCCCCGTTGGTCCTGGAAGATCTGGACCTGGACGCGCCCAAAGAGGGCGAGGTGCTGGTTAAGATAGGCGCGGCGGGCATCTGCCGCAGCGATTGGCACTTCATGGCGGGAGAAACCTTCATGCCGCTGCCGGCCGTGCTCGGCCACGAAGGCTCCGGCGTCGTGCAGGAAGTCGGGCCCGGCGTCACCACCCTCAAGCCCGGCGATCCCGTGATCCTCTCCTTCGTCTCCCGCTGCGGCCGATGCCACTTCTGCACCATCGGACGTCCCAACCTGTGCGACGTCCACATGTCCACCTCCACGACTATGCTCGATGGCACTTACAGGCTCCATAAGGGGGACACGGACGTCACGCCCATGTCCAAGCTCGCCTGCTTCTCGCAGTATTCGGTTGTGCCGGAGGTGGCCTGCGTCCCCTGCCCCAGGGAACTGCCCCTGGACAAGGCGGCGGTCATCGGCTGCTGCGTCACCACGGG
This sequence comes from uncultured Dehalococcoidia bacterium, assembly GCA_964418665.1. GTDB lineage: Bacteria > Chloroflexota > Dehalococcoidia > Lucifugimonadales > JAPULR01. The sequence goes on along the minus strand of CAYQLZ010000007.1, from coordinate 7,698 downwards.
CGTCGGAGCAGTTGTCAACGCCGCAAGGATCCAACCCGGCGCCACCGTCGCCATTGTCGGCTGCGGCGGCGTGGGCCTCAACGTCGTCATGGGCGCGAAGCTCGCCGGCGCCCGCCAGATTATCGCCGTCGACATCAGCGAAGGCGCGTTGGAATTCGCCATGCAGTTCGGCGCCACCCACGCCGTCAACCCCACCCAGCATGATGGCCCCACCCGGGTGCGCGAAATCACCGACGGCCTCGGCGCCGACTTCACCTTCGAGGTGTTCGGCTCTGCCCAAACCGTCGAGATGGCCTACGATATGGCCCGCAAGGGCGGCACCGTTACCGTGGTCGGCATCCCGCCCGACGGCGACGTTCCAGCCATCGACGCCGTCTCCCTGGTGCGCCAGGAAAAAACGCTCAAAGGCACATACTACGGCTCGGCCCAGCTCCAGTCGGACATGCCCCGCATGGTGGACCTGTACATGAACGGGCAGCTGGACCTGGACACCCTGGTCACCCGCACCTACCACCTGGACCAGATAAACGAAGCCTACGCGGACCTCAACTCCGGCGCCATCGGCCGAGGAGTAATCACCCGCTTCGACTAGAGGGAATACCTCAAGCAGGAAGGTGCTGGGTCGTTGGGGGATGCTGAAGCATGAATGAGCGGGCACAATTTAATAACAACTCAGAACTAATAGTGGTGCTGTGCGACGAATCTTCAGGATGTCGCGAGGCTTGCCCAATAGCAATAGATGGCCGATTGACTAAGATGTCTTAGGAAATGAATTGCGGAGAAGTCCATGGGACGAAGTTTGGCCTTCAGAATGCAACCCCATACAATCCCAATAACGACAGGACGTCCCAATTGCCTGGACCCGCGGTCTCATTATTGGTACAGCCGAGATGATGGCTGCCTCGTACGCGTTTGTGACGGAAAACGTTGGTATGATGCCCCTAGTCTAGACAAGCAGAACGATCTTGGCTATTGCATTCCTTGTCTAGCCTGCCAGGGCATATATGTCGACTCTGTAGCTAATGGTAACGGTCGCCTTCAAATCGTTGACGCCCCTCTAAATTATGGCATGGACTCCCCAAATAAAGTGGAGTATACTCATCTAGACGAGTATGCTAGCGAAAATAAAGGGAGTCTAATGAACAGTGTGCCTATGGCGACCTTCGCCCGATTCTACTCTGCACTTCCGTCGGCGCAACCTCGCATTGTGCGTGAGGCTCGATTACAACAAGCTACACCTGGCAATTACATGGGACGAGACTATTACGGTCCCCTTAGGAACATGCTAAGGACGGCCCATTGGAAAACTAATGATATTGCTATTGTAGAAGATGCTATCGGCCCACTAATCAATTCGCAGAAGAGTCCATCAAAAAAGAAGCAGTATCGAGATTTAGGCAAATCCTACATGGATTTCTGGATAGATCAGAAAGCCAATTTCTTTCTCGTGCCACCGGTAGTCGTCAGCATAGCGGGCCTAGAAATCAGAGTAAAACCAGAATTGGGAATGCGTACGGACACTGATGCATTAGTGCTTAAACTATGGTTTAACCAACCCAGGCCAACGCGAGCTTATCGACAAGCAATTCAATACATGATGGAACAGGCTTCATCGGGCTCATCATGGCAACAATCATGGCAGCCTGCAATTTGGGACGTCCGAAGAATGCGAGTTCTCCATCCAATTCGGCTGCCTAGAGACTTTGTATCTGCCATTGAAGGTCAAGCTGCGTCATTCCTGCACATATGGAACAGTTTTAGTGCCGAAGAGTACTAATGTTATCAAAACACATTACCTGATGCTATGTATCTCCCCAGACCCTCAATGGAGAAACATCCGAACATAAGAAAACACTGTGAGGCCCGAGGAGTAATCACCCGCTTCGACTAGGGCAGCGAATCAAACTCTTACGGGTTCATCCCAGCGATAAGGGCGGTGATCTCCCGCTCCAGCCCATCAACGCTAAACCAGTTGGGGTCGTCTTCCATGAGGACGACGGGAGTCCGAGGAATCACGCCGTCATCGGCAATGGAGGCTGGCAAGCACAGCCGCCAGTCGTCATAAGCCTTCCGAACCAGGGCGTCGTCGGAATCAACATCGTAGAATTGCTTTAGCCATTCGACAGAATCAGGATCATCGATGAGCGGCAGGCCTCGTTGCAGAGATTTTCCCTCGAACAGGGCGTTAGAAACGTTGCACAAAAGAAGATCGAATTCTCCTACCAAATAGCGGTCATTAGTGGTGCTTTGCCGAGTCAGATTGCTTCTCGACTTATGACACTTGACCTTGAAATGCGGGGCGGGGTTTCTTCTGTACGTTAGACTGAAGCTGCCTCGCACGGCATTCTTGGTTTCTGCCTTAAGACGCTGGCCTGTGCGTCTGAAGGTTACGCTGATATCCTCGTCTATTCTTCCTGATTGTGGATTCAAGTTGAGCTTATCAACGGACCATTCTCTGGGATTCAATGACTGCTTGAGGAAGGCTGCGCCTACATATTCGGTCGCCTTGCCACGAATCATTGGAAGAACCTTTTGGTCCTCCAGGATATCCAGAAGATTCTCCCTGGGTATGTTGTAGATACGGCAATACTCCGTTATTCCGGTGTAGATTCGAAGAATTTCTTCCCTGCTATCGGACATCGTAGTTTCTGATGAAGATCTCTTTCCCGGTATAGCGGGAGCGCCTGAAACCGTCTTCCAGCTTCCTACCATTCCGCTGGTCGTCGGTACGGTTAATGGTGTAATTCCATTCCTGACTGCTGATGTCTAAAGCCCACCGATACATCTGACGGACATCCTCATGGTCATCATAGGTCAACAGGTACGTTAGACGCCGGGCATTGCGCTTCAAGCATTGAGCCAATCGCAGGTGGTCGTCAAGATCAAAGGTGCAAGTATAAAACTTTTGTTGGTCAGCATCGAAATAGGGAGGGTCGACGAACATGAAGCATCCATCCGGCAGACCATCGATGACTTCCTCGAAATCTGATGAGGTAAGCTCCACTCCCTGAAGTTTATCCGATACCGTTCGCAAATGGGGAGGCCAGTTCTCCGGTCGCATGGAGTATTTTGGGCCATACCCCCAATAGCAATTTTCGCGGCGCATGATGCCACTGTATGAGGTGCGGTTGAGATAATACCACCGGAAGGCTCGTTCCAGATCCGTGCCTGGCGTATATTGATTCTTGAAGTAGCCATGCAGTTCCTTCGAAGCCGGTTTTCCGTGCAATAAGGCTATCAAGTCTTCCACATTGTCGCGTATTTGTATGAGGGTGTTGATTACCTCCTCGTCCAAGTCGTTCAGGATTGAAGGGAGGATCTTTTCCTTGGCGAAAAATATAGAGGCTCCACCGGCGAAGGGTTCGCAATAGCTGTTATGTCGCGGAAGCAGTTCCAGAATAAGTCGCCGAGCGTAGAACTTTCCCCCAGGATACCTGAATGGCGAGTTGGACTTCTGGGAACGCGCAAGAGGGGAAAGGGGGAACATTGCCGGGGTTTCTATTGTTTGTTGAGACATAGGGCCGCTAGCTTACCATAAGACGATTCTAGACGCTTGCATTAGCCGGCGAACGAAAGTTAGTTCCGATGCGCTTAAGTCTATACGTAATGAAGACGATTGTCCAGTGCCCATGCCTCCGAACGGCTTGAACAGCAAGAAGGGATGGGCCAAGATTCATGTATAATTCGTTCATAAACGAGATTGAACAGAAAGGGTTTTGATTATTGACTAAGCGGTTAGCCGCATTTATTGACGGTAGCAATTTGTACCACGCCCTGGAGGAAAACTGCGGTCGCATGGACCTGGACTTCGGCGCCTTTGTCACGAAGGTGTGCGGAGAAAGACAGCTCTTCCGGGCCTACTACTACAACATCCTGCAGGACCCCGAACGGCGGGGCACCGCCTACCAGGAACAGCAGAAGTTCCTCGCCACCCTATACAACACCCCCTATCTGGAGGTGTGCCTAGGTATCTCCAAGTACCGCGGCGACGTGCTAATTGAAAAAGGCGTCGACATCATGATGGCCACGGACGTCCTCCAGTTCGCCTACCGCGACCTGTACGACATTGCCGTGCTGGTCAGCGGAGACGCCGACTTTGCCTACGCCATGCAGGCGGTGAAGAACCTGGGCAAGCACGTGGAGGTGCTGGCCTTCCCCAGCAACCTGTCCTACGAGCTGACCCAGACGGCGGACGTGCTCCACGTTCTGGACCGGGACTTCTTCAACGACCTATGGTCGAACAGCCGGGACGATAAGGGCAACGGGAAACCCCAGCGCCGGCGTCGGCGTCGCACCCCCGCCAAGAAGAAGGCGGAAGACTAGGGGCGAAACTGGGCCAAATCTGGCCAACCTGGCAGTTCGCGAACAACTCCGTAAGGTTCCGAAGGACGGACAGTCAGGGCAATTGCAGGCCCAGCCGCTCCAGGGCGGGTATCACCTCTTCCAGGCTTGTGACCATGGCGTGGGGCTCGTCCTCCGTGGGAGGCTGGTAGGCGTAGGGCTCGTCGTAGGACTCCGGCGGACGGACAACCCAGACCGCGCGCAGCCCCGCCTTCAGCGCCCCACCCACGTCGGCGGCCCGGTCGTCGCCCACGTGCACCGCCGCGTCGGCCTTCATCCCCAACGCCTCCAGCGCCCGACGAAAAACCTCGCCGGAGGGCTTCGCAAAGCCCAGCTCGTCCGAAAATATCAAAGCATCGAAATAATTCAGCAGGCCCAGCCGCGTCAGATGGACTCGAAAAGTCGCCCCGCTGGTCATGGCCGTGTTGGAGATGAGGCCCAGGACGCAGCCGCGGCCCTTCAATTCTGCCAGCACCGGCGCGGCAGCGGGGTCCGCGGGCAGGGCGGCGTCCAGAAACGAGAGGTCATAAGCCTGCCGGACGGCCCACTTTCGGTCCGACGAAAACTCCCCGGACAGCCCCGGCCTCAGCTTCTCGAGAAATATGTCGATCTGCCCGTCGAAGCTCGTCTCCCGCCCCCGCAGGCGAATTTCGGCACAGTCGGAGACGCACTCCCTGAAGGCCCGCCAGAGCTCGTCTTCGGGAAAGGCCCGCCCTCCCGTCCGGAGAGCCTCGCCGACCCGCTCGATGCGAAGCTGTGCCCTCCTCTGGTTGATCTCGGCGTCCTCCAGCAGGAGCGTCTGCCACAGATCGAAAGTCACCGCCTTGATGTCACCTATCATCTGGCAATCATATCAGCCTCCGCAAAAGCCTTCACCTCCATCTCTATCTCTCCCCATCATGAGCAAAGCGGCAGACTCACAAGGTTGCCGCTTCAGCCTTGTCAAGGTAGAGTATTCGAGATTAAGAGGATGGGAGTATAGAGGATGATCAAACGATCCGACCTGGAAATGGCACTGCCGGAAACTGCCAGTCCCGTCAAAGTCGCCGGCCTGAATGCCCCCGTGCGCATATACAGGGACGCCTACGGAATCCCCCACGCCCAGGCGACCACCATGGCCGACGCCTTCTTTGCCCAGGGATTCTTCACCGCCCAGGACAGGCTCTGGCACATGGACTACGACCGGCTGCGGGCATACGGTCGGTGGGCGGAGTTTGCCGGTCAGACCGGGTTGGAGCAGGACAGGTTCATGCGCGGGCTGCGCCTGGAAGCCAGCGCCCGCGCCGACTACGCCTTCGTCAGCGACGAAGCCCGCACTATGCTGGACGCCTACGCCGCCGGGGTCAACGCTTTCATCGATACGACGGACCATCTGCCCGTGGAATACGGCATGCTGGGCGTCTCCCCCGAGGCGTGGCAGCCGTGGGACGGCCTCGCCGTCTTCAAAGTGCGCCACGTGCTCATGGGCACCTTCGAAGGAAAGGCGTGGCGCCACAAGCTACTGGCCCGCATCGGCCCCCGTCGAACGGCTCGACTGCACCCCGGATATCAGCCCGGACACCTGCTGATTCTGCCTCCCGGCGCCGAGTTCCTCGGCGAGGCCACCGGCGCATTGGAGGAATTGGAACGCGCCGCGGCCCTCGCGGACCGGCTCAAGGAGTTGGACGCGGGCAGCAACAACTGGACCCTCTCCGGCCAGCTCACGGATTCGGGCAAGCCCCTGCTGGCGGGAGACCCCCACAGAGGCCTCGACACCCCGAACGTCTACTACCAGAACCACCTGGCCTGCCCGGACTTCGATGTCGTTGGAGTCTCCTTCCCCGGCCTGCCGGGCTTCCCGCACTTCGGCCACAACCGTTGGGTTTCCTGGGGCGTCACCCACACCGGCGCGGACTACCAGGACCTGTTCGTGGAACGGTTCAACGACGACAATCCCGCCTATTACGAGTTCCGCGGGCAGAGGCGCAGGGCGCAGACCTACCGCGAGACCATCAAGGTCCGGGGTGGCGCCGACGAGGAGATTTCCATTGCGGTGACCCACCACGGGCCGGTTATCTCCGGCGGGCCGGACAAGGGAATCGGCATCGCCCTGCGATATACGCAGACGGCAGAACCTAACCGGACCGCGGAAGCGATCCTGGAGATGATGAAGGCCCGCTCCGCAGCCGAGCTGGATGAGTCCATGCGGGAATGGGTGGACCCGGTGAACAACTTCCTCTTCGCCGACGTGGATGGCAACATCGGCTACCTGACTCGAGGACGCGTGCCCATCCGGCCCCGCTCCAACGGCTGGCTGCCCGTGCCAGGCTGGACCGGACAGCACGAGTGGGAAGGGTACATCCCCTTCGAGGAACTGCCCCGGAGCCATAACCCGGAGACAAACTACATCGTCACCGCCAACCAGCGGGTCGTGGGGCGCGAATATCCCTACTACATCGCCCTGGACCACGCGCCGGAATTCCGCGCCAGGCGCATCACCGTCCGCCTGGGAGAGTTGGACGGCGCCACGGCCGACGACATGGAAGGCGTCCACGCTGAGAGAACCTCCATTCCCGCAAGACACTACCTGCCGAAGCTGGCGGAGTTGAAGTCCAACGACGCCGTCACCCGGCAGTCGCTGGAGCTGCTGCGGGCGTGGGACGGGGCCATGGACCCCGACAGCGCCGCGGCCACCATATTCAGCTCCCTGCGGCTGCACATGGACAAGAAGATCCTGCGGCACCTGCTCGGACCCCTGGCGGAGGAGGCGCTGACGGAGACCAGCCGCGGAGGGCCGGCCCACGCCGCCCGGCTTCGCGCCCACTTCGTGCAGCTTATGGACCTGGGGGACGTTTCCTTGCTGCCGCCCGGCCCCGGCGGCTGGGAGGGGTTGCTGGAGGAGTCCCTGACCGATGCCGTCAAGGAGCTTCAGGAGCGGCTGGGTCCAGACCCCACAAAGTGGCACTGGGGTCACGTGCACCACACCGCGCCAAAGCACCCGCTGTCGGAAGTCTTCCCGGATTCGGCGTTTCTGCTGGACCCGCCCGGCGTCGCCTCCGGTGGGGACGGCGACACCCCCCAGGCGGCAAGCTACTCCCCTGCCAATCCCTACGCCATCGCCTCCACATCGGTGCTCAGGTACATCTACGACCTTGCGGACTGGAACAACTCCCGCTGGATTGTGCCTCTTGGCTCGTCCGGACATCCGGGAAGCGCCCACTACTCGGACCAGGCCCTCATCTGGTCGGAGGTGGGCTACATCCCCATGCTGTACAGCTGGACGCAGATTGCGGAAACGGCCGAGTCGTGCCAGTTGCTACGGTCTTAGAGCCTATCCTAATAACTCAGCTGCCCTGAGGGTAATTAGGGCACAGGCGA
>CAYQLZ010000006.1:9213-115335 GCA_964418665.1 uncultured Dehalococcoidia bacterium | reverse complement strand
ACGTGTCAGGGATGAGGAATGGTGAAGTATTTACTCCCTCCGGCAACGACAAGAGCAATGGAGAAAGATTGCTGACAAAGGCTGAGGCCTGCGAGGAGTTGGGGATCTCCCTATCCACCCTGGACCGGCGCATAGCATCTGGCGTAATTCAGACGCGCAAAAAGCCAATGGGACGTAGGCATCGGGTTTATGTTGTGATGGAAAAAGGTCCCGCTGAAGGCGAGTTGGATGACTCGTTGGTGAAGTTCGCGCTTGTGGTGGCCCTGAAGAGAATCCTGGGATTGGAGAAGGAAGTAGCGGAATTGCAGGAACAGTTGCAGCAAGACCGAGAGAGTAGCTCGCTGATGTTCCAAGAGGTCAAGGCTGCGATGGTTCAACATTCTACCCGGGAACCACCGCGTCCTTGGTGGAGATTCTGGGATTCACCACAATGAGGGGGGACTGGGTGGGAGCGCGTTAGATGGGACATTGACCACTTGCAAAATAGTAACTAACTATCTATGATATAGCTGGGAAGTCACATTGCCTAGAGACATAACACATCAAGGGAGGCGGAAATTGGCAATTGACCGGGAAGACAAGTACCTACGGATGGTGCTCAGGGGCAAGTACAAGAGATTGTACACCTACCTCAGCAGCCTTCCCGTCCAGGAGTGGAGGACGTCTTTCCGGGAGATCGAGGCGGTCATCGGATTTGAACTGCCTACTTCCGCGCGAGTGCACCGGCCTTGGTGGGGCAACCAGCGGCGCGGCAACGGCCATAGTCACGCCCTAGCCTGGAACATTGCCGGATGGAAGACTGAGGAGGTAGATATGGAGGCCGAGACGTTGCTGTTTCGGCGCATGCAACCCAAGCCAATACCCAGGCTTCCCCTCGACGAGGCCTGGCCCGTTCACTCCACGGCTGTATGGCCCGAAGGCTTGAGTCTCAGGCGAGAGGACCTCTACGGGGATAGGGTCTAATCCCGACATGTTCATAGACACCAACGTCTTGGTAATGTCCCGTATACCCGGCGCACCACACCACGCAGCCGTAAGGGCAAGCCTGGAACGGGCTTTTGTAGACACCGAACCCCTTAGAATAAGCCGTCAGGTCATACGCGAGTATCTGTCCGTTGTCACCCGTCCCCAGACCTGGCCGGTGGCCATAACTCGTGAGGAAGCCCTTGCAGATGTGAGCAGGTTGATTGGCATCTTCGAGATACTCGAGGACGGCCCCCATGTCACTGATTCGCTATTGTCGCTGTGCCGGGAGATCCCCGTTGGTGGACGGCAGATTCACGACGCCAACATCGTGGCGACCATGCTGGCCCATGGTGAGCGACGACTGCTGACGTTAAACGAAGCAGACTTTCGTCGTTACGGCGACTACATCGAATTGGTTAATGGATAGCAGAGAGAACCGTACACCCCAATTCAAGGAGGACAACATGAAGAAGAAACATCTACAACCACCCACACCGGCAGCCCTCTACGCCAGGGTATCAAGCGACCGGCAGGATGTGGACCTATCCGTAGCTGCCCAGTTGAGGGCGCTGAATGAATACGCTAAGAAAAACGGCTACATCATCGCCCGTAAGTACGTGGACGAGGCCGAGAGTGGGCGCATCGCAGACAGACCCCAGTTCAGGAAGATGATTGATGAGGGGTCCCAGCCCAACTCCCCCTTTCAGGTCATCCTGGTCTGGAAATTTTCCAGATTCACCCGCAAGCGAGAACACGCCGTCGCCTTCAAGTCCATGCTCAGGCGCAAGGGCATCCGGGTGGTGTCCATCACAGAGCAAGCCGATGACACTCCTACTGGAAGGCTCCTTGAGGCCATCATCGAGAGCGTGGACGAGTTCTACAGCGAGAATTTGGCGCAGGAAGTCGCAAGGGGAATGAGGGAAGCAGCATCAAGGGGCTTCTTCCTAGGCTCCAGGGCACCCTTCGGCTACAAGCGGATCAAGGTCAAGGATGGAGCCAAGGAACGTCCCACTCTGGTGGTGGACCCATCCACGGCTCCGGTTGTGAAGGAGGTCTTCCAGAGTTCCCTAATGGGCAACGGCCTCAAGGAGATATGCAAGGAGTTGAACGACAAAGGCATAACCAACAGGGGGAAACGCTGGCACAAGAGCAGCATTTACTATCTTCTCAACAACGAAGCCTACACCGGCACTGCCGTGTGGGGCCGGACCATCAAACGAAAGAAAGCCGACAATCCTGTGCGGGTTGAGGGTGCCTGGCCCGCCTTGGTATCAAGAGAAGTGTTCGACGCCGTGCAGCAGGTCATGAGAGACCGGGCGCCAAACATACAGAGTCCTGGCAATGTCGGAAGCCCCTTCCTACTAAGCGGTTTGCTGAAGTGTGGGATGTGCGGCAGAGCCTACACAGGTCAGAAAGCCAAGGGAGGGAAGTACGCCTACTACATCTGTGGCACTCTGTACAGGGATGGGGCAGGCAAATGTGAGGCTCGCTATCTGAACGCGCCCAGAGTCGAGAACTTCATTGTGGAGAAGATCAGAGAGCGAATTCTCACGCATGAAACCATCGTTGAACTGATTACCCTTGCAGCCGAGGAAATAGACGCTTTGTCCGGGGAATTGGCAGGCAAGGTGAAGGTGATAGAAGGTCAGCTAGACGATGTACGGAAGAGACTTGGAAGGCTCTACGACGCCTTGGAGGGCAGTGACCTGACCTTGGAGGCATTGTCGCCTCGCATTCTTTCTCTAAGACACCGAGAGGAGCAGTTGGAGGCTGCATTAGACGAGACTGCGCGTCAGTTAGAGCAGCGGAGAGTTGAGCTACCTACCTCCGAGGAGATGAAGGCATACGTGACTGACTTGCGGGAGTTTCTAAAGGGGGGCTCGATACCCGAGCGAAAGGCACTGATACGCAACTTCGTGAAGGACATCAAGGTTAAGGGAGAAGAGGCCACTTTGACCTACACACTCCCCATGCCCAATGGCGGAATTACCCAGGAATCGGCCTCGGTTCTAACGCTTGTTCAGCCCCCGCTACCAACCATCATCCATCAGAAGCTCCCAATCGGGAGCTTCTTTCTATTCCCGGAACTGCCTTCCGGAATTGCCCGCAAGTGCTATAATGAGTGCGCTAATCCACCCCAAAGCGAGTCATCAACATGCCTTCTTCAATCAGGCTTGCTACGGAAATTGGACTTCGGCTCGATTTACTCGCAGCGCAGCCCGGGCGTACCAAGGCCTTCTGTATTTCGAAATGCTTCAAAGAGGCATCCAGGACATGGAGGACTCCTACCTGCCCGCCCATGTGTTGGAGCGAATCCGCCAGGGCGAAGTACGGACATACTCAGAAGCAGAGGTGAGGACCAGGCTTGGCTTCGAAGAGGAAAGATCCGGTAGGGGAGGGTTTCAAATCCGCCCACCCACACTTGACGATTGCCCAGAGCCTGGAATAGTCTCGGTATGGCTGAGCGGGCACTTTCCGACTTGGTGAATGCAAAGACAAGTGTCACTGTATAAATGGCCCATTGCCTCTCCCTGACTCTCCGGTCCTCTCCGGTGGCGTGGTTGAGACTGAAGATGGCCTACGATTTGTTGCAAACCCGAAACCGCGCAATGAACCCGACAGTTGAGACTCTCTCAACTGTCGCTGACACGTAAGACAATCTGTCGAGAATAAACAATGATAGTCAAAATCCTCTGCGCCATTGTCATCGCCACCGGTCTGCCCGGCATCATTCTCTTTATCGCTGCACTTCCCAATCCCGAACCACGCGACACTTCCCTTCTCATAGCCTCTATCATCCTCATCGGCGGCGGTCTCTACGTGTTGGTCGGTGCCGCAAAGAAACGGCGGCAATGACTCCCTCCCAACCTAAAGGAGACAAACTCAAAACAGCCCTATGAATTTCCTCCGGACCTGGATACTCATTAAGTCCCTGGTGATACTGTTCTCCTTGAGTGGCCTCTTCGTCGTGATCCGATTCTTCCTGCATCACGATCTGTCGAATCTCGCCCTCGTGATCTCATCTGCAGCGTTCTTCAGCGGCGCCAATTCCCTCTTCTTCGTCCCAAAAGAGGAGCGAATGACGAGCAAGAAGTACAAGCACCTCGGCTTAAATTTCTGGGACCCATGGCAGGACATCGAAGGATATTGACCCTGATCCACCATTCGCACTTAGGAAGATGATCAATGAACCAACACGCGCTCCAACAGGAAATCCAACAGTTCCAACGCCGAACTCCCAAAGCCCGCAAGCTGAACGACGAGGCGCAAGCATATCTGCCCGGTGGTAGCTCCCGCGGCACCGCTTACTTCGATCCCTACCCTATCTTCGCCGACTATGGAGCGGGCCACTACCTATACGACGTGGACGGCAACGCTTACCTGGATTTCATGATTAACGCCACCAGCCTCATCATGGGCCACGCCAATCCCGCCGTGGTCAAGGCCCTGCAGGACCAGGCGGCCCGTGGCACCGCCTTCAGCGCCCCCACCGAACTGCAGACCCGACTCGCCTCCATACTCTGCGAACGCATCCCCTCGGTGGACCAGATTCGCTTCACCAACTCCGGCACCGAAGGTACCCTCATGGCCATCCGAGCCGCCCGCGCATACACAGGCCGCCCCAAGATCGCTAAGTTCGAAGGCGGCTACCACGGCTCCCATGAATACGCCGCCGTCAGCGTCCGTCCCCCCGCGTCCGCCCTCGACCCCAATGGCCCCACGGCTGTCCCAGAGCATCCCGGCCAGCCGCCCACCGTGGCCGAAGGCGTCGTCACCCTCCCCTACAACAACCTTGAAGATAGCCGCCGAATCCTTGAGGCCAACTCCCATGAACTCGCCTGTGTCATCATGGAACCCATAGCCTCCGCGCTCGGCTACGTGGCTGCCGATGCGGCATTCCTCAAGGGCATCCGTGAAGCCACCCGGGAGTTGGGCCTGCTTCTGATCTTCGACGAAGTCCAGAGCTTCCGCGCCTCCCCCGGAGGTGCTCAGCAGGCATACAGCGTGGTCCCGGACATGACCTGCCTCGGCAAAATCATCGGCGGTGGTCTGCCCGTAGGCGCCTTTGGAGGATGCGACGACATCATGTCCCTGTTCGATCCCTCCGACGGCGGCGCGGCCGTGGCCCATGCCGGCACCTTCAACGCCAACCCCATGACCCTCGCCGCCGGGACCGTCGTCATGGAAGCCATGACTCCCGACGTCTACCAGCGGCTGAACGCCCTGGGCGACACCCTCAGGGCAAAGCTGCGTGCCGTCTTCGACGAACTGGAAGTGCCATGCCAGATTACCGGTACCGCGTCCTTTTTCGGCATCCACATCTCCGCCGAGCCGGTGACGGACTACCGCTCGTCCCTCAAGGGCGACAAGGTCATGCGTCGGGCGCTGTTCCTCGGCCTGGTGAACGAAGGGGTCTTGCTCCAGGATAGCTGCTCCGGCGCCCTCAGCACCCTGACAACAGAAGCAGAGGTCGACGCTATGGTAGACGCCGTCAGGACGGTCCTGCAACGGATTAGGGACTAGAAAAAGCGGGCCTTACGCCAGGCCCGGATCTGCTCCGAGTGCTCCCGGTAGTGCCCATAGGTGTCCTGCCTCAGCCGCCGCAGAAATCGGTTCTCCTTGGCGAAGGCCGCCTCCGACACGTGCTCCAGGTAGTCCCGCAGCCGTCGATGGGTCTCCTCCAACTCCGCAAACACCTGCTCCGGTGTAAGCCCCTGCTTCCGCTCCTGTGTCAGCGCGTTAAAGGCGTTAATTCCCCCGTACACGTCTGAATATCGCGGCACTCGCCTGCCTTCAACGATTATCGGCAAAGCCTTCAACGCTTCTTCATCCCAGCTGGTCACGTGGATCAGCACGTGCCGGATGGACCACCGCCCTACAACCCCGGGCTCATCCAAGGCCTCCCGGGACAACCCACGATACGCATCGTGGAACTCCCGCCACCGCGATTCAATCCGTTCCAATAGCCGCGCCCTCTTCATCTGAGGTTATCGGCGCTTCATGGAAACAGCGGCGGAAACAGTTCCTCAGAGGGGCGCCCGGCCGGGTCCCACGCCGCGATGCCGCCCTTGTACTTGAGCCACGCCTTCCGCGCCTTGTGGGCCAGCTCCTCCTCGTCTACTCCAACTACCCGGCCCTCCCGCACCACAACCCTGCCACCCACCAGCACCGTGTGACAGTCGCGCCCGTTGGCGGCGTGCACCAGCATCCTCATGGGGTCGTCCAGGGGCGCCGCAGTCAGGTGGGTAAAATCGAAGATGCTGATGTCCGCGGTGCAGCCCGCCGCCAGGCGGCCCAGATCGTCCCTGCCCAGTGCCTTCGCCCCTCCGATGGTGGCGGCGTTGTAGAAATCTCGCACCGTTCCCGCGTCGCGGCTCTTTTCGACGATCTTGTTAATGATGGCTCCCATCCGCATCTCCTCCAAGATGTCCGGCGGGTGCGTGTCCGTGCCGATGCCCATGTTCACCCCGGCCCGAACGTAGCGGCCGAAAGACTCCATCGCCTTGCCCCCTCGCGCCGATACCACCGGACAGTGGCACACGCTGGTGCCGGTCTGCGCTAGCAGCTCCAGGTCCTGTCCCGGTCCGTCACCCGTGAAACTGTGCCCCGCGATGAAAATGGAGTGGGTGAGGCAGATGTTGGACCCCAGGAAGCCGATGTCGTTCAGCCACTCCACCATGGAGCGCTTGGGGTTCTTCGCCTTGAATCCTCGAAACTCCTCCGGGTACTCCGAGAAGTGGGACCGAATGTGAACGCCTCCCAGCAGCTTGGCCTGCCTTACCGTTTCCTTCAGCATGTCGTCGGAGCAGCCGTCGGTGCGTACGGGAAATAGAATGCCGTTCAGCAAAGGGTGGTCCTTCTTCTGCAGATACTTGACCACTTCGATACCGTGGTCCATGGCTTGCTGACCCTTTTTCGAGTCCCAGACTATGTGCGTCCGGTCTTCGTCATCCGTATAGTTGCAGGCTTCCTGGTAGAAATGCCCGATCCAGGCGCGAATGCCCATCCGCTCTGACGCCTCGGAAAGGGCGTAGGTCTCGCTGGTGTCCTCCCAACGTTTGGAAGCGCTGGTTGTAACGTTTATGAATGAAGTGCTCCCGTTCTTGAGCAGCGTGGCAACACTGAAGTCCGCGCTGACCCGGTACTCCTCGTCGGTGAGAATGTAAGGCTGGCTCGCGTCCATGACGAAGGACTCCGGCTTCGGGAACTTCGACTCGTTGGTGGCGTCCATGCGCAGCACCTGCAGGTCCAGGTTGGCGATGGCGTGAAGGTTGATGAGGCCAGGCGAGACCAGCATCCCCGTGGCATCGATTGTCCGGTCGGCTGCCGGGCAGTTAGGGTCCCCCTGTGAACCCACGAACTCGATTCGGTCGTCATTCGTAACCACAACGCCGTCTTTGATAATGTGGTGCCTCTCCTCGCTCCAGCCGACCACCCAACTCCCCTTGATTGCTATGCTCGCCATCGAAATACCCTCCTGTCTTATCCCTTCCCCCTTGATGGGGGAAGGTTAGGATGGGGGTGTTCCCCCAATACCCCTAGCCCTTCGGCAGCAATGGTGGGAAGATCTCGTCGCTGGGACGCTGCGCCCCGTCCCACGCCACCACGCCGGCCTTGTATTTCAGCCAAGCGTCCCGCGCCTTCCGCTCCAGTTCCTCTTCGTCCAGGCCAACCACCCGCCCTCCTTCGACGACCACATTGCCGCCAACCAGCACCGTGTGGCAATTCTTGCCAGTGGCCACGTGCACCAGCGTCCTCATCGGGTCGTCGATGGGCGCGTAGTGGAGCCCGTTGAAGTCGAAGATGCTGATGTCTGCCGTGCAGCCTGGGGCCAGCCTTCCGAGGTCGTCGCGGCGCAGCGTCTTCGCCCCATTTATGGTTGCGGCGTCGAAAAACTCCCGCACCGTCCCTGCGTTGCGGGAGCCCTCCACCACCTTGTTGACGAGGGCGCCGATTCGCATCTCCTCCAGCAGGTCCGGCGGGTACGTATCCGTGCCGATGCCCATGTTCACCCCCGCCCTGATGTACCGGCTGAAGGACTCCAGGTTCTTGCCTCCGCGCGACGATACTACCGGGCAGTGACAGGTGTTTGTCCCTGTTTCCGCCAGTATCTGCAGGTCGTCGCCCGGCGAGTCCCCCGTCTCGCTGTGCCCGGCGATGTAGATGGCGTGGGTCAGGCAAATCTGAGGCCCAAGGAATCCAAGCTCCTGCAGCCACTCCACCATGGAGCGGTTCGGGTTATTCGACTTGAACAGCCGAAACTCGGCGATGCGCTGGGCGAAGTGGGCGCGGATGTGCACGTCTCCCAACAGCTTGGCCTGACGGACCGTCTCCTTCAGCATATCCTCCGAGCAGCTGTCGGTGCGAACGGGGAACAGGAATCCCGTAACCAGGGGGTGGTCCCGATTCTGCAGGTATTTCACAAATTCTATGCCGTTGTCCATCGCCTGCTGGCCCCGCTTCGAATCCCACACCCACTGGGTCTCCCCGCCGCCGTCGGTGTAAGTGCAGCCTTCCATGTAGAAGTGGCCCAGCCATGCCCGCGCCCCCATTCGCTCCGAAGCCTCCGCCAGGGCGTAAGGCTCCACCCGGGTGTCCTCCCACTTCTTGGTCGCACTGGTGGTCACATTGGCAAAGCTGGTGCAGCCGCTCTTGAGCAGCGTGGCCACGCTGAAATCTGCGCTGATCCTGTACTCTTCGTCGGTGAGGATGAACGGCGTGTCCGGGTTCATGACGAAGGACTCTGCCTTGGGGAATCCCGCGTCGTCCGGTCCGTCGATATGCAATACCTGCACGTCCAGGTTCGCGATGGCGTGTAGATTTATGAGGCCTGGCGAGACGAGCATCCCGCTGGCGTCGATGACACGGTCGGCCTGCGGGCAATTGGGGTCTCCCTGGGATCCAACGAAGGCAATACGGTCGTCCTTGGTGACCACAACCCCGTCGTTGATGATCTCGTGTCCGTTTTCCCCCCAGCCCACAACCCAGCTTCCCTTAATGGCAATGCTTGTCATCTACGTCTTCTCCTCAACAGCTTTGTCTACGGTTTCCCGGTACCACCGGACTATCTCAGACCCTGAAGCGGCCCAAACTTCCGGCTTCTCCATCACGTGCTCAAGCGCGCGGTCGAGATGCCCGATGCGGAAGGGCTGCCCCATTATCCACGGGTGTACGTTCAAAGCGAAAAGCCTGCCCGTCTCAGCGGCGTCGGCGTGAATGGTGTCGCTGGCGTCCCTGATCATTCCGGCATACTCGTGGACGGGAAACCCGCGCTCTCCCAGGGCGAAGGCGTCGTTCAGGTCCAGCAACAAAGGCAGCGAAAACAACCGGCCTTTTGGCGTGGTCATCGGGTAGGGCTGTTCGTCATTGGCCCAGTCGCACAGGTACTCGATGCCCTCTTCGGCGAGAATCGCCGGAGTCCGGTCCGACTCTCCATATTCGGGGCTGAGCCATCCCTTGGGCGAAGCTCCTGTGGTTTCCTTCAGCGCGTCGATGCTTGCCCGAACGTAGTCCCGCTCCTCGGCCTCAGACATCCGGCTGTTGATGACCCGGCTCACGGCAATCCCGTGGCCAATGATCTCACCGCCCCTCTTAAGGCAGTGCTCCACCAGGTAGGGATAGTGCCGCGCCGTCAGGGCGTCCATGGCAATGGTTGGCGTAATCCCGTGCTTTTCCAGCACGTCCAGCACCCGGAAGATGCCCACTCTGTGCCCATATTCCCGGTGGGAATATCCCCGGTAGTCGGGCAGCGGACGGTTGTACAAAGTCGCCGTCTGGAAGCTGCCACGCTGCGGCGCCCACTCCATCCGCTCCAGGCTTACCACCACGCACACGGCCATCCGCGCCCCGTTTGGCCACTGCAACCCCTCCCGCGCCACCAGCGGCGACCAGGCATAGTGGTCATGGTCCATGCCGAAGTCGCGCTGTCCGGGCAAGTCTACTCCCTCCCGTTCAGGGCGGCGGCGTGGGCCACGGCTTCGTCGTAGTAGTTTTCGATGTAGTAGTCTGCAATGTCGTCGGCGGTGGTCTGCCACACACCGTCGTGGGACATAATGTAGTCCAGGGTCTTCTCCAGGTACCGGATGCGGTGGGGCTGGCCCGTCAGAAACGGATGGATGGCAATGCACATCACCCGACCGCTCTCCTCGCCTTCCCGGTATAGCTGGTCGAACTGGTCCTTGCAGATGCGGTAGAAATTCTCGCCGTCCGCGTACCTCCTGAAGATAATCCCGTCGTTAGTCTCCACGGAATACGGCACCGATATCAGCTTGCCCGACTTGACGTCGATGGGCACGGGCTGGTCGTCGTGCATCCAATCGGTGTGATATGTCAGTCCTGCCTCGGCCATCAGGTCCGGCGTGGCCTCGGAGCCGGAGATCGCGGGCCCCAGCATCCCCTTCAGCCGTTTACCCGTATGCAATTCAAGGGTGCGGACGCAGTCCTCGTAGAAGGCCCGCTCTTCCTCCCGGCTCAGCGTGTTCAGATACTGCGTGTTGTAGATACCGTGGCTCATGAAGTCCCAGTCTCGCTCAACCATGGCGGCTTTCACTTCCGGGTAGTGCTCAAGCACGGCCAGGTTGAGGGAAACGGTGCAACGAATGTTGAACTTATCCAGCGCCTTCAGCATTCTCCAGAAACCGACGCGGTTGCCGTAGTCGCAGTAGGAATACTCGCGGACGTCGGGGTAGGGCATTCGAGGCCACGGGTCCCGCTGCCCGTCGAACACCGGCTGGTACTCGTAGTGCTCGATGTTTGGAGAAATCCAGAGGGCCACCCGCTCCCCGCCGGGCCATTTGATGGGCGGTCGGTCGATGATGGGGCTGTATTGCACGCGGTAAGGCGGCAGACTCATGAATGCGCGGCTCCCCTACTTGTCCTTCTTGTCCTTGCCGAAGGGCCAGAGCCCCCGGAACCAGCCCTTGACCTTCTGGCCCGTGGTCTTCCGGTTGATTCGCAGCGCGTCGCACCGGGCGCACGTGCAGGCGGGAGGGTGATCGTAGTACCAGTTGGGTCTGCCGGATCCCATGACTATAGCCTCTGGTGAATTTTGAAGCCGTACATAAGTTGTTGTGGTCGGGGCGGTGAGGTTTGAACTCACGACCTCATGGTCCCAAACCATGCGCGCTACCGCTGCGCCACGCCCCGATTCTGTGGCTGAGTGGAGCCTGAACCGGTCTATGGCGCCCCTGGGGCGACTCGAACGCCCGCACCTGGCTCCGGAGGCCAGTGCTCTATCCGCTGAGCTACAGGGGCACCGACAAAGCATAGCACGGGCGACATTGACCCACAAGGCGATATACTTGTGGAACCCATCATACAAACTCCTCTCCGTCCAACTGCCCACACACTCAAACGGAGATTGTACAGGTGGCACTCTTCTTACCAGGAGGCGCTGAGATGTCCGAATGGATCGGCCTGGTCCTCGCGGCCGGTGAGGGCCGTCGCATGAACTCCAAGACCCCCAAGGTGCTCCACCCTGTTGGCGGCAAGCCCATGATCGCTCACGTGGTGGAAGGACTCAAGCAGTCCGGTGTTCAGCGCGTCCTAGTAGTAGCGTCTACACGCAACATGGACGCCTTCCGCAAGATCCTGGGAGACTCCGTCGAGTTCGTGTTGCAGCCGCAGCCCCTCGGCACCGGCCACGCCGTCATGCAGTGCGTCGACCACCTCGCCGCCGCCGGTTCGAACCTGCTGGTGACAATGGGGGACGCTCCCCTCATCCGTCCCGAAACGTTCACGGAGTTGATGACGCAGCATCTCCAGTCCGGCGCAGCCTTGACCCTCCTGTCCGCGACGGAGTCGGAGCAGCATGACCTGGGCAGAGTGCTTCGTGGCGAAGGTGGCAAAGTCCAGGCCATAATTGAGGCCGCCGACGCCCACGGGAGGGATTTGCCCAACGAGGCAAATGCCGGCGTTTACTGCTTCGACGGCTCGTGGCTCCGGGAGAACGTGGGCGAGATTCCGGCCAGCAACACCGGCGAATACTACCTGACCTGGCTCGTGGAAGCGGCAGCGTCGAAGGGCAACTATGTCGAGTCTGTAACTACGACAAACGCGGAGGAAATAATGGGAGTGAACGACCGGATAAGCCTTGCCGCGGCGGAAGGCGCAATGCGCCGCCGCACCGCCGAAAGATGGATGAAAGCAGGCGTCACCATTATCGATCCCCCCTCCACCTTCATCGACGAATACGCCGTCCTCGGACGTGACACGGTGATCCATCCGAACTCCCACATCCAGGGAGGCACATCAATTGGCGAGGACTGCGAAATCGGGCCTGGCGCAGTGATTCGCGGCTCCACTATCGGCGACGAATGCCGCGTGCTTCTCTCCGTCGTAGAGGAGTCGGTCCTCGAGCGCGGCGTGGACGTGGGCCCCTACAGCCACCTTCGTCCGGGCTGCTACGTGGGAGCCGGTTCCCACATCGGCAACTTCGTGGAGGTGAAGGGTAGCCGCCTGGGCCGGGGCGTGAAACTGGGCCATTTCGGGTACGTTGGCGATGCCAACGTAGGCGCCAACGCCAACCTGGGAGCCGGTCTGGTCACTTGCAATTTCGATGGTGTCCGTAAGCACAGGACTACAATCGGCGAGGACGCCTTCATCGGCTCCGACACTATGCTGGTGGCCCCCGTCTCCGTGGGCAGGGGCGCATCCACCGGCGCCGGAACGGTGCTGAATACAGACGTTCCTTCGTATAGACTGGCCGTGGGTGTACCTGCTAGAATCATAGAGAGGTCTCCCGGCGAAACCCCCGGTGATGCCGCCGCAGGTTCCAATGGCGGGGAATCCGGTTAGATTAGAAGGGACCACGTCCCTGGCGGGAGGCATCGAGGAAAAACAAGCTTGGACGAAAGCGGTTTATCTTCGGGCATAGTTCTAGCCGCCGCCCTGCTGGCTTTTGCAGGCGTCGGCCTTCGGTGGGGCATGCTTAGGAGAGTGGACGCCCCACTTTGGGTTGACGGGCTGCGACTCGCCGTGGTCATGGCAGTGGCAGTATCAGCCACGGCCCTCTTCCTCTCCGCTACCTGGATGTCCTGGCCCCTCGCCGCCCTCTTCGGCCTCCTCCTGCTGGCATTCATGGCCGGTACGGAATTGCTTCTCAGGCGTCTCTCGCTTTCCAGGATAGCCCAATCCGCCGGCGCTGGCGAAATGCCGTCATTGAATCATACGGATGGCCAGAACGGACTTGGCGGCCCAAACGTGGAGGTGGTGGTCGGCGAAGAGGCCCACGGCGAGTTGGACGAGCGTGAGCGTTCTATGATCCGCTCGATTCTACGACTCGATGACTACAACGCCCGGGACGTAATGGTTCCCAGGATGGACATTGTGTCTGTGGACGTTTCGGACGACCTTTCCAGCGTGGTCAACCGGATGCTGGAGTCCGGACACAGCCGCCTCCCCGTCTACAGGGAGACCATCGACGAAGTGGTGGGTGTCATCTATTCCCGACGCCTCATGCCGCTCCTGAACACGGAGCAGCCCTGGCCCCCACTGGAAGAGCTGATGCTGGAACCCTTCTTTGTGCCCGAGACGAAGCGGCTTAGCGAGCTGCTTACGGAATTCCAGGGGCGCCACGTTCAGATGGCGCTGGTGGTGGATGAGCACGGCGGCACCGAGGGTCTCGTCACCCTTGAAGACCTGCTGGAGGAGATTGTCGGCGAAATCGAGGACGAGTTCTCCCCATCGAAAAGCCCCACCGCAACACCCACCGCAGATGGCGGGCTAATCGTAGACGCGGGTCTGTCCCTCAACGACCTGGAAGAGCTGGTGGACGCCCGGTTCGACAAGGCGGAGGTGGATACCATCGGCGGGGTGGTCTACAGCATCCTCGACAAGATGCCCAAGCCCGGCGACGAAGTCGTCTACGAAGGGTTGCGCATCAAGGTCCTCACCACCATGGGCCGACGACTGCGCAAGCTCCTCCTGGCCGTCGAACCCCAAACCCAGTCCTGACTCCGGCAGACCCACTCCCGCCGTGACTACTGAGACTGCTGCCTCAAAGCAAGCACTTGCGCCCTCCCGCCACCGCTTCACCGTGGCCGACTACTACGCTATGGCTGAAGCCGGCATTCTTACAGAGAACGATCGCGTCGAACTGCTTGACGGCGACATCATCGAAATGCCGCCAATTGGAGACTGGCACGCCTCCAGCGTTAACCGCTTTAACCATCTGCTCCTCCCTCCCTTAGACGGGAGGGCTGTTGTCATCATCCAAAAGCCCGCGCGACTGAGTCAAGTCAGCGAGCCCCAACCCGACGTAATGCTGACTCGGCAGCGTGACGACTACTACGGGACAGGACATCCGAAGCCATCCGACGTGATGCTCCTCATAGAGGTCTCCGACACCTCTCTTGAATACGACCGCACAGCCAAGCTCTCCGCCTATGCCCGGGCGGGCATTCCCGAGGTGTGGATTGTCTCCCGTCAAGACCGTCGCATCGAGGTGTACACCGACCCTTCAGATGGGAATTACTCCAGTGCGCGACATGCCGGCCCAGCCGAGAAGGTCGCCCCCCGTTCCTTTCCAGACGTTGTTCTGGAAGTGGGGCAGTTCTTTCCCAAACCGAAGCCCCCGAAAGGCGACGATTAGCCGGTAGTAAGTCGTATCACCTCAATGAAGACCTTTGCGTAGCCAGTATTTGTGGGTGCCAATCCCCCGGAATCACCCTCATCAAGGGGGAAGAAGGTTTTGGTCTTCGTAAGGCGGTTATTCGAAGGACGCCTCGATGCGGGAAGGTTAGGCTCGCCCTAAGTTTGCCGAAGGGATGGGATTGACCTCTTAGACCGCCTGCACGCCTGCCTTGAAGACGGCGCTGATGTTGGAAAGCGCGCCGATGTCCAGAAGCGGGTTGCCTTCCACCACCACCACGTCGGCCTCCTTGGTCGGCTCCAAGGTCCCCACCAGGTGGTCCATGCCGATGGACTTGGCGGCCTCGCTCGTGCCCGAAAGCACCGCGCCCATGTTGTTCAGGCCGATGTCCGTCATCTCCGTCACCTCCCGCTGGAACAGGCCCATGGCGTAGTTGCTCCAGCCGGAGTCCGATCCGGATACCATCTTTGCGCCGATCTCCACCAGCTTCTGGCAGCTGTCCAACCGCCATTCCAGCCGGCGCTTCGTGGTCTCAAGGAGCGCGGCCTCCTCGCGGTTCAGGCCGCTTTCCCGCTGCTTCGCTTCCAGAACCCAAAGGGTCGCCGTTCCCACGTGAAGGGTCGGGTTCACCCACGCGCCCGCCTCAGCTATCCGCTCTCCGACTGCCGGGTCGTAGGTGTAGGTCCCGTCCGGGTTGAAAAAGGTGCAGTGGATGAGCATGTCCGCCCCGGCGTCCAGGGAGTTGATGATCCCCTGGGTGGATGAGCAGTGGGCGCCCACCAGCTTGCCGAAGTGATGGCTCTCCTCCGTGATGGCCTGCAGCTCCTCCAGCCCGTAGGAGGGGCGGGTGGGGAAGGAAGTCCTGGTGCCGCCGCCGGTGGTCATAACCTTGATGAAGTCCACGCCGTCCTTCAGCAGCTGCCTCACCGCGGTGCGGACGCCTTCGACACCGTCGGCCTCGCCGCCCATGACCCAGCAGTGCCCGCCGGTGACGGTGATGGGCCGGCCGCTGACCACCATGCGCGGGCCGGGAATGAAGCCCCGCTCGATACCCTTTCTCAGGTAGATGGTGGTCATATTCTTGCCGCCGTTGTCCCGGGCAGTGGTGACGCCCGATTCCAGATGCTTGCGGGCATTCCACGCGGAACGGAGCATCAGCATTTCGTCCGGTTCGTCGCAGCCTTCCTCCACGGCCGTGCCGTCGCCGGGGAGATTCGTATGGGTGTGAACGTCCACCAGGCCGGGAAGAATCGTTCCGTTGGGGAAGTCGAGGGTTTCAGGCTCAGGCCCGTCCCGCCTTGGCAGGTCCTTCTGCGGGCCAACCCACGCAATCTTGGAACCCTCCAGTACGATGGCTCCCTTGTCGATGGGCGTACCTCCCTGGCCGTCGATGAGCAGGTTGGCAGTGATGACTTTCGTGCTGTTCATACCTTGTCACTTCCCCTTCAGGATAGGGCAATTCGGGGCTTCCATACCCGCGAATGCTCTTGGAATAATACGTCAACCCCGCCGCCCTCGTCTATACGGAAATGGCAATCTTGGCCCGTTTCGAGGGCGGGGATGGCGGCCCAACTGCATTTTCCCTGGTTCGGCGGCTGAACGGACTCTCCCGCGACACGGCAACCGCATCACTTTTCGATGGCTAACTCAATATTCTCGATGAAGCGGCAGGATGGAATTGACCGGTACTCGGAGCAGCCCCAGAACGGCCCGTGCCTGCCATCTATGATTTGCAACCGTCCCTCTTGACAGCGGGGACATTGTCGAGCCGGTGCGCCGATCTGCCTCAAGTCGTCGGACTGGTCGAGCAGCTCTGTGACGAAGGACGAGGGACGGTCTTCATCGACAATCAAGTAGGTGCCGATTCGTGCGCGGGTCATCGCCACGTAGAAAAGACGGCGCTCCTCCGCGAACGGGTAGGGAGATTCTGAGACGGGAGGCATCGCAAGCCTGAGCAGCGAATTGTCCTCGATCCGCGAGGGGAAACCCCATCGGTCATCCTTCAGATCAAGCACGACTACGAAATCGGCCTCGCGCCCCTTCGCCTTGTGAACCGTGCTGAACTCTTCCCTAGGCCTTTTGCCTTTGAGCGCATCTTTGCTCCAATTGTACCGTCCCAGTGCCAGAAGGGAATGTCGTCCGCCTCGCGTGTACGCCTGGATGTCCTCCCGGATGCGCCGTAGATCGATGGTGGAATCGTCGGACCAAACGATGGTTATTCCCCCGTCGATAGAAACGTCGGATGACGTCATCGGCCTTTGGGTCTGCTCCGGGTTGCGTCTGACGAAGTCTGAGGAGGGGCGAAGAATGCCATCGCCGTAGCGGAACGTCCTCGTCAGCGTCTTTGGTTGCACGTAGCCCAGATAGTCGCCGCAATTCCGCAGCAGGCTAACGTCGCTGCCGGCGAACCGGTTGATTGACTGCCAGTCGTCCCCCACCAGGAAATACGCCGTGTCTTCTCGTTTGAGCGCCCCGAGGAGGTCCATTCTGCCCGCGGAGATATCCTGAAACTCGTCGACCACAACGTACCTGTAGGGCGATTCCCACCTGCCTGCGTCAATGTATTGAACCGCCCTATTGATCATGTCGTGGAAGTCGATTTTCCCCTCGGACTTAAGCCGCCGCTCGTACCTGGTACGCACCTTCTCGAATACACCAAGAAACGCCTCGCTGCGCCATAGAATTCCTTGCTCGGCGGCGCGGACGCGCAACTCGTGAAATGTCAGTCCGTTCGTCTTGACGTGGTTCAGGAACTTCGCTATCAGCCCGGCCAGCCAACTAATCAGCAGCCGTGCCAGCCGGAGAACCAGCGCTCTCCGCGAGACGCGCTTGAACCGGACCCCCTGCGCTTCAAGCCGCTTTCTCAGTTCGTCGAGGATGATGCCCCGCCGATGCTCCCAGCTATAGGTTTCGACGAGTTTCGTGCCGTACCGATCATGAGTGTTCCTGTGCCATTCCACCCTTTCCCGGTAGCCGGTCCAACCCGGCGGCGGGTTGCCGTTCTCGTCCAGAGCGTAGTGCTCGATGTAGATGTCATAGTCAGGGAGGTAGAAGTCCGGGTGATACTGGCGGTACTCCCTGGTCTCTGTTCGCACCTCGTAGGGACGTTCATAGCAGAACTCGACGCCGTTGGTCGTGAGGAAGTTGGCAATCTCCAACTTCTCGAAACTCTTTACCTTCGCGCCGCTTAGAGTCCGAAGCTCAACGCTGCGGACATACGCGAAGTATTCCTCCTCCGTGCGAAAGTCGAAGACCGATTCGTAGGCTCCGTGATAGGTAGCGATGAAGTGAGCCGTGGCGTCCGACTCCTTCGGGTCTTCCAGAAGTTCGTCGAGAATGTCTTCAAGCGTGCCGAGCAATTCGCCCTCTTTTGTGATCCCAGGCCGCACCCCTTCCACATCCCCGATAACGCGCAGGCCAAAGCTGTGAAAGGTGTGGACGTGGGCTTTGGACAGGTCGCCCTGAAGCCTGTCATTTATCTCGTTGACCGCCTTATTGTTGAACGCCAACACCAGTATTTCGTCTGGGGAAACGCCCTCGTTGCGAACGAGGTGGGCTACCTTCCCCACGACCACCGCAGTCTTTCCCGTTCCCGCACCCGCAAGCACGAGGGTTACGTCCTCGTCCGTCGCGATAGCCTCGGCCTGTTCGTCCGTTAGCGGGTTCGAAAGCACTGTGCCGGCGGCGGACCGAACTTTGGGTGTGTGGTTGGCCACGAAGGAACGGTTCGCGCTCTGTCTGGCCTTCTCGAAACTTTCGACCGGCTCCAGGAACTCAAGTCTGACCAGCGCCTCCTCCGCTTCGGGCTCCAGCTTCTCTCGGACAAGACCCGCACACTCTTTTACAATCGAGGCGACGGACTTGTGAATTCTGAGCGAGTGGTTATGCCTGGCGTACCGGTTGCCCGAGAGAAATTGACCAATCTCCCCATCAAGTTCCGTGAGGCGCGGCTCGAGGATTCGCGCCTTCTCGACGGCTGCTTCATGGACGCGAGCAGCGTCCTCAAGCGCTGCATCACGGAATAGACTCGCTTCACTCTCCTCAAGCCCCCCGATGGAGAGCTCAACTCCGTCGGTTTGGCGAAACGTCAGCCTGTGCCAGAACCAGGACGAGTCCAGCGTGATCGAGTCGATGGCATCGACCGGGATCTGCGCCATTAGGTCGCCGACACCCTTTTCGAACTTGACCGTCCCGCCGGTCAGCGTGGTGCGGTGAGGGCCAGGCAGGAACAGCCTGTGAAACCAGGAGCTTACGGCTGAGATGGGTGGAGGTGAATTCATGTCGTCGGGCATAGGTCAACCCCGCCGTTCCTGCTTACACAGGAACGGCGGGGTTGTGTTGTTTCGAAGCGAAACGGGCAGCGGACTGTGCCGCGCTATTGGGCTAGTTGGTTATCCGCTCGCCGAAGAGACGGACGGGGTTGTCCCAGAGGATCTTCCGCTTACTCTCCTCGGAGATGGGCTGCTCCAGCAATTCCGGCAGCGCCTTGTCCGGGTCCGGCGCGTCGGAGTGGGGATAGTCCGTGTTCCAGACGAAGTTGTCGTCGCCGATGTGGTCGAGCACAGCGCCGAGACCTACCTCGTCGCCGTCGCACGCCACCCATATGTTGCGCTTGAAGTATTCGGTGGGCGACATGGTCAGGTTGTTGTCGTCCCAGAAGACTGCCTGGCGACCGTAAGCGTGGTCGTCGAGACGGCCCAGCCAGAAGGGCACCCAACCGGCGTTGCCCTCCAGGAAGCTGCAGCGCAGGCTGGGGTGCTTGTCCAGGATGCCGGTGTAGATGATGTGGCCGAGGGAGATCATGTTCTCCATGGGGAAGCCGATGGCGTGCTGCAGGGCAAACATGGCTCCAACCTGGCCGGCGTATCGGGAGCCGGCATGGGGCGCGCAGCTGCCGACGCCGTGGAAGGAGAGGGGCACGTCCAACTCCTCGATGAGGTCCCAGAAGGGGTCGTATTCCGGCTCATGCCAGAACTTGCCGGGGATGGGCTTGGGCATCATAACGGTGACGGCGCCCAGCTCCTCGACGGCGCGGCGGGTCTCGATGACGGTCCGCTCGATGTCGTAGGTGGGCAGGTTCGCCACCAGCTTCAGCTTCACCGGGTCGGCGGAGCAGAAATCGTGGGCCCAGTTGTGGTATGCGCGGGCCAGCGCCCACATGAGCTCGGGGTCGCGGCCCTGCTGTCCCAGGGGGGCGGCGCCGATGCCGGGGATGCACACCATCTTGTCCCAGCCGTACTTCTCCATGTCCACGAGGCGGCTTTCCGCGCTCCAGTAGTTGTCATAAGCCTGGCCGTACTTTTCGGGCATCCGCTCGAACATCTTCTGCGGCCTGTCTTTCCAGACGCCCGTGGGCAGGCCGGTCCTGGGGAACAGTTCGCTCTCCGCATACTTGAAATAGATGCGATGCTCCATTGCCTCCACCTTGGGACGCCTGTCGAAGAATTTCTTCTCCACGTACTTGTCCCACAGGTCTGCCGGCTCCTGCATATGGGCGTCGGCGTCGATGACCTTGAAACCGTTGATCATGGGTCTTACCTCCTCAAACTCTTTAGTGGTCTACAGGTTGAATTGGGGGTCCATGTAGTCGTTTTCCTTCTGGTAGAACTGGATCCGCCCGGGAATGGCCTCCGCCACCAGAATCATGTCGTCCGGAGCGATGGCGACGGCCGTTGGACGGAAGAAGCGCCATTCCTTTGAAGTGTCGGCGCGCATACGGGCTTTCGCCATGTTTGGGTTCACGTCCACGTACATTTGCGCCGACTTGGAGAGGGTGCGGGCGTCCCCGTACAGGCCGGTGACGTACTCGCCCTCGGCGGTGTAGATCTGCACCCGGTTGTTGCCGCAGTCGGCGACGTACACGTCCCCCTCCGCATCCACGGCGACTCCCGTCGGACGGGTCATGCTGCCGACGCCTGGGCCGCCAAAGATGGTCAGAAGCTCGCCGTCCGGGGTGAATTTCTGCACGCGGTCGTTGCCCCAATCGGCAACGAACACGTTGCCAGAGTCGTCCACGTGGATGCCGTAGGGCATGTCGAGCTGTCCGGGGCCGGCACCGGCCTCGCCCCACGTCTGCAGGTGGCTGCCGTTACGGTCGAAACGCTGAATCCGGTTGTTGCGGCTCTCCGCAATCAGCAGGTTGCCGTCGGGGTCGAAACGCATGCCGCTTGGCCCGTCCAGCTGTCCGGGAGCGGAGCCGGGCGACCCCCAGCTGCCCAGGTATTCGCCCTCGGTGGAGTAGGTGGATACACGGTTTCGCCACTCGTCTGCCTGAAGAACCTGCCCTCCGGCCAGGTCCAGCGCCAGCGCCGAGGGCCACACGATTTCCCGCTCCCCGCTGTCTTCGGATCGCACGTTGAGGATTAGAGTGTCGTCCTCCAGGTTCCACCGCACCCAGCCCTGACCGCGCCCGGGGCGGGCGCCTGGCTCGCTGGCGCGGCACGATACGAAGATCTGCCCCGGCTCTCCCAGGGCCATGTCGACGGGGCCGGAAAAGGCGGTGAGCATCCCCACGTTGTGGCTGTAGCTGTATGTTCGCTCTACGGCAATCTTGGTTAGGGCCACGTGTCTACCCCCTTGGGTGAAATTGGTCTTGGATGGCGGGAGAAACTAGCAGAACTGGTACTCCCGGGTGGCGGCTATGAGCTGCAGCACCTCTGTCACCCGCCGGCCGAAGGCTGCTCTTTCCTCATCCGTCGACCCTCGGGTGATGACCTGCTGGGTGCGGAAGTGGCTCATAATCTCGTCCTTGGTGTTCTGGCCGAGACGCACGCAGCCGAGCAGTTCCAGGCAGGCGTCCACCAGTTCGCTGGGCGTGAAGGAATGCTTGCTTCCCAGCCTGTCGATGATGGCGTTGATGCCGGGAGTTGTGGCGTCGCTCAGGGTGTCGGCCATGAAGTTCACGCGGCGAATGAGGGCGCCGGTGTCGATCCACTCCTGGCCGAAGTGCCACCCTTCCACGCTGGGCGGGTTGGTCAGTTCCTGGCCCTGGTAGCCGCACTCCAGCGCCAGCCCCAGCATCCCCGGACGCATGGCCTGGTACTCGCCGGTGAGACGGGCGGTGCTGGCGACGATTTCGGCGGGACTCTTCACCCGCTGGAACCAGGAGCTCTCGTCCTTGAAGAAGTCGGAGTTGAAGATGAACCGCAGCGTCGACCGGATGTCGTAGCCGGAGTTGACGAAGGTCTCGGCGATAGCTTCAACCGCCGCCGGATCGCGAGGCTCCTCGTCCTTCCAGCTGGGTACCTGCAGCTCGTCGGCTACGAAGAAGTTATAGAGGTGGCGCGCCACGAACCGGGCCGTGGCGGGCTGCTGTACGATAATGTCTATGATGTCCTCACCGTTGAACCGGCCGGTGTGGCCGAGGAAGGTCTTTTCGCCGTTGTCGTGGTCCTGGGGCAGATACAGGAACTCCCAGGTGTCCAGGCACAGGAAGGGGTCCTTGGGCAGCTTCGGCTTGATGGTCCAGCCGGTGAAGGCGCGGGAAGCCTCCCGCACGTCGTCCTCCGTGTAGTTGCCCTGGCCCATGCTGAAAAGCTCCAGCAGCTCCCGGCCCCAGTTTTCGTT
Source organism: uncultured Dehalococcoidia bacterium (assembly GCA_964418665.1). Lineage (GTDB taxonomy): Bacteria > Chloroflexota > Dehalococcoidia > Lucifugimonadales > JAPULR01. The sequence continues at coordinate 93,212 of CAYQLZ010000006.1, read as the reverse complement.
AACCGCGGTCTTGTGGTTCTCGTTGTTGTCCAGCCAGAAGATCATGGCGGGGTCCCTGGAAAGCTCCAGCAGCAGGTCCTTGTAGCTGCCCATGCCGCACCGGCGGAAGGTGTCCAGCTGGCCGGTCAGCTCCCTGGAGTTCTCCACCTTGGCGTTCCCGGTGGCGAAGATCATGTGCCACAGCAGAGTCATCTTCTCCTCCAGCGGGCGCTGGGTGGTGAGCAGGTAGTACATGAAGGTGAGGGAACTCTTCTCCGTGCTGGCCTCGGCCTCCGCCAGGGGGTGATACCGGTTGAACATGTGCAGGTCCACTTCCGGGATGCCGTGGGCGTCCGGGTCCAGAAGCTCCTCCACGGTGGCTTCGTAGCCCCTGGCGGCGCGGGCCTCGAGCTCTTCATAGGAAGCGCCGAAGCCGGCACGACGCATCAGGTGTGCCATAAGTGCGATATCCTTGCTGGGCATTGTCGTATAACCTCCGGCCTATGGGGTTAGTTGGTGCGAATTACGCATTTGGGCGAGATTTCCAAAATGATAGCACAATGCGGTTACATCGTCACCAGATGAGAGGCGGGGCGTGGCGGGTTGAAGGCATGGCGCAGAGATGGGAATTTGCACTTGGCGGGGAGAGTGGATGGCCGCGGTGTGTTGAGGGGGCCAACAGTGATTGCAAGTATCAACAACGAATGGCGAAACGAATGCTTCGTTTCAGTGAAGCCAGGCGTGGACGGTATTCGTTAATCAGATCGAATAACTGGAGATTCGGGGTCTTGCAGGCGTAAAAATGGGCAAATTCGGGGGAAATATTCGTTCCCGGGACTTTCTGAGCATTTTGGAGTGGTGAAAGGATATTAAGTATCATGTTGGCCGAGGGGAATGGCAGAAAGGGCGGGCGCAAAATTACGGCGAAAAAGTCCATAGGGGTATGATAGCGTCACGGGTCGCTCTTCGACAACGGGCAATTGTCACAATGGCAGCGGAGGGGAGGGTGGGCGTTCCTTGACACTGTTTTTGAACGGGTGCTAGCATGGCGCCAACTTTCACCCGTAATCAAGGTATATTCCAGTCGGCGCTCAAGCGACGATGAATCGAATTCGACGCGGCGCTGCCAACAGGAGAGAAACATGAACCTACTTATCAGAAACGTGCGGCTTATCGACGGTAATGGCGGAGACCCCATTCCCTCCGTGAACGTGGTGGTCGAAAACGGGGTCATCAGCTGGATTGGCGAGGGAAACGTCGCCCCGTCGTCACACCCCCACTACGAGGACATCGACGGCGAGGACCTGACCCTCATGCCCGGGACTTTCGATTGCCATGAGCACTTCGCCGGAGACGGCGGCCAGAACGGCGTGATGGCCATGAACGACGAGTCGCCGGAGGTGCTTCTGGTGAAGGCCGCCGCCAACGCCAAGCGCGCGCTGATGACGGGTCAGACCTCGGCCCGTGACGTGGGTTCTCCGTACGGCATCAGCATCACCCTGGCCCGACAGGTGGCCACCGGCGCTCTGCCGGGGCCCCGCATCACGGCGGCGGGACAGTGGATTCAGGCTCCCACCACCTGGCCCTACTCCATGGTCCACACCATCGAGTCCGCCGAACAGATGCGGCAGGTGGTCACCTCGCAGATCGCGCAGGGGGCGGGCCTGATCAAGGTCGGCGCCACGGGTGTAAGGGATGACGGCACGAACTACGCCACCCTGGGGCCGGAAATCGCGGGCCTGGTGGTGGACCTGGCCCACGGGGCCGGACTGAAGGTCGCCGCCCACTGCACCGGCTTCGTCGGGGCCACCGAGGCGGTGGAGGCGGGCATCGACTCCATTGAACACTGCACCAACATCGACCAGCATACCGCCGGGCTGATGGCGGACAAAGGCACCATCGCCGTCCCGACCATGTCCACCTGGGACTACCGGCTGAACGCCGCGGTCAGGTGGGGCCTGACCAAGGCGGAGGTGGACGAATCGGAAGCGCGGCGGGAGGCTTCCCGGACGAGCTTCAGGCACATGATGGACGCGGGCGTGAGGATTGCCGCCGGGACCGACGCCGGGGGTTCTCCCGTGCGCCACGGCACCATTGTCCACGAGATGGAGGTGATGATCGAGGCGGGCCTGACCCCGATGCAGGCCATCATGTCGGCAACCAGCATCGCCGCTGACCTGACCGGAACGCTGGAGGAAACGGGCACGGTGGAAGTCGGCAAGCTGGCAGACCTGATACTGGTCGATGGCGACCCTCTCTCCGACGTTGGGGCCATCCGCAACGTCTGGGCCGTCTACCAGGGCGGCCGGAGGATCAGATAGCCGTCGGGGCGAGCCATGAGGCGATGACCAGGGCTGGATGACGGTGTCCACCGCGCGAAGAGTGCCGCGTCCCTTCAAGCTGCCCTGGGGCAAGGGGCAGGTGGTGGAAGAGGTGTCGGTGGAACACGAACACTGGCATCCCACCATCCAGCTGCTGGAGTACGGCGACGGGTCCGTGGGGGTGCGCTTCTTCTTCTATTCGCCCACGGGCCAATTTCGGCGATCTCCGCCCATCTGGATGGAGGAAGACTTCGACGCCTTTGCCGGTTTGTTGGAGAACGCACCACGGCTGCGGTCCCTGGTCCAACGAATGGCAGGCCCCAGCGGCATCAAGGGCGCCATCTGAGTCTCCCACAGGGTAGAGTTGTGCCCGTGCCCCCGCCAGTAGCCAGAGCCGAAACACGTGGTGGCGAGCGTCAGTCCCTGCCGCGAATGCTGACCGCACGGAGCGGCCCGCACGCGCACCTGCGGGAAGCCGCAATCATCCTCGGTCTGTGCCTCATGTACGCCGCCGTCAGCAGCATTCCCAGGAACGGTGTGGAGCACGTGGCGGTGCGGAACGCTGAAATGCTGATAGCATTCGAAGGCGTGCTGGGAATCGGCTGGGAGTCGGAGTGGAACCGGTGGCTGGCGGGCACGGGGGATTGGTTAGTAGTCACCTTCAACTGGCTGTACATCCTGACGTTTATGGCCGTCGTACCAATGGCTGCCCTCGCCTACTACCTGGCCGACAGGGACGGCTATTTCCGATACAGGAACGTGGTTGCCATAAGCCTGCTGCTGGCCGTCGCGGCCCACGCGCTCTTTCCGGTGGCGCCGCCGCGTATGATGCCGGAGCACGGTTTCGTGGACACCATGGGGACATTCGGGCCGGGCTGGTACGATATTCGGGACGCGGTGGGCTACTTCAACGCCTATGCCGCCCTGCCCAGCCTCCACTTTGCCTGGGCGCTATTCTTCGGTGTGATTTTCATCCGTCGGCGAAAGGCTCTGCTGAAGCTGGCGGGTTTCGTCTACCCGGTCATAACCCTCGCCGCCATCGTCGTGACCGCCAACCACTACCTGCTGGACGCGGCGGCGGGGGCGCTGCTGATGGCCGTCGCCTGCGGCATTCACCGTGCCTTCCGGAAGGCCGGACCTTTCGCGGGTTGGCGTCCAGCGCATTTGAGGCAGAGGCTGAGGCTGCCGTCCCCGGTGGGAGGGAGGCAATCCGTGGGGTCGCGAGGATAAGGCGGGGAAATCTCGCTTGACACGATTTTCACCGGCTGATAGTTTCGGGCTGGCCCGCTGCGCTGCCGCGGCGGTCAACTTTCAGGAGGACTGGGCATGATCTACGACGTTCGCATCTACGATTTGAAACACGGCAAGGTCAACGAGTACATGGACGCGGTGCGGGAGGTGGCGCTGCCCCTCCGCAAGGCGTACGGGGTGGAACTGGCGGGCTGGTTCTACACCATAATCGGTCCCATCACGCAGATTATCCACATCTGGCAGTACGAGAGCCTGGCGCATATGGAAGAGGCGAAGGCTAAGGTGGAGGCGGACCCGAAGTGGTCCGGCGAGTACCTGCCGCGGGTGCAGCCGCTGCTGGTCTCGGCCCGCGACCAGATCATGAAGGCCGCGGACTTCGCCCCGCAGGACTAAGCCGGGTTGAGCCTGCCGCAAATGACGTGCGGGCGGGGCGCTGGGAACGACGCTGACTACTTTCGGCGTCTCTTGCGCAGCCAGCGGTTGTACACGAAGCCGTAGACCAGGCCGAAGATTACTCCGAAGATCAGCGTGTGACGGGCAACCCCGCCCGCCGTGAGGTCATTGTTCAACATGCCGTTGATCACGCCGCTTATGACGCCGGCCGCCATTCCAACGGGGATGTACGTCAGCAGGTCTCGAATCAGGGGTACGCGAGGCTCTTCGTTCATGTCCCGCCTCCTATGATGTGGGCGCTCACCGGGGTCGTGTTCGATTGGTTATGGGCCACTGCGACTGGGCGCGAAAGCGGCGCCGGCTGGCCCTAACTACAAGCTGGCCGTGAGGGGCATCACCCGTTGGGAGAACTCCTCCATCACCGATAGCGTCTCCGCTACTTCGTCCCTGCGGAAGTCCAGGGCCAGGTGCTCGACTCCCGCCGCGGCGAACTCCGCCACGTCTTCGACAATCTGCTCCACCGTGCCCATGAACGGCTGGGTCCGGTCTTCTGCATTCCCCAACAGGTACCTGGGCGGCCTGTATGCCACTCCGATGGTTGCAGGGTCCCGCCCGGCCTTCTCGGCGTAGCGCCGAAGCCGTTCAACGGACCGTCGCATCTGCTCCGCCGTCACCAGCGGAAACCGCGGGTTGGACCCTATGGGGTGCCAGGCGTCGCCCAGGGCGGCGGCCCTTCTCAGCGCGGGCCCGCTTTCCCCGCCTACCCAGATGGGCGGATGGGGCTTCTGCAAGGGCTTGGGTTCGAAGCGTATGTTGGAGAAGCTGCAATACTTCCCCTGGAAGCTGGGGTTTTCGCGGGTCCACAGTTCCTTGAACGCCAGCAGGTACTCGTTTCCGACGGCGCCCCGCTCCTCAAAGGGCGGCAGGCCCAGGGCCTCGAACTCCTCCCGCAGCCAGCCCACGCCCACGCCGACGATGAGGCGCCCCCTGGACAGCACGTCCAGGGTGGCGAGGATCTTCGCTGCCACGACGGGGTTTCGGTGGGGGAGGATGAGCACCCCGGTGCCCAGCCGGATGCGTTCCGTCAAGGCGCCCACGTAGGTCAACACCGTCAGCTGGTCGAGCCACTCGCCCGACGCCGCGCCGGTGAACTCCCCCGTGGCGCTGTACGGGTACTCCGAAATGAACGAGTCGGGGATGACCACGTGGTCTCCGACGAAGGCCGAGTCGAAGCCCATTTCCTCCGCCCGCCGGGCCACCAGGGCCAGGTTCTCCGGCGTGGATCCCGGGCCCCGGTTCTGCAAACTTACGCCAAACTTCATTTTTTAACCTCCCGGTTTCACCGACAGCAGTACCTCCACGCGCACCTCGTCCTCGATGCTCTGCACCGGCCCGACCACGGGCGGAGTAATCTGCATGTCGTCCCATGTGAAAGTGGTCCTGCCCAGAATCACCACCCGGTCCCCGTCGTCCCGCGCCTCGATGTCGAACAGCAGCGGGACTGTAATTCCCAGGATGTCCAGGCTTCCCTCAACCTGGGTTTCCACCTCGTCGCCGTCGGCGAACCCGTCCGGCAGTTCCGAGATCGAAGCGACGGTAAACGTGGCCGTTGGATCATTGGGGAACATCCGCGACCGCACGTACCGGTCACGGTTCCCCTGATCGCTGGAGAGGGAATGCAGGTCTATCTCAACTGACGAAGCACCGCCGTCCAGCCTCACCTCGCCGGAGAGGGACATCGTCCGCATGACCGCGTCGTTGGGCAGCGAAAGGCTGGCCAGCTTTTCGGTGACCGTGAAGGTGGCTTCGGACCCTTCCGAGACCGCGAAGGTCACCCCCTCGTACTCTCCCTTCTCCCTCGACTTGCCCTCCGAGGTGTCTGCGGCCAGTGGAGTTGCGGTAGCCAGGGGCGTGGCCGTCGCCATCGGGGTTGCTGCGAGAGGGGTGGCCGTTGGCAGGGGTGTCGCGGTTGCCATGGGGGTGGCTGTGGCCAGCGGGACGACCGTCTGTGGCGCGGAAGGGGGTGGTGTTGCGAACCCTTCGGTTGAGGGGGCCGCGAATCCCTCGTTGTCGGACACGCCAAACCCCTCCTCCGTCGCCCCGGCGCAGCCGGCCAGGGCAAGGGCGGCCGCGAGAACGAATGCGGCCATCACAGCCGGCGCCCAGACTCGCGGCATAAGATTGTTGATTTTACTCATGCTATTCCAACTCCCAATCCCTTGATTATCACGGAATTCCGCGGCGGCAATTCGAGCCGACCGTCTTCCTGGTCTCCCTGGCCCGCCAGAGCGAACCCCAGGGCCAGGGCAATTGCCGCCGTAATGAAGGCCAGTCTCCAGGGCAGCGCCCGACCCATGCGCACCAGGATGACAGTCAGCAGCCAGGTGGCGCCCACCGCCAGGCCCGCCAGCGGCAGGATGAAGGTCACGGACCTATCCAGGTAGGTTTCGAGGGTTATGGTCGCCGCGAAAATGATGATTGCGATGGACGCCATCGCCACGTTGAAGAACAGCATCCGGCTGCGACCGCACCCGGATAGCGCCAGCCATAACAGGCCCGCGCATAGTCCCAACCCAATGGACGCCATAGCGACCGACGCGGTGTTGAAATAGGCGTCGCTTGGCGATTCCAGGGGGAGGCTGACCGCGACGGCGACGATGGCCGCAACGGAACCGGCGAGCAGGCCCGCCGCGGCCGTTCCCGGCTCATCTGATAATTCGTCCCTTCGTCTCCCGAAAAACCCCATCGCCACCAATTATAACCGCCCTTCGCCACAAAAGGCATTGCCTCGTCGAGGTGGTCCTGATGTCCCCCATCGTCTCGCCATTCGTCTATACTTGCCCAGAGCAGTTCGGGTCTGCGTCAGGAGGGTTGAAATGGGCATTGCAGGAGTAGCATTCGCCGTGATGGGCCTGGCCCTGAGCATCATTCCGACCATTGGGTGGGTCCTGACCACCATCTGCCTGGTGGTGGGTACGGGTTTCTCCACCTTCGGCCTGGTGCAGAGTCGAAGCGGAAGCGTGGAGCGTCGGAGGGCGATACTGGGCATGGCCGTAAACGCCGGCGTCATTGTAATCATGGTGTTGTGGATATTCGCGTTCCTGGAGTGGGAGTCCAGCGCCGCCAGCCTTCGGGTTTGAACCTGCGGGACCGCCGTCCGACTTGGTTCGGGTATCGGGTTTCGGAATCTAACAGTGGGTCAATTGTCGGTCTCTCCCTTCGAAGGAAGCTCGAAAACGAACCTGCTCCCGCCTTTTGATCTCCGCTCTGCCCGAATGGAGCCTCCGTGGGCCACCACCAGCTGACGAGCGATGGTGAGTCCCAAGCCGGTCCCGCCTGTGGCCCTGCTCCGGGATGGGTCCACCCGGTAGAAGCGGTCGAAAATCTCGGCCAACTCCTCCTCCGGGACGCCCTCGCCCGTGTCGGCCACCGACACTTGGATCCAGCCGTTCGCCGCTTCCACCGACACGGTCACCTCGCCTCCCTCGGGTGTGTGGCGCACCGCGTTATCCAGCAGGTTCCCGAGCGCCTGCGCAATCCGCGTCCGGTCCATCCGCACCGGCGGCATCTCCAACGGGGCCTCCAACAGCAACGCGATGCCCTTTCTCTCCGCCGCTGGGCGGAACGCCTCGACGGACATCCTGGCCAGTTCAATCAGTGAGGCATCCTGGAAGTCCAGGGACAGCGCCCCAGCGTCCGCCTGCGAGATCAGCCCCAGGTCCTCCACCAGCCTGCCCAGGTGGAGCGCCTGCTGGTGCGCCACCTCGATGGCCGCCGGCGTGGGTGTCAGGACGCCGTCCCGCATGGCTTCCAGGTAACCCCGCACGTTGGTCAGCGGCGTACGCAGCTCGTGGGCCACGTCCGACATCAGCCGCACCCTTTGCTCCTCCGCGCTCTGGAGCCGGTCCGCCATTGTGTTGAAGGTGCGGCCCAGCTGCCCGATTTCGTCGGACGACGACACCTCCACACGCTCCTCCAGGTTTCCCATGCCGAGCCTTCCCGCCGCTGCGGTCAACGCCCGCACCGGCGAGAGTATGCGCCCCGACATCATAGTCACCAGCAGCGCCCCGCCGATCCAGGCGCCCAACCCGGCCCACACCAGGGCCCAGTTGACGGAGGAGACCACCCGGGAGATGGCGGGCTCGGCGACCTGCGTTTCCACCTGTCCCGGGGCCAGCGACAGGAATCCTATCTCCTGGTTGCCGGTGCGAATGGGCCGGAACCTGTCCGGTCCCCTCCATACGACGGGCAGCCGTCCGAAGTCCGCCTGGGAATCGGCGATGAGCCGACCCTGGGCGTCCCTCACCACTATCCGGCGACCGTAGAGGTCGCCGGCCCTCTCCACGATGCCCTGAATGCCGCTCCAGCTCCTGTTCTGCGAGTAGGCCAGGGAGATCATCTCCTCCACCCTAGCCGCGCGGGCCTCCTCCAGCCGGTCGGAAAACTGCTCCACCTCCCTGTTTGCGGCGTATCCCGTGTACACCCCCACCGCGGCCAGGGCAAGTCCCAGCGCCAGGGTGAAGCCCAGGATCAGGCGAAACTGTAGTCCGTGAAACCAGCTAGCCATCTCCGAATCTGTAACCCACGCCGTAGACTGTGCGGATCTGCCCCTTCTCCCTGCCGCCGGTCACGTCGGAAATCCGCTTTCTCAGGTTTGAAATGTGCACGTCGATGGTCCTGTCGAACCCGTCGAAGTCGTAGCCGAAGACCCGGTCGATTATCTGGTCCCGTGTGAATGTCCTTCCGGGCTCTTTCATGAACATGGCCAGAATTCTGAATTCCGTGGGCGTCATCGATACCTCGCGGCCCTGCACCCACACCTTCCGGCTCAGCAGGTCCAGCTTAAACCCGTTGCTGTCCAGCGTGGAAGGCCCGGGATCGGCCTGCTCCCTTGCTGTCCGTCGTAGAACGGCCCGCACCCGTGCGGCCAGTTCCCGGGGGCTGAAGGGCTTCGTCACGTAGTCGTCCGCGCCCATGTCCAGGCCTTCCAGGCGGTGAGGCTCGTCGACCCGCGCCGTCAACATGACGATGGGCACGTCCGACTCCTCCCGCAGGATGCGGCAAACGCTCATGCCGTCCAGCCGGGGCAGCATCAGGTCCAGGACCACCAGGTTCGGCTGGGCCTCCCGGGCCAGACGCAGCCCGTCGATACCGTCGCCCGCGGAAAGCACCTCATGGCCGTCCTGCCCCAGGTACAGGCGTAGCAGTTCCACCACGTGGGCATCGTCCTCAACTATCAGAACCTTGCTTCCCATGCTGCCACCTTCGGATGAAGTCCGTCTACAATCAGGAAAAGTTAAAGGCGGGGAGACCTGGGGGTGAGAGTCTCCCCGCCTTCAGTATATATGTCATTGGGTCTCTATCGTCTGAACTTGCCTCTCCGGGAAGTTTCGGCATTGGTGTCCTGGTCGGAGCCCTTCATGCGCCAGTGCCCGCCGACCTTGCCGCCTCTACCCCAGCCGCCCAGCCTCGGCCCCACGAAAGCGCGCTCAAGGAACTCCGGACGGTCTTCGAACCACTCAATGTATTCGTCGGCCTGCTCCCGGGTGAGTTTTTCATTTTCCACGAGCGCGTCCATTCTGGCGCTGACCGCCTCGTTCGCCATGTCCCGCCTGGCCTGGGCGAGGGCGTCCTCCAGGTCGGCTTCCTCCACTCCGAGGATTATGGCCGCCTCTGCGACGAAGTCCGTATCCTTGTCCCAGTTCTCTTTGACCGTTTCGAAGGCGTCCGTGACGTCGCTCTCTTCCAGTTCGAGGATCTCCGCGACTCTCGCCGCCAGGCCCACGCCGTCGCCGTCCGACTTGCCTAATCCGCCGCCGCCCTTGCCGCTGTGGGCAAGGATCACCCCGCCGCCGATTCCCACCACCATCAGCCCCACCAGTATTGCCGCTACTATCCAGCCTTTCCTGTGCACCTCATGCCTCCTAGCCGTGTTCCAAGACTGTGTCCTACGGTTAAGGAGGATACGGTTTGACCTTTAAGAGATTGTGAAGGGGCGGCGTCATCCGGTTTCGCGAAGGCGTCGTGGTCGAAACCCCCGGGCCTGCGACGTTCCAGGCATCAGCTGACGGGGGGCCGCATTTGCGCCCAGGGTCGCACCTCCTCGAAGGCTGCCGACGCTCGAAGGACGGTGGCTTCCTCTCCCCGACGCCCGACGATGTGCAGCCCGATGGGCATTCCGTCTGCGGTGAATCCGCAGGGGACGGACGCCGCCGGCTGGCCCGTCAGGTTGAAAACCGGAGTGTAGGGCATATATCCAAGCCTGGGGTCTACGGTCTTGCCGTTAATCTCCCTCGGATGCTGGCCTATCCCGAAGGCCGGCACCGACATCGTAGGCGTAAGGATCAGGTCGTACTCCTCCATAATGTCGTGTGCCTGGCTCTGCAATCGCTGGTAGTCGTACATTGCCTTGACGAAGTCCACGCCGGATGTGGAGGCGCCCAGGGCCATGTTTCCACGCACGTAGCTCGTCAGCAGATTTCTCCGGTTTTCGTACAGCTCCCCGTATGAAGCGTAGGCCGCCGTGGAGAAGATGGTCATGAAATACTCGATGGGATGCTGGAGCGAAATGTCCGGCGAAACAACGTCGCAACCCAGTTCGTCGAACACCCCTGCGCCCTCGTAGGCGATGCGCGCGACCTCCGGGTCAACGGCGGCGTATCCCAGATCGGGGCTCCATGCAACCTTCAGGCCCTCGATGCCATCGCCCAGACCTTCGGAGAAATTCGGCGGCGATTCGCGCATGGCGTTGATGTCCCTGGCATCGTAGCCCGCCAGCGCCTGCAGCAGCGTGGCCGCATCGCGCACGTTTCGCGCCATGGGGCCCGACTGCGACGTGAAGTTGGGCGAGGGTTTGCCCACGCCCCCAAACTTCGCCACCCGTCCAAGGGTGGGCTTGATGCCGTAGACGCCGCAGTAGCTGGCCGGGATGCGGATGGAGCCGCCGCCGTCGCTACCCGTGGCCAGGGTGCACATGCCCGCCACCAGCGACGCCGCCGCTCCACCGCTGGACCCGCCGCTGGTCCGGTCGATGTTCCACGGGTTCCGGCAGGCGTCACCCAGCCGGTTCTCCGTGGTCCCCAGCAGCCCGAACTCCGGCGTGTTCGTCTTCCCGAGAATCACCGCGCCGGACTTGCGCACTCTCTCCGAGGTGAGGGAGTCAATCTCGGGCACGTAGTTCCGGTAGACCAGGGACCCCATGGTGCTTCGGATGCCCTTGGTCAGTTCCAAGTCCTTGATGGAAATGGGGATTCCCAGAAGCGGCGGTGACTTCTTCTTGCGGGCGATCAGTTTGTCCGCCTGCCGCGCCGACTCCATAGCCTCGTCACCGCAGACTGTCAGGTACGCGTTGATAATCGGATTGAATTCATCGATCCGACCCAGGAACATCTCCGTAAGCTCGACGGACGACACTTTCTTCGAGTCTAGCAGCTCCCTGAGCTTGTAGGCCGGAGCAAACGCCAATTCTCCACTATCCATTACAGTCCCTCCACTTCAGAATTCCCCTCCGCACTGAACTCATTTCCGGCGCCGTCATCCGTAGACCCGGTGTTGGGCCAGCGGCGTCGCCGTCACCGGGGTCGTAACGCTCAAACCGGCGTCCACCGGAATGACCACGCCCGTCACCCACCGCGATTCGTCACTTGCCAGGAATACCGCGGTCCAGGCGACGTCCCAAGCAGTCCCCTCCGTGCCCAGGGGCGCCGACTCCATGCGGGTGCGACGCAGACTATCGTCCATGCGAGGCGCCACCATGGGCGTGTACACCAGGCCGGGGGCGATGCAGTTGACCCGGATGTTGTCCCGTCCGTGGTCCCCCGCCATGGAGAAGGTAAGGCCGATGACCGCCGCCTTCGACGTGCTGTACGGCGTGGTCCCGTTGGCCCGGAGTCCCGCGATGGAGGAGATGTTTATGATTGACCCGCCGCCGCTTTCTATCATGGCCGGAATGGCGTAGCGGCTGGTCAGCATGATGCTCTTGACGTTCACCTCCATCACCCGGTCCCACTCCGCTTCCTTGACGTCCACGACCTTTGCCCGGTGGGAAATCCCCACGTTGTTGTCCAGAATGTCCAGCCGTCCGTACCGCTCCACCGCCGCTTCCACCATGGTGCGGCAATCGTAGGCGAGGGTAACATCCGCCTCGAACACGGAGGCCTCGCCGCCCTCGCCCTGGATGACCTCGAGGGTCTCCCGCGCCCGCGCAGCCACGTTGTCGGCCAGGAGCACCTTCGCTCCCTCCCGGGCGAACAGGACCGCTGTCGCCTTGCCGTTCCCCAGCCCGGGCCCGCTGGAACCCGCCCCGGTAACGATGGCCACCTTGCCTTCCAGACGACCTCTACCCTCTGCCATATTGCCTCCCCAAGAAAGTTACCGACCTGCCCAAAATATACCAGCCAGCCCAACTCCCGTCACCCGACTCCAAAGTTTGCGTCATGCAACGACCCTTTTCCTAACCCTGCGGCGGCTTGAAATTGTGCCAGCCCGTCTCCTGTTCGTAGGAGTGGGCCACCCGAAGGAGGAGCTCCTCCTCGCGATGCCTGCCCATGATGTGCATGCCGATGGGCAGTGGCCCTTCCCCGAATCCGCAGGGTACGGAGATGGCCGGCATCCCCACGTCCGAGGCAATGGCCGTGCACGCCAGGCTCAACTCTCCAGCTGCAACCCGCTTCCCCCGCACCTGCGTGATTCCACGCGTCTCCGGGACCTTGAGGGCCGTCGTCAAGGTGGTTGGGGATACCACCACGTCCACCTGTCGCATCACGCGCGCCACGGCCCGCTTGAGGAGCGCCAGGCGACGCTGCGCGTCCAGGTAGTCCGCCATGGGTATGGCGGCTCCCCGCTCCAGCCGCAGCTTCATGTCGTCGTCTATCCTCGCCATCCGTTCCGGTGGAAACACCTCACGGTAGTACACGGCGGACTCCGGCTCTACGATGGTGTTGTGGATGTCCGAAACACCTGCAGCTCCTTCGATGGACACCTCCTCGACCTCTGCGCCCAGGTCCGACAGGACGGCAACGGCCCTTCTCACCGCCTGCTCCACCTCTTCCGTGCACTTGCCGCCTACGAACTCCTCCAACACACCGACCTTCACCCCTTCGATGCCACCCTCCAGCGCTGCCTTGTAGTCGGGGAACGGTCCTGGCAGGCTCACCGGGTCCTCCGGGTCGTGCATCGCCAGAGCCTGCAGGGTCAGCGCCGTATCCTCCACCGTCTTGGCCAGGGGTCCTGCCTGATCGAAGGACCAGGACGGGCCGAACAGGTTGTGCCTGCTGATGAGTCCGAAGGTGGCGCGAAGGCCGACTACGCCCGTCCAGGCCGCGGGAATTCGCACCGACCCGCCAGTGTCCGACCCGATGGACACCAGGCCCATGGACGAAGCGACGGCCAGCCCCGATCCGGCGCTGGAGTGCCCCGGCGACCTGCTTGGGTCCCACGGATTGAAGCATTCGACGGCCACGTCGCGCCGGAAGTGGCAGTGCACCTTGCCCACCAGGACCGCGCCCGCCTGTTCCATCAACTCGTGCACACGCGCGCTGGTGTCGGGTACGTAGTCGGAATGGCTCAGGTATCCGTAGGTGGTGCGAATTCCCGCCGTGTCTATCAGGTCCTTGAGGGTGTACGGAATGCCGTGCAACGGCCCCCGGAATTCGCCCCGCCGGATCTCCTCTTCGGCAGTCCGCGCCCGTTCCAGGGCATACTTGCCGGTGACGGTCGTAAACCCATTCAGCGGTCCGTCGACCCTGTCGATGCGGTCCAAGGTCGCCTGCGTCAACTCCACGGGCGAGACCTCTCTCGACTTCAGCCGACGCGCAAAGCTGGCAACTGTGCCATTCACCAGATCCAATTCGCTCATGCCGATTCCTCCGTCGCTTAAGATCCTCTTCAATAAGCTAAGGTCTGACGCCTCAGCCGTCAACGTCGTAACGGAGAATTGACAACTTCCCCCGCTTTCGGGTGAAATTGCTCTGGAAGGAGGTGCTTCTTGGAAAGCGAGGAGAGAGAAGACCAGGAAAAACTCTACAAGGCTTTGGCGTCAACCGTCACAGAAATCCAAAGAGAGCACGTCAAGCTGAAGAAGTGCCTGGCGCGGATGAAGGAAGAGCAGGAGCAGCTGCGGGAGATGGTCGGCCAGGTAAAGAGCTTGCAGGAAGAATTGCGCGAGACCATGTTCGGCGTCCACCAGGACAACACCGCGGCGGCGGCTGGCGTGCTGGAACTGCAGCGTTACTGCGTCAGGGTCGACGATAGGCTGCAGCGGTTGGAGGAGGGCCATGACTCGTTCAAGATTTCAATCGCCGCCCTCAGCCGGCCGGAACCGGATGACGACTCGGAGCAGCCCAAGTGGAAGTTCTGGTAGTAGCCGGGCCGCCCTGCCAATTCCGGACAACCCCCTATAGGACCTCCCTCGCAAAGGCGAGCATCTCCGCGTTGAACTTCTCCTTCTCCGTCCACGGCAGCAGGTGGCCGCTGTGTTCGAAGTAGACCTCTTCAGAGTCCCTCAAGCTGGATAGAAGCAGCTTCGCCGTCGGCTCGTCGATTACACCGTACTTCGCCCAAAAGACGCGGCTGGGCACGGTCATAGTCTTCAACACCGGACGAAAGTCGGCGAAGTAGGACTCCCACGCCGCGGCCCGGTGCGTGGCCGTCGGCGTCTTCATGCACTCGTATGACATCCAGTCGATCAATTCGTCGGAGACCTTCGCCTCGGGCCCGAAATAGTCCACCACGGCCTGACGGTGGTCCGCCAGGCGGCTATGCTTGATAGCCTCCAGCTTGGCGAGCAATCCGTCCAGGCCCTGGAACCGGAATGGGCGCTGGTCCACGTCGGCGAACCCTGCCATCCTGTCCTCTCCGCACATCTCCACGTATCTCCACAGAATGGCGCTGCCCATGGACCACCCCGCGGCCACCACCCGCTCCAGACCCAGACTCTCCAGCATGAAACGGTAGTCGTGGGCGTACTGGGTCAGGGTGAGGCCCTGGTCCGTCTTGCCGGACTCTCCCCTGCCTCTCACGTCCATTGAGACCACCCGCACCTCCTCCGACATGGGGCCGATGTTCTTCTGCCAGAATTTCGTGTTGAAAGGCTCGGCGTGGATGAGAAAAATCGCGCCGCTGTCTCTTGGGCCCTCGTCTTCGTAATAGAGGGGCACTCCGTCCGGCGTTACCAGGTAGGGCATGTTGAACCTCCTGCGAGTTTGTCTAGCGAGAGAATATCAGACGTCAGTCCTCGTGTCCCCGTTCAATGGACAGTTTGAGTCTGCGGTATTCCGACGCGACCTCCGCTCCCAATATCAGGATGAAGGCGGAGAAATAAGCCCAGACCATCAGCACCACCACCGAGGCGACGCTTCCGTAAAGCTCGCTGTAGTCTGCAAAGTTGTTCAGGTACCAGATGAAAAGGTGCTTCCCGGCCTCGAACAGCACCGCCGCTATTACCGCGCCCAGCCACAGGTACTTCCAATACGTCTTGGTGTTGGGCAGGAACTTGTAGATGACCGCAAAGATGAGGAAGTTCACCAGCAGAACCGGGATCTCCATCAGGATGGCCATCCCCCATCCACCCAGATAATCTTCCAGGGGGACGCCCCCCACAGTATAGGAAGTCGCCAAACGGAACAATGTGGTGGTGCCCACGGAGATGAAGAAAAGCAGCGACACGCCGGCGGCCATCAGAAGCTGCCTGGGCTTGTTCTTGTAGAAGGGCGGGTCCTTCTCCACGTCCCACGCGCGGTTGACCGCCCGGGTTATCCCGCCGAACACCGCGCTTCCGGCCCACAACAGGCTGAAGAAGGACACGATACCGAAGGCTGCGTTGTACCTGGCAAGGCTGGCCAGCGTGTCGCGAACGAAGGCCTCCGAGCCGGGCAGATAGTCTACGACGAACGCAATCACCTGTTCCTGCCTGTCCGGCGAGTTGGCCAGCGTGCTGATGATGGTGCTCAGGCCCAGCACCAGCGGAAACAGCGAAAGCACGGCGTAGTAGCTTACGCTGGCCGCCATGTGGGTGGCGTCGTCGTCCCCGAGTTCCTGCACCACACGAACCGAAAGCCGGGCGACCGTGCTTCTGCCCAGCCGTGTAGCGCCCAGCCCCTGCTTGAGCCTTTCGAGGCCCTGACCGAAGATTTCAGCCATCAGCTGGAGCCGCCGGAGCACTCGCATGATGCGGTTGGCCGCCGGAACGGTAGCGATTTTCTTTCTGGGATTCATCTGCCGGTTTGCTCTTTTGACTCCAATGCCTGCCGACCCAACGAATCGTCAGCCGCCGGGCTTGGATATTGAATGGAAGGGGTCAGCCGCGTTGCACTGCTGCGGCTGACCCCAAATTGCTGCCGGATGTAGACGGACTGGCGCCCGCAACTACCCTGGTTGACCTAAGACTTATCGGCTCCGCCCTGGTTGAAGGGGGCCTTCACCACCACGGCCACTCCGCCGATGGTACCGGTGACGGCGTCCCGCACGGTGCGGCCTGCGGAATTGCTGATGGCGCCCGCGGCTTCAACGGCGCCGGTCGCCGCTGCAGATGCGGCATCCTCGGCCTTGACGCTCACGGACTTCACGCTATCGATAGCGCCTTCCACCGCGCCACGGGCCGCAGCGGCCAGGTCGCCGCCGATGTCGGACGTTCCCTGGATGACGCCCCGCGCACTGCTGGAAACAGCCGTAGTAACGCTTTCGCCTATTTCCTGCGCTCCGTTGGCACTACCGACGACAACGGACTTGGCCGTTGCGACCAGGTCTGCGCCCACCTCGTGGGTGGCGTTGATGGCTCCGCGGGCCACGCTGGACGCCGCGTCCTCAAGGCTCACGACCACCGACTTGCTGGTGCTTATGGCGCCCTCGGCGGCGCTGCGGGCCACTCCGGCCACGTCGCCTCCCACGTCGGCCGCACCCTTTATCAATCCCTGGGCGCTGTTGCTGATGGCCGAAGTGGCGCTGCCGCCAATCTCCTCAGCGCCGTTTACGCTACCGACGACCACGGACTTGGCCGTGCTGCCCAGATCGCTGCCGACCTCGTGGGTGGCCCTGATTGC
The DNA here is from genome assembly GCA_964418665.1 of uncultured Dehalococcoidia bacterium. Taxonomy (GTDB): domain Bacteria; phylum Chloroflexota; class Dehalococcoidia; order Lucifugimonadales; genus JAPULR01. Next base: position 76,231 of record CAYQLZ010000006.1, on the reverse strand, counting down.
TCCGCTGGCGACCTCGCTGGCGGCGTCTTCCAGGCTGACCGTCAGAGTCTTGCTGGTAGTGATAGCGCCTTCGGCGGCGCTGCGGGCCACGACGGCAACGTCGCCGCCAACCTCAGAGGTGCCCTTGATGAGACCGCGGGCGCTGTTCGAGATGGCGGAAATCGCGCTGCCGCCAATCTCCTCGGCGCCGGTGACGCTGCCCACAACCACGGACTTGGCGGTGGTTGTCAGTTCGCTGCCCACCTCGTGGGCGCCCCGGATGGCCCCACGGGAGACTTCCGTTGCCGCGTCCTCCAGGCTCACGGAGAGAGTTTTCGTCGTCGCGATTGCGCCTTCTGCCGCGCCGCGGCCTGCCTCGGCCACGTCGCCGCCCACTTCGCGGGTGCCCTTGATGGCCGCCCGCACGGTGTCGCTCAACGTTCCGGCGGTAACCGTGGTAACCTCGCCGACGCCCTGGATGGTGCCGATGACCGCGCCCTTTGCGGCGCCGCCCACGTCTCCCCCGACTTCAACTACTCCCTGAACCACTCCGCCGATGACGTCGGTGACAGCCCCCGTGGCCTCTCCGCTGATGTCGCGCACTCCCTGGAGGGCCTTGACCGTGTTCTCTCGCGTGGTGTCTATTGTGGCGCCAACCACGTCGCCGACGCCTCGAATTGTTCCTACAATACTACTTCTGATGTTATTTCCAAGACTGCCTAGCGGCATTCTTTCCTCCTCTTCCAATATGGGTCTAGTAATTCAATTTTACCACAACCCTTGAAACCGCCAATTCCACTTCCATCTACGCTCAACCCTCGCGACCGTCCCTCTCCGATTGCCTCCATGCCTGGCCGAAAACATGGCTTCGGAGAATGCCGCACGTTGAATGTCACTGCTGTACTCGCCTATCATTCCCACTAGCATAAAGTCGGAATAGGTGCGCCCTTGGTCTTCTCCAAAATTGCAGTCCTAGTGCTTTCGCTACTCGTCGTCAGCTTCATCGTTGCCTGCGGCGGCGACTCCGACACCGGCCCGTCGGACGATCACCTGAAGATCGGCCTCGTCCTGAATTTCACCGACTCCCCCGAGGCTTCCCAGGCCCGCCGGATGGCCTTCGATCTTGCTCTGAAGCACCTGAACGAGGCCGGCGGAGTCCTTGGCAGCGACGTTGAAGGTTTCACGGTGGACGCCACCAGCGACCCCGACGTGGCCCTCGAACGCGTTCTCCTGCTCGTCGACGCGGCCCGCGTCCACGCCATCGTCGGCCCGAATGCCAGCTCCGCCTCCCTCCCCGTCGCCAGGCAGGTCTCCGGTCCGAAACAGGTCCCCACCATCAGCCCCTCCGCCACTTCGCCGTTACTCACAACCGTGGAGGACGACGATTTCTTCTTCCGAACCGCCCTCTCCGACAGCGCGCAGGGACCAGTCCTCGCCGAGGTCAACCGCGACCTGGGCTTCGACAACGTGGGTCTCATCTTCCAGAACGACGCCTGGGGTCAGGGTCTCGCCAGGACATTCCAGGACGCGTGGGGCGGCCGCGTTACCGCTATTTCCGTGGAGCTTGAGCAGGAGTCCTTCCTGCCCCAGATCCGGCAAAGCGCCGCCAACGACCCCAAATCCCTCGTCGTCATCGCCTCGGAGTCCGTCGCCCTTCCTCTCGTGAAGGAAGCCGTGGAGAGCGGCATCTACGACAGTTTCACCTTCGGCGATGCCGCCAAGCGGTTCAGTCTTGTCGAAACCGTGGGCGCAAAGCACCTGGCCGGAATGCACGGCACCGCCGGGGAGCCCGCCCCCGAAAGCGAAGCCACCCGAATATGGGAAAGGGCTTTTTCCGCCGAATACGGCAGCCTGCCCCGCCTCCCCTACACGAAGGAGATATACGATGCCACCATCGCCATTGCCCTTGCCACAGAGGCTGCGGGAAGTCTGGACGGCTCAGCCATCCGCGACCATCTGCGGGAGATAGGGTCCGCGCCGGGCCAGGTGGTGGTGGCGACGGCTGAAGGCATCGACGAAGCTCTGCAGCTTCTGCAGGATGGGGAAGAAATAGACTACGAGGGCGCCGCCGTCTCTGCCGATTGGGACGGGAACGGGGACCTAAGCCGGGGCTATATCGGCGTCTGGCGCTTCACCGCCGACGGGGACATCGAAGACGTCAGGTCCGTCCTCTTCGAATACTAGCCGGCGCTCTTAGTCCCGGCTATCCCTAACACGGAATGCCCACCTTCGAGAGATTGTAATAGAGGTAGTTCGGGTTCGTCAGGGACTTGGTTACATGTACTCTGCTTGCCATCCGATTGCGAGGTTACACCCTTTTCTTTATGGAGCTTATGGCCTGAAAATAGTAGTCAGCAATGAAGATCATATTCAGACTACTTTGCGCTGAAGCATATGCGACCAGACCGTGGACTACAGCGTGTCTATTCGGAATAGGACTAGCTGAGGCTAGTCCCATTGAGTTTGCCCCAAGGATCTGTTCGTACAATCCAGGCGAAGGCCTTGAAGCAGATAATGATTCCTTTGTATCCATAACTGCTGTTATAAGGTCGAAGAGTTCCAATTCAAAGAGACCGTTAGGAATGAAGTCTTCAATGGATGCGACTTTCGTCAAGTTTGACCCCCTCTCTGTAAGCATTTGCGCCATACACTTGGGTGAAATATGGCCGTCAATGTTCATTTCAATGCGCAGGAGTCGTTCAATTTCAGGGTAAAGCAAACGTGGCACACATCGGTACAGACCAATTTCATGAGCACAAATAGCCTCCAGGAAAGAAGCTTTGCAGTCGTCATCTATGGCGTAGCACAGGACTCGTGAATGAATGGTTGAGCGAATCTGGCCCCACTCTGACGTGTAATGGTCGAGGAGTTCTTTCTGCAATACATCTGGGCTGGAATCCTGGGCCGAGAGGGAATCAAATGGCATGGTGTAGTGCGGCACCCAGCCGGCTTCCATTAGTTTCGTACGTGCGAAATCATACTTTGAGAATTCTCCGACGATAGCCTCTGCTAGCGGTTCTAGGTTTTTCATGAATGCTCGAAATTCCTTGGGAAATTGACCAATCCTTCCAATCAAATCCTCAATTTCTGACTCGTGCTGCAATGCCTGTCTCCTATTGGTGGAAGATGCGGGTTTTCCTGTTATACCATGAGAAGTCCTTAATTAGATTCGTTGCACCCAAGGCGTAGTCAAGCTTGCAATCTGCTCTTGATATTAGATCGAAGGAAACTCGCAATACCGGCTAAGAAAACATGTGGCAGCGTATGTTCCAGTCGAGGATATAGATGGTTTCATATCGGAGATGTTCCCAAAGTCATCCAGGGCCCCCAATAGAATAGGGTCTACTAGCCGGCGCTCTTCTTCTTTCGCCTGCTGGCCGGTCGCCTCTTCCGTGGACGCCGCGACGCTTCATAGACTGCGATCCAGTCCTCCATGGGCGTCTTCCCCACGGCCTCTCCGATGAGGTCCAATGGCAGGTCCTCCAGCGTCTTGAATCGCACGCAGGACTTTCCCATGTTCATCCGCTTCCCCGTCGCCTTGTAGCTGTCCACGAACCACTTCTGGGTCTCCTGGCTGGCGTAGATGTTCATCAGGTGGACAGACACGTAGTTCTTTTCCGACGCTATGGCCGCGTACATAAGCGGGTGGCCGTTGTACGTCTTGGGGACGACGGACAGGGGCACCACGTAGGCGATCATGCCGAAGTCCATCACCTCTTCGTAGCCCGATGGAAGGTTTGCCAGCACCACTTTCCGCACCGTCGAAACCCACTCCCGTCGCTCATCGCTCAACTCGGCGATATACTCATCAACCGTCGTCGCTTCGCTTTTCATGGGAAATCCTCCAATCCTGCCCCTTGGATATGCACCCCGATTATGCCCGCTACGGAAGGGGCGGCACAACCATGACTGCAATATGCCAGCATCGCTGGCATTTGGCAATTCCTCCCGTTAGAATCCGTCCCAGCCCGGAATCGCCGCCGCCTGCCGCACCCACTCCTCCATCTGCGCCTCGTCCAGCTCCCCCTCGTGGATGTCAACCCACCGGGAGTCCGGGTCCTTCCCCGAACCCGGCGGTTCCGGGTCCAGCGACGCGCCGTTCAGGAACGTCACCTTCACATAACGCGCAAACACGTGGTAGCTGACGAACCACCCCATACCGTCGACGCCGTACCAGGGCGAATTCCACCTGACCGCCTTCCGCACCCCGGGCACCGTTCGCACAATCAACTCGTCCAGCCGCTGCCCCAACTGCCGCTTCCACTCTGGCATCAAGCCGATGTACGCCTGAACGAAGGCATCGCCGTCGCCCTTGGGAATCTGCGGGTTGCCGCCCGAAAGCAGCACCGCATTCTTGACGGCCTTCGCCAGCAGTTCTTCCGGCGTTGCCTTCGATGATCTTCTGGTTTTTCTGCGATCCATGACTTCCCCCAGTCCGGACTGCGACCCGCAAACTCGCCGAAGCGCAGCCGAAAATTCTTGTAAAGCATAGTGCGCCAGCAGGCCGAATGCCAGACGCCGGGCGTCGATTCGTCCCATCCGGGACTGGGTGTGGACCCTCGACGTCAGCGGTGGTGGTGTGGTGGGTGACTCCCGCCGGGAGCCTCAGCGGAATAGTCTCAACAGCCGGGCTGGCCGGGGTGCCCGCAGCAACGACTCCCGCGTCGAATCTTGATTGCCACGTTCCGGACCATCAACCCCAACCGCACGTGCACCGGCGCGGGATTCGTCCACAGCATCCTCAGGGACCTGAGCAAGCCGGCAATCATGTCCAGCAGGACATTCACAGAATCAACCCTCTACGCCTTTTCTAACTTGGGGCCGATTAACGACAGTTTGTCGTGAGCCGAGTGCTATTTTAACTCAGGACTAAGCCCGTCACATCCCACGATTCACCAAACCATGCGAAAACCGCTTGGTAATCTAAAATGTCCAAACTACCCCGTTGAACCATGTGACGAGCAGTGCGTAGTATAATACGGTCAAAACAACTGGTTGGAGTTGCAATGCGCGAATTTCAAGCCACCGAGGACAAGACGCGCTTGGCCGAACTACTACGAGTGGTCGAACGTGGAGAGATCGTTGCAATCACCCTCCACGGCAAGCCCGTTGCCCACCTGGTTCCCGTCCAGACCCAGGATCGTGCCAACCGCGAAAAGGCGGTGGAGCGGTTTCGCCAGCGTCGCGAAGGGTGGGAGCACGTGGCTTTCTCCACCGATGAGATACTCGCTGCCCGCCACCAGGGCCACCGCCCATGAGCGGACTGGTTGTCGATGCATCAATCGTAATGGCTTGGCTCTTCGACGATGAGGAGGATTCTCGCGCAGATGAGGTGCTGGAACTCCTCGTTGAAGATGGGGCGCTGGTGCCTCACCTGTGGCATCTTGAGACCCGCAATGCGCTTCTTGTCGCGGAGCGGAGCGGGCGTCTTTCCACCGAAGGAGTCAATGAGAGGCTCGATGCCTTGATGGATTTGCCCATCCAAACAGATCGAGAACCCAACCTTCAATCCGCGTTCGACTTGGCCAGGACCCATGAACTGTCCTTCTATGACGCCCTATATCTGGAACTGGCCAAGAGGGAAGGTGCAGACCTCGCGACATTGGATCGATCCCTAAACCGGGCAGCAGTGGCTGAGGGAATGAGGCTGCCCATCCCGTGACCTCACGAACGATGATTGAGACATTCTCATTGGATACTGTTGTCGGCCAGCAACTCAAAGCCAACCAGTCGGCAATCAATCACCATAAGTGGACCCCCATCGACTGACGCCAACGCGCCGCCCTAGTCCCAATCCCGTCCCGAACCCTCTTCGGCCGATACCTCATTCCAAGCGCCGACGCGTTCAAGCTAGCGGCCGTTCGTTACCCAGAAGTCTTCGGCCTTCTTGTCAAACTTTCCATTTCCTGCCCTGTCGTCAAGCCACACCCAGAACTTGTTCAGCCATCTCCACCGGAAGTTTCGGATGACAAAACGAGGAATGGCGTATATCTTGCGGGGCGGCTTAGTCCACGCGCACATGCGGACGCAGGTGCTGCAGGTAGTCCCAACGCGGTTCTGAAAGGCCATACACTTCTTTGCATCCACCTTCCAAGAAAGCACGCCCGTTGAGTTGTGCTCGTTTAAGGCCTCGAAACTTCGGGTTCCCGTTGTGATGGCCTTCGTTCCGCACTTCGGCACACACTTCAGACAAGCGTTGCAGAACTCTGTGATGCCGGAGTCCACCGCGCCTGCGAATTCAAGCGGAAGGTCGGTGAAGATCTTGGAAATGCGGCATCGGGCCCCAACTTTCGGGTTGATCAAAAGACCATGCCTCCCCAGCTGGCCGAGGCCCGCATCGACAGCCAGGGGAATGCTCAAGGCGGTGTCATTAGCCGCCGGAATGGCGTTGTACCCCATGCCTCGGATGAACTCGGCCAGCATCCACAGGGTCGGCGCCATCCGGGCATAGGCCAGCGTACTGAGTCCTTCAGTCAGGAGGGTCGGTGCATGCTCGGTGCCATCTATGTCCTTGCCCCACTCGTGGAGCAGCACCACTACGTATTTCATCTCCTTCGGAATGACCCGAGTCCCATCTTCCAGGCGAATGGGCTGGCTGTGCTCTTCATAACCGGGCTCGTCGGAGAACTTGATGGGGTATTCCTTCTTCGTCTTCTCATCGAAGTAGTGGGAATACACCCAGCGACGGTCCAACTTGGCAAAGCCAACCTGGTCCGCTCCAAGCACCTGGGCAGCCTTGCGCACAATCTGAGAAGCCTCTTTGGGCGAAGTCTTCGGCCGGCCGGAGGGCGCGGGTTCCACCTTGGTTTGCCATGCAGTAGCTTTCGAATCCGCCTGATTCTTTGAGAAGCCCATAATCGTTAGCAGGGAGTCTGCGGCGGAGTCCAAGCCCCACGCCGGAGCCTCGAAACCGGCGCGCCCTTTCTCCGCAAGCCGACGCTGCTTGACCTTTAACTTCTCTCGTTCCTTCTCCAGGTGAGCATCCCATCTCATCTGAGAACCAATATGATCTTTCTGATTGAACCGCACGTACGAATCTTGCACTTCGTACATTTCTGCGGCTGTCACACGACCGTTCACGTTGGAGTTCATTTTCGACTTGGATTTGGCATGACGCCTCAGCTTAAGTTTCATGCCACGATACCTCCTGGCGGTAAAGGCTAATCACATTATGGGGCCTGTTCGGATGTTTGGAAACCATCCCGGCAACTGTGAATTCAGCCCTCACAGTCTTCGAAGACAGTTTGCCGTTTGAAATAATGGGCCCGGCAGGGTTCGAACCTACGACCAACCGGTTATGAGCCGGCCGCTCTACCACTGAGCTACGGGCCCCAGACCCCTTAAGCCTAAGCATCCCTATTCCCACTGTCAACAAATCCACCCCTCCTGACGCCTCTCCCCTTTACGCCCAATTCCCCGCTTGATACCCTTATCCCACCTTCATTCACAGGAGTCACCTTGCCTGCAAACACCCAGCCCGTCACCATGGACAAGCTTCTCTCGTTGGCCAAGCGACGCGGCTTCCTCTTCCAGAGCAGCGAAATCTACGGCGGCCTCAACGCCACCTGGGACTACGGCCCCCTCGGCGCCCAGCTCAAGCGAAACGTCAAGGACGCCTGGTGGCGTTCTATCCTGCAGCTTCGAGACGACGTCGTAGCCTTCGACGCCGCCATTCTGATGCACCCCGCCACCTGGAAGGCCAGCGGACACCTGGGCAGCTTCACGGACCCCCTTGTCGAATGCCGTTCCTGCCATCAGCGCTTCCGCGCCGACCACCTGGACGCCGACAACTGCCCCAGCTGCCAGGGAGAACTCACAGAACCGCGCCAGTTCAACCTCATGTTCAAGACCTTCATGGGCGCCGTCGAAGACACCGCGTCGGAGATCTACCTCCGGCCCGAAACCGCCCAGGGCATCTACGTCAACTTCAAGAACGTCCTAGACACCGCCCGTCGCAAGCTCCCCTTCGGAATAGCCCAGATCGGCAAGGCCTTCCGTAACGAGATCACCCCCGGCAACTCCACCTTTCGCACCCGCGAGTTTGAAATCATGGAGCTCGAATTTTTCGTCAAGCCCGGTACCGACGACGAGTGGCTCCAGTACTGGACCCGGCAGCGCATGGAGTGGTTCATCTCCCTCGGCGTCGACCCCGACAACCTGCGTCTGCGCAAGCACGAGTCCGACGAGCTTGCCCACTACGCCAAGGAGGTCTACGACATCGAATACCGCTTCCCCTGGGGCTGGGCCGAACTCGAAGGCGTCGCCAACCGCACCGACTACGATCTAAAGCAGCACGCCGACCACAGCGGCCAGGACCTGACCTACTTCGACGACCAGGCCCAGGAACGCTACTATCCCTACGTCATCGAACCCTCCTGCGGCGCGGACCGGGCCGCTCTGGTCTTCCTTATCGACGCCTACCAGGAGGAAGAGATCCCGCCCAGAAAGCCCGGCGGCAAGACCGAGACCCGCAGCGTTTTGAAGCTGCATCGTTCGCTCGCGCCGACCACGGTTGCGGTGCTGCCCCTCAGCCGCAACGAGCGGCTTGTACCCACCGCCCGTCGCATCCACGAACTCATACGACAGCGTTTCAACACCATGTTCGACGACGCCCAGAGCATCGGCCGTCGTTACCGGCGCCAGGACGAAATCGGCACCCCCTTCTGCGTCACCGTGGACTTCGACACCCTGGACGACGAGCAGGTCACCCTCCGGGACCGTGACACCATGGCCCAGCTGCGCATCCCCGTCAATCAGATAGTTTCCGTCATCGAAGACAAGCTCCGCCACGGCTGGTAGCCCATGCGCGTCATCCACTTTGCGGACCTCCACATTGGCGTCGAAAACTACAGCCGCACCGACCCCGAAACCGGCCTCTCCACCCGCCTCCTCGACTTCCTCAACGCCCTCGACCAGCTGGTTGAATGCGCCCTCTCCAACCGGGTAGACCTGGTCCTGCTCGCGGGGGATGCCTACAAGAGCCGCGACCCCAATCAGACCCAGCAGCGCGAGTTCGCCCGCCGCCTGGCGACCCTCGCAACCGCCGGCATTCCCGTCTTTCTCCTCGTCGGCAACCACGACCTACCCAACGCCATGGGACGCGCCACCGCCATTGAGATCTTCAACACCCTGGAGGTCCCCCGCCTGCACGTGGGCGACGAAATCACAAACTATCTCATCGACACACCCTCCGGCCCCCTCCAGATTACCGCTCTGCCCTGGCCGAAGCGCAGCGAACTCCTTACCCGGGAGGACACCCGCGGCCTCTCCATCGAGCAGGTCAACGACAAACTTCAGAAGATACTCGTCGAGCGCGTCCGCACCCTTTCGGAGGAAATGGACCCCGAGGTCCCCTCCATTCTCGCCGGACACGTGACCATAGACGGGGCCAAGCTGGGCTCCGAACGCGCCATGATGCTGGGCCAGGACCACAAGCTGCGCCCCAGCGACCTGCACATCCCCGCCTACGACTACATTGCCCTGGGCCACATCCACAGGCACCAGGTCATTCGCGACAACCCCCTCATGGTCTACGCGGGCAGCCTGCAACGCGTTGACTTTGGCGAGGAGAAGGACCCCAAGGGCTTCTGTGTCATCGACCTGGACCCGCGGCGACCCCGGGGGCGTCGCCTCGCCGACTTCCGGTTCGAAGAGGTCAGCGCCCGCGCCTTTACCACCGTCGACGTTACGATTCCGGAGGCAACCCCGGACCCCACCAGGGAAGTCATTCGATCCATCCGGCGAAGCCCCGTCGCCGACGCCATCGTACGGCTGCGAATCGCCCTGACCGCCGAACAGTCCGTGCAGCTGAGAATGGGAGAAATCCGGGAGGCGCTGGCGTCGGCCCATCACGTGGCGTCCATCCAGACCCAGGTCTCCGACGAACGAAGGGCGCGGCTGCCCGCCGACGCCGCCCGCAGCCTGGACACCATAGCGGCCCTCAGTCGATACCTGGAGAGCCGCAACACCGATGCACGCCGCCGCGAGAAGCTCATTGCCTACGCCAAAGCCCTGATCGACGATGGGGACCCCGGCCGGCTCCCCGAACCAGCAACTGTGCACCAGCCGGACCATGAGCCTTAACGACGTACTTTTCCTCGCCATGCGCTGGATTCACAACCTGGCCGCGGTGGCATGGGTCGGCGGTGGCATCTACTACCTTCTCATCCTTCGTCCCCGCCTCCGTCGCTCCCCTGAAGACACCCCCAATCCCGGCCGAGACTACCTCTCCCTCGTCAACACTGCTTTCGGCGTACTCCTGGTCACCGGCGCAGTCCTCACCTTCCACCGGGTCCCCTCCGGCTTCATCGGCGTGCCCTACGTTGTCGTCCTGGCAGTGAAGGTGCTTCTGGCCTTCAGCATGTTCTACCTGGTACGGTTCCTCCCATCTCGGCGTGCAGACGACTCCAAGTCTGGGTCGAGACGTTGGCTACCCGTCGTCTCCAACGCCACCTCCGTCGTCATCATTGGAGTCATCGTCCTCCTCCTTGCCGACGTGCTGAGTTCTCTGTTCGAACAGGGCCTCAGAGGCTGACCTGCCGTGATTACCAATTCCTTTCGCCTCGATCGGGGTGGGTTAGGATTGTCGGAGAGATGGGGGTGAATCCCCTCCGACAACCCCACCAATGCTATAATCCCGCAAGGAAGAAAATGCGACGAGAAATTATGGATATCCTGGCCTGCCCCAGGTGCAAGGGCCGGCTGAAACTGACGGTTGAAGAAGAACGCGACGATCGCGTCATCACCGGCGCCCTTGAGTGTCATGCCTGTCCCGAGACCTATCCCATCAGGGAGGCTATCCCAAACCTCCTCCCTCCCCACCTGCGCGCCCTCTAGTCCGCTTCGGCGCCCACCCGGGGCGCAGGCGCGAACCACCGCACCCCCTCCCGTCCCTCAACTCGCTCTGCCATTTTCGCCATGTTCATACCCAGCAGCGGATGCTCGAATTCCGGGGCAATCTCCGCCATTGGCTCCAACACAAAGGCCCGCTGTGGGATGCGGGGGTGGGGCACCGTCAGCTGTGGCAGATTGACTATTCGTCTGCCGTAGAAGAGCAGGTCCGCGTCGAACACCCTTGGCCCCCACTCGAAGGTTGCCCGCCTTCCCACCCTCTGCTCCGCATCCTTCAGAATCTGGAGGACACCCTCCGGCGACGCCGACGCCCTCCCCTTGACGACGCAGTTCAGGAAGGCCGGCTGCTCCTCGAACCCCCACGGGTCCGTTTCGTAGATGGACGATGCCCTCACCAGTTCGAGACTCTCCCCCAGGAACCGCAGACCCCGCTCCAGGTTCGCCATCCTGTCCCCCAGGTTCGAACCCAGGCCCAGGTAGACCCTTACAGCGTCCAACCCTTGGGCCTCCAACCCCGCACAATCGCGTCGCTCATGCGCACCACCCGGACCATCTCCTTAACGTCGTGCACCCGCACGACGTCCGCGCCCCCTGCGATGGCGAGGGCCACCGTCGCCGCCGTACCCTCCAGCCGCTCCTCGACGGGCAGGTCCAGAACCAGCCCGATGGTGGACTTCCGGGAGGTCCCCACCAGCAGCGGATACCCCAACGCCTTCAGTTCCCCCAAGCGGTTCAGAATTATCAGATTGTGGTCCGCCGTCTTCCCAAACCCGATGCCCGGGTCCAGGATTATTTTTTCCCTTTGGACGCCTGCGGCCTCTGCATTTTGTGCTGCCTGGCGTAAACTCGCCACCACGTCCGGCACCACGTCCCTGTATTCTGTACCTGACTGGTTGTGCATCAGGGCCAGAGGCAGGCCGGTATCCGCCGCCACCGCCGCCATTCCTTCCCCCACCCACGGCCCCCAAACGTCGTTGAGCATTGCGGCGCCGTAGTCCACCGCGCGGCGCGCCACCTCCGGCTTGTAGGTGTCCACGCTCACGGGAATCGAAACCGCTTTGGCGATCCCCTCCAGCGCCGGCAGCAGCCGGGCCAGCTCTTCGTCCACCGACACCGGCGCATGACCAGGCCTGGTCGATTCCGCACCCACGTCGATGATGTCCGCGCCCTCCGCCTCGAAATCCAAAGCCTGCCGGACGGCCGCATCCGACCTACCCGCCAGCCCGTCGCCGGAGAAAGAGTCCGGCGTCACGTTCACCACCCCCATCACGTAGGTGCGGCTGCCCCAGCGGAACTCCCGCCCCGCGCAGACCATCACATTCTCAATCACTTTCTCGATCAATCGCTGAAATTCTCCTCGCTGCCGTGGTAGACTTTCCGGCGCAAACTGTGGCGGTCAGTGTAGCATCCTGCCCGTTTTTCTTGCACCACCCAAACCCATCTGATAGCATTCCCCAACCGAGAGACGCACATGGCAACCGAACCCAAATCAGATCAGCGGCTCAAGAAGCTGGACGAAATCCGTCACCAGTCTCGCCTTGGCGGCGGAGAGCGACGCATAAAGCAGCAGCACGCCAAGGGCAAACTCACCGCTCGCGAGCGGCTGGGTCTCTTCTTCGACCCCGGCACCTTCGAAGAGCTGGACCCCTTCGCCACCCATCGCACCAACAGCTTCGGCCTGGACAAGAACCGCCCCCCGGGCGACGCCGTGGTAGCGGGGCACGGCAAGGTAAACGGCCGCCTCGTCTTCTCCTACGCCCAGGACTTCACCGTTCTCGGCGGCTCCGTCTCCGAGACCGTCGGCAAGAAGATCTGCAAAGTAATGGACCTGGCCATGAAGGTTGGCGCGCCAGTAATCGGCATCAACGATTCCGGCGGAGCCCGCATCCAGGAGGGCGTCCTCAGCCTCGCCGCCTACGGCGACATCTTCCTTCGCAACACCATGGCCTCCGGCGTCGTCCCCCAGATATCCGTCATTCTTGGTCCCAGCGCGGGAGGGGCCGTCTACTCCCCCGGCATCACGGACTTCGTCTTCATGGTGCAGGGCGTTGGCCAGATGTACATCACCGGCCCAGACGTCATCCGCGCCGTCATGGGCGAAGAGGTAACCCACGAGGAGCTTGGCGGGGCATCCGCCCACGCCGTCCGGAGCGGCGTATCCCATTTCGTATACGAGACGGAAGAGGAGTGCATGCAGGAACTTCGACGCCTCCTCTCCTTCCTGCCCAGCAACAACATGGACGACCCCCCCTACGCGGAGCCATACGATCCCCCCGACCGCACGGACCCCGACATTCTCGACGTTGTTCCCACCGAACCCAATAAGGCCTACGACGTTCGCGAAATCATGGCCCGCGTGGTGGACGACGGCGACCTGATGGAAGTCCACCAGAGCTTCGCCCCGAACATCGTCGTTGGCTTTGCCAGGATGGCCGGAAAGCCCGTCGGCCTCGTCGGCAACCAGCCCTCCCACCTGGCCGGAGTGCTGGACATAGACGCCTCCGTGAAGGCCGCCCGCTTCATCCGCTTCTGCGACGCTTTCAACATCCCCATCGTCACTTTCATTGACGTTCCCGGATTCCTTCCGGGCACCGACCAGGAGCACGGCGGCATCATACGCCACGGCGCCAAGCTCCTCTACGCCTACGCCGAAGCCACCGTGCCCAAGGTCAGCGTCATGATCCGCAAGGCCTACGGCGGCGCCTATATCGTCATGAGCAGCAAGCATCTCCGCGGCGACGTTAACCTGGCATGGCCCACCGTGCAGATAGCCGTCATGGGCCCCGACGGCGCGGTCAACATCATCTTCAGAGAGGCAATCGCCAACTCCCCTGAGCCGGAGAAGACAAGGGCCGAATTCATCAAGGAATACGAGGAGGAGCTGGCCAACCCCTACGTGGCCGCCGGTTTCGGATTCCTGGACGATGTCATAGACCCCGCCGAGACCCGCCCCCGCATCATCGCCGCCCTTGAGATGCTCAAGGACAAGAAGGACACGCTCCCGCCAAAGAAGCACGGGAACATTCCCCTCTGATCAATCGCAAGCCGCCGCTCCACCGGTGGGAGAATCCACATACCCGCTCGCTGCGTACCACTACCAGAATCTCCAAACAGGCGGAGGATTATGACTAAAACCCGCTTCCCGAACGCTGTCGTGGCCTTTGCCGCTTCCCTTCTGGCCCTCACACTCCTTCTCGTTGCCGCCTGCTCCTCCGAGCGACCCGATTCCACGCCGTCGGCCACCACTGCGCCCGCACCCATCGCCACGCCCACCGCGGCGCCGGCCCCCACCTCCCCGGTCACCGCGGCGCCTGCGCCCATCCCAACGCCGACGCCCGCACCCACGCTGAGGCCTTCCCCGCCCATTGGCGATGTCGCCCCAGAACTTGTCGGCACCCAGGAATGGGTCAACTCCGAGCCGCTGACCATCGAGAGTCTTCGCGGCAAGGTCGTGCTGGTAGACTTCTGGACATACACCTGCGTCAACTGCATCCGCACCCTTCCCTATCTCAAGGTGTGGCACTCCAAGTATGCCGACGACGGACTCGTCATTCTCGGCGTCCATACCCCCGAGTTCAGGTTCGAGCACGACATCGACAATGTTCGGCAGGCCGTTGCCGATTACAGCCTCACGTATCCCATCGTTCAGGACAACAACTTCGACACCTGGGACGCCTTCAACAACCGCTATTGGCCCGCCAAGTACCTCATCGATCAGAACGGGATCATCCGCTATCGCCACTACGGCGAGGGGGCCTACGATGAGACCGAAGCCATGATCCGCGAACTCCTGGAGGAAACCGGAGCAAACGTCTCTTCCATCACCCCGCTTCAGGCCCCGGACCAGGACCTGGACTTCGCCTTCAAGAACTCCATCGGCGCGGAGATTACCGCAGAGCTATACGGTGGGTATGAGCGCAGCTGCAGTCTGTTCAGCCTCTATTCCAACAGCTACATTGCGGCCCAGGACTTCTGCAAGTCCAGGGACCAGATTGTAGATTACACAGACAGCGGCGCCCGCAAGGACCACGCCCTCTACCTGCAGGGCCCCTGGCTGGGCGAACGCGAGAGCCTCCGGCACGCCCGTGAGACGGGCAACTACGAGGACTACATGGCGCTGCGATTTGCCGCCAAGAGCGTCAACGTGGTGCTGACCCCCGAAATGGAGGAACCTTTTAAGGTCCTGGTCAAGCTTGACGGGGAATACCTAAACGAATTCAACAAGGGCGAAGACGTGGTCATCGAGGACGACGGCAGGAGCTTCATCATTGTGGACAAGCCCCGTCTCTACGCCGTGGTTGAAGCGCCCGAATACGGCACCTACGAGCTCCAGTTGAGCTCGAACTCTTCCGACTTCGCCGTGTTCGCCTTCACCTTCGGCGTCTACACCGAGGGGATCTGACCGGGGTCGAGACATCATGCAGCGTCGGCCCTTTACAACCTGAATTGACACGGCATAATGGGGCCATGCTTTACAAGGCCATTCTGCGGCCGGTGCTCTGGTCCCTGCCTCCCGAGCGTGCTCACGCCCTGGGAGAGTGGGCGTTGCGAAGAAAGCGCCTCTGGAAGCTCCTGGCCCCCCTCCACCGCACCCGGGACCCCGCCCTGAGCACAACCCTGGCCGGCATTCCCATCGCAAACCCCCTGGGCGTCGCCGCGGGCTCCGACAAGGACTGCGGCTACCTGGACTCCCTGATGGGTCTCGGTTTCGGCTACGTGGTCGGCGGCACCGTCACCCTCCACCCCCGCCCGGGCAACCCCCGCCCCCGGCTCCTGCGCCGCCCACGGCAGCAGGCCCTCGTCAATGCACTGGGCTTCCCCAGCCTCGGCATCGACGTTGTCGAGGCCAATCTCCGACGCTGCTCAGCCCGTCCCCTGGTGCTCAGCGTATCCGGTCTCACCGTGGACGAATTTCGTCGGTGCTACCAGAGGGCCGCCCCGCTTGCCCAAGCCGTCGAGCTCAACGTCAGCTCCCCCAACACCGCCGGACTGCGCGTCTTCCACGAACCGGCTGCCTTTCGCGAACTTCTGGAAAGCGTAAACCTGCACCGCAAGACGCCCCTTTTCGTCAAAATCCCTCCCTATAGCAACTCTCGCGAGCAGGACGCAGTGCTGGCCCTCGTCCGCATTGCCCGCGAGCTTGGCGTCGACGGCATAACTGCTGCCAACACCCGCCCCATCGAGGAACCCGCCGTGAAGATGGGACGCGGTGGCCTCAGCGGCAAACCCCTCCTCCCCGACACCCTACGCATTGTGGGGGACGTTCGAAGAGAGGCGGGCGATAACATGACCATAAACGCCTGTGGCGGCATCTCCACCGCCGCCGACGTGGCCCGTGCCCTGGAATGCGGCGCCGACACGGTACAGGTATACACCGCTCTCGTCTACGAAGGACCGTCGCTGGCGCGAAGAATCAACCGCGACCTCAGCCGCCTTTTGCGGCAGCGTGCCCTCGCATCCATCCACGACCTCAAGCCTTAACGCTCCCCTCGCCCACGATTGACGCCAACGTGCTATCATTCCCGAAACCAACGTAGAGGAACTCTGAATTGTCGCAACATGACGATATGTCCCTGGGGCAGTCCATCAAGAATCTGTTGGTCAAACTCCCTCTGAGGCTTAAGGCACGCCTGGCCATTTCCAACAACTTCACCAAGTTATTCGGACTACATTTATGCTGTGGCAATAATGGCCAGCCCGGGTGTTGAAGGCCTCCCGATTCTTCGTCCGGTTCGGACGACCACGACCACACCCACAACCACGATCACCAGCACTGACGGCCGGTAGCGCGCCCGACCAGGCTGACGATCTGGATCCCCTCCGCCACGACCCACTCAATTCCCATGCCCTCCAGCGACCCAATCCTGCCGACATTCTCACCGTTCGATGCTGACCCGTCTTAGAAGCGCGCACCTGCGCCGTCCCTGGCTGGCCATCCTGGTTCTCTCCGTCGCCCTTGCTGCGATAGTCACCGCATGGCTGTTGCTGGACGACCCGGACCCGATTATTGGCGAAGTTCCCCGGTACAACTCCTTCCACGGCGCCAGCGAATTCGTCGTTGGCGAGAACCGTTTCCCCTTCGCCATCGCCACCGTGGAGGGCGAACCCCTCGCCGACGCCGATGTTTCCGTCAGCTTCTACTTCCTCCAGGACGCAGAATGGGAATACAGGTTCCGCAGGGACGCCGAATACCGCGAGGTAGAAGGAGTTACCCCCCATCTACACGAAGACGGGTTTCTCCACCGGCACCTGGACGTTCGCGGGCAGTACGTGTCCACGGCCAACTTCCGAAGCCCCGGCATCTGGCAGGCCAGGTTTTCCCTTCCCGGCGACGACTCAGCCTCCGGCGTAGGCGACCTCGCCTTCAACGTACTCGCCGAACCCGCAGCCCCGGGGTTGGGAGACCCCGCTCCCCCCATCAACAACCTCACCATTCACGACGTTGCCAGCATTGACGAAATCGAGACCCGCGACCCGTCCGATGACATGCACGACCTTTCCGTCGCCCAGGCAATAGCGCTGCAGGAACCCTTCGTCGTAGTCTGGTCTGCGCCCATGTTTTGCACCAGCGCCATCTGCGGCCCTGTGCTGGACGCAGCAGTCCGAGTTCAGGAAAGGGTTGGTGACAGGGTGAACTTCATCCACATCGAACCCTGGGACCTGGAGGTCGCCCGCACCGAGGGCCGCCTGGTTCCGATACCGGAGTTCATGGAATGGGGTTTGACCACGGAGCCCTGGGTCTTCATCGTCGACAAGCAGGGTCTGGTCCACAACAGGTTTGAAGGCCTGGTTACCGATGAGGAGTTGGAACGGGCGGTGATGGACCTCTTGGCCTCTGCCGCCTAGATGGGCAGCGTCGCCAGCCCCGCCAACGATTCAGCGTTGATCCCTGCCAACCGCACGTGGGCCACCCGCCGGTCGATGGCTAGCAGCGTCCGGTAGTCCGCCAGGGCTTGCGCCTCCAGAAGCGTCCTGAAGGAATACTCCTCCCCGGGAATCTCCAGGTCCCTCTCACTGTCAAAAGTCACCTGGATGAACAACCCCTCGTCCGGTCCACCCTTGTGCATCTGCCCCGTCGAATGGAGAATGCGCGGCCCGTAACCCACCGTGACGGGCACCCCGTACCGGTGGGTAATCCTGATCCTCAATTCAGCCAGCGCCTCGTCCGTCTGCGGCGACTTGTCTGCGTACGCCATAATCGCCACGTATTTGCCCGGCCCGGCCTCGGCCAGCAGTTCTTCAACCGTCTGTCCGGCCTCTCTTTCGGGCAGGCATCCGGCGGTGCGATACTCCCCCAGGACCGCGTTTGTCTTGTCCTTGGCCAGCTGCACGTTCGGCTGATTGAAGGGGTGGACGCCCATAATCGCCCCCGCCACCGCCGTGGCGAACTGCCACCGGAAGAACTCCGCACCGATTTCGTAGACGTGGTCAATCATGAACCTGACCCACGGGTGGCCCGTTCTCTCCACCGCAGCCATCGTTTCGTGCAGCGGCGATTCATAGTCGTCTGTCAACTGCAGGAACACAAAGAACCTGTCCGGGCCGTACTGCTCCGGCGCGAGAGGCGGCTCCCCCCTGACCGGGACGATGGCCTTCCCGTCCTTGCCCGTGCTCTCGGCCAGCATCTGCTCTGCCCAAAGCCCGAATGTCTCCAGCTCTGGAGACGTTACAAGAGTCAGCTTGTCGCGTCCCCGTTCGGCCATCACCGCCATCACTGCTCCAAGCCAGGCCCCGGGGTTCTCGTCCATACTCGTGCCCGGACCGCACAGTTCCGCCATACTCCCGGCGTCCTCGACAATCCGGGGCACGTCCATACCGGCCAGGACAGCCGGGGTAAGGCCAAGGGCGGAAAGGACCGAATACCTGCTCCCCACGTCCTCCGGATTGTAGACAATCTCCCTGAACCCATCCTCGCGAGCCAACCGGTCCAGCGCCGTGCCCGGGGTGGTGATGGCAACGAAGCTGTCATCCACGGGTACGACTCCGCTGTCCTCCACCAGCTTGCGGAAGAACCTGTAGAAGCACATAGTCTCAAGGGTGGCCCCGGACTTGGACGAGATGACGAACAGCGTCTTCTTGGGGTCAATCTCGTCCACAATCCCGTTAATCCACTCGGGGCAGGTTGAGTCCAGCACCAACAGCTGCGGACAATCCTCTTCCTGGCCAATAACCCTACGGAGCACCTCCGACCCCACGATGCTGCCCCCCATGCCTGCCAGCACGATATGCCGGTATTCCCTCTCCCTGACCGCCCTCGCCAACCGTTGCAGCTCCGGCATTCGCCGCCGCATCCGCTCCGGGGCGTGAAGCCAGCCCAGCCTGTCCGTTATCTCCGTGGGGTCGGGGCTCCACACCGTGTGGTCCTTAGACCAGATGCGTGAGACCACCTCCCGTGACTGCAATTGTTGTATCGCAGCCTCAATTGCGGGTGTGTATTCCCCCAGGGCCGATCTGTAACCCACCTGTAGCAAGGACTCTTCGCCTCCCGGTTTCCGCATTCTAGCTTGGCAGATTATAGAGTCTTATGCAGTTATCCCACAATATCTTCTGCTTCGTCTCCCTGCTGAAGCCGTCCATGGCGAGGAATTCGTCCAGCGCGTGTGGGTACGCGGAGTCGTGATGGGGGTAGTCCGTCGAAAGCACCAGGTTGTCCGGCCCTAGCTGCTCCACCGTATGGGCGCCGAGATATTCGTCCACGTCGATGGATGCGAAACCCTGTCGCTGGAAATACTCCGTGGGCTTGAGCTTGAGGTCAGCCGCTTCCCACGGGCCGAAGATCTCCCGCTCCTCGTCAAGACGCCATAACCACCAGGGCAGCCAGCTGCAATTGCCCTCCAGGAATCCCACTCGCAGTTCCGGGTGACGGTCCATCACTCCCCCGCAGATGACCCCCGCCAGGTCCAGCATCAACTCCATCGGATGGGTCGCTGCGTGGGCCACGACGAAGGAGTCCAGGAACCGGTTGCCGATGTGCTGCTGGTACGCCCCGTGGATGCCGTGGAAGCAAACGGGCACGTTCAATTCCTCCGCGGCGGCCCAAAGCGGCTCGTAGTACGGGTCGTACCAGGGACGGCGGTTTACGGGATTGGACGGCAGCACAAGCGCCACCGCCCCCAGGTCCTCCACCGATCGCCGGGCCTCCGCCGTTGCCAGGTCCACGTCCTGCAGCGGCATCTGGGCCGTTCCCTTCAGCCGCGTCCGGTCGACGCTGCAGAAGTCGTGCAGCCAGTCGTTGAAGGCGCGGCAGATGGCGGAAGCCAAATCCCCGTCCATGCCGTCGAGCGCAATCACGTGGGCGCCGAAGGTCCGAAACAGCACCGCCACGTCGATACCCTCCACCTCCAGGGCCGTCAGCTGCGAAGGCGCGTCGAAACGCTTTGCGCGGGCGTCGGCAAACCTGTCCGTGATATTCTCGTGTCTGCCGCCCAGGCTTCCCGTTCGCGCCTTGGTCTCCGAATGGGCCGGAAACACCTTCCCCTCCACGTGCCACCGGTTCGCGAATCCCTGGCTCAGAGGGTCTCCCCGAAACACGGGCGCCCGGTCCCTGAATGCCGGGTCGATATACTTCTGCCACAGGTCGTGGGGTTCCATCACGTGCATGTCGCTGTCAACAACCCTGAATCCGTCCTTTGCCATAAGGTCCAGTCCACCTTTCTTGCTTTGCCTGGTCAGTTCCGGCGTCGTCCAGAGAGTCCGGAGAGCCGGAGACGTCAACACCTCCCTACATTCTATGCCCTCGCGCAGCAAATTGGCACCTCTGCCACGGGCCACGGAGACCGGTAGCGGGCTGCTATGCGGGAATTCGGTCTTCAATTCGCTTCCGCCATCGGCCCCCGGGCACCCAACGAAATCCTGCCGCACCCCACTACTCGCTGCGATCACTGGCACTAACAGCCGTGGTTGAAGCATAATGGGGTCGTCCCGGTGAGAATAAGAGAATGCCCCCTTTCGAAACCATCATCTACGAAAAGCGCGGCCCCGTCGCACTCATCCGACTCGACCGCCCCCACGTCCACAACGCCTTCAACACCGTAATGCGCGACGACCTCCACCAGGCCCTCGAAGCCGTGCGCGATGATAACGAAGTGACCGTTGTCCTTCTATCCGCCGAGGGCAAGAACTTCTGCGCCGGAGCAGACCTCACCGAATTCGGCTCCGCTCCGTCCATCGTCGCCGCCAGGGATTCTCGATGGCGCCGCGACCTCTGGGGCCTCTTCCTGAACATCGAAAAGCCAATTGTCGCCGCCATCCACGGACACTGTATCGGCTCCGGCCTCGAAATGGCCCTCCTGTGCGACATCCGCATCGCTTCTACCGATGCTTCCTTCGCCATGCCGGAAGCGAAACTCGGACTCATTCCCGCCGCCGGCGGCACCCAGACCCTTCCCCGCATCCTTGGCCCCGGCAGGGCGCTGCACCTCCTCCTGACGGGCAGCCCCATCTCTGCCCAGACGGCCCTCGGACACGGACTGGTCACCAGGCTATCGACCCCTGCTGGGTTGCAGGGGGAAGCCCTAGCCTTCGCTGACTGTCTCGCCTCCCTGGACCCGGCGGCGGTCAGCGCCCTGAAACAGAGCCTCAACCTTGGAATTGATCTCCCCCTCCCCCAGGCCCTGCAGTTGGAGACCCGCCTAGCCGCCAATCTCGCCCTCCGCCAACGCACTACACAGCCCTTCCTTCCGGCATCGCCTGTGCCCGACGATAGAAGCTAGCCGCGGTGCCGCCACTTCGTGTCTACCCCGCCTTGCCCTCGTTAGACTCCCCCAATTGCCACTGACCTCCTCCCGCCGCAAATTCAACTGCAGAATATCGCTCGACCCAACATGATATGCTTGAAGATGTGATAGAACTTAGTGGCTGTAGAATGCAACGCGATATGGACAAGGTGAACCGGCCTTGGAAAGCGTAATTCGTGCCGAGAAAATCACCAAGCTCTTCGGTGAAGTCGAGGCTGTGGTGGACGTGGACCTGGAGGTTGTGCCCGGCGAGATTTTCGGCTACCTCGGGCCAAACGGCTCAGGAAAGTCGACGACCATACGGATGCTGCTGGACCACATCCGGCCAACGAGGGGTACGGGTACTATATTCGGCCTGGATATCCGCAGGCACAGCCGGGAAATCCGCAGAAACATCGGCTATCTGCCCGGCGAATTCACCCTCTACGACAACATGAACGGCCGGGAGATGCTGCGCTACTTCGCGAACCTGCAGGGCGGCGTCGACTGGAAGTATGTTAGCCTCCTCGCAGAGCGACTTGACGTCAACCTGGACCGTCGATTCTCCCACCTTTCCCGCGGCAACAAGCAGAAGATCGGCCTGGTGCAGGCGATGATGCACAAGCCAAAGCTCATCGTCCTGGATGAGCCTACCAGCGGCCTCGACCCCCTTGTTCAGCACGAGTTCTACGAACTGCTCGATGAGGTAAAGTCCGAGGGGAGGACCGTGTTCTTCTCATCCCACATACTGCCGGAAGTCCAACAGGTGTCGGACCGGGTCGGCATCATCAGAAATGGTCGGCTGGTTGCCGTAGAAAACGTGCACGCGCTCATCAATCGCTCAGCCCTTCAGCGGTTCGAGATACAGTTCGCGTCCGAGGTCGCCATGGCAGACTTCGAACACCTGGAGGGGATGACGGACCTCTCCGTAGAAGGCCGGAAGCTGACCGCGTCGGTCGCGGGCAGTCCCGACGCCCTCATCAAGGCGGCTGCTAACCACGAAATCCTGCGTCTGGTGACCCATGAAGCCTCCCTCGAGGATATTTTCATGACCTTCTACGGCGAACACGGGGAGGACGCCGATGCTCCGTAATGTCTTCCTCAAGTCCGTTCGAGACCTGCGTAGACCAATAATCTGGTGGTCCATCGGTCTCTTCCTCTATGCCTTCGTCATCACCCTCTTCTACCCCAGCATCCAGGATATCCCCGAACTCAACGAACTCCTGGGCGATGAAGACTCCCTGTTGCGCGCATTCACCGGCAACATCGAAGATTTTGCATCCCCCGAAGGCTTTCTGACCGCGGAGATGCTGGGTTTCACCTTCCCAATGCTCTTCATCGTCTTCAACCTGTGGCTCGGCACAAGCTGGCTCGCCGGAGAGGAGCGGCGAGGCTCTCTGGAAGTGCTGCTCTCCTACCCCCTCCGCCGCTCCACCGTGCTGCTGCAGAAGGCCGCGGCCATTGCGACCGGTTCCGCGGCCCTCTTTCTGGTGGTGTTCACAGGCACCCTGGCCGGCATCCTGGTGGTGGACATGGATATCAGCCTGTTCAACGTGGCGCAAGCCTACCTTGCCCTCGCCCTGTTCGGCATTATGTTTGGCGCCCTTGGGCTGTTCGTCGGCGCATGGACAGGCAAACCGGGTGTTACGATAGGCGTCGGCGCCGCGGTGGGCATCATCGGTTTCGTGGCAAACTCCTTCGGCCCAATCGTGGATGGAATGGAGTGGACGAAGTACCTCTCCCCCTTTTACTATCTCGTTGGCGGCGATCCGTTGCTTAACGGCCTGAATCTCGCCCACGCGACTGTGCTGATAGGAACAACGGCGGCGCTTCTGGCCGCGGCTGGATTCCTCTTCGAACGCCGGGACCTGGTGGTGTGATGGACCGGCATCCCCCCGACCAGCGGACATTTTGGAAGTGCCCGCGGGCAGCCTGAAAATCGCCAAATAGGAACTGGAGAAAATAACGCATGCTCATCGCCCGTGGCACCTTCGAAGTCGAAATCAAGCCCGAACCACCCTACCTGGATGAAGACGGCGTCAAACTCAACCGCAACCTGGTGACCAAGGAATACTCCGGCGACATGGTCGGCTCCGCTACGGCGCAGATGCTGGCTGCCTACACCTCCACTCCAGGCTCCGCCGGGTATGTGGCCATCGAAAAGTTCACCGGCTCTATAGGCCAGAGAAGCGGTTCCTTTGTCCTCCAGCACAACGGCGTCATGAACAAGGGCGACGGTCAGTTGTCCGTCGTCATCGTTCCCGATTCCGGCTCCGGCGACCTGGCTGAAATCTCCGGCACGCTCCAGATAGACGCGGAAAAGGGCCAACACCACTACACCCTGAACTACGAGCTGCCTTAGCCCTCTCTTTCCGACGGGCGAGCTGCGCTTTCGTCGAAGCACCGATCAATTTGCGTGACTGATTTCGCTCGTTTAGAAGGCCATGCCTCTTTGCAAACCTACGAACGTTCTGCTATTGTTTATCGCCGCTCTGCAAAGGAAATAGATAGCAACAACAAATGCCCAAACACGATTACATCTTCGTCGACGAATCAGGCGATGCCGGATTCAAGCTCGACCCTGATTCGGGTGAACTCCTCAGCAGCAGCTACTACATCGCCGCCGCCCTGCATCTATGCGACGACTCCGTCAGACACCTAAACAGGCACATTGCGGCCTTCAGATACTACACCGGATTCACTAAAGAACTTAAGATACCGCCGCGAAGGTTGCAATTTGAGAAGCTGCTCGGGCCGATTCGCGTCATCGCGGAAGAGGGAGCGGCTATCTGGGCCAGCGTTGTATACGTGGACAAGCTAAGGTACGTCGGTCCCCATCTGAAACCGGGAAGAAGACCCGCAAGTCCCTTGAAATTCAGGAACTATATTCTTCGCCTTCTCCTTGAGCATCACCTCCGGATCTATCCGGTCCAATCCAGATACTACGACCTTGTTCTTGATCGTGTAGATTTGACCAGGAAGCAAGCCGATGACCTGTGGGAATACCTGTATGGCAATCTCTCGATTCCAAATCCGTCACACATAACTCACGCTTCGTCAATCTATGTCGAAGGACTGCAAGTCGTGCACCACATAGCCGAAGGCTTCAAAGGCGCACTGAGGGAGAATACAATACCCTCTGAACTCGCCTTTGTGAATCGGAGAAACCTGACGCTTAATCAGCAATTTTGAACAGACAAATAAATTGGCCAGCGCCGGCCTCCATGTTTCGGGAGACCCGCCTGGCCATGCTATGGCATCCCGTTTCGGGATGTATAATCATCATCCCATACCCTGCTCTTATCGTCAACACCACACTACCCGTAACGCGCTATAATATCTCCGCCAAGCGCCATGAATACCCTGGAATACCTCACCATATCCAGCGCCATTGTTCCCGACCGACCGGCCATCATCTTCGAAGGTCGTCGCATCACCTTTGGTGAGCTTCAGCAACGGGTCAACCGCCTCGCCAACGCCCTATCAGACCTCGGCTTGCAGCCCGGCAAGCGCGTCGCCTTCATGGACGTCAACACCCCGGAACTCATCCAGGCCTATCTCGCATGCGCCCAGCTCGACGCCATATTCGTCCCCCTCAACTATCGCGCCCGTCCCCAGGAAGTCGCCCAGATGCTCCGGAGTTGCCAGCCCACCTTGCTGATGGTCGGCAGCAGGTACCAGGAGTTCATTGACTCCTCCCTACCGCAGATACCATCTCTCCAACACCTAATAGGAATGGAGCGGCGTCCTTCCGGAAACTGGCTTT
This sequence comes from uncultured Dehalococcoidia bacterium, assembly GCA_964418665.1. Classification (GTDB taxonomy): domain Bacteria; phylum Chloroflexota; class Dehalococcoidia; order Lucifugimonadales; genus JAPULR01. The sequence continues at coordinate 50,920 of CAYQLZ010000006.1, read as the reverse complement.
TCTTCGATGATCTGATTGCCGACGCCCCGGACGACGAACTCCATTTCCCAGCCACCGATGACGCTGACACTACCCTGCTGCTGTTCACCTCCGGCACCACGTCGGCTCCCAAGGCCGTCATGCTCACTCACGACAGCTTCAGCTCCTACATGCTCTCCAGCATTCCTCCAGCCGACCCCGACGTGGAAGAGCGCAACCTCCTCTCCCTGCCCATGTACCACGTTGCAGGTATGCAGTCGGCCCTCGCCGCCATCTATGGCGGCCGCACCCTTCTCCTTGCCCGTCAATTCGAGGCTCTGCAGTGGATGGAACTCGTCCAAAGCGAAAGGGCCCACCGTGCCGGAATGGTCCCAACCATGCTGAAGCAGGTCCTGGACCATCCCCAATTCGCCGACTACGATCTCTCCAGCCTCAGAATCATCAGCTACGGCGCCGCCCCCATGCCGCTGGAAGTCATCCGGAAGGCCATTGAGAACCTTCCCAACGTCCGCTTCATCAACGCCTTCGGGCAGACCGAAACTGCCTCCACAATCACCATGCTCTCGCCTGAAGACCACGTCCTGGAAGGCGATCCGGACGAAATCGAAAAACGTCTGCGCCGTCTCACCTCCGTCGGTAGACCCCTTGACGACGTGGAAATCGCCATCCTTGACGATGAAGGCGCGCCTCTTCCCCCGGGCAGCGAGGGTGAGGTTGCCGCTCGTGGCCCGCGGCTGATGTCCGGCTACTGGGGCGACGAGACCGCCACATCCGGAGCCTACCATGACGACTGGCTCCTCACCGGCGACCGCGGCTATCTGGATGAAGACGGCTATCTCTTCCTGACCGGCCGCTCCAGGGACTTCATCAAGCGCGGCGGCGAAATGATCTCCCCCCAGGAAGTCGAAGACGCCCTCCTGTCCCACCCCGCGGTTCAGGAAGCCGCCGTCATCGGCGTCCCCGACGCCCAATGGGGGGAACGCGTTCGCGCTTTCGTTGTTCCCGTCCCTGGCGACGCCCCAGCCCCGGACGACCTCATTCGCCACTGCCACAGCCGGCTCGCCAGCTTCAAGCGACCGGAATCGGTGGTCTTTCTTACGGAGATCCCCAAGAACCCCATGGGCAAAGTCCTGAAACGCGTCCTCCGCGACCAATACGGCCACCCAATTGACGATTCCGGCGTCCGTTGATTCCAAGCGCCTCCATTGGCAATTCGAATGGCGCCGACCACCCCGTCACGTCCGCAGACTTTTCCGTTGACATGGCTTGGCGTCCTCACTAAACTCACAAACCGCAAACACAGGCAACGATAGGAGATTCCTCTAGTGCCCGTCACCGACATACTCGCCGAGACCCCCACCACCCTGCCTTCCGTCCTCCTCGGACCGTCCAAGCCCACCAAGTCCCTTATCATCCTCCTCGCCGGCGTCCCCGGCACCGGCAAGACCACCCTCGGCAACGCCCTGCTGGGTCACCTGGGCCTCACCCACCACATCAGCACAGGCTTCCTCCGTGCCGCCATCGATCCCTACCTCCCGCCTGACCAGTCACGCCTTCTCCGTCGACACGCCTTTGACGCCTACGAACTGCTGGACCCCGCAACCCTCCATCCCGACGATTACGTAATCCAGGGAACCATCGCCCAAACGGACCTGCTGCGTCCTGTCATAAGCACCTGCCTTGCCCGCGCCCGCCGGGAAGGCATCGGACTCATCATGGAGGGCAGTCACTTCATCCCCGGCATCATCGACCCCAGCGAATTTGGCGCAGACCTGCTCTGCGTCCTGGACGTTCCCAACCGGGACGAACTCAAGGCCCGCGCCCTCAGCCCAAACCATCAGAACCGCCACCTCTCCGACTGGGACCTCGAACGTCTCATAGTCCTCCAGGACCAGCTTTTGACCATGGCTGACCGCCATGACCACCCCATCGTCCCCAACGTAGACTTGGCCCACGCCGTCAATCAAGTAACCACCCTCGCCCTGAACAACGCCACCCACTGTTAACGCCAGTATCAGCGATGGTATGATACGCTCAATGTGGGACGACAATAGTTTTGAAAATGTCTCTCGAGTCCAATTGAGCGGGCATTCTTTTTGATTTCTGTCGGAGAGGGTAGGGAAGGTCGATATCTAATCATTTTCCTTCTGCAATACCTCCCATTCTCCGGCCTTTTGGCGTACCATAAGATTGTAGCCGTTCCCACCGACGCTATAGGGACGATGCTCGCAATCCTGATTGGCATGGCCTCATTGGCGTTCGTAAGCGGCGTCAACACCGTAACCCTGGTCGAAGGAGCAGACATGCTTGCAGAACGATACCTGAAAAGAAGATACCAGGCCGGCAAGGAAGAAGGCCGGACCGAAGCATGGCAGGTCTGGGAAGAGTGGAACCAGCGCCGCATCGCGGCCGAGAAGGCCGGTGAGAAGTTCGACGAACCTCCCCCCTCTCTCGACAACCGCTCCTGATCCCTACCCCATAGTCGGCTTCTTGTCCTTCAGCACATCCGCCGCCCTCGCCGGATACGGCAGCTCCTCCGGGTCCACCGGCACCTCTATCAATGTCGGCACCCCCGATGCCAGGGCCTCTCCCATCGCCTCCGTCAACTCCCGCTCGTCCGACGCATAAAACCCCTTCCCACCAAACAAGTCCATCAGCTTGTCCAGCCGCGGGTTCGTGATGTCCGCCTCGATGTACCGCTCCCCGTAGAAGAACTTCTGGTACGCCTTCTCAGACCCCCACGAGTCGTTGTTCATGACAATCGCCACCACCGGGATGTTCCACCGCACCGCCGTCTCCATCTCCTGCACGTTCATCAGGAACCCTCCGTCCCCGTTGATGCTGATAACGGGCCTGTCCGGACAACCCATCTTCACCCCCAGAGCCATCGGATAGCTGATACCGATACACCCCAGGTCCAGCGGACTCGTCAAGCTGTACGGACGACCAAAATCCAGCCTGTCGTACGCATACCCCGAAGCTGCCCCCGCCTCGATCACCGTCAGTGCGTCCGGCGGATAAATCCGACGCAGCACGTGATACACCTCTTGCGGCTTCAATATCTGACCTGCCCGAGGCCGCTCGCCGTCCAACCGCTCCCGACGCTCCCGCTTCAACCTTGCCGCAACTCCCAGCCTGGCCTCCCCTCCCGGTGGAGCCCCAACCTCTCCAACCAACTCCAGCAGCGCCTTCGACGCAGCCCCCACTTCCCCCAGAATCCCCACCTCAACCGGGAAGTTCCGACCCAGCTCCTCCTCGTCGATCTCCACCTGCACAATCTTCGCGTCTCGCGGGATGAACCGGTGATCATAGAACGTCGTGAAGTGCGATAGCCGCGTTCCCAGGGCCAGAACAACGTCCGCCTGCTTCACCAGCTCCGCCGCTTCAGGCGCCCCCGCTCGACCCAACATCCCCACATACAGCCGCTCGTCGTTCGGTACCGAGTCCACCCGCCCGTAAGACGCCACCATCGGCGCCGCCAGCACCTCCGCCAATGCCACAACCTCCTCGTGGGCCCGCCCCCATTTCACCCCTCCGCCAGCCACAATCACCGGAAACTTCGCGTCCCTCAACACCTCCGCCGCTCGACGCAGCAACGCTGGGTCCCCAGCCGACGCCTGCGCCTGACGTACCGGCGCCAGCGTCCTCTCGTCTGCCTCCACTGCCATCGCATTCTGAATGTCCCGCGGAATATCCACCACCACCGGCCCCATCTTCCCCGACGTCGCCACCCGAAACCCGTGCAGAAGCGTATCCGGAATCCGCTCCGCCGTCGGGGCCATCACCGATGCCTTGGCCACAGGACGAAACACGCCCACGTGGTCCACCTCCTGAAACGATCCACGCCCCATGTGCTCCTGCGAAATGCCCCCAATCATCGCCACCATCGGCGCGTGGGTTACGTAAGCCCCCGCCACCGGTGTCACCAGGTTCGTCGCCCCCGGCCCGTTCGTCACCAAACACACTCCCGGCTTTCCCGTCGCGTGGGCATACCCCAGCGCCATGAACCCCGCCCCCTGCTCATGACGCGTCCCCACGTACTCAATGTCCTCCAACCCGTACATCGCGTCCATAATCTCCAGAAACGCCGACCCCACAACCCCGTACACGTAACGAACCCCCTGCGACCGCAACACTTCCACCACCCACTGACCCGCCGACATCTTAGCCATCTTTGTCCCTCCCCTACTTCAAATTACAGAATTCCGTCATTTCCGCCGTGGATCACCCCTGCACAACCGCCATTCCGGCGAAAAGCCTGCCCCGTGCTCCGATAGGAAACCACAATCCAGTCCCCCTCCTCTCCCGTCCTGGGAGAGGATTGAGGTGAGGGTAATTGGGCTGTCGACGGGCAGACCAGCAGTTATGAAAAGTCCTCTTCATGTCGGAAGTCCGTTGAAGGTGGAAACGTCCCCCTCATCCTCCCACACCAACCCCCTCCCGTCCACCAACCCCAAATGTTATCACGATGCCAGAAAATGAAAGATCGAACTTGCGGGAGGATTCACCTCAGATTAATGCTCTATACTTACCTCAACAAAGAGGCAATTCAGTGTTCCTAGTCCTTAATTGGGGAAGAAAATGTTCCAAGATGAGACGTTCGTGTGTTTCAACTGTTTTGGTGACTCAGGATTGATCAAATTCATTAGAAGTCATGCCACATCCAAACAGTGTTCCTATTGTCCCGCAACGCACTCCAAACCAATTGCAGCTCCAGTTCATGAGGTCTCCGAACATGTCCTAGAATGCCTATATCAGGAAAATGATGACGCTGCAAATCAGTTGGGATGGAGTAGTTCTGACGGAGGATATTTTGGCGAAAAATGGAATACCGACGAGCTAATGTGGTACGAATTGATGGTCCCCTTCCCTGATGGAAAGGAACATGAATTATTGGATGTAATCTTTGGAGATCTGATTGATAACATCTGGTGTAAGCAAGATGCCTACGGCTTGGATGATGATGAGTGGGCTGAATTCAGTTGGGAACGCTTCTCTGAAGTAGTAATGCATCAAAGGCGATTCTTCTTCTGGAATACCAACCCATATCCGGACGATCGAGAAAGCCCGAGTCCGGGACAAGTCCTGAAAACAATCTTCAAGTTTGCGGAAGAGATGGATTTGATTCGTAAGATATCCGCCGGAACGCATTTATTCAGAGCAAGATTTGAAGGATGCAAACCCCATCTTAATACCCCTAATGAACTAGGGCCTCCACCCTCTGAGAAAGCGAACCAAGCCAACAGAATGAGTCCCGCTGGCATACCGATGTTTTATGCATGTGACGACGAATACACTGCTCTCAAAGAAACTATAAACCGTAAGGGCTACTACGCAATAGGGATCTTTGAAACCCTTCGTCCAGCAATTATCCTTGACCTAACCGCTATTCCACCTGTTCCCAGCTTGTTCGATACCGAAAATCCGAGTGAAACAGTGCCTGTTCGCAGGGAATTAAAATTCCTACATCATGTCTCCAGACAGATTTCTCGTCCTATCGAACGAGGCAATAGTGTTCACGTAGATTACGTGCCAACTCAAGTAGTAACGGAATTCATTCGTGACCAACTGACTTGGGAGGGACACCGAATTGATGGCATCAAGTATTACAGTTCAGTTCGAAAAGATCATGTTTCATACGTGTTGTTCGCCAATCAAAGAAACTTGTTCTTGACCACGAATTCTCAAGCATCTGGGGATCGTTGGCTCAAGTTAACTAGAACTAACCACACACACGTGGAACAATAGCGCCTCCTTCTCCCACCTCTTCTCGCTTCCATCTGATCTGTGCGCCAAACTCTCCCCCCTAAACCGCCAAATTCACCATCCCCGAGCTCCTCATCACCTCATCCCGCGTTAGCAGCGGCACTTCGTGCACCACACTCGTCGCCGCGATGATCTCATCCGCAGGATCGCTCCGAAAATCCAGACGCGTCGAGGCCAACGCAACCTCCAGGTCAATCGGCCATACGTGAATTCGCCGCAACACACGCAGTACCTCCCTGTCCTCCATGTCCAATTCCACCCGCCCCAGCTGCACTAGTTTTGCCAATTCCCACAGGACAATCGCCGAAATGGACCACCTGCTACGAGACAGAATCCTGCGTTCCGGCGGGCTCAATTCTCCGCTCAGCGCGAAAATAAGTATGTGCGTATCAAGGTTGACCATCGGCGTCCCATCTGAGGCCCGTCGAGAAAACGTCCCCCTTCACTTGTACCTTGTGACTCAGGCTGCCGATCAGGTCCGCATCTCCGCTGCCGTATGGAAGAACTCGCGCCACCGGCTTGCCCCGCTTCGTGACTATAAAGCCCTCGGCGTCCAAATTGTCCAGCAACGCCAGACATTGCTCCTTGAACTTCGCCGCTCCAATACGCTTCATATGCCCATCTCCAGGACTTCTTTATGTCCATATTGTATGACTAGTCACATATAATGTCCAACTTATCGTTGCCCTACCCGTCTTTCCAGCTTCCGATGGAATCAATCCTGGTCATATCACCCGTTATCCCCGTGCATGATGGAATTCCCACTTTGTGTCATCTCCCCATTGCCCCTTATCCATTTCCCGCTGCTGCCCTCCCTCGCCGACAGATACCGAATGTCCATTATGGGCGTCCCCCTACCCACCCACACCCTTTCACCCTATAATGTCCCCAATCCAAATCCGTTAGGAGCAAAATTATGCGACTCAAAGGCAAAGTCGCCCTGATCTCAGGCGCCGCCCGAGGCATGGGCGCTTCCGAGGCCCGCCTCTTCGCCGAGCATGGCGCCAAGGTAGTCCTGGGCGACGTTCTCTACCAGCAAGCCCGGCAGGTCGCCAACGAGATCAACGACGCCGGCGGTCAAGCCCTCGCCGTCAACCTCGACGTTACCGATGAACAGAGTTGGCGCGACGCCGTCGCCGCTGCTGAACGGCAATTCGGCAACGTCACCACCCTCGTCAACAACGCCGGCATCCTCGTCCGTGAAGAGCTCGAAGAGGGCACCGACCCCGGCTGGGACAGCACAATGAACGTCAACGCCAAGGGCGTATATCTCGGCATGAAGCAGACCGTCCCATCCATGCGCAAGGCCGGCGGCGGATCCATCATCAACATCTCCTCTATCTCCGGCATCGTCTCCCTCGGCTACCCCGCCTACAACGCCTCCAAGGGCGCCGTCCGCATCATCACCAAGACGGTGGCCATGGAATACGCCACCAAGAATATCCGCATAAACTCCATCCATCCCGGCGTCATCAACACCGACATGATGGGCGGCGACACCCGCTCCGCCGAGGACTGGGACCGTCTCATTCCTCTCGGCCGTTTCGCCGAGGCCATCGAGGTCGCCTACGGCGCCCTCTTCCTGGCCTCCGACGAATCATCCTTCATGACCGGCGCCGAACTCGTCATCGACGGCGGCTTCACCGCCCAATAACCCATGCCATCCCATCCTACCCCTCTTCCACAACCAGCTGAAGGTGAATAAATGCGACTCAAAGACAAAGTAGCCATCATAACCGGCGCCGCCCGCGGGATGGGCGCCGCCGAAGCCCGCATCTTCGCCGGAGAAGGCGCCAAAGTCGTTCTCGCCGACATCCAGGTTGAAGACGGCCAGGCCGTCACCAGGGAAATCACGGACGCCGGCGGCGACGCCATCTTCATCGAGATGGACGTCAGCAAGAACGCCGATTGGCAGCGTACCATAGACGCCGCAATCTCAAACTTCGGAAAGATTGACGTTCTCGTCAACAACGCCGGCACCATCGAGCGCGACAACCTCGAAGAGACCTCCGAAGAGACCTGGGACCGCATCATGGCCGTCAACGCCAAGGGCGTCTTCCTCGGTACAAAGGCCGTCGTCCCACACATGAAGGCTGCCGGGGGCGGTGCAATCATCAACATCTCCTCCATATCCGGCATGGTCTCCGTCGGCTTCCCCGCCTACAACGCCTCCAAGGGCGCCGTGCGAGTCTTCACCAAGAGCTCCGCCGTCGAACTCGCCCGCGACAACATCCGCGTCAACTCCATCCACCCCGGCGCCGTCTGGACCTCCATGTCCACCTACAAGAGCGACCGCACTCGCGAGGACAAGGCGAAGGACGTCCCCATTGGCCGGGTGGGAGACCCGGAGGAAATCGCCTATCCCGCCCTCTTCCTGGCCTCCGACGAAGCCTCATACATCACCGGCGCCGAAGTCGTCATCGACGGCGGAGCCACCGCCGAATAGCTCCCTAAACCTCTTCCCCCTTGACGGGGGAAGATTGAGATGGGGGTGAACTTCCCAACGAAAGGCTAAAACCCCATGATCCCAACCGCCCGGAAATGGCTCGACATGATCAGGGCCGAACACGCCCAGACCGAACGACTCCGCGACCAGCCCAATCCCTACGACGACCACTGGCACGGCATGACTGTCAGCTTCCGCTCCGACCCTCACCGCACCGACGACCCCCTCCTCGACCGCCTCACCCGCGAAGTCCAGCCCCACCAGACCCTCATCGACGTCGGCGCCGGTCCCGGCCGCCTCGCATTCCCCCTCGCCCTCCGCTGCAAGCATCTAACCGCCGTCGAACCCTCCCCCGCCATGGCCCAGGCCTTCCGGGAGGAGGCGGCCAATCACAACATCCGGAACGTCTCCCTCGTCGAATCCACCTGGGAAGACGCCGAAGTCAGCCCCGCTGACCTCGTTCTCTGCTCCCACGTCATCTACACCGCCCGCCGCGTGGACGAATTCGTCCAGAAGCTCACCGACCACGCCACGGAACGGGTCCTCGTCATCCTCCATTGGGACCCTCCCCAGAGCCGCGCCTACCCCCTCTGGCCCCACGTGCACGGCGAAACACGCCTAGCCCTCCCCGCGGGCCCGCAATTCCTGGAAGCCCTCGATGAAATGGGCGTCGCATACAATGTCGAAGACCTGCCGGCGCCCGAACTCCACGGCTTCCAGACCCCCGACGAAGCGTGGCAGCAGACCAGGGGCATGCTCTTCCTCACCGAGGGAAGCGAAAAGGACAAACTCCTCCGCGCCACAATCCGGGACCACCTGGAAGAACGAAACGGTGAACTCTATTTGAAAGGCGCCAAGCCCATGCGCCCCATACTCGTCACCTGGACCCCCTGACCCCTTCCCCTACGCCCCAACCTTCGCCCGCAACCCCCTGTGCATCCGGTAAATGAAGAACGCTCCCATGCAGAACGCCCCGGCGCAAATCAGCAGCATCACGTAGTACCCGGAGTGCTCCTGTATCCCGTTCAGATAGTCTACCAGCGGCCCTCCCAGCCTCGACGCTGCGAGTCCCCCCACCAGCGCGAAATTCGCCAGCCCCATCTGCAGCGCCGCCCGACTCTCCGACACAATGTCCGTTATCAACGCCCTCCCTGCCGAAAAGAACAGACCGGCAGCGACCCCCAATACAATCCCAATCAATACCACGTGCAGCAGGTTCTGCGCAAGGTAAAACAGCAAAGTCCCTCCCGCGCCCAGCACCGACGACACATACAACAGCGGCGCACGTCCCACCCTGTCCGCCAGCACGCCAGCCGGCCATAGTGTCAGTATGACTGCCAGGCCCGCCGTCGCCGCCAGCCACGACATCCCTGACGCCGGCTTCTCCAGCGCCACCACGTCCTGCAGGAAGTAAAAGGTATACGCCATCAGAATCCCGCCCGCCAACGTGTACGAGAACGCCGCCGAGAGCATCGTGAGGTTTCGTCTGGTCAGTCCCAACGCTCTAATGGCCGAGCGTATTCGTCCGTCCTGCAAGGGCTGCTCCGCGGTTGCTCTTCCGGCGGCGGCCTTCACCTTCTCTTCCTCCTCCGCCAGTATGGCTGCAGCCCTCTGCTCATCCGTAGGCTGGTCGTCCCTTACCAGCGCCAGAGTCCAGACCGCCGAAATCGCCAGCACCGCCGTAGGCAGCCCCAGCGCAATCCAGAGCCACACGTCCCGCGCTCCCTGCACGTGATGGTCCATGATGAAGCCCGTAATCAGCAGCAGAATCACCGCGCCCGCCGCTCCCGCAATGGCCCGCACCGAGGATATCTTTCCCCGTTGGTCGTGCGGCACCTGGTCCTTCAACATCGCGTCGTAGGGCGTTTGCGACACGTTGATGAAAAACTGCACCAGCACCGCCGAAATCAGCAGCCCAACGAAGTTCACGGCCGCGCCCACCCCCACCATCAGTCCCGTCGCAACCAGGGCCCCCAGGGCGATGAACGGACGCCGCCTCCCCCATTTCCACCGGGTCTTGTCGCTCAGATAACCCGCCGCCGGCTGGATCAACATCGCCCCGCCCATGCCGATGAACGTCAGTATCCCCAGGTAAGTGTTCTTCAACGACTCCGGAGCCACGTCCAGCACTCGCAGAGGCAGGATGATGTAACCGAGGCTGGTGGAAATAGCCGCAATGCCGAAGGCCAGCACGCTGAAGTTTACATAACCGATGACGCCTGAAATCCCCTTCTTGTTGGGATCCTCCCCCTCCCCATTCCGCGCCACCATCACGCCGCTATTGCCTGAGCCTGCGTCCTCCCCCGCCTCCCGGGCGCCCGCCGCCAGCCCTCTATCTTCCTGGGTGCTTGTGTTCATTCCCCGTCCAACTCATCCCTCGCCCCGGCTTATTCTGAGGCGGCGCTTCAAGAATCTAAGTCATACTGCCCCCAGATGCAAGCGAACCCCTAAACTCCTCCTCTACTCCGCCCACGCTGCTCCCGTAGGGGCGACCGGCGGTCGCCCTCCCACGCTGAGGTGCCCCCACTGCCAAACCGGGGGTGAACCCACGCCCCTTCTCCCCTATAATAGCCCCAAACCCTGAACCCTTGGAGGCGCCCCCCATGCCAGACACTCGCGTAGATACCATCATCGCCGGCGGTAAAATCGTCACCTCATCTGAGATATTCGATTCCGCCATTGCCATCTCAGGCGAAAAAATCGCCGCCATCGGCCCAGACCACCTCCTCCCTACCGCCGATCGCTATATCGACGCTTCAGGGAAGTTCATTCTCCCGGGCCTCATCGACTGCCACGTCCACCTGGACCGCTGCGACTCCTATGAGCTCGGCTCCATTGCCGCCGCCCACGCCGGACTCACCACCCTGCTGCCCTTCGGCACCTACGACGTCGAGGCTGAAGAGACCCTCCCCTCCGCAATCAACCGCCACCGCGAGGAAATCGAGTCCACCGCCGTCGTCGACTTCGCCTTCCACTACATACTCAACAACCGTCCATACATCCTCAAGAGCCTTCCCCAGGCCCTGGAAATGGGCGTCACATCCTTTAAGATGTTCATGTCATACAAGAAGAACCAGGTCCGAATGTGCTCCGACGACTTCATCTGCGAAGTTATGGAGACCGTCAATAAGGGCAACGGCATCGTCCAGCTCCACTGCGAATCTGGCAACATCATCGACTACCTGGAAAACCAGCTCATCGACCAGGGCTGCGTCCACCCAACCGACTTCCCCTCCGCCTGCCCCGACTGGGCCGAGGAAGAGGCAATCAACCGCGCCATCAAGATGGGCGGCGTCACCAACTGCCCAGTCTACGTCGTCCACCTCAGCACCCACGTCGGCATGGAACGAATCAAGCAGGCTCAGGCCGAAGGACAACGTGTTTGGACCGAGACCTGTCCCCAGTACCTCCTCCTCTCCGACGAAGAAATGGCCAAAGTCGGCCCCCTCGCCAAGATCGGCCCGCCTCTACGTCCCGCGGATGGCCCGGACCAGCCCGCCATGTGGAAGGGTTTGGAGCTTGGCTACATCTCCACCCTCGGCAGCGACCACGCCCCCCACTTCAAACACCTGAAGGCCCCCGGCTGGAAGAACATCTTCGTCAACCCGGACGGCTCCCCCGTCCCCTTCGGTTCACCCGGCGTTGAGACCATCGCCCCCCTCGCCTTCAGCGAAGGCGTCCTTGGCCGCGGTCTTCCCCCCACCTGGCTCGCCCGCATTATGTCCGAAAACCCCGCCCGCATCTTCGGCATCTACCCGGAGAAAGGGTCCCTCCAGGTCGGCACCGACGCGGACATTACAATCCTCGACCCCGAAGGCGAGACCGTGGTCCGCGCCGAAGACCACCACGGCAACTCCGGCTTCACTCTCTATGAAGGCTGGAAGGTCAGCGGCAAGCCGTGGATGACCTTCCTCCGAGGCCAGACTCTCTTCAACCAGGGCAAACTGGAGCAGAAACCCGGCTACGGCAAATTCCTCAGGAGCGGCAGCCCCACTCCACCCCTCGGCGGCCCCGTCCGCTAAAGCCCACTTTCAGTATTGACAGGCGGAAGGCAAACTGTGAAGATTCTGCGTGTCCATGTTGAGAATCAATCCCAATATACGGCCTTCCCGCTGAACTGATGCGACTGCCATCCGAAGGTGGAAGCAGGTTGCGCTTTGACGCCTGAGAACGAAAGCGTTCGGTACGAACCGGACGAAAAGCCGCCATTCTGGGTGGCTCTGGGCGCGGGTCTGCAGGCCGCCATTATCATCGTTGCTCCCGTCGTTCTCACCGTGGTCATCGTCGCCCGAATCGCGGACCAGCCCGAAAGCTACATCTCCTGGGGCGTTTTCGCGGCCCTTCTGGTAAGCGGCGTCACCACAGTTCTCCAGGCCGTCCGGGTTGGGCGTGTCGGTTCTGGACACGTGCTCATCATGGGCACCTCCGGGGCCTTCATCGCCGTGTGCGTGTCGGCTCTCATGGAAGCCGGCCCCGCCACAATGGCAAGCCTCATCCTCGTCTCCTCCCTAATCCAATTCCTGCTCGCCGCCCGGCTTTCGCTCCTCCGAAGAATATTCACCCCTGTGGTTTCCGGCACCGTCATTATGCTCATTGCCGCCACGGTCATGCCCGTTGTGTTCGATACCCTGCACCAGGGACCTGAAGACGTTTCCAGCGCGGCAGCCCCGATCTCGGCCATTGTGACTCTCGTTGTGGTGGCGGTGCTGGTCCTAAGGGCGCCGCCGACCTGGAGACTCTGGTCCCCGGTCATCGGCATAATAATCGGGAGCGCCGTCGCAGCCCCCTTCGGACTGTACGACGTTCAATCTATCCTGGACGCGGCATGGATCAGCGCGCCCCTGGGTTCCTGGCCAGGCATAGACTTCACTCCCGGCGTGGAATTCTGGGCCCTCCTGCCGGCCTTTGTCGTCGTCACCCTGGTCGGCGCAATCGAGACCATCGGCGACGGCGTAGCGATACAACGTGTGTCGCGGCGCAACCCTCGTGCGACGGACTTCCGCGTTGTTCAGGGCGCCTTGAACGCGGACGGTATGGGCAATTTCCTCTCGGGCCTCGGAAGCACCCTCCCGAATACCACCTACTCGTCCAGCATATCCCTCGCAGAGGTGACGGGTATCGGAGCCCGGCGCGTCGGCGTCATCATAGGCATCGTTTTCCTCATCGTTGCATTCTTCCCCAAATTCACTGCTATCCTGATAGCCATTCCTCCCCCTGTCGCCGCCGCGTATCTTACTGTCCTCATTGGAATGCTGTTCCTTCAGGGCATGAAAATCGTCATCAACGACGGGCTTGACCACAGAAAGGCCATAGTTGCTGGGCTGGCCTTCTGGATCGGCACCGGCTTCCAGAATGGGTGGATATTCCCCGACCTGTTGGGTGATGGATTCCTGGCTGTGCTCCTGGGCAACGGCATGACCGCCGGCGCAATCGTGGCCGTGATTTTGATGTTGTTTCTGGAACTGACAGGCCCGCGGCGTAAACGGTTGCGCGTAACTCTGGACATGGATGCCCTGCCCCAGTTGAGCGAATTCCTGAAGGGCTTCGCCTCCCGTGCCGGCTGGAACGCCGCGTCCACGGAGCGCCTGGACCTGGTTGGCGAAGAGACTCTAACCAGCATGCTTGCGGAGCATAAAGATGATCCGAAAACCGACGGGCCCCGACGGCTGGTCGTCAGCGCCAGGGTGGGATCCGGTGGGGCCGAGCTGGAATTCGTGTCCGCGACCGGTGAAGAGAACCTGGAGGATAGACTCGCCTACATGGGAGAGAAGCCGGACGTGCATGAAGACCAGGAAATCTCCTTCCGCCTGCTGCGCCACTACGCTTCATCGGTGCGTCATCAGAAGTACCACGACGTGGACATCGTCACCGTCCATGTGGAACCATCCCAATAGCCCCGCTCCCCACAACCGTCACTTCGGCGAAAGCCGGAATCCAGTCTTCTCCCTTCCCCCTCGACGGGGGAAGGTCAGGATGGGGGTGATTGGGCGATGCGAAGGGGGGCAGGCTGAAGTTATGCAAAGGCCCCCATCCTTGGAGAGGCTTGAGATGAGGGCAGAGTCCCCAACCCACAAACCTGCTGTCTGGCAGTCAGCCCCCGACCACAATAGAGGAGTACCCACAATGAACTGGAAGGAATTCAGCGTCGCCGCCCCATCCCTCGCGAAAGTCGGCGAAGAACGAATCAACCGCCACGGCCTCATCCTCCTCGGCACCATCAGAAAGAACGGCTGGCCCCGCATCGCTCCCGTCGAGCCGTGCATCGCCGACGGACATCTCTACCTCGGCATGATGTGGCAGTCCCGCAAGGCCCTCGATCTCCTGCGCGACCCCCGCTGCACCGTCCACAGCATTGTCTCCAACCGCGACGGCTCCGACGGCGAATTCAAACTCTACGGCCGCGCCGTCGACGTGCAGGACCCGGAGATGCGCTCCCGGTACGCCGACGCCTTATACGCCCAGATAGGATGGCGGCCCGAAGAACCCGAATACCACCTCTTCTCCATAGATGTAGAAACAGCCTCCTTCAGCATCATCCAAAACAACGAATGGGTCAGACAGATCTGGCACGCCCGCTGAACCCGTCCCCCCAAACTGTCATTCCGAGCGTAGCGGAGCGGAGTCGAGGAGTCTTGTTGCCATCCAGACGCGTTTCACCCACATCATCCCTCTTGTTCCCACTCTTGCTTCCCTCGCATCCCGGAAAACCTTGCATGACTCCCTCGCGCATTCAGCAAAACACATTCCCCTTGTTGGGGATCAATTGAGCCTGCCCTGAGCCTGTCGAAGGGGTGGCCGCCAAATTCCCCGAATCCATCTCACCCCCCCGTTGTGACAACTTCCCGTTGTCACATACTCCCCTCCCTGCTAACCTTCTCCCATGAACTATTCGACTTCACCCCAGCCTGTCACACCGCACATCCCCTTACCTGTCGAGGCCCTCTTCAAACTGGCATATATGATAGGGAGTATCATAAAAGCTCCAAATATTCCCCTGATTTCTCCAGAAACGAATAATGAAGCCAAAATACCCGGAATTTACGCCTGCAGCCCCCCCAAATCCTCTTTCTTCGTTCGCAATTTCGAATGTCCGCCACGCCTGGCCTTCCTGAAACGAAGCATTCGTTTTGGCATTCGTATCAGCGAGTGCATATCAATAATAGCAACTGTATTGTCCCCTTCCCTCCCCCAGCCTGTCCCTGTCCGATCTTGTCATCCTGATACCAGCGTAGAACCCTTCCCCCGCCGCTGATCCACTTCACCTCCCCAAGGAGCGCCCGCCATGACCAGCTATCTTGACCAGCTCTCAGAGTTCGCCAGCCACGTTGCCTACGATCACCTCTCCGATTCTGCCCGCACCGCCGCCGCCGACGTCGTCATGGACACCATAGGCGCGATCGTAGGTGGCAGCCGGTTGCAGGAAAACGCCGACTTGGCCCGTCTGGCCGCGAGAAACGGGAACGGCCCCGCTACCCTTCTCGGCCACACACTCAAAGCCCAACCCCCGATGGCCGCCCTCGCCAACGCCACCGCCGGCGTCTCCCTCGAAATGGACGAAGGCACCCGCCTCGGCGGAGGTCACCCCGCCATACACGTCTTCCCCGGCGCCCTCGCCGTTGCCGAGGACCTGGGCAGCAGCGGCCCCCAACTGGCCGAAGCCCTCATCGCCGGCTACGAAGTGTCGTCCCGCATCGGCGGCGCCACCAAGGCTCTGCCCAACGTCCACTCCCACGGCACCTGGGGCACCATCGGCACTGCCGTTGCCGTCGCCCGCCTCATGGACTTCAACCCCGCCCGGATGCGCGACGTCATCAATCTTTCCGCATCCATGAGCCCAGCCAACACCTGGACCCCCTGTTTCGAAGGCGCCACCATCCGCAACGTGTACCCCGGTCGCTCCGGAATGCAGGGCGTCCTCGCTCCCCAACTCCTCCTCTGCGGCTTCACCCCTCCGGTGGATGCCCCCACCGACGTCTATACAACCATCCTGGGCAGTGAATTCGACGCCCAGGCCGCCGTCGCAGAACTCGGCAATGCCCCCCTACGCATAGAGCAGAACTATTTCAAGTTCCACGCCTGCTGCCTCTACAACCACCCCGTCCTGGACGCCGTCGAGGCCATCTCCCAACGCGAGAAGTTTGAACACGCAAACGTCCAAAACGTCAGCGTCACCACCGTCCCCTTCGCCCAGCGCATGGCCCAGGACTACCCTCCAAACATGTTATCGGCCAAGTTCCACGTCCCCTACGCCGTCGCCGCCCTCCTCGTATCCGGTCGCTCCGACATTACCGCCTTCTATCAGGACACCGTCGACGACCCCGCCATCCAGTCCCTGACCGAGCGCGTCGACGTCGTCTCCGACCCCACCATGGACCTCCAGAACCCCGACAAACCCTGCGCCCGCGTGGACATTACCCTCTCCGACGGACGCACTATCACCGAGTCCACCACCTACCACCGGGGCGACTTCCAGCAGAGGCGCAGCCGTCAGGAACTGGAGAATAAGTTCCGCTTCCTAGCCTCAGACACCCTGGGACGTCAGCGTACCGAAGACGTCATTCGCTGCACCGGCAATCTCGCCCAACTGGAAAACGTCCGAACCCTCACATCCCTCCTGCAGCCTCCCCAAATGACCTGACCGAACGCCTCCTCATCCAACGTGACTCCTAACGGAATGGGAAGCTACCCACCGAAAACCACCGACAAGCTACGTAATCGTCGGACCGCCGGTCCCGAGAGCCTCTACCCCGGGGTGGTCGCCGTGCGTACGTAGGGTCTCAGGTATCCGGGGCGGTACTCACCGCCCTGCCAGCCGTAACCGGACTCGTCCCAAACGTAGGGGAGAACGGTCACCGAACCCGGCTCCGCCATCGCATACGCCGAGGTGAGCGCGTCTCTCACAATCCCCAACTGCTCCTCCGGGTTGCCAGGTCGGCCCGTCTGATTCCCAAGGGGGAAGTTGACGAAGGCCGCTCGCGGCGGCTTTACGCTTTGGGTGATGTCCCACGCCGACGACATCGTCATAGTTGGGATTCCCGCTTCCTCGATGGCCCTCGCTATCAGCCCCACGGACTGGTGACACACCGGTCAGGCAGGCACCAGGTAGAACAGGTCAATCGCCTCCGCCAGCGCCCTCTCGACGAGCTGCGGCGCCAGCTCTTCCCGCACCCGCCGCGCCGAGTATATCCCCCCCATGAAGGTATATGCGGTACCTGCCAGCTCCCCGATGAAACCCTCCTTCTCCAGCCTTCGCAGCTGGTCCAGCGGAAACACGCAGTTGGGGTCCCGCTCCGCCCCGTCCATCCGGTAACCGAAATGGTTCAGGCCGAATTCGCCCGCAGTCGCGCTTTTGGGGATCTCCCGTATGGAGGTGTCGTCCTTCGTGTGAAAGGGCGTCTGCCCCTTCAGGTAGATGCCCGATGAACTGGCAAGGGCCACCCGAGATTCTTGCAGGGGCTTGGTAAGCGGTGTCCACGGCGCGTCGGCGTTTGCCACCCACCTGTAGGCTGTGTGGGATGAGTAGAGGTCGCGAGTCCGGAGTATGTATTTGATATAGCTCTCAGGCTCATTCATGACTGCAGCCTCCTGCGTTTCTAACGGGAACCGGAGCGAGCCGGTGTGCGCTGCCGCATGGCTTCGTACATCACCAGCGCCGCCGAAACTGAGGCATTCAGAGAGGCCACCCGCCCCTTCATGGGTATCCGGGCCAGGGCGTCGCACTTCTCCTTCACCAATCGCGAGATTCCCTTCCCCTCCGCGCCTATCACGATGGCCGTGGGCTGTCGGTAGTCGACTTCGGAGAAGTCCAGGGTTCCCTTTGGATCTATGCCTACGGTCCAGACGCCCTGCTTCGACAGCCGTGTGATCGCGTTGGTCAGGTTTGGGACACGGGCCACGTTCACATGCTCCATGGCCCCCGCCGATGCCCGCGCCACGCCGGGCGAAAGGCTGGCGGCACGTCGCTCCGGGATAACAACCCCGTGCACCCCCGAGGCGTCTGCCGTGCGCAGTATGGCCCCCAGGTTGTGCGGGTCCTGGATACCGTCCAGCGTCACCAGCAGCGTCGCTTCCCCCCGTTCGCTGCCAATCTCCAGCAGCCGCTTCAAACCCACGTAGCCCTTGGGGCCGGTGATAGCCAGCACTCCCTGGCTCTTGCCCGTTATGCTGAGATTCTCCACCTCCCGCCGTTCCACCCGCTCCACCGTCATGCCCCGCTCCCTGGCCAGGCGGAATATCTTCTCGATGGTGGGAGACTGCCCCACGCCGCTGGCCAGCATGATCCGCTTCACGGGCCTGTCACCGCGGAGCGCCTCGATAACGGGATTTCGGCCCTCCACAATCACGCCGCTCACCTTGGTTGAAGGCTTTCGACGGAATGTGGAGCCGCCCATACGTCGCAGGCGCCTGTTGTCCTTATTGTGCTGTCTTCTATCTATTCGGGGTCGCGCCCTCACGGGTCCACTTCCTTCTCATCGCATGATTGCACCGGGCTTACGGACTTCAATCCGGCACCGCATTGCCGGCGGTCTCCATCTCCGGCACAGGTCGTATTTCGGCGCCTTCCAGCCGGGCAACTGGTATGGCAGGCAGTGTTACAACCGTCACTCCGGCCTTCACCCCCAACTGCAGCGAGTATTGGGCAATGGAATCGTTGTCCGGCGCCTCGATCATGCTGACGAAGTCGTACCCTCCCAGGACCGCGTAGAGTCCGAGGACGCGCACTCCCGGAACGTTAATCCGGTCCTGTGCCGAAAGCACTGCCGTGGGATTGTCAATGGCCTCTTCCCGACCATGGTGGGTCAGGGTCAATAGCTGAATGTAGGTGCTCATGCTTTTTCTCCTGCAGCGGGCTGAATAGTATATCTATGTATGCGGGCCATTGGCTCCTCTAATCCGGGAAGGTGATGACGGAGCGCAGAGTCTCTCCCCTCTCCATGGCGTCGAAGGCCGCCTCCGTGTCCTCCAGGTTGATGGTATCCGTTACCATCCGGTCCAGGTCCAGCTCCCCGCTCATGTACCACTCGGAAAGCAGTGGGAAGTCCCGGGAGGGCAGGCAGTCGCCATACCAGCTAACCCGCAGATTTCCACCCAGTCCGAAGAACTGCAGCATGGGCAGTTCCAGTTTCATCGTCGGGTCCGGAACTCCGATGAGGGTGCAAGTCCCCGCCAGGTCCCTCGACCAGAGGGCCTGGTCCAGCGTCTGGGGCATTCCCACGCACTCGAAGGAGTAGTCGACCCCGTTTCCTCCGGTGATCTCCTTTATGGCCTCCACCGGGTCCGTTTCAGTGGCGTTGACCAGGTGGGTCGCCCCGAATTCCCTGGCCCATTGGAGCTTGTTTTCCGCGATGTCCACGGCGATGATCGTCCCGGCCCGGGACAGCTTGGCTCCCATTATCACGCTGGACCCAATGCCGCCACAGCCGTAAACGGCGACGCTGCTGCCCCGCCGCACCCCTGCCGTGTACAGGCACGCTCCGACGCCGGTCATCACGCCACAGCCAATGAGGCAGGCCTGCACCGGCGGGCACTCCAGGGGCACGGGAACGGCCTGTTTGGCAGCCACCACGGTGTGGGTGCAGAAGGTCCCGATGCCCAGCGCGGGATTGAGCACCTTTCCGTCCTTCTTGGCAAACATGCGCGGCTCTGCGTTGAGGCTGGCGGCGCAAAGCTGAAGCTGTCCGATGCGGCAGAAACGGCAATTCTGGCAGGGGGCCCGCCAGGCCATTACCACGTAGTCCCCGACCTTCGGCTCGGTTACTCCTTCGCCCACCGCTTCCACTATTCCCGCCCCTTCGTGGCCCAGCAGATATGGAAACTTGTCGTCAACCTTCCCAGCTTGTAATGCAGGTCGGTGTGACAAACGCCGCTTGCCTGGATTCTGACCAGCACTTCTCCCGGCCCCGGCGGGTAGACCACAATCTCTTCCAGTTCGGTGCGCTCCCCCGGCACTCTCGAAATTATACCTTTCCCCGTGATGGCCATAGTGCAGCCTCCTGGCAGAATTCGGTGCCCGTATCCTAACACAATTTACAAAAAGCGTACGCCGTTGATCCTCTGCCCTTAGCCGACGCTGCGTTGGCGTGGTAAAGTGAGGTGATTCCTATCCATATTGTTGAGGAGCTCGCTCCATGTCTGCCATTCTCAAAGTCCTGCTCTGGATACTGATGCTTCCGATTAAGCTCATCATGCTTCCCTTAACCGTGATTGGGGTCATGCAGCGAATCTTCGCCGCTCTCCTAATCATCGCCGTCGTGGTGCTGGTTGTGTTGGTCATCATACTGGCAAGTCAAGGCTGAATATCCTGACCGAACTTGCGCCATGAACGCCCACTGACTATTCGCCGTGAACGCAGACACCACAACGACGTTCCAGGACATTGCCGTAATCTCGTTCATGCTGGCCGGGGCATTGCTTTTTCTCGCCCTCTTCGTGGGCTTCATCCTTGTCTACCCGACCCTGAGACGGACCCTGCGTAACGCCGAAGAGACCAGCGTCAACGTGGAGAAGGCCAGCCGGAACGCAGCGGAGGCGTGGAAGAACTTGGCCGAAGTCTCCCACACTGCCAGGGAGGCTGTGGTGGATCTGGCGCGGCTGGCGCGCACCTCCGCTGACGGCGCGCCGGACATCGTAGCCAAGGTCCAGGAGATAACGGAGAATGTAAAGGTCGCCTCCACCCGCGTCGCGGATGCGAGCAAGCTGCTCGGACACATCCGCGCACCGCAGGACGCCGCCGGTCAGAGTTGGGTAGTCCTGGGGGAGTTCTTCAAGAAGCTGCTGGGCCGCTAGCGACTACGACTCCGGCTGCAGGTGCTTGTCGAACCAGCCCAGGGTGCGGCTCAGATACTCCTCCCGCATCTTGGGGTGGCCGGCGCGGAGGAACGGGTGGGAGCAGCCCGGGAACCGGACGAACTCCACTTCCTTGCCCAACCGTCTCAGCGTAACGAAGTACTGCTCGCTCTGCTCGATGGGACAGCGATGGTCGGACTCTCCGTGCAGCAGCAGTACCGGCGTCTCCACCCTGTCGGCGTAGGTCAGCGGCGAGTGCTCCAGGTAGTGCTCGATGTTGTCCTTTCGAAGGCCGCCCCACTGACGCTCGCCGAAGCTGACGCCTATGTCCGACGTGCCATACATGCCCAGCAGGTCTATGCAGGGTGCGCCGACGACGGCCGCGCCGAATCGGGTGTCGTGTCCGATTGCCCAGGAGCTCATGAACCCGCCGTAGCTGTACCCATACACCCCCAGCCGGCTGGAATCCACGAAGGGGAGGGCGCAGGTCTCGTCCAGGGACGCCATGATGTCCCGGAAGTCCTCTCCACCCCAGTCTCTCAACACTGCCTTCAGGAAGTCCGCCCCGTAAGTCGAAGAACCGCGAGGATTCACGCTCAACACCAGGTATCCCGCCGTAGCCAGGACCTGCTCTACCGCGTTGAAAGCGTCGTAGAAGGAGCCGTGCGGCCCTCCGTGGATGTTGACTATCAGCGGATAGCGTTGAGTCTCGTCGAAGTTTGGAGGCACAAGCAGCCTCGATTCAATCTCCATGCCAACCCTGGTCAGCGTTGACTTACGGAGCGTCGCCGGTGGGTGAGCGCTGAAATAGGGTTGGTTATCATCCGTCAAAGTCCTGGATTCACCCGATGAAAGGTCCACCGACTGCAGGTCTCCGGCAGAATCCGGGGATGCGGCCACAACAACTGCCACGCCGGACGTGGCGTCCGCCGCCATCTCCGTATACTGTGCGCCGCCGGTGGTTAGGATTTCCGCGTCGCCGCCGTCCAGGGATGCCCGACAGATATACGACTGCCCGTGGGAGTCTCCCATGAAGACCACGCTATCGCCTGTGACGTTGAGCTGTGGGCTGGGCATCAAAGGCGGGAAGCCCGCCACCGGCCTGAGCGAATCTCCACCGACCAGCCGGGGATCTTGACCCTGCCGGAGCATGAAGAGCTTGCCCTGCCAGGCTGCCCCCAATTCATCGTCGTCCGAGCCGATGACAACCAGCCCCCGGGAATCAGGTGTCCAAGCCACGGCGCCTATGCTGGAGAGACCCTCGGACCGGCACTGAGGCTCTCCACCCCCTGCAGGAACCACATAAGCCTCGTTATAGGGCACGGTCTCCCTATCTGGTCGTCGCGCCGAGATGAAGGCGATGCTCTGTCCATCGGGGGACCACCGGGGGGAGCCGTTGTCGTAGTCACCGCTCGTCAGGGAGCGGCTGGAGCAATCGGCCAGGTTGACCACGAATAGCTGGCGGTACATGTCTCCCCGCCAGCCCAGGTTGTCCGCCCTATAGGTAATCCGACGCACGATGCGGACCCTTGGGTCCTTGCTATAGTCATGGTCTTCCGGTGCCCGGTTTGGGTCCACGTCGGCCCCATAGCACAGGGCATTGGAATTCGGCGACCAGGAGAATTCCACCACCCCACCCTCTGCATCGGTTGCCTTGGCAGCTTCTCCACCGTCAATGCTGATAGTCCAGATTTGGACGCGGCCCTTGTCGTCGGGTCGCAGGAATGCCAAGGTCTTCCCGTCGGGCGAAAACTGGGGGGCGGAATCCCCGGGCCCATGGGTGAAGGCGCTCGCCTTACCTCCGTCCGGAGATGCCAACACAATGCGTGAGTTCGCCTTCATCGATTCCCTGTCCACCCTTGATTGGGCGAAGGCCAGAAGCTCTCCCCCGGGCGAAAGCGTTGGCGACGAGTACGATGTCAGTTCGTAGATGATGTCCGGGGTAATGGCGCTAGTCATGGGTCTCTCCTCAGCAAGAAATAAACTGGCCCACGGGCGCGCGGCGACGTGGACCAGAAGGTTTTCGGTGAATATACGGGTCTAAAGATTGAACTGGGGCTCCACCCAATTCTCTTCTTTCTGGTATATCTGTATGCGCATGCGCTGGCTCTCAACCACCATGATACGGCCGTCGTCACCTACGTCGATGCCGGTAGGACGGGTAAACCGCCATTCTGGCTCCAGGCTCTTTACCCTGAGGCGGGCCTTGACCGCGTCGGGGTTGGACTCGACAACGGTCTCCGCCCACTTGGAAAGGCGCTCCGCATCCCCGATGAAGGTCGTGACGTGACTCCCATCCGGATCGTAGACCTCAATCTTGTGATTCCACCAATCGGCCACGTAGACGTCCCCATCCTTGTCCACGGCAACGTCACTGGGTCGGCGAACCTGGCCTTGTTCGTCTCCCGGCTCGCCAAAGGAAGTCAGGTACGCACCGTTGCTGGAGAACTTCTCTACCCTGTCGTTGCGCCAGTCAGCCACGTAAACGTCGTCGTTCGCGTCGATTGCTATTCCCCAAGGTTGGGTAAAGCGGCCGTGGTCGGTGCCTTCGCCGCCCCAACCGGATAGGTATTCGCCATTGGCAGTGAACTTCTGCACGCGATGGCTGTTGATCTCCGTGACGTAGACATTGTCTTCGCTGTCTATGGCCAGGCCGGTGGGACCGTTGAGCTGGCCCTGGCCCGCGCCGGGCGCTCCCCACTTGGCGAGGAAATTTCCGTCTCCATCGAAGATGCTGATGCGGTGCAGCCACTCGTCGGCAACGTAGACGCGGCCTCGGGAGTCCAGGGCGATTGCCGAGGGCCAGACGAATTCCCCGTCCCCGTTGCCACGTTTCCCGAAGTCGCAGATGTGCTCTTCCTCATGCCAGCCACCTCCCACCGACACCTTGGTGATATGGGGGACGGGCTGGAGTTCATCCGGCTGGTTGACCACGTAGACGATGTCGCCGGCGCCCCTCGCTAGCGCGTTAGGATAGTGAAATCCCGCGCCGGATACGGCGTTGCGGCCCACGCAATGACTGTAGTTGTACACCCTGTTTCTAACGCTGATTGTCTGCATCTGTATCTTGGATCACTCCTGACATAGAGTTGAGGCGTCTGGGGTTTCTTCGGCCGGTTCTAGCCGAACTGGAACTCCCTGGTGGAGGCTACAAGCTGTAGAGTTTCCCCGACTCGGCGGGCAAAGGCTGCTCTCTCCTCTTCCGAAGACCCCCTGCTGACCGGCCCGCCTTTCTCGACGTGGGAGATGATCTCGGCGCGCGTGTCTCCGGTGACCCGAACGGGGCCAATCAGGTCTATGCAGGCGTCCACCATCTCCTCGGCAGACATATCCGCGCTGTTGGAGAGGCGGTCCACGATGGAGCGCACCCCCGGCAGGCTGGTGTCACCCACCCGGTCGGCTACGAAGTTAATGCGACGCAGCAAGGAGCCGCTGTCTATCCACTCCTTGCCGGTGTGCCAACCCTCGACGCTGGGCGGGTCCAGCAGCGCCTGACCCTGGTAGCCCGGCTCCAGTCCGATTTGCCCTATGCCGGGGCTGGGCATCTGGTGGTCTTTGACCAGTCGCATGGTCCCGGCCACAATCTCAGCCGGACTCTTGACCTTGGCGTACCAGGTGCTCTCGTCCTTGAAGAAGTCCGAGTTTAACAGCATTCGCATGGTGGCCCGCATGTCGTAGCCGGAAGTTATCAGGGTTTCTCCGATGAGATTGATGGCGACTGGATCGCGGGGGGCTTCGTCCTGCCAGCTGGGTACCTGCACCTCGTCCGCCACGAAGAAGTTATACAGATGGCGGGCTATAAACCGGGCTGTCGCCGGCTGACGAACGATGATGTTTATGATGTCCTCGCCGTTGAACCGGCCCCGATGACCAAGGAACACCTTCTCCCCGTCGTCATGGTCCTCGGGGCGGTACTCGAAGTACCACGGATACCGCTGGAATGGCATCCGCGGCAGGCTGGGCTCTATGGTCCAGCCGGTGAACGCCCGCGAAGCTTCCTTCACGTCCTGTTCCGTGTAGTTGCCCTGGCCCATGGAGAAGAGCTCAAGGAGTTCCCTCCCCCAGTTCTCATTCGGTGCGTGCTTGTGGTTCTCGTTGTTGTCCAGCCAGAAAATCATGGCGGGGTCTTTCGACACCATGAGAAGCAGGTCGCGGAAGCTGCCCATTCCATGCTTGCGGAAAGTGTCAATCTGCTGGAGCACGACCGCGCAATGGTCCACCTTGGCGTTGCCGGTGGCAAAGACATGGTGCCAGAAGAGGGTCATCTTCTCTTCGAGGGGGCGTGGCGAGTTGATCAGGCGGTACATCCACTGGGCCTGACCGTTGGTGGGGTTTCCGCCCGGGTTTTCCGACGCCGGATGATGTCGATAGAAGTTGTCTTCATCCACGTGGGGCATGCCGTGACCTTCCGGGTCCACCAGCTCTTCCACCGTTTCTTCGTATCCCTTTGCTACGTAGGCCTCCAATTCGTCGCGGGTGGCGCCAAAGCCAGCCCTCCTCAGTAGATGGGCCATGAGTTCAATATCTTTGCTGCTCATTAGTGTCTCCTTCTCCTCACCCGGCCGCTGCATTGTGCCCTGATGAAGTGGGCGTGTGCCCCGCTTTACAGGCGTGAAGCTCGGGGGTCTCTGGAATGACTACATCATAGCCAGCAGCTTCCAAAAGTGTCAAGAAATCCCAACCTGGAAATACAATTCACTCCGATGCCATCAAGGCAACACCAAATACTGAATCCTATCCGTCATTCTGGCCGCGTGGGGCTATGACGGGCTGGCCTTTGTTATATAATATGGCCCCCGTAAACGACGGGAGCCCAGTTGGTTGTCATGAAGATAGGCGCCCAGGAGCGCCGCATCGGAAAAGCAGGAGGAACTATGGCTGACGAGTTCGTAAAGGTCGCGCAGATTGGAGATCTCCCTCCGGGCGCCACTAAGCAGGTTGAAGTCGATGGGGAGCTGGTGGCTTTGATTAACGCTGACGGAGACATCTGCGCCATCGGCGGAGAGTGCACCCACGCCGCTGCTTACCTGGCAGACGGTTATCTGGATGGCGATTCCCTCGAATGCCCTCTTCACGGGGCATGTTTCAATATTCGCACCGGCGAGGCGGAAACGCCGCCGGCATTCGAGGGTGTTCCCACCTACCACGTTAAGGTGGAGGACGGAGATATCCTCCTGGGGCCTGAGAAGTAGGACTTCAGCCCGTGACCTTGGGATTCGGGTATTCTGCAGTGACCACCGTGTGAATGCCGCCCCGGATCTTGTAGTCGAGAGTCACCTTCATCGACCGTGGTCGGCAGAGTTCCACCAGGTCTTGCAGAATCCGGTTGGCGGCGTGCTCCTGAACGATGCCGACATCGCGGAATGAGAGCAGGTAGTATTTCAACGACTTGAGCTCGATTAGCTTGTCTGTCGGAGTATAGTCGATGGTCAGGTTGCCGTAATCGGGTAGTCCAGTCCAGGGGCAGAGTGCTGTGAACTCGTCGGTATCCATTGAGATCTGGCCGGGGCTATCTGCGTACTGGTAGTCGAAGGCTAGAAGACAGTGGGTGTCTATGGCTTCTTCTCCCTTGGCCTCCAGGGTGGTGTCAAGGCTGACGTATTGTTCCTGCAGATCCGAAATCTTCAACCTCTGAACTCCTTGGGAAGCACAAAGGTGACGTCTTCTTCGATGACATCCAGTGTGGTGATCTTGTCGGGCTTCAGCTTGGTGATTACCTGATCAACCAGGACTTCGGGAGTGGAGGCGCCTGATGAGATGCCCACTTTCGTGACGTTGGTGAGCCATTCATCCCGCAGGGCGTTCGCGCTATTAATGAGATGGGAAGGCACCCCCTGCCGCTCGGCAACTTCGCGCAAGCGGTTGCAGTTTGAACTATTCCGGGCGCCGATAACTAGCACCAGGTCCACCAGTTCGGCCAGCTTTTTGACTGCTTCCTGCCTGTTGGTGGTCGCGTAACAAAGATCGTTGCGAACTAGGGCATCGGTGAAGCGGCCTTGTATCTTGGAGATTGCGCGGGCGGTGTCGTCTACGGATAGGGTGGTCTGGGTTAGAATTGCAACGGGGGTATCGGGGTCCCATGTTGGGAGTTCCCCTGGCCCCGTGTCGTCTACAAGGGCCATGGGTGCCTGACCCATGGTGCCGTTCACCTCTGCGTGTCCGCGATGACCCACCAGGATGACACGCTTCCCCTCAGAATTGTACTTGATTGCCTCGTTGTGGACCCGGGTGACGAGAGGACAGGTTGCGTCGATGACCTTCAGGTTTCTGTCGAGGGCCTTCTGAAAGTCTTCTGGAGGGGAGCCGTGAGCCGAGAATACCACGTTTGAGTTCGGGGGGATCTCCTCAACGGTGTCGACGGTTATGGCGCCCTTCTCCTCCAAGGCCTTGACAACATATGGATTATGGACAATTTCGTGCTTGACGTAAATCGGTGGCTTGAACTTTTTCAGGCTAAGCTCGACGATTTCGATTGCCCGAACAACGCCGGCGCAGAAGCCTCTGGGGGAACTGAGGATGATTTCCACTATGCCACGCTCCCGTTGGTGGAGTCTTCCAGGGACGGCGGAGGCTCGTCGAATGGGAGATTGCTCTTCTCCGCCTCTAACCGACGATCATTCCATGCCTCCCACTTAGCCTGAATTGCAGCACGTCCTTCTATGACGGCTTCTTGTAACTGTTGCTCTTGCCTTTTGCGGCGGTGTTCACGAAATGCTTCTGCCAGTACCATTGTCCAATCTCCTAATTCTGCCAGGATCAGAGAGAATACCACCCACGCCGGGGACATCTGGGACGACGTGATCCAGATAGCCTTCGCGGTATCGTAGAGGGTGTCCGTGTCGTTGATGGCTGTTTCGTGGATGGCCAAGAGAATCACGCTGATGGTGACCACAAAGGAGAATGTCACGAAATAGAGGATTCTGGTTCTTCTCGTCACGCTCCATATGGATTCTCTCGGCGCGGTCATCCCCTACTAATGCTAATACATTCGGTCAATCTTCTCCAATCCACAACCGGTGAATATCAGCTGCCCTTATAGTCGTCTCTTGCTCTTTGTAGAGAGGCACGGCGAAGGGACTGAAGGTGGTCTCGATTGTCGATGGACCATTCCTGGGAGGATTTCAGGTTCGCCAGGGAACCCTGGAAGTGGGGCATTACGTAGCGCGCCAGGAGTTCGTAGCTGTGGAAGACCTGCTCCCGGGTGGCCCACTCGGTGGCCTGAATTAGGATCCCGCCAAATCCGCCGCTTTCCTGGTCGAGTCGATGGATGAAGTCTATGAGGTCGTCGGGGGTGCCGACACACCACTGGTTGGTCTCGATCATGTAGTCGATCATCTCGTCCTGGGGGCCGGTAAATCCGCTCATGTTGCCAAGGGTGTTTTCGAAGTACTCTCTCTGGTAGCGTCCCGCGCCGATTCTGGCCTGTTCCCTCGCTTCCTCACGGCTCTCCGCCAGATGAACGTGAATGGTCAGGCGCCACTCGTTCCGGTCCATGGTCTTGCCGTGTTGTGCGGCGGTATTC
Organism: uncultured Dehalococcoidia bacterium; assembly: GCA_964418665.1. Lineage (GTDB taxonomy): Bacteria > Chloroflexota > Dehalococcoidia > Lucifugimonadales > JAPULR01. The sequence goes on along the minus strand of CAYQLZ010000006.1, from coordinate 22,421 downwards.
TCTGCAATTTTCCAGTATTCGTGCAGGGGAGGACGGACTGCCGCATCGTTTGGATCGGCGGCAATGGCCACTCCCGCGCGGGGCATGCTTACGGAAAGGACACCCGCGCCGTGCTTGCCGGCAGCGACCATTCCGGATGGGGATTGAGCAGCGGCGACGGCGATCGGCATGTGTGGCCGGGTGTACGGCCTCAAGTGAAGCAGTGCCTCCTTGAGGGTGAACCACTCGCTTTCATAGGTTATGGGGTCCGTTGATTGCATGAGCCGGAGGATGATGGAGAGGGACTCGTCCATGCGCCGACGCTGGGTTGGAGGATCTATCCCCATCATATAGGCGTCGGATACGAGAGCGCCCGGGCCCACGCCCATCATGACGCGTCCGCGGGTCATGTGGTCAAGCAGGACCATTCGATTGGCCACCATGAGAGGGTGATGGTAGGGGAGACTGACCACGCCGGTACCCAGCTTGATGCGCTTAGTACGCTCGGCGGCGGCAGCGATGAATATCTCCGGCGATGCTATGGTCTCCCAGCCTGCGCTGTGGTGCTCGCCTATCCACGCTTCGTCGTAGTCCAGACTGTCCAGCAGTTGTATGAGTTCCAGGTCACGCTCCAGACACAGCGTAGGGTTGTCCCCGCTCCAGTGAAAGGGAGCCAGGAAAATGCCAAACTTCATTCTTTCCGGTAGGGCCATATCTATGCTCTCCCCTAAGTTCTTCATCCAATTCAGGCTTGGATAGCCTGGTGACGGATTGGTGGCTGCCCCATCAGACACGAGGGCCAAGCCCGGGCCGACTGCCAGCAATCCCCTTCAGACCCATTGTAACAGCTTATCTCGTATATGGCTGAGAGACTACATCAGAGACAGTCCGCAGCAACCTGCCTGGCTTCCTCAATGGTCCGGAACCTCTTTGGAGTGCTGTGGTCTTTGAAGGGCAGTTTCTCGGCCACCTGCTCCCATCCGCGCCCCGGTTCCAACTCCACTCCCAGACCGTCCGCCACCCTGACCATGTAGGAATACAGGGCGACGATGTGGACCATGTCGACGATGTCCGGGTCCGTCCACCCCTCGCTCCGGAGTTCGTCGTGGTGCGCGGCGGTGATGTTGGCGGGATCCAGGGTGAGGTGTTCGGCGAATTCCAGCATGGCGACCTGCTTGGCCGTGAGTTCGGCATTTCTGTAGTCCAGGCCCACCTGCCGGGCCAGCTGGGAATCGGGTTCCGCTCTACGCAGAGCCTCTGCGTGGGCTATGGTTCAATAGCGGCACTTGTTCAGCGCGGAAACAAGGGTAGCGATCATCTGCTTTTCCGCTTCGGTGAGACCGGAGGTGGCGCTCTGCATGACTGGTTCATGGTGACTTTGCAGGCTGACCATGGTCTCCGGGCGCAGACTGCTCACGGCGTACACGTTGCTGATCCTTCCCTGACGGGCGAGCATTCCATCGTAGGCCTCCTTCAGAAGGCCATTGGCTTCCTGGTACGGGACGGTCTTGACGAAGGGCATTGTCGGACTCCTTATGATGGGTTCGCGCCGTTAACCACCCGTGGGCCGTACAGTTTTATGGCATTGTCCCATAGAATCTTGCGCTTGGATTCTTCAGAGATCGGTTGGTCCATGAAATCGGTCATTACCGTTCGCGGGTCGGGGGCGTCAGGGTGTGGATAGTCGGTGTTGAACACAATCAGGTCGTCCCCGACGAAATCGACGGTGTACTTCAGGGCGACTTCGTCGGCGTCCGCGGAAATGATGCACTGGCGGGTGAAGTATTCGCTGGGCTTGAGGTTGAGGGGAGTGCTGCCCATGAAGGCGGCCTGGCGTCCACCGGCGTGGTCGTCCAGGCGCCCAAGCCAGAAGGGCACCCATCCGGCATTAGACTCAAGGAGGCCAAGGCGCAACTTCGGAAAACGCTCCAGGATGCCGCCAAAAACGTAATGGCCGTAGGTGGCCATGTTGTCGAAAGCGAAGCCAATTGCATGGTCCAGAGCTCCGAAAGCTCCCTCGTCGCCCTTGATTGGGGAGAAGGGTTGGAAGCGGCGGCGTTGGTATTCCCCGTGAATGGTGATGGGGAAATCCAAGTCGGAAGCCAGCTGCCACATAGGGTCGTACTCCGGGTGGTGAAGCCACTTGCCCTCCGGTAATAGGGGATTTCGGACGGAGGCGGCTCCGAGCTCTCCAACGGCGCGGCGGGCTTCGGTCAACATTTCGTCCACGTCGCCGGCGGGCAGTACGGCGGTGAATTTCATCCGCCTGCCGTCGGCGCTGCAATACTCGTAGCACCAGTTGTGGTAGGCGCGAGACATGGCGGCGCCGAGTTTCGGGTCCACAAGTGAAACGTCGGCGGCGAAGTTGCCGTTGCTGCCGGTGGGAAGAATCACCTGGATGTCCCAACCGAAACGGTCCATCTCCTCGAGGCGAATCTCGGGAGACCACCATTCATCCATTGCCTTGCCGTACTTCTCCTTCATGCCTTCGTAGACGGAGGCGGGGTGACCGGTACGGCCCTTCCCATGGGGGATGAGGCGTCCATCCGGTTCGTAGATGAAGTTGATGCCGTTCATGCCGACAACCTTGGGGACCTGTTCCTTGAACTGGGGCTCCACGTACCGCTCCCAGAGGTATTCCGGTTCGTGCATATGAGCATCAGCGTCGATGACCTTAAAGCCGTTCCACATTAGTGACTCCTCCAATCATGAATTAGGTGGTTGACTGATTCTATCGCAACGCTGATTCGAAGGCCAACTGCGGGCGCCAGAGGTCAAATGGACACTGTTTAAGGGGGGTGTTATGATGAGGCCACCTTCAGTCTCGAAGGTTGGATTGGACTTCGGAAGAATAATGGGGAGGGCGAACCATGACCACCAAGGCTCTTGATTACTCGAAGCTATACGCCAAGGGGCTTCCACCGGCGGCCGGCCCGTGGGAGGGATTGTACAAGTACAACTTCGTAACCGGTCACGGCGACCCGGACCTGATTCCGGTAGAGGGTTTCATCGAGTCGATGACGAAGGCCTTGGAGAAGAATGGCCGTAACCTGGCAGTCTACTATTCGGACGGTGGGCCTTTGGGCAATATGGCCCTTCGCGAATACCTGGTTAAGAAGTTGAAGAAGCACCGGGGAATCGAGGTTACGGTTGACGAGGTGATGATCTGCTCCGGATCCACCCAGTGCATTTTGCTAATCAACGATACCCTCTTGGAGCCGGGCGACGTGGTCTTGACGGAGTTGTTCACCTACTCAGGAGCGGTGAATAACGCAAAGAAGAGCGGGGCGCGCATTGTGGGCGTGCCGATGGACGACGATGGGATGAAGACGGACGAGCTCGAGCGCATTTTGACGGAACTGCGCGAGGAGGGCATCAAGCCGAAGTACATCTATACGATACCCACTTGCCAGAACCCCACCGGGACGAATCTTCCCATGGAGCGGCGCCGGGAGATGCTGCGAATCAGCCAGGAGTTTGGAGTTCCCATCTTTGAGGACGAATGCTATGGGGACCTGATTTTCGAAGGGGAGTGGGAGCACGCAATTCGGTCTCTGGATGACACCAACCACGTGCTTCACATCGGTTCATTTTCAAAGTCGCTGGCACCGGGGGTCAGGTTGGGATATATCGTTGCGCCACAGGACGTGATGAACCAGATTGTTGTGAGCAAGATTGACGTGGGCACGAATATGGTCACTCCGATGATGGTGGCCGGTTTCCTTGAGGAAAACTATGAAGAGCACATCGAAACGGTGCGGGATATGCTCCACCGGAAGAAGGATGTGTTGGTAGCGGCGATGAGGGAGCACTTTGGTCCGACGGTGGAGTTCTACGAGCCAAGGGGCGGGATGGTGATGTGGTTCAAATTCCCCGAGGGTGTGGATACTATGAAGCCCCTGGAAGCGGCGAAGAAGCGGGGCTTGATCTACAATCCGGGGTCCGAGTGGACGGCGGACCCGGAGAATCACGGGTCCAACTACATCCGCATCTGCTATGGACTGCCCACAGAGCAGGAACTTCGCGAAGGAGTTGCGGTGCTTGCGGAGGTATTTCAGCAGGAGTTGGGAGATCTGTAGACTACCTGCTCAAGGAGCTTCCATCTGCCCTGTGAGCCACTGGTATGGATCAAGGCGACTTGCGCCTTGCCACCCGTAAGGGCCTGTTATTGGGCATGAGAAATCGCAAAAAAGTGTCATCCGACCGAATGACGGATTCTTCTTGACATGCAGCGATTTCCACGGATAGAATTTTCCTATAGTCCAGCGGTGTTAAACCAATCAACTAAAGTTTGAAAGCAACAGAAAAGGCATTACTGAAATCCTTTTGAAACTGGAAATTCGTTGAAATTCTCATTCAGACAGAGCATCATCATTGAACCCATAATTACGCAGACCTTGGGCATAATTTGCCCGGGGTGAATCGATACCGGGCAGGGGCATCTAGCAGGATGCCCCTAACTTTTACCCTTTGACTCGGAGGAATGTGGATGTCCCCAAACGGGGAGAGTCTCCCATCTAGCACGAAGGCCCCTCCCGCCCATCACAAATTGGGCATAGGCGATGACCAGCTGCTTGAGTTGTACGCGCAGATGGTACTGGCTCGAATTATGGACGACCGGCTCATCGCGCTGAACCGACAGGGCAAGGTGCCGCTGGTTGCCTCCTGCCAGGGTTCAGAGGCCGCGTCGATGGCGCTGGCGCTGGCGGCGAAGATGGACGGCTCATGTTTCCTCTTTCCCTACTATCGCGACATGCCTATGAAGCTGGTTATGGGAGTCTCTCCCATGGAAATGATGATTGGGCACATCGGGAAGGAAGGAAATACGTTCAACGGTGGTCGCCAGTTTCTGCTGCAAGGGGCGTCACCCAATCACCCAATCATACACCTGTCTAATGTAGTGGGTTCCAATCTGAGCCAGGCCGTAGGCTATGCTTTGGGTTGCAAGAGATTGGGAGAAGATACCGTGGTATTCGTTTCCTTCGGGGACGGTGGGTCCAGTGAAGGTGAATGCCACGAAGCAATGAATTTTGCGGGTATTCACGGGTTGCCTGTTGTTTTCTGTTGCTATAACAATCGTTTGGCTATCTCCGTGCCTCAGGAGAAGCAGATGGCTATTGAGAATCTTGCCGACCGGGCATCTGGTTACGGCTTTCCGGGTCAGATTGTCGATGGCACCGACTTTCTTGAGGTATACCAGGCCGCCCGGGAGTCTATCGATAGAGCCCGACATCCCTCCGGTGGTCCTACCCTACTGGAGTTGAAGGTTGAGCGGCTGAAGCCTCACACATCCGACGACGACGATACCCGCTATCGAACGGTTAGAGACATGGAGGACTCGAAAAGCCGTGACCCGCTGAAGCGGCTCAACGCTTATCTTGATGAACTAGGAATCCTCACCCCCGCTCATGACGAGCAGCTACTTCAGGAGTCGAGAGCTGAGGTCAACAGGGTGACGGATGCGGCCGAGAATACTCCATGGCCCGATGCGGAGGATCTCTACGGTCACCTCTACGCGCCTTAGGCGGATTTCATGAGTGTCAAATCCACCATAGAAGCAATTCGGGAGGCCATGAGGGAGGAGCTGGCGGCGGACCCGCGGGTCATGGTTCTCGGAGAGGACGTGGGCATCCGGGGTGGAGTCTTCCTGGCTACTCAGAACTTTATCGAGGAATTCGGCGAGGAAAGAATCATAGACACCCCCTTGGCCGAATGCTCGATTGCCGGAATCTCACTGGGGTTGGCCCTGAAGGGTCTTCGCCCCATTGCAGAGATCCAGTTTTCCGACTTCTGGTGGTATGCGGCCAATCAACTGGTGGGGGAGGCTTCCAGGGTTCACTACGGGACCAACGGTTACCTGTCTGCCCCCATGGTTGTGCGGATTCCCTACGGCGGCGGCGTCAGGGGCGGGCTCTTTCACTCACAATATATCGAAAGCTATCTTTACAATACCCCGGGCTTGAAGGTCATTGCGCCTTCCAATCCCTACGACGCGAAAGGCCTGCTGAAGGCGGCCATTCGAGATGATAACCCGGTGATCTTTCTGGAGCACAAGAAGACTTACCGGGCTGTTCGAGGCGAGGTGCCGGATTCGAACTATACAATTCCCATCGGAAGGGCTGAGGTGAAACGACCCGGAACGGACATAACTCTGATTAGCTACGGGTTGGCAATTCACTACGGAATGGAGGCCGCCACCCTGTTGGAGGACGAGGACGTTAGTGTGGAGGTGCTGGATCTGCGCACACTCAGACCACTGGATAACGAGACTATACTGGATTCCGTCAAGAATACCGGGAAAGCGCTAATCGTCCACGAGGCCAGCATTACTGGAGGCGTTGGAGCTGAAGTTTCGGCCATCCTTGCGGAGGAAGCCTTCGAATACCTGGATGCTCCTGTGATGAGGCTCTGCGGGCCGGACCTGCCGGCAATGGCCTTCGCGCCCACGATGGAAGACAGCTTTATGGTCAACACCCAGAAGATTTGCAATGCTCTAAGGAAGCTGGCTGCCTACTAGAGGTTTATTCATGCCAATTGTACCCATTGAACTCCCACAAGTCGGCGAATCCGTCGTTGAAGGCATCATAGAGAAGTGGCTCCGAAAACCCGGTGATCAGGTAGACAAATATGATCCTCTGGTTGAGGTGGTTACCGACAAGGTGAACATGGAGATGCCCGCGCCCTTTAGCGGGACTCTTACGCGGATTCTGGCCGAAGAAGGGGAGACGATTCCGGTAGGCGGGATCATCGCTGAAATGGACACGGATGATGTCGGCGCCACCGGCGACGGAGGACTGTCCAAACCGGTTCAGGCGAGCGAAACTATCATGAGCACTATGGGCGTGCTGGTGGAGAGCAACGTGAGCCTGGGGCCGACCGGTTCTCCATCTGCGGAGCAGGCACCTGTTTCCGTGCCGGCGGCATCGCAGCGTCGCGCTGTGTATTCTCCGGTGGTTATGAGGTTGGCCGCGGAACACAATGTGGACCTCAATCTGGTGGTGGGCACGGGCATCAACGGACGGGTTACCAAGAAGGATGTCCTGAAGCATCTTGAGTCGGCTCCGCCTACGCCAGCTTCGGCGACGGCGGGGACCCGCGCGCCGGGCTTTACGGGCACAGAAGAAACTGTTATTGAGCCCACGGCCAAGCGTCGCATCATAGCCCATAACATGGTCAAGAGCGCCACGCAGATCCCTCACGCCTGGGCGTTGATGGAGGTTGATGTAACCGGCCTTGTGGAACTCAGACAGGCAGTACGAGGACAGTTCAAGAGGAATGGTCAGGACATAACCGTATTCCCCTTCATAATCAACGCCGTTGCGCGGTCACTTCGAGAGAACCCCCACCTCAACGCGACGTGGAGAGACGACAAGATTGTCCTCAAGAATCGCATAAACATTGGCGTAGCGGTTTCAGCTCCAACCGGTCTTGTGGTTCCTGTGATTCGCGATGCAGACACTCTATCCGTCACAGCCGCAAACAGAGAGTTGCGCTCGCTGGCTGAAAATGCGCGGAGAGACACCCTTTCGCTGGAGCAGGTACAGGGCGGTACATTTACCTTGAACAATACCGGCGCCCTTGGCACCACCGTTTCCAGCCCCATTATCAACTATCCGCAGGCAGCCATTCTGAGCACGGAAGCAGTGGTGCAGAGGCCTGTGATAATCAACAATGCGATAGCAATCCGCTCGATGATGAACCTGTGCATGTCATTTGACCATCGCATTGTGGACGGAGCGGAGGCCTCGGCCTTCTTGAAGGCGGTGAAGGACAGGCTGGAAGCCATCGGCCCCGAAACCCCCGTATCCTAGCGACTCGTGAGAACTTGCAGAGCGGTCAATCTGGGAATCCTGGATTATCTGCGAGCCTGGGAGTTGCAAAAGAGCCTCGTGGAGGAGGTCGCTTCGGGAACTGCCCCCAACACCCTACTGCTGCTTGAGCACCCCAGCACGTACACAATCGGGCGTCGAGGACGTCGTGAGGATGTGCTATTGGGAGATGATGAGCTTGACAGTCTGGGGGTGTCGGTCCATCACGTGGACCGGGGAGGCGAAGCCACTTACCACGGTCCCGGCCAGTTGGTGGCGTATCCGGTAGTCGACATACGTCCATTGGGCGGTCCGCTGAAGTTCGTCCGCGCCTTGGAACAGATGATGATACGCACGCTTGACGATTTTGGGATAGCCGCCCAAACCAGGGCCGGATTGACAGGGGTATGGGTTAGCGGAGAGAAGATCGGGTCAATTGGGTTGAAGGTGAGCCGGGGAATTGCCAGTCATGGTCTCTCAATGAACGTGAACCTGGACCTGATGTACTTTCGCAGCATGATACCTTGCGGAAATGCAGATACTTCGGTTACGTCGATGGAGAGGGTGTTAGGTCAATCCGTGGACATGGGTTCCGTCGGGTATTCCCTTCAGTACCACTTTGGGCGGCTGCTGAAGCTGAAGATGGTGGAGGTCGAATCGTGTAGGCTGCAGGTTGGCACACCTGCTGGGCTCCACGTCTCGACAAAAGGGTAGACCAGGCTGCAGATTTAATATACTCAACGGGCGCAGGTAGGGCGTTAGCTGATGAGGTTCGGGACGATTTCTCCCAGTATCCAGCCCAGGCCCGCGGCGGCCGTGCCGATTAGTAATATCTCCAGGCCCTGCAGCAGGGGCGACCGTTGAACGAGCCTGCCTTTGCCCATGCCGAGGGCAAACAGGGCAGCAAGGGTGGCACCAGCGGAGACCCCGATGGCCAGGTTCCCGCCCATGAAGAAATAGGGAATGATGGGCACCATCGCAGCAAGGATGAAGGTGCCTCCCATGGTGAGAGCGTCCTTTACGGGGCTTACGGCCAAGTCTGGGTCGATGCCCAGCTCCTTCTCTACCAGTGTGCGCAGCCAGAGTTCCTTGTCAGATGCGATGTGCTCGGCCATTTCCCTGGCTTCGTGGTAGCTTAGGCCCTGCTGGTGATACAAAAAGACCAGTTCTGCCATCTCCTCCGCTGGGTTTTCTTCCAGTTCCTTTGCTTCCTTTTCAATTTCCGACTGAAAGACTTCACGTTCCGCCTTCGAACCCAGGTAGGTGCCGGTGCCCATTGAGATCATGCCGGCCAGGGCTCCGGCCAGCCCGGCGATGATCACGGTGCTCTTGTCCGAGACCGCCGCGGCGACGGCTGTGACTAGGGCCAGGGTGCTTATGAGACCGTCCTGGGCGCCGAAAACGACCTCACGGATGCGGCCAAAGGCTGCGACACGCCAGCGTTCGGTGGCCACCTCCTGGACCGCCTGTGGGAATTCGCTCTCGGCCGCCATGATGTGCTGAGCGTCATGATGGCCTCTTTCGTCAATGACGGCCGGAGCAGCCGGCTCTGAGGTGCCCGTCCGTACGGTTGAGATATCTGGCTGAACGGTTTCCGGGATGAGGACCGGTCTATCCGCGTCTTCCAATCGCTGGAACTTGGCGAGGAGGTCATCGGTGGCTTTCATGAAGCCTTCAAGGTGGTGGCGCTCCCGATCCATGGCCACGGTGAAGGCGCGGGCAGCGTCGCGGCGTCCTTCGTCCAGGGCTTCGCGGATCATTCTTGGGTAGCGGCTGCTTATCTCTTTAGCCTCGCCGCTGGTGACTTCTTTCAGGTTGTCGAGGGTCGACTTTATGGCTCCCGCAGTTCGGAGGTGGTTCATGCCGTGGATGTTCTCGGCTCCGGCAGTCTCCTGGAATATCTGGGCAATTTCCGGGTGGCCTTCCTCAAGGGCTTTTACGGCGTATGCGTTGTATTTGAGCAATGCCATGGCCTCGCCGATTATGGCGTTCCAAAGGTTTCTATCAGTCTTGCTCATAACCCCGTCAGCATAGGACATGGCTCCCTCCCGGCCGTGTTGTGTTTTACTTGGTGCATATACAACTTTAGCATATTCGGAGGGCCAGGCCCTCAAATGGAGAGATTTTGCGGTATAATGCCCCCACTATCAGTTAGGAAAGGAAGCGACTTGATGCGGAAGAGAAGTCTTGCCGGGCTGGAAGTTAGCGCCATAGGAATGGGGAGTGCGCAGACTTTTGACGTACATTCCAGCGAGGACGTGGAAGTTCGACGAAAGATCATGGACAAGTGCCTTGAGAAGAGCGTCACCTTCATCGACACATCCCCCATGTATGGGCGCGCGGAGCAGGTGCTGGGCGAAACCATGGATGGGCGCGTGGACAAGTTTCTGCTGGCCACCAAGGTATGGAGTTCCGGGAAGGAGACGGGTCGAGCGCAGATCGAGCGCTCCTTCAAACTGTTGAGGACAGACTACATTCACCTATTTCAGATCCATAACCTCGTCGACTGGCAGACGCACCTGCCCTACCTGGAAATGCTGAAGTCGGAGGGAAGGATAGGGCTAATCGGGATCACTTATGGCTACCCGGACATGTTTCCCGAGATGATGGAGATCATGAAGACGCGTCGCGTGGACGCTATTCAGATTTCCTACAACATTCAGGACCGGGCCGTGGAGGATGAGGTCCTTCCTTTGGCGGAAAGCTTGGGGATGGGTGTGGTGGTTATGCGGCCAACGGGCAAGGGTCTTCTTGCTACGGGATTGAAGGAGCAGCCGCAATTGGGGCCGCTGCAAGAGTTTGGCATACGAACGTGGGGGCAAGCAGCACTGGCTTGGCTATTGGCGGACCCAAGAGTTTCGGTGCCCATTCCTGCAACAACCAAGCCAAGTCGCATCATAGAGAACGCGTTGCCCGGGGAGATTCCGGTGTTGCCGCCGGAGCTCCGGACTTACATTGAGAAAGAAACGGAGCGGTGCTCCTAGAGAATGATATTGACTGTTCAGGAAGAACATGATTGGGAGGTAGATTTTGAATAAGAGAATGCTCGCAACCCTCGAGGTGCCCGCCATTGGAATGGGCAGCGCCAACACCTTCAACGTCGAGGATCAAGAAGGGCTTGAGGTTCGGCGCCAGATCATTGACAACTGCATAGAGTCGGGTTCGACTTTCATAGATACATCGCCCATGTATGGGAGGGCGGAACAAGCCCTTGGGGTATCCATGGAAGGGAAAACGGATCAGTTCCAGTTTGCCACCAAGGTATGGGCCGTCGGCCGGGAAACGGGACAGCGTCAGATATCGCGCTCCTTCGAACTGCTGAAGACGGACCACATCGAGTGCCTTCAAATTCACAACATGGTGGACTGGAAGACGCATCTGCCGTACCTGGAGGGGCTGAGAGACGGAGGAAAGATAGATCTGATTGGGGTTACGTACACTTATCCGCCGGGCTTTCCTGAGATGATGGAGATCATGAAGACGAGGCGGATTCAGACGATTCAGATTTCCTACAATGCCTTGGAGAGAGAGGCCGAAGAGGAGATGCTGCCTTTGGCTGAGGAACTGGGGATTGGGGTGATTGTTATGCGACCTTTGGGTTCGGGAGCGTTGGCTAAGGAACTCAAGGAGCAACCGGACCTGACGCCTCTGGCAGAGTTTGGGATTACGACGTGGCCTCAGGCGTTGCTGGCGTGGGTGCTCGCTGATCCGAGAATCGGCATACTGATACCCTCGAGCACGCGCCCTGAGCGGATCCTTCAGAATGCGGTGGCAGGGACGCTTCCGACGCTGCCTTCAGAGTTGCGGGACCACATCGCGAGCGAAGCTGACCGGTGCTTTGGAGGGTAGATTTCCTGGGGTCTGGGTAGGAGTGAATGACTTACCCGACCATCGTTGATGGTTAAAGGAGGGTGCGGCCGAGGGTCATCCAGTAGTAGACGATGTAGCAGCCGGCGATGATCATGAAGGCGGCGCTGACTGGCTGCACATAAGGTTGAACCTTGCGGAGGAACCGAACTATCAGTTCCTTGAAGATTGCCATGCTGACGGTCATGAGGATGATGACGAGGCCCATCCCGAGCGCGTATAGGATGAACTGCTTGATGCTGGTGAGTATGCTGGTGCCGGCGAGGGACACACCGATTACGGAGAGGAAAATGGGGAGGGTGCAGCTCAGGGAGGCGATGCCGTAGCTGAGGCCAAATAGGAAGAACTCCTTGGTGCTGACCTGTCCAGGGGTACCAATGCGGGAAGCGGTCTGGCTGGCGAAGGCAGAGTAAAGCTTGCCACCACCCAGAAGCCAGGAGCCTACGGCCACAAGCAGGATGCCTATCGTCAGGCCAACCCAGGGGATGAAGTCGATGATTGCTCGCGCGCCTGCGCTGACGATGGTCCCGGAGATGCCGAAGAGGATGATGAAGCCGGACGTGACTACGAGACCAACCAGGAGGGCGCGGGATATCTTCTTTGGCATGCCGGCCTGGGGGTCGTTGGAGCCTACGTAAAGGCCGAGGTACGCGGGGAGCATGGCGAATCCGCAAGGATTCACGGTGGAGACCATACCGGCGGCGAAGGGGAGTCCGAGGGGCACGAGATTACCCACCCGGTCGAGGCCGGAACTGGAGCGACCTGAGAGTCCTTCGACGAAGTTGTTGATGAAGCCGATGTTCTCGGCGCCGGTGGCAAAGGCTGCTATGAAGGAAACTAGAAGGGCGAGGGCGCCCACAAGGAATGCGAAACCGTAGCTCTTGTAGGGTTTGGCTTTCTGCACGAGGGTATTCATCATGGCTGTGTGTCTGCGTCTCGTTGCGCGTTGGGTTGCATTCTAGTGCCTTTGCCAATTTAGGGCAATTGGGCCGGCATGGACCTTAAACTGGTCCAATTGATAAGTATACGCCAAACGGTGCGCGGGGGATTGCTGGGTGGCTTGAATTTGGATGGATGGGATTAGTCGGTGGCCCTGCGGAGGGGGACGAAGAGGGCGGCGAAGGCGACGATGGTCACGATGATGCCGGAATAATAGAAGACGCCGTCCATTCCGAATGACTCTCGAAGCCAGCCGGCGATGATGGGGGAGATGGAGCCGAAGACAGCGGAGCCGGCGAACATGAGGGCCACGCCGGAGGCTTCCGTGCCCTTCTTTGTTGCGTCGATGGCCGCGGCCATCATGATGGGGTTTACGGAGTAGAGGAACAATCCGATGAGGGCGAGGATGAGGGTAAAGCTCCAGCCGCTGCCGAAGAAGAGTAGGGAGTAGATGAGCAGGGCCATGGTCAAGAGGCTTAAGAACATGACGGGACGGCGGTCGACGCGATCGGAAATCCAGCCCAGGAGCGGAGATGAGGCGACGCCGAATAGGGTGAGTAGGGCAACGTGAAAGCCGATCTTGAAATTGGAGAAACCCAGGTCTTCGGCCATGTA
>CAYQLZ010000006.1:448-9203 GCA_964418665.1 uncultured Dehalococcoidia bacterium | reverse complement strand
GTAGATAACTAGGAAGATGCTCAGGCTGTTGTGGGCCATGGCGCGAACGCCGGAGATGCCAACCATGCCCAGGACGGTAGAGTTGCTGAGCATGGCTCTGGCGGACCGGACGTAGTTGCTGAAGCTGGGGCTGTCCCTGGATGCGCCCTCGATGTTGCGGAAGGTAAACAGGACGACCAGGGCGGCCAGTCCTGCAGGGATGACGAGGAAATAGGAGAGAGTCCGCCACTGGAGGCCGTTCCATTCGAGGCCCCAGAAGGCGAAGCCGCCGAGGATGAGGCCCATGACAAGGGGGGCAAGGCTGTCGCCGGAGGAGCCGCCCATGCGATGGACCGCGAAGGACGTGGCGCGTTTATTGGGGTAGGCGATGGCGAGGGTGCCGAAGGCGGGGGCGTGCCAGATTGATGCTCCTGCGCCGGTAACGGCCACGCCGACCAGAAGCAGCCAATAGCTGGGGGTTGTACCGATTATGAGGTATCCAATGGCGAGGGAGGTGAGGCTGGCGGTGAGCATGAGGCCGACTTTGCTTCGCCACATATCGGCCATGATTCCCGCAGGGATGTTGATGACAGCGCCGAAAATGGTTCGGGTGCTGCCAATGATTCCGACCTCGATATCGCTGAGGCCAAGGAAGGTCTTGACGGAGGGTAGGAGGAGGAGGAAGGCCTGGGAGTAGAAGTGCTTTATGCCGTGTCCGGCGGCCAAGCCTATCATCAGGCCAAGGGAACGCTGGGATGGGGGAGCCGGACGGGCGGGGGAGGAAGAAAGAGGGGTAGGCCCATCTTTGCCGGAAGTGACTTTCCCCGGCGCACCGTGGGCGGTTGGCTCCTTCCGAGGGACGGAGTTATTCAACTGGCGAGGTCGACTTTCTTCGCCGATGAGTATGTTCGGGGGCAGTCATCATGCCAAGGGTGAATTTACTTGATATCTTTGGCGGGTGCAACCGGTGGGACTTAGTTTCCAATAGTAGGGATTGCATGGGAACGGTTCAGCCGAGGTAGAAGACAAGGAAGAGGCCGGCGCCGTAAAGGGCGGTTATCAGGGCCATGCTCGGAGAGGATAGGGAGAATAGCATGACAGGTCGCTTGAGGAGCAGCATCCAGATACAGAGGGACATAATCAGAATGGCAAAGAGGCCCGCGATGAGGGCGCCATTGTCCATGTTGCCGAAGACAGAACCATCGGGGTAGAAGAAGTCGGCTACGGCGAGGACCAGGACATTGAAGGAATTGCTGCCGAAGAGGTTGGAGACTGCGAGGTCCGGGGCGTTCTGCCTTAGAGCAGCCATGGATGTGGAGACTTCGGGGAGTGAGGTGACGAATCCCAGGGCCAGGACGCCTATGAAACTGCCACCGATGCCGGTGATGTCGGCGATTTGGTCGGCGCTGTTGGTGAGGAAGTAGGTTGCGACGAAGATAACGGCGGAGCAGATGGCGAATACTGTCCAACCCCAGCGGAGGGTGCGATCAGTGGAAGTGGCGTCGTCTTCATCTGCTTCAGCGCTTTCAGCGAAGAGGCGCAAGGAACCGGCGAGGTAGACGGCGATGATTATCAGGGCAGCGGGGCTGACAATCCACCACTTGACATCGAGTCTGAGGGATGCCATGGCGAGGGCGAGGACGGTTAGGAGCGTGGCGAAGAGGGCTACTCTTTGCTGCTGGGGCCGTATCTTCTGGAGTACAAGTCCGCCGCCGAGGATCCCGAGGGCCAGGATGAGGATGGTCATGTTGAGCATGTTGGAGCCGAAGACGTTGCCTCCGGCCATGCCGGCGTTTCCCAGGAAGGCTGCGGTGCTGGTGGCGACGAGCTCCGGCAGGGAAGTGGCGCCGGCGAGGAGGAGGGCGCCAACCCAGACGTGTCCCCAGCCGGTCTTGATGGCGATGACGTCGCCGGAGGTAACGAGGTAACGGGCGGCGGAGACCACCAGGACGGAGGTGCCGAGAAAGACTATGAGGGCGAGGGTAAGGTCCAAATGCCGCCTTTCGGAGTTTGACGTCGGGCAGGTTAGTTTAGCGTATAGGTTGGCCGGTTGCCAGTTGTGGGGAAGGGGTATGGCAGGGATCTAATATCGGTTGCGGCATGGAGGGGGTTGAGTTGTTTCGATGGGCATTTGTGCAGGTGAATGGGTAATTCGATTCATTCGATTTGCAAATCGAATGTGGGCTTAGAATGGGGTTTGCGTGCCTGAGAGGGGGGGATTTTCGGAGTTATTCGTTTTTCCAAAAAAAGGGGGATGAATTTTTGATGAGAACGCATCCGGTAGAGGAGATCCGGGATTGACGAAGGAAGGTTTTCATGGGCACAAGGTTAGCAGGACTCTAAGGTTGTGACAACACAAAAGTGTCACAAGGCAAATCGGGACTTAATCGTGGAAAGGAATGCTGGATTCTTCGACTCGGAGTACTTGGCATAGCTACAGAATAACGAGAATGGACCGTTGGTGTGATAGAATGGGCTGGAATTTCGCAGGAAGGGAGTGCAGCTTTCGTGACGCATTTCAATAGAGGAGCCACATTCACTGAAGAGGTACAGTTGCCAGACGACCCGCTGATTGATCTTCTGGCGCAGACCAACGCCAAAGTAGAGCATTTTGACCTTTCGTCCGACGGGCAGAAGATTGCCTACACGTCCGCCGAGTCGGGCGGTTATGACCTGTGGGTATGCGACATCGACGGGGGAAACAACCGCCGGGTGGTGGCTATGTACCCGGAGGAGTGTTTGAATCCCTCCTGGTCTCCAGACGGGGAGTGGATTGCCTATACTTCGAGATATGACGCATTCAAGGTGAGGGCGGACGGATCTGAGCCGCCAATAAACCTCAGTTATGGACATGGGCCATCCCGCGGGCACGAGTTCATCCGGTGGACGCCGGACGGGAAGCGGATTGTTTACGTAACCGGGGGTTCCAACGGCTATAACCAGGTGGTGTCGCTGCCAACGGACATACCCACGGGAAAGGTACAGCCCCATTTCATCACCAATGACGAGTCCAACAGCACTGACGTATTCGTGTCGCCGGATGGGAAGCACGTCACGTTTATGTCGGACCGGTCCGTGTATGAGGACTTCAAACGGATGGACGTGTGGATAGCTCCCATCGAAGGCGGGCTGGCTCGAAACATGACGCCGAACACCCTCAACAACTACGAGTACCGGCCCAGGTGGTCGCCCGACGGGAAGAAGCTGGTGTTTACGTCGGACCGTTCAGGCTGGCGCAGGGTTGGGACCATCGACGTGGAGAGCGGCGAGATCAACTTCCTGACGGACGAGGAGTGCGACCAGTACAATCCGCGGTTTTCGCCGGACGGCAAGTGGGTGGCCTACGTAGCCAACAAGCAGTGGAGCTTCCACATAATGAAGGTGGCGGCGGATGGTTCCGGCGAGCCAATTCAATTGACGGAGGGCGACGGCATCCATGGCGGATTTGATGCATACCAGGTGAGGGGTTCCATTCGGTGGACTCCGGACAGCAAGAGCATCCTCTATACGCACATGGACCATGCGGTAACATCCGACCTGTGGCTGATTTCCGCGGAAGGCGGAGAGCCAAAACAGGTGACTAACCACATGCCCAAGGCTTTGGAGGACTTTCCCTTCGTGAAGCCGACGCTGATCCATTACAAGTCCAAGGACGGGCTTGAGGTGCCGGCGTGGCTGTACAGGCCCGAGGGGGCGGAGGGGAGGACGCCGCTGGTGATCTACGCACGGGCGAATACGAAGGGGCTTCACGTGCGGGCCTTCTACCCGTACATTCAGTATTGGGTGCACAAGGGGTATTCGGTTATCGCGCCGCTGGTGCGAGGCTCCGCGGGGCTGGGGAAGCAGTACGAGTTTCTGAACTTCGGCGATTGGGGTGGGGGCGACATCGACGACTTTGCGTATGGCGCGTACCATCTGATTGAGGAGGGGTTGGCGGATCCGGAGAAGGTGGTGATGCACGGTGGATCGACGGGAGGCTATTTCACGCTCTGCATGATCTACCGATACCCGGACCTGTTGAATGCGGCGGTGTGCTTCTACGGGCCGCCGGACCTTATCCACTCGGACAGGTATGCAGGCGGTGCCGGTAAGCCGGTGCTGGGGGACGTGGTAGCGGGTGACCGGGGCGGGCCGGACATGGCGCCGGAGCACTGGCGAGAGCGGTCCGCTATCTACAACCTGGACAAGGTGAAGACCCCGCTATTGCTTCTGTGGGGCGACCGGGACGGCGTGCGTATCAGCCTGGCGGACGATTACTTCCGCGCCTCAAAGGAGCGTGGGTTGTACACGGAGTACATCCAGTACAACTGCGAGCCCCATGGCTGGTATCACTGGAGGCCCGAGAACGTTCGGGACTCGATGCGCCGGATGGCGGCGCATTTCAAGAAGTTTACCGGGGTTTAGGTCAGACCCGGCTGTTCCTGGGAGCGAGATTCCTCGGCTCGCTCAGGGTGACATATCAACATAACAGGGGCGGGTTTCAAACCCGCCCCTGCTTGCGTGTTGGTTTGTGGGGGTGAAGAATAGCTCACCGCATCCGCCAGGGCACGGGAATGGGGAGTCAACCCCATCCCTTCGACAGGCTCAGGACAGGCCTAACGTTTCCCCGTCAAGGGGGAAGGGATTTTGGGTTAGTCGGCGACTTGGAAGCGTTCGGATTCGGGCGGACGAGACCATAGTTCGCCGGCGCCGGTCATGGCTGCGGCGCGTTCGGGGCTGGCACGCCACTGGTCGTAGATTTCGTTGCTGTCCCAGGTGACAAGGGACGTGATCTTGGTGGGGTCGGCAAGGGAGTAGAGGGTAATTCTCGTACCGAAGCCCGGCGCTTTGCTCTGGGCGCGTCCGTTGCCGTCGAGGAGGGTGCGAGCCTCTTCGATTTTGTCGTCCTTAGCCCAGTGGTGGGTCAATACTCCAATCATGTTTGCTCCTTTGGAATGGAATTGGCGGTACTAGAGGTCATTTGGCGAGGAGGAAAATGGCACCGGCGGCGAGGATGACGCCGATGAGTCGCTCGATGTTAAAGGGTTCCTTGAGAATTAGGAATCCGAGGACCGCGACAATTGCGATGTTCATGCCGAAGAGGGGGTAGACGGTGGAAACGGGGCCGCGGCTGAGGGCTACGTATTGGCTGACGATGGCCACGGTAAGGGCGATTCCTGAAATGACGAGGAGGAGGGTGGGCTGGTTCATGCCCAGGTGGTCTGTAATTTTGACGCCGCGATAGATGGCCCAGAGGAGAGCGCCGACGACGAGGAAGGTGTTGGTGACGACTACGGCGGCTTCGGGAGGGATGCTGCGGAGGGAGAATTTGAGCAGAATAACCATGACGGCATAGGAAGCCATGGCTATGAGAGTCCAGACAACGTAATGCACGGGGCGTCTCTCCTGGGATGGGTGGATGGTGCGACTATTGTACAGGAGGGCCGAGGCGGTAGTCGCATTTGCGTTATGCGAATTGGGTTTGAAGCCAGCTGGCGGATTCCCGACGTAGTCCGGCGGCGAGCCGCTGCTTCCGGAGGGGGTGACGAAAAGGGTGTGGGGCGGTATTGACTATGGGGGAGGGTTGGTACAGAATCCCACCAGAGGAAGGGTGGTGGAAGAGCACTAGTCGCGGAGGGGAGATGATTTACGAATCGGCCCAAGGCAATATAACCATAGCGGTGGCAGGGGACGCCATGATAACCCGGCCTATGCACATGTACCGGGAGAAGTCCTTCCTGGAATTGGTGGGGTTGTTGAAGGGAGCCGACGCGAGCGTTGTGAACCTGGAGATGCTGTTCCACGACTATGAGATGAGCTGGGAGTACAAGGACACTGTGTCGTTCCAGGTGTCGGAGCCTGGGAACATCAAGGAGCTGCAGTGGATGGGGTTTGACGTGGTGACGACAGCTAACAATCACTCCTACGACTATTCGGAGGCGGGGTTTTTGAAGACGCTTGAGCATTGTAAGGAGCGGGGGCTCAAGCAGGCCGGGGGAGGAAGAGACCTGGACCATGCGAGGGCGCCGGCATACCTGGATACGGCGGGGGGACGGGTGGCGGTGATGAGCGCGACTACGACGTTTTCGAAGGACTCACCGGCGGGATTCGGGAGGCCGGACTTTCCTGGGAAGCCGGGGGTGAACGCGCTGCGGCACAGCGTGATGCATCGCGTGGAGCGGGATGTTTTCGATGCGCTGCACAGGGCCAACGATGAGTTGGGATACCGGGAGCAGGAGATGGCGGGTCGGCGATTTCATCCGGTTAACGTGGACGAGTACGACCCGCGGAGGGAGGTGCGGTTCATGGGGGGGAAGTTTTCGCTGGCGGAGGAGTTCGGGATCACGACGGCCTGCAACAGGGAGGACCTGGCGGGTATTGGGAATTGGATTCGTGGATCCAAGAAGGCCGCTGACTGGCCGGTGTACGGGGTGCACTGCCACGAGAGCGGCGAGGATGGGGAGTTTCACGGGGCGTCCCGGATTGCGCCTCCCAAGTTTCTGGAGGAGTTCGCCCACTTCAGCATAGACCAGGGGTGCAGCCTCTTCTTTGCGCACGGCCCGCATTTTCTGAGGGGAATCGAGATTTACAAGGGCAAGCCGATCTTCTATAGCCTGGGGAATTTCATTTTCCAGAATGAGACGGTGCAGTGGGTGCCGGAACCGGTTTACAGAGGGCTGAATTTGGGGGATGACCACAACCCGGGGGATTGGGGGCTGGCTCGTTCGGGAGGGGAGAGGTTTGGGTTTGCGGCGGACCCGGTCTTCTACCGGAGCGTGGTGGCGCTGTGCGATTACCGGGACGGCGATTTGAAGGAGATACGGCTGCATCCGATAGACCTGGGTTTCAAGCAGCGGATGAGCCAGCGGGGACGTCCGGTGATGGCGCACGGTCCAGTGGCGCAGCAGTCGTTGAGATGGTTGCAAGAGGTGTCGAAGCCGTATGGGACGGAGATCAGCATCGAAGGGGACGTGGGGGTCATCCGGCTGTAGGGCCGGCAAGATATGTGTAGAAGCATGTCAGTTTTGCATGGATCGCATCCTCGCTGATGGAGCAATTAGGAAACGATAGCCGTGTGTAGAAGCATCAAGAAATTACGGCAGGCTGAAGGGTTGGTCGCCACGGAGGAGATAGATGCGGCCGCGTTGCAGTTCGTGAGGAAGATCAGCGGATACCGGAAGCCCTCCAGGGTCAACACAGCGGCATTCGATGATGCGGTGCGAGAGGTGGCAGAAGCTTCGGCGCGGCTGCTGGACAGGCTCGGGTCCAGCACTCGTCCAGCAGGAAGCGGCGGGGCCTGAACGGGACCGACGGGAACACGAATCCAAGATATGAGACGCAGTTGATGGGCCGTCCGTGATAGTTGGCTGGTTCCTAACCCAACCGAGGAAGCTGTTCTATGGCTGGTGGATTGTTGGCGCCGGCCTGGTGAGCATGACGCTGTCGTCTGGGCTATTCTTCAACGGGTTCGGGTTCTACTTTCTGCCGATTCAGTCCCAGTTTGGATGGAGCAGCACGGCGATGTCCGGGGCGGTGTCGCTATCGAGGCTGGAGAGCGGGATATTGGGGCCTCTTGAGGGTTATCTGATCCAGCGATTCGGCCCGCAGAGGGTGATGTTTCTGGGATACATTGTGTTCGCGGGCGGGTTCGTGCTGTTGAGCCAGTCGAACCACATTGTGCTCTTCTATGTGTCGATCATGGTGATGGCGTTGGGGTCCGGGCTGGGTGGATTCGCGGCGGTGGTGGCGGCAATAAACAACTGGTTCAGGCGGAACAGAAGCAAGGCCTTCGGGATATCGATGTTGGGACTGGGGTTGGGGGGAGTGATTTTCTCGTCCTTGCTGGCCTGGTCGATAGCGGAGCATGGATGGCAGTTTACGGCGCTGGCCTCGGCGGCGATTCTGCTGATTCTGGGTCTGCCGGTCGCGATGTTAGTTCGCTACAGCCCTGAACCGTACGGGTTGCTGCCGGACGGAGATGACCCTACGGAGGGGGACGAATCGTCGGAGGAGGAGAGGCCCAGGAGGCGGTTGGAGCCGCCATCGGATGAGGACTTCACCTGGAAGGAGGCGCTGCAGACCCCGGCATTCTGGATAATATCGGTGTGCCATGCGCTGGCGCTGGTGGCTATATCGGCGACGGGGGTGCACCAGGTGGCGTACATGGAGGAGGACCTGGGGTTGTCCGGGCCGAGCGCTGCGCTGGTGGTGGTTGTGCTTTCGTCAGTGATGATGGTGTGCCAGCCCATTGGGGGGTTCCTTGGGGACCGGTATTCGAAGAGGCACATAGCGGCTGTCTGCCTGCTGGGGCATGGGGTGGCGATGGTGCTGCTGGCGATGGCGACGGGATTTGGATTTCTGATGGTGTATGCGGTGGTGCAGGGGTTGGCGTGGGGAACACGGGGGCCGATAATCACGGCGATGAGGGGGGACTATTTCGGAAGGAAGGATTTTGCCCTCATCAACGGGTATTCGCAGGTGGTGATGATGATGGGGATGATTGTGGGTCCGATTCTGGCGGGGTTCATGGCGGACAATTTCACGTATAGTGCTGGTTTTCTGATTATTGCCGGCATGGTAGGTGCGGGTTCGATATTGTTCCTGATCATGCGGCAACCCACAAAGAAGAGGGCAACGGGAGTATGATGAAGGGCGGGGAATTCGGGCTACGAGGAGGATGGATTTGATCAGGAGTCTTGGCGGCAAGACGCCGCGCATAGCGGAGACGGCGTGGGTGAGCGAGTTTGCCTACGTGATTGGGGACGTGGAAATTGGAGAGCATTCCAGCGTTTGGCCT
>CAYQLZ010000006.1:0-438 GCA_964418665.1 uncultured Dehalococcoidia bacterium | reverse complement strand
GTGACCATTCGAGGGGATGGGGATGGGCCGGTGGTGTTGGGGGACTACGTGAACGTGCAGGAGGGGTCGGTGATTCATGGAAACCACATGGTCATCGAAGATTACGTGACGGTGGGACATTGCGTGGTGGTGCATTGCCAGCGGATTGGGGAGGGATCCCTGATGGGGAATAACAGCACGATTTTGAACGGTACGACGGTGGGGAAGCGGTGCCTTGTGGCGGCGAATGCGGTGGTGCTGGCAAATGCGGAGGTGCCGGAGGGATCATTTGTGACGGGGGTGCCGGGGAGGGTGAAACGTCCGGTGACGGAGGCGCAGGTGGAGCGGATGATGAGGACGGCGAGGAGCCTGGCGTCGAAGGCAGAGGTGTTCAAGGAGGAAGGGGTGTAGGGTCACCGGTCACTGCGTGACGGCTAAATTGGCAGGGTTGGGTTTGGG
>CAYQLZ010000005.1:7421-117980 GCA_964418665.1 uncultured Dehalococcoidia bacterium | reverse complement strand
CAAGCATGCAATTCCGGGCGCAACAAAGAATCACTTCGCCCTCCCATCACCCACTCCCCCCACATGCCTAACCCCCTATCCATCCCCCCTTCCCCGCAACCTCCACCATCACTGACACCTTTCCCTTGCCAGAACATGCCTTCCGCTGCTATCCTATCTGCATCAATGAAACGCCTATTCCTAAATCGCGACGCAAGAGGCCAGAATCTGAATTCACGGGAGAAAACGAATGCGAAAAGCCTTCTACATTCCCACCATCAACCCCTGGCCCTCACCCTTCCAAATCCCCAGCCCGGCCAACGGACAGCGCTCGCGAATGCGGACTCTCATTCCACCGGTTCCCGAAGGAAAGGCGGTGGCACCGCCGGACTCGTTCGTTTCTAGTAGCGACCCCGCTCCTTGATTCGAGCCGCCCGTCCAAAACGGCCCCGCAGGTAATAGAGCCGCGCCCGCCTTACCTTGCCTCGCCTCACCACCTCCACCGACTCTATCCGCGGCGAATAGAAGGGGAACGTGCGCTCAACCCCAATATTCTGGGTCACGCGACGGACCGTGAAATTGGCGCCCGGCCCTGCCCCACGACGCTTAATGACCACTCCCTGGAAGGCCTGTATCCGCTCACGCTCACCCTCTCGCACCCGGTAGTTGACCTTCACGGAATCCCCAGGCCCAAATTCCTGGATCTTGGGATTCGTTTCTAGCTTGATTACGGAACTTACCGCCATGATTGCTCTTCTCCCATTTGCGCTGCAACGCCATATTCTAACGCCCCCACTCCACCCCTGGCAACACGTTCCCCTCCCTCTACCCCTTCCTCCTCCATCCCAACTCCGCAAGAAACGCCAGGTCCTCCCCCGAAAGCTCCGCCTTCTCAAGCAGGTCCGGCCGGTGCCTCAAGGTCCGCTCCAGCGCCCTCTCCCGACGCCATTTCTTTATCTCTCCATGATTGCCGGAAAGCAGCATCTCAGGCACAGTCCAACCCTGATATTCAGCCGGCCTCGTGTACACCGGGTGTTGCAGCAACCCCGATGTTATCGAATCCCGCCTGACGCCCTCCGGCTTCCCCACCACCCCTGGCAGCAAACGCACCACGGCGTCCGTCAAAGCCACCGCCGCAGGCTCCCCACCCGTCAGCACATAGTCGCCGATGCTCACGTCATCCGTAATCAGATGCTCCCGAACCCGCTCATCCACCCCTTCATAATGCCCGCACAGCACAATCAGATATCGTTGCCGCGCAAACTCCTCCACCATCTTCTGGTCCAACAGCTTCCCCTGCGGCGAAGTCAGGATCACCCGCGTCGTCGCCATCTCCAGCTGCGTAATCCCCGCAAGAATCGACTCCACCCCTTCGAAGATCGGCTCCGGCTTCATCACCATCCCGGAATCCCCCCCAAACTGGTAGTCGTCCACCGTCCGGTGCCGGTCGTGCGTGAACTCCCGAATGTCGTGAATCAGAATCTCAACCGCCCCACTGTCCACCGCCCGCCTCACGATGCTGTGATCGAAAGGCCCCACGAACATCTCCGGGAACAGCGTCAGAATATGTATCTGCATAGGAAAGAAGCCGCGTCAGTGACCCGTCGGGTGCCCCTCGGCCCTGTCCTTCAGAATCTCAAGCGCGTGTGGCAAAACCGGCAGAATCACCTCCAAACACTCCTCCACCGCCTTCCGGCTGCCGGGCAGCGTCACAATCAAAGTATGCCCTCTTGCTCCCACCACCGAGCGGCTCAACATCGCCATCGGCGTCTTGCTCAGCGTCTGGGCGCGCATCGTCTCAGCCATCCCAGGCACCTGCCGGTCTATCACCGCCAAACACGCCTCCGGCGTCACGTCGAAAGGCCCCAACCCCGTTCCCCCAGTGCTCACTATCAGGTCCAATTTATCGACGTCTGCCCACGTCCGAAACCGGTCCTCTATCACCTCCCGCACGTCGGCGATCATCTCATACCGTTCTTCTCTATAGGTGGGCGACGACAGTATCCGGCGGATGGCCATTCCGCTGGTGTCCTCTCTCTTGCCCTCGTGGCCGCTGGTGCTCACGGTCAAAATCCCCAAAGTAAACATAAGCCGCTCCTGCCACTATGGTAGCATGCCTCTCCACGGTGGCACAATTTCAGCAATTCCAGAGAATCGTCTCATCCACAAACAACCTCCCACACCACGCCTGTCAAAGCTGAATGAACGCAATTCATCCGCCGTGATCGTCTCTCCAATTTCTGCGACTCCTGCAAATCAATGCAAAATTTGGGAAATAACATAAAACTCACATAAAATTTATCTCAAAAAGCCTTGAAGCAAAGTTCTAGCCGGTGTTAACTTACCTTCATTGCTTGGGGAATGCAGGTGCGCAGGTCGTATAAAGCCCGTCTTTTAACCGAATGACATCGCCGCAAAAGCGAACGGCGAATGGCAAACGAGGATCCTCCCAAGGTTTCTCCTCGCCTTCAGAAAGACTTAAGCACCTGCAGAGTTACATGCACAGATGGGATCCCAAGGAAAAGATTTTCGGGGGCAGGAGGCCAGGTGACCTCTACCATGGTTAGAACCTCTACACTGCCGCGGCCCGCCATAGAAGGGTTGAGTCAGCCCATGGACGACGTTTCCTTCGTTCATCAGCCGGTCCTCATCGAGGAAGTTGTCGATGCTCTGGCCGTAAGACCCGGTGGCATCTACGTCGATGGCACCGTGGGCGGCGGCGGTCACGCCGAGGCCATTCTCCGCAATTGCCTACCCGGCGGTCATCTGCTGGGCGTTGACGCCGACTCTTCCGCCCTCGATTTCGCAGAAAAGAGGCTCTCCTCCTTCCAGGGTTCATTCACCCTCGTCAACGGCAGCTACGCCGACTTGGACCAAATCCTGGATAACCGCAACTTCGGCCCTGTCGACGGCATCCTCCTCGACCTGGGACTCTCTTCCCTCCAGCTTGAACAATCAGGCCGAGGTTTCAGCTTCCGTCGCGAAGATCCCCTCGACATGCGGTTCGACCCCACTCAGCCGGGCCCAACCGCCTCATCAATCATCAACGAAAGCACCGAGCAGGAACTGGTTGCACTCCTCCGCGGTTACGGAGAGGAGCGCAAGGCCCGTGCCATCGCGAAAACCCTCATCGAAAACCGTCCTTTGCGAAGCGCCGCCCATCTCGCCCGGGTCATCACCCGTCGGGTGGGCCCATCTCGGGGCGGCATTCACCCCGCCACCCGCACATTCCAGGCCCTCCGCATAGCCGTAAACCAGGAATTCGAAAACCTTAGGACCGGGCTCCTGAAGGCCATCGACAGCCTCAAGCCCGGCGGCAGGCTCGTCGTCATCAGTTACCACAGCCTGGAGGACCGAATTGTCAAAGAGACCTTCAGGCGGGAGTCCCACGACTGCATCTGCCCACCGGAACTCGTCCAGTGTGTATGCAGTCACCGGGCCCGAATAAGCACTATTTACAGGAAAGTCATCACCCCACAGACGGAAGAAAAAGTACGGAACCCTCGTAGCAGAAGCGCTCGAATGCGAGCAGCGCAATATTTCAAGGCTAGGTCATCATAGCGACAGGTTGAAAGGAAGGCTCATGGCAAAAGATATCTTCTATACCGCACTAGACATCGGCACCAGCAAGGTCGCCACCGTGGTTGCCCAGGTGGGACCGGACGGGGAACTTAAAATTGTGGGCACCGGTTTGGTTCCTTCTCAAGGCGTGGTCAAGGGCCAGATCGTCAACGTGGCTGAGGCGCAGGAAGCAGTTCAGGCTTCCCTGAATGAAGCTCAGCGGTACATGGGATACCGCATCCCGTGGACCTACGTTAGCATGGCGGGCGCCTCAACCGCCTGCTTCAACACCACCGGTGTCATCCACTCCGACACCAACGGCAACCCCATTTCCGGCGAAAACGTCGAGCAACTCGTTCAGACCTCCTACCCTCAGATCCCCGAGGACAAGGAACTGCTCCACGTCATGCCCGTCAACTACGTGGTCGACGGCTATCGCGGCGTCCGAAACCCCCTCGGCCTTCACGCCGGTCGTGTCGAGGTAGAGTCCCACGTGGTCATGGCCGACAAGGACGCCATCGGCCAGACTCTCCACGCCGTAGAGGACTGCAACGTTCCCGTTCGCGACATCGTCCTCTCTTCCCTCGCCTCCGCCGAGGCCACTCTATTCCAGGATGAAAAGGAGATGGGGGTCGTGCTGGCCGACATCGGCGCCGGCACCACCGACCTCGCCATCTTCAAAGACGGCAGTCTCTGGTTCGACACCTCCATTCCCGTTGGTGGCAACCAGTTGACCCGGGACCTCTCCGTGGCCCTGGGCATGCCGTACTACTTTGCAGAGGACCTCAAGGTAAAATGGGGGCACGCCGCCCCGGACATCGAGCAGGCCAGCGAGGAAGTTATGCTTCCCAGCTTCCAGGGTCAGTCCCGCAGGCTTATCCGTCGGTCCACCTTGTGCAAGCCTCTGATGGATCGTCTACAGGAGACCCTGGGCCTCATCATGCTGAGAGCCCAGCAGGCAGGCTTGCGCCGCCTTCCGCCCGGTGGTGTTGTGTTGACGGGTGGAACTTCAAAGATTCCCGGCTTCCAGCAAATGGCCGCTGAAACCCTCGCTTGCCCCGTTCGCGTCGCCGCTCCCGTCGGCATTCGCGGATTTAGCCCGGAGCACAACCAGAACGCCTTCTCCACCGTTATAGGCCTCCTGCTCTGGGGCATCAAGCACCAGGATCGCACGCGGAACTTCAGCAAGAGCCGGGCTGAATACGGATCCCGCAAAGGGTCCAGCGCCTTCTTCCAGCGCATCAAGAAGGCCGTAAAAGTAGGTAACTAATCTCAAAGGTAACCCAATTACATTTACTAGAGGAGGAGTCATGGATCATCACTCAGATCATCAGGCGGAAGGCCACGATTCGGTCTTTACGCTTCCAGAGGGCAAGCCCTACGGAAACCCGGTAATTCGCATAGTCGGTGTCGGCGGCGGTGGAAGCAATGCCGTTAACCGAATGTTTAGCGATAGAGTCGCAGGCGTTGAATATTTCGCCATCAACACCGATGCCCAGCACTTGGCCCTGCTGGACGTTCCCAACAAACTGGCCATCGGTCAGTCCCTCACCCGCGGCCTCGGCGCCGGCGGAAACCCTGACATTGGCCGACAGGCTGCCGAAGAGAGTCGCGAAAAGCTGGAGCAGGTCTGCCAGGGTGCAGACATGGTCTTCCTGGCCTGCGGCATGGGCGGCGGCACCGGCACCGGTGCTATCCCCGTAGTCGCTCAGATCGCCAAGGAATCCGGCGCCCTTACCGTCGCCGTCGTCTCCCGCCCCTTCTCCTTTGAGGTGCGGACCCGCCGCAAGAACGCCGACGAAGGCCTTCTTCGCCTGCAGGATCACGTCGACACCGTCATCACCATCCCCAACGACAAGCTCCTCGACATGGAGCGTCAGCGGGAAAACCAGACCGTATCCTGGGACGATGCCCTTCGCTTGGCGGACTCCGTCCTCCAGCATGGCATCCAGGCCATCGCCGAAGTTGTCATGGTCACCGGTGAAAT
The DNA here is from genome assembly GCA_964418665.1 of uncultured Dehalococcoidia bacterium. Classification (GTDB taxonomy): domain Bacteria; phylum Chloroflexota; class Dehalococcoidia; order Lucifugimonadales; genus JAPULR01. The sequence continues at coordinate 112,453 of CAYQLZ010000005.1, read as the reverse complement.
CAACGTAGACTTCGCCGACGTCCGGTCCATCATGCTCAACGCCGGCCCCGCATGGCTCGCCATTGGCTCCGGCTCCGGCGAAAACCGGGCCCTCGACGCCGCACGCATGGCCACCAAGAGCCCCTTGCTCGACATCGCCATCGAAGGCGCCAAGAGGATCCTATTCGTCATGACCGGCGGGCCTTCCCTCTCGCTCCGCGAGATTCAGCAGGCATCCAGCGTCATCGAAGAGCTGGCTGACCCTGAAGCCAACGTAATATTCGGTACCGTCAAGGATCCCAAGCTTACCGACGAAGTGAAAATTACCCTGGTGGCCGCTTCCTTCCCAATGCCCGAGGAGAACATGATCCAGCGCCAAGAGGAGCTTCGAAACCTCCTCCGGCAGAGCGTCAGCCAGACCGGCGACGACCTGGACGTGCCCAGCTTCCTTCGCAAGGAACAGGGCGCCCGTTCCCGCGGGCTCTTTGGGTAGGCAATGCCGCTAGATCCTTGCCTCCTGAGGAATGTTCCCAGGGTTTAAGGACTACTTGCCACTTGTAGCGGAAACCCAAGACACCTGGGAATCCAATGAGGCCCCGGCGCATGCGCCGGGGCCTCTCGATTTTTCGGCAACCCTCCTGCCCTTCAATGCCTCAATATCTTTACTAAACTCTCCTCCGGCCCTGCATAGGCCCCCACCCGACCCCATCTCCCTCTCCTCATCTATTCCAGCGATGGCATCCCTATCCAGGGCTCAATTCCCTATCTGTAATGATATCCTGGCAGAAGGTACGTCCACCTTTCCGCCGCCACCTCCCTCCGATTTTCCCCAAATCACCCAAAGTTTGGTTCGACTACCCTTGGCGTTGACGATAAGGCATAACTACTATATATTGTGTTCTCACGCCGCCTTTATACTCCATATAGATATGGTCTCTGCATTGTGCAGCAGCTTGAACGCTGTGCATCGCGAAGCGGATTCGGTACCGCTGGATATATTGCGGCTTTGAATCCAACTAGGAGTAGTCTGCTGGGCCCGCACAGTGCAATGTCCATACTGCAATGGCGTAGACTCCAAGGTCACCGACTCTCGCTCGGCGGAGGACAGCATCCGCAGGCGGCGCCAGTGCGCCCATTGTGGTCATCGCTTCACCACCTACGAACGCATCGAAGCCGTCCAGTTCCAGGTCATCAAGCGGGATGGGCAAAGACAGGACTTCAACCGGGGCAAACTCCTGGACAGCATACTTATTGCCTGTGCCAAGCGCCCAATTCCCTCTCGCACTATCGAACGTATAGTACAAGACGTGGAACGCCAGCTTCATTCCCTGGGACGCTCGGAAGTCCCGACCATTGCCATCGGCGAGATGGTCATGGAACACCTCCGTACCCTGGACCCCGTCGCATACGTCCGATGGACAAGCGTATACAAGGATTTCCAAAACTTGGAGAGTTTCGAGCAGGCGGTGCAAGACCTTAAGGAGCGGGAAGGTCAACCGCAGGACACCGTCCAACTCACCCTCATCAACCAGGATCCCGCCAATCCTCGGCGAACTCGACGCAGAACCAGCCGACGCTCCAGGCGCACAATCAACGGTACCGCTTAGTAATTCTTACAGGTGTAGTCATTTGAAAAGAGGCAGCAACAGACAGGCATCCGCTATCGACGCAATTATCCCCTTGGTGGTCCCCGAAGACGGCATCACCCGCAGTCAGTTGGCTAAGGTGCTCAAAATAAGCTACTCCCAGGCCACCCGCTCCCTGGAACTGATGAGGCGTCATCGCATCCTCAGCCGTCGCATTCGTAAGTCTCAGTACGTTTATAGACTAACTGGCGGACGGGACCACTTAGCCAACGGCATTACCAGCACCATTTACGTCAACTAGCTTTCCCGGACCCAGGTGACCTCTTCAAGAGCAATAATCTTTTTTCAAATTTCGGAAAGGAAGTCATGACAACCCTACAGCTAACGCAGAATGCCAAAATCGTCCTCAAAACACGATACCTGCTGGGGGACGAAACGCCCGAAGACCTCTTCTGGCGCGTGGCCAGGGCCATCGCTGAGCCAGAAGACTCCAGTCCCAACGCCCTCCGCGGCCGCGACTATTGGTCCCGGGAATTCTACGACCTTATGACCTCCTGCCGGTTCATGCCGAACTCTCCCACCCTCTTCAACGCCGGCACCGGACAGGGCACCCTCTCCGCCTGCTTCGTCATCCCCGTCGAAGACACCATGGAGAGCATCATGAAGGCCGCATCCACCTCCGCCATGATCCAGAAGTTTGGCGGCGGTATCGGCTACGCCTTCTCCAAGCTCCGCCCCCGCGGCAGCCCCATCTCCACCACCCATGGCAAGGCTTGCGGAGCCGTGGCCGTCCTCAAAATGCTCAGCGCCCTCAGCGACATGATCACCCAGGGCGGCAAGCGCCACGGTGCCAACATGGGCATCCTCAGCGTCAGCCACCCGGAGATTTTCGACTTCATCCACATGAAGGACACCAACAAGGACGCCCAAAACTTCAACGTCTCCGTCGCCATCACTGATAGTTTCATGCAAGCCGTCGACCACGATATGGATTGGGACCTCATAGACCCCACCAGTAATGAAGTGGTCCGCACCGTTCCCGCTCGCCGCATCTGGGATGAGATTATCGACTCCGCCTGGCAGACCGGCGACCCTGGCCTCTACTTCATCGACGAGGCCAACCGGAACAATCCCACTCCCCACCTCGGCAGCCTCGACAGCACCAACCCCTGCGGCGAGGTCCCCCTATTGGGATTCGAAGCCTGCAACCTCGGCTCCCTGAACCTCGCCAGCTTCGTCAACGAAAGCGGCGTCTTCGACTTCGCCGGCCTCGAGGCAACCACTCGTACCGCCACACGATTCCTCGACAACGTGGTCACCGTAAACCACTTCCCCATCCATGAAGTGAAGGAAGCGGTCGAGAAGACCCGCAAGATCGGCCTCGGTGTCATGGGCTGGCACGATGCCCTCATCAAGATGGGCATCCCCTACGGCTCCCCCGAAGCCGTGGAAGTTGCCGATCAGGTCATGGGCGCCATCAACCGCACCGCCCGCGAGACTTCCATTGAACTCGCGGAAGAGCGCGGCCCCTACCCCGCTTGCCGGGAAGAAATCCCCATCCGGAACTCCACCCGCACCTGCATCGCCCCCACCGGCACCATCAGCGTCATCGCCGGCGCCTCCAGCGGCATCGAGCCCATCTTCGCTGTCGCCTACGTCAAAAACGTCCTGGACGGCAAGCAACTCCGCGAGGTCAACCCCTACTTCGTCGAAATGGCCAAAGCCGGCGGATACTACAGCGAGGAGCTCATGGACGAAGTGGCCCGCACCGGCTCCGTACAGCACTCTGATGTCGTTCCGGCCTACGTGAAGGAACTCTTCAAGACATCTCTGGAAATCGACTACCAGTCCCACGTCAACATGCAGGCCGTCTACCAGAAGCACACCAACCTGGCAGTCAGCAAGACCATCAATATGGCCAACGACGCCAAGCGCGAAGATGTACAGCAGGCGTACCGCATGGCCCACAAATCCAACTGCATCGGCATCACCATATACAGGGACGGCTCCAAGCCCACTCAGGTCCTTGAAGTCGAGTCAGCCAAGGATAAACAGGAAGCCAAATCGTCCGAACCCCAAGCCATAAAGGTGCGGCCCAGGCCCATCCGAATGCAAGGCATCACGGAGCGTGTACGCACAGGTCACGGCAACATGTACGTGACAATTAATTTCGACGAGGAATCCAGGCCATTTGAGGTTTTCTCTTCGACCCTGGGCAAGGCTGGCGGATGCGAGTCCGCCGCTATGGAGGCAATCGCCCGACTCATAACCCTGGCCCTCCGCTCCGGCATTGAACCTTCGGAAATAGTAGATCAGCTAAAGGGCATAACCTGCGTTCCCGCCTGGGACCAGGGCATCCTGGTCGGCTCTCCCGCCGACGCCGTTGCCCTCACCTTGGAGCGCCATATTCCCGGCTCCGTTCGTGGTCAGGGGCGCCCGTCCTTCGCCACCCAGTTGCAGTTCGACAGCCCGGACCTCCCCAAGCCTCAGAACACCAACGGCAACGGCGTCCACCTTCCCGACAACGCAGCACGCTGCCCCGAATGCAACGGACTGACCGTCTTCCAGGAAGGTTGCCAGGCCTGCATGTCCTGTGGCTGGAACCGGTGCGAATAGCGCCCCCCTGAGGAGACCATGGCCAAACGGGAAATACCCGTCATTGCGATCACCATGGGAGACCCCTGCGGCATCGGCCCGGAGGTCGTCGTAAAGGCGCTGTCCGAACCAACTGTCCACGCCCTATGCATGCCCATCGTCGTTGGAAGCCTGCCGGCACTAAAGAAGGGGCTCGCCCTAACAGGCGCGCCCCTTCACGACCACCTCATCGCAACGCCTGCACAGGCACTAGACAACCCATCCTTGATAAACATCATCGACCCCGAAAACCTGGACTCCCGACACATCACTGTCGGCAGCATCTCCCCTCCCTGCGGTCGCGCCGCCATGGAGTGGGTTACCACCGCCGCTCACCTGGCACTGGACGGCAGCGTCAAGGCCCTCGCCACCGCCCCCGTCAACAAGGAAGCCGCCAGCCTTGCCGGTTACAAAGCCATTGGCCATATGGAACTCCTCCAGGAAATAACGGGCGTCACCCAGGTTGCCACCATGCTAATTTCCGGCAGCCTGCGCGTCGTCCACCTCACAACCCACCGCTCCCTCCGCATCGCCTGCGATTATGTAACTCGCGAAAGAGTCTTCGAAATGCTGGAACTCACGCACCACGCCTTCCGCGATTGGGGTTTCCCTTCCCCTCGCATAGCTGCAGCCGCCCTCAATCCCCACGCCAGCGATGGTGGCCTCCTCGGCGACGAAGAAGCAACGGCCATCTCTCCCGCTGTGAAAGACGCTCAAGTGCAGGGAATCCTTGCCCACGGTCCCATCCCCGCCGACATCGTCTTCCATCAGGCCATTAAGGGCAACTACGACGTTGTCCTCGCCATGTATCACGACCAGGGCCACATCCCCATCAAGGTCCACGGCTTCGAACAGAGCGTCAGCGTCAACCTCGGTTTGCCCTTCGTCCGCGCCTCTGTCGACCACGGCACCGCCTTCGACATCGCCGGTAAAGGTGTCGCCGACCACACCAGCATGGTCGAGACCATCCGCCTGGCCTCGCTCCTCAGCACCGGCCGGGGCCTCACTCCCAACTAAACTCGTTGGGAACGCCCCCTCGATGCTATAATAGACCGCAATTTCATTTCGGCGGTGTCATGAATCTCTCCTTCATTGGCGGCGGCGCCATGGCAGAAGCCATCATTCGCGGTGTCCTGGCCCAATCTCTGGCCAAGCCGGAGAACATTTACGTGGGCGAAATTTCAGAGGAGCGTTGCCGCTACCTCTGCGACACCTATCGAATCTACGCCTCTCCGCAAAACTCTGTCGCCATCTCCCGGGGTGATCTCATCGTCCTCGCCGTCAAGCCGCAGAACTTCCAGGACGTTGCCCCGGATCTCCGTTCCCTCCTCTCCCCTAACCAGACCGTCCTCTCTATCATTGCCGGGCTCCCCATGTCCACTCTGACCGACGAATTGGACCACGCCGCCGCCATTCGCGTCATGCCGAACACCCCAGCCCAAATCGGCGCGGGCATGACCCTCTGGCTCTGCGCCTCCCCCGTCTCGGATGACGCTGCATCCCAGGCCGAGGCCATCCTCGCAACCCTCGGAGACCAGGTCCGCGTCGAAAGCGAAGCCTACATAGACATGGCCACCGCCCTCAGCGCCAGTGGCCCCGCCTACGTCTTTCTCTTCATAGAGTCCCTCATCGATGCTGGCGTCCACCTTGGAATGCCCCGCCCCATGGCCAGTCGTCTCGCCCTGCAGACCGTGATCGGCAGCGCCCGCCTTGTCCAGGAAACGCGTTCCCATCCTGCCGAGCTCAAAAACATGGTCACATCTCCCGGCGGCACCACCGCCGCGGCCCTCATGTCCCTGGAAGAGGAGTCCTTCCGGGCCTCCGTGATGAAAGCCGTCATTGCTGCATACCGCCGGTCCATAGAGCTTTCAGGGGAGTAGCCGTAGTGTCCACTCTGGAAATCCTCGCATACCTGCTGGACGCCTTGGGATTCCTCATTTTTGGCCGCGTCATCATCTCCTGGCTGGTTGTCGCCCAGATCATGTCCCCTGAAAACCCAATTGCTGGCTTTCTTTACAGCGTCACGGAACCCATCCTCGGACCCGTGCGAAACATCATTCCCCGCGTCGGCATGTTCGACTTCTCTCCCATGCTGCTCATGGTCTTCCTCTTCGTGGCGTCGAGCATCCTTCACAGCGCCTAGCACCGGTCTCCTCAGCCCCGTCTCGGGATTCCCGCCTCCAAATATTCTACGCTTGCAATTGGCCCCGGCGTTCCGTAGAATCCCCCGGATGCTTCAGTTTTCCTGCTATTGCGCTATGGGTCTTCATTCCTCGCGCAGGGCAAAGCATCAATATCCGGTTTCGCCTTCACTTGATTCTCCCCTTTCCGTTCCCTTCCCTAGACACTTCGTTATTGTGGCACATTGCGGCTAGGCCAGCGTCCCCTTGCCGCAGTCATCCTCCTGACTGCACTGCTGGGATTCCTCATCAATTTCCCCACCTCGGCCGCTCCCGCCGCCTCAATCCCGGGGACAATTCAATTCCTCGAGTTGAACGGTGACGACAAAGTCACTCGCGTGAGCCTCAATGGACCGGCAGCCACCGTCGGCATCCAACTCCGAATAGCCGACAAAGATCTCGACGTCACGATAAAGCGAGAGGGTGACAATGCCGACGTCCTGGATTCTTCTCGTCTCTCCTCAGGTGACGTTCTACCCAGGGACGGAGAAACCTGGTTCGACCTCCAGGACATGAACGATGACGGTAGAGTTAACATCAGGGACATTCGCGCCCTGGACCAATCGGGCGCCAGCACCGTAACCGACACAGAAACCATATGGTACGACAGGAATAACGGCATTCTTCGTGTCCCGGCCAACACTGCCAAGCTGGAATACTGGATCAAGACAATCACCACCCTGGGCTCCCAAACTGGTTCCTCCGCCAGCGAGCCCGGGAGAGACCAGCAAGGCCAGGCAATTTACGACTCCCTTGCTCACGATAACGACATCCCTGTTCCGGAAGGTCATTCCCTCCTTCAGGAAGGCTACGGCTGGATAGACGTGCTGGAGGCCGGCTTCGAAGGTCTAAAAGAACGCCAGGACACGGAGGTGGTTCAAGCAATTCTGGGTGCTAGTATTCGAGCATTTAACGAGACTCCTGCAACCTCAGGTGAGGGAGATCTCTTGGTCGATGCCTTTTTCACTCCCTCTGGCAATGGCGGTCAAACCCCCGCCGCCGTCTCGTTCAGAGTCTTCAATGGCGAGAGTGTTGGCGAACCGGGTGATCCCGGCTTTCAGGCAGCTTCGGAGGTCGGCGTTGGCCCAGGTGGCCAGCCCTCCAACGTTGTCGTCGAATACCGATACTGGGGGAATTCAGACAGTGCCTATCCGGACCGCTTGGCCCCACCAGCCAACCAGTCCACTCCTCAAACCGGAGGAAATGTCGTCATCAGAACTTACGCCGCTCCGGAAGGCATCAACGCGACCCTGCAGGAAACCCACGCATCCTCAGGAATCTATGTCGCCACAATAGTCATCTGCGAAGCCGGTTCGGACTCCTGCGCGGCGGAGCAAACGGAATCCATCAGTCTTCCCGTCTACAGGGAAGGCGACTCCATAGAAGTCATCTACGAAGACGACTCCCCGTCTTCAACCAGGGTGGCAGAACTCCCCGTCCGTATGGACCCCCCGTTCCTCTCCCATTTCTTCCCTCCCACCAACTCCGCTGGCAAAGAAGCCGAGCCAACCATTTCTTTCCTGGCAACCAACACTGAATTTGGCGTCTCAGAAAGCGAAGATGACATCGATAGCATTTACGTGGTTGCCGGCCTCTACGACCTGCTCGCCGAGCAGGCATCGGACAGCGTGGTTCTTGAACGAGATGAACTCGACCTTGCTCCCATAGCGGACGGTTTTTCCGCCTCCGTAACCATCATGGAGGGTCGTGACGACCACGATGAGCTAAACCCGCATCAGCTAACAGAAGATTCCCAGTACGAGATCCGCTGGTGGGCCATTTCCTCCGACAGCGCCGGCAACGTCGGTGTCAGTGACGCCGATGATGAGACCCGCTGCACCATCCAGTCGGACGACTTCGACGACTTCAAGTTCAGCACTAAACGCACCCAGGAACAGGCTGGTGAACTCATTAGAGTCCTGGAAGACACTTTTGATTTCCAGGCGGGCTGCGACCCCCACGTGATCCGGGTCGACAACGCCAGTCCCTCCTTGGAAAGAGCCGTCACCGGCTCCTGGTTAAATGAGGACAACGTGGAAATGGAAGGCCCTGATGCCATCCGGACCAGCATCGCCGCCATCTTCGATGAGGACGTGGACTGCTCCACCATAAAACCCGACGGGATCGAAGTGAACGGCGTGAACCCGAACGCCCTCACCTGCAAGGATGCTCGCGTCTACCTCTCCGTTGACGACCTCGTCTCCAACTCAACTCCAACGGTGCGGGTGCTCGAAGCAGCAATTTCAGACAGGGCCGGCAATCCCGTTGTAGCCGGTTCTGCCATCGCCGAAGACAGTATCCCCGCCAAACTCACAGTAAACCTGACCGGCACAGGCAGTCACCAACCACGTCCCGTCACTACACGGAACATTACTGTAACCCTCTCCTCCGACGAGCCTCTCTCAAGCGCCCCTATAATCACCATCAACAGAGTCGGCGATGACTACTCACTCATCCGCTCCAGCCAGGGAGAAGCAATACCTTCCGGAGAAGCCAATAGGTGGGTCTACGCCGCGGCCTTCACACGCGACGGCCTCTACAATCTGCGCACGTCGGGCGTCGACCGCGGGGGTCGAATAGAGACCGCCATTGGCCTGGATGAGACCGAATTCGACTCCTCTTCCCTGATAGATCTCGACGCAATCTTCTTCGAAGTAGATTCAGTCTTGCACCCACCCACTCTATCGCCGAGGGACCACGACACCACAGAGAATCCCAACACCTTCGTCAGCATTCACTTCGAAAACGAGCACGCTGAATACGGCCTCACCCGCGAGACCGACAATGATCTCCCTCCTCCCCTGAAGATCCGCAAATCCACCACAGACCCTTCACTGGTAGACGTAAACTTCGATACACATAAGGGCGTTACACTCACCAAAGCCATCTTCAACGGCGAAGATGTTCTCCCGGAAATCGTCACTAGGGACAATGTGAGGTTCATATACCATAACGGAGATCTGCCTCTCGGCGAGCACCGCCTTGCATTGGAGGCCAGAGACGCCGCGGGCAACAGATGGTCAGACACCCTGAACTTCACCCTCGTCGAACCCCAACCTTACAAGCTCCCCATCGAACCCGGCCTCAACCTCGTTTCCCTGCCAGCCGAGCCCGAAAATGGAAGCATCGCCTCCATATTTGGAGAACTCCCAGACATCACATCAATCTTCACCTACGACAACCCTGATAAGCGATGGAAAACCGCCACCCGCCTTGATGACGGTTCCTTCTCAGGAGACCTTGAAACCATGGACGCTGACCACGGTTACTTCATAGTATCCAAGTCAGCCACGAACCTTGAAGTCATGCTCTTGAGGGTAAACGACTTCCTCTATCTCCCCCACGTAGACGTCTTTGAGGGCTGGAACCTCGTTCCCGTTACGGACTCCGGCAGAAGTCCCTCCGGCACGACCATTAAAGCTCCCCAATACTTCGCCAACATCGACGCTACTGCCGCCTTCGGCTACGACTCGGCCAACGCGATTCTAACGCGGTTGTCCCTGTCGCAGGACTCGAATGACAAAGTTGCTGTCGGCTCCGCCTATTGGGTTTATGCTAACGAAGACGGGGTTATCGTCCCCTGACCCCATCCCCTACAACCATTTTCTCGCCTTGACTGCCTATCCTCGCCCTGTCTACAATGCCCTTACCAACTGTCTCTGGAATTGCCATGTATCAAAAAGAACTCCTCAAGGGCAACACAGAAACCCTCCTCCTCTCTCTCCTGGCCAAGGAACCCATGCACGGCTACCGCATCGTCAAGGAAATCGAACAGCGAAGCCTTGGTTATTTCCACTTCAAGGAGGGCACCCTATATCCCGCCCTTCACCGAATGGCCGCTTCCGGCCTGATCGAAGGCCAGTGGGGCGTAGGTTCCACCGGCACACCTAGGCGTTACTACTCCATTACTTCCAAGGGCCGCCGGGTCCTCGAGGAACGAATGGAGGAATGGCGCCGCTTCTCTCGTGCCATCAACCGGTTCATGCCCGCCTGGGGAGCCTGAACCCCATGCACCCTGGAAACGACCGCCACCGCGGCGATTCATACCTCTCCAACTTGGCCAGACAGCTGAGGGTTGCCCCCCACGCCAAGAACGAAATCCTCCAGGAAATGGAAGGCCATCTGGAGGAACGGGCTGCGGAAATGGAGACTGCCGGTCTTTCTCCTCAGGAGGCCCGGCAAAGAGCTTCCCGGCAAATGGGCCACTCCGATTCTGTGGCTGGCGACCTCTATGCCATCCACAGTCGCGGCTCATGGCGAGACATACTCCTGGCTTCCCTCCCTCACCTCCTCCTCGCCGCCCTCTTTGCCCTCCACCTTTGGACAGAAATCCTCGTCCTAATGGTCTCCATGGCCCTCTTCACCTTCATCGCCTACCGCGGATGGAAGAACACCGGCGCCAAATGGGCCTATTCCTGGCTTGGATATTGCCTCGCCGCTCCAACCATCTCCTGGATCATGGCCTTCATGGCCCTCGGCTACGCCGGTTACACCCTCCTCACCACGGGCAGCCTCCCCTTCGGCATTCCCCTGCTCCTGGCACTCATCGTCTACGTGCCCATCAGCCTCTGGATCCTCGCTGGTGTCATCATGCGGCTCGTCAAGCGTGACTGGCTGCTGGCCTCTTTCACCGCTCTGCCCTTTCCTTTCCTCACTTCCTGGATCCTGTTCCTGAACTGGCAGGGCTTCCTCTGGTCCGGCTCTTCCAGAATCCAAGAAACCGACAGCGATCGAGTAGTCGTCTTCCTGGCCCTCGCCGTCACCACGGCAATTTTCTTCAAGGTCGGCCGTCGACTGGTGCAGATTGCTCTACTCACTCTCTCCACCGCACTCATGGTCGTCTACACAGTCGTCGCCATTCCCATCTCCTTCGGCATCCTGGCCGTCATCCTGCTCATCCTTTCCTCTGTCGCCTTCCTGTTCAGCCCCGCAATCCTCGATGCGCTTCTAGCCCTTCGAAAGGCATCACGTCGTCGCCCCAGCAGCGACCGGCATGTGGTGACCCATTGGTTTACAGCTCCAGGCTAGCGGTTGTGGTGGACAGCAGCTGCTGTCTGCCACCTCAAGTACTCCGGGAGTCCGGCGTTATCGTCGTTCCCCATCAGCTGATCTCCAACGGCCAGGTCTACCGCGACGGCATTGACCTCAATACTTCCGACTTCTACCTGATGCAGTCACGCAATGGCTCCGTCATCACCACCTCAGGCCCCAACCCTCAAGCCTTCCTGGAAGCCTTCCGATCTGCGGCGCTGCAGTCCCAGAACATCCTCTGCATCACCCTATCTCCTAGATTCAGCCCGGTCACCTACGACTCCGCTAGAATCGCCGTCCGCCTCGCCGGGGAGGAACGCCCCGACCTCGACATCCACGTCCTCGACAGCCGCGCCGTCGCCGGCTCCCAGGGGTTCGTCGCCCTCGAAGCATGCCGGGCGGCCCGGGAAGGACTCAGCTTGCCGGAAACCGTTGCTCGAATCGAAAAACTGGTCCCCCGCCTCCACCTCCTCGCCTATTTGGACACCCTGAAATACCTTGGTCGCAGCGGCAAAATAACCAAGGCCAAGGCTTGGGCCGGCACCCTCCTAGGCTTCAAACCCCTTGTCGAACTCAGTCAGGGCGAAGCCACTCTCATCGCCCGTCCGCGGAGTACCGCCAAGGCCATGGAACGCCTCCTTAACGTCGTCTCCGAACGCACCGGCAGCAGCCCTGCCCATGTCAACATCATGCATGCCAACGCTCTGGAAAGGGCCCGCCTCCTCCGGGAAAAAGCCCTCAAATCCATAAATTGCCGCCAAATCTTCATCAGCGAGTTCACCCCCGTCATGGGCGCCCACACCGGCCCCGGCCTCATAGGTATCGCCTACTACACCGAATCCTGACCCCTTCCCTTACCCCTGCGTAAGGTTACCCCAACCAAACTTCCCACTGACAAATTCCCCATTGTCGCACGCCCTCAAACCCTGCTATCCTTCCCTCGCCAATCCAAACTCACCTTAACCAGCAAACTCCAGAATCCTCCCCCCTAACACCCTACCGTTGCGGCCGGACACCGCCGCAATCGCCCACGCGAAACATGACACTCGTCCTCAGCATCTTAATTATTTTCCCAATTCTCCTGAACGAATCCACGCCTGAGAATCTTACTGCCAGGCACAAGTCCTCACTTATTCGAATTCCAAGACGAATCAATTTCTCCCTTACCCTTTAGCTCCCCAAGTCAACCCCCACGCATCCAACCCCTTCTGGATAATCGCAGTCAAATCCCCTATCATTGCGTCGACAAACACTTAGGAGTAGCCAATGAATATCAGAGTTCTGCGTGAAGACGTAACAAAGGTCAACGCACCCGCCCTCATCGTCAATATCTTCGAAGGCGTCAACAGCCCCGGCGGAGCCACCGGCGCCATCGACCAGGCCCTCGGGGGCGCAATCAGCCAGCTGATCGAAGATGGCGAGATCCGCGGCAAGCCCTCGGAAATGACCCTCATCCACACCTTCGGCAGAATCGCCGCCAACCGCGTCCTCGTAGTCGGCCTCGGCAAGCAGGAGAAATTCTCCGCCAATACCGTTCGCAATGTCATGGGGGACGCCTGCCGCTTCCTCCGCAGCCGCAACATCTCAAGCGCCTGCACCATAGCCCACGGCGCAGGCATCGGTGGCCTTAGCCCTGCATCATCCGCCCAGGCAATCGCAGAAGGCGCCCTTCTGGGCCTCTACCAGTTCAAGCATTACCTTTCCAGTAACGGCGACGACCAGAACTTGAACGAGATCACCGTCGTAGAGCAGGACGATGCAAAAGCTGCCGAGTTACAGCAAGGTCTCAAGCAGGGCATCATCCTTGCCGAAGCTGTATGCCTCGCACGAGACATGGCAAACGAACCCGCCAACGTTATGACCCCAACCCAGATGGCGGAGGTCGCCCGCCGTGTAGCCGATGCCGAGAGTCTTGAAATTGAAATCCTGGATCGTGAAGACATGGAAGAGAAGGGCATGGGCGCCCTCGTCGGTGTTGCCCGTGGTAGCCATCAGCCACCCAAGCTCATCGTCCTCAAGTACCGGGGTAATCCCGACAATCCGGGCGACAATCTCGGCATCATCGGCAAGGGCATTACCTTCGATACCGGCGGTATCTCCCTCAAGCCCGCCGGCGGCATGGAGCGCATGAAAGGCGATATGTCAGGCGGCGCTTCCGTCATAGGCGCCATGCAGGCCATCGGACGCATTCGTCCAAAGGTCAACGTCACGGGCATGGTTGCCGCCGCCGAGAACATGCCAGGCGGCGAAGCTCAACGCCCCGGCGACATCGTGCAGACCATGAACGGCAAGACCGTCGAGGTCATCAACACCGACGCCGAAGGCCGTCTCGTCCTCTGCGACGCCATGGCATACGCCAGAGAACTCGGCGTCAACCGCATGGTCGACATCGCCACCCTCACCGGCGCCATCGTCGTCTCGCTCGGCAAAATCTGCACCGGCGTCATGGGCAACGACCAGGACTTCATCGACCAGGTCATTGGCGCCAGCGAGGACACCGGCGAGCGATTCTGGCAGCTTCCCATGTTTGACGAATACCGCGACATGCTGGATAGCAATTTCGCCGACATGATGAACGTCGGCAGCGACCGCGGCGCAGGCTCCATAACCGCCGCCAAGTTCCTCGCCGAATTCGCCGAAGGCATCCCATGGGCCCACCTCGACATTGCCGGCACCTCCGGCAGCGCCGAAGAGAAGGGCTTCCTCGTCAAAGGCGCCACCGGCGTACCCGTACGCACCCTCGTCAACCTCGCCCTCGCCTCCGAATCATAACCTCACCCTTCCAAAGACTCCTCTCCATTCTCGGCCTTTTCTCTGCAAAGCAGGGGAAGGCTGGGATGGAGTCGTTTACCCGTCCTTGTTCCCCCGCATTCAGAGAAAATTCCTCTCCGTTTCCGGCTCTCCCCCAATCGCTCACCCCACCGGAGCGGCGCTTCTCGAAGCGCCCGCCCTCAAAACTTGGCGAACCCGTCCCAAAGGCCTTATAATTCTACCCTGCCATCGGCAGACCAGACGCGGTGAGCGTAGCCAAGTGGTCTAAGGCGCCTGGCTGTGGCCCAGGAGATCGTGGGTTCGAATCCCATCGCTCACCCCACCAACCATAAACCCACTCACCACCGCGCGCCTGTAGCTCAACGGATAGAGCACTGGGCTTCGGACCCAGGGGTTGCAGGTTCGAATCCTGTCAGGCGTGCCACTCCTACCCCTTTTTCGGCAAAAACGGTATCAACCGCTCCGCTAGTCCCAGCATATTCCGGCTCTGTACCCAAACCTGCCCCCGGCCACGGAACTTCATAACCAGTCCTTCTCCCCCCGCAATCAGCGACCGGATTCCTCCCACCTTGCCAATCGTATAGTCCATCCCGTCCGTAAACGCCACCACGTGCCCCGTATCCACTACCAACTCCTCCCCGCTCTCCACCGTCAACTTCTTGATTGCCCCGTAAGAATCGAAGAACACCGTCCCCCCGGCCCCTTGCGTAAACGCCCGCAGAAAGAACAGACTCTCTCCGCTGAATACACCCTTCAACCCTTGGAACTGCGTGTCCGTCTCCACATTCTCCGTGCAAGCAAGGAAAGAACTTCCCTGCAAGAATAGGTTCTCCCCGGGGTGTAGCGGCATAGAATGAATATCACCCGGAATTGGCGGCGATAGACTCACCCATCCCCCCATTCCTCCGGCGGTGAACGTGTTGACAAAGAAAGATTCCCCGCCCAGCATCCGTTTGAATCCGCCGAACAACCCGCCTCCCCCCATCCCCGTCTGCATCTCCACCCCTTGTTGGGCAACCATGGCCCCCGGCTCAGCCTTCACACTCTCCCCAGGATCCAAGTGCAGCGTAAGCATCGTATAAGCAGGACTGAACTCTATATCACTTCTCATTCTAGCCTCTTTTCTTCAAGTGGGTTTGAAAAAGTATCTCACAGCAAGCCAATTCGAAACTACCAAATCCCCTCCCACCTACCTGGAATACGACTTAAGCTATCCTGTCGGTTCTCTAAGATTCTGCCCCCAATTTTGCCTCACAATCGCCCAGCGTCCACACCCGCAGGCCCCGATGATAAAAATATTGTTCGTCTTTAACGCTGTCGGCTTGACTGCATCCATTATCACTGTTATAAAAGGGAAACAACTTAAGCAACGCTGAACGTCAAGCATATAGACCCTTCCCGATGGGTCTTTCCTCTGAACTTTCACCAATCGCCAACCCAAGCGGGTTGCGTGTCCGTTCTCCCTTCCCATTGCTGGCGGACTGAGCCTCGCCGCAATAAAGCCCCAGGAATTCTCAATAGTGCATGCAAAGTAATAACGTAAAGATTAACGTCAAAGATCTCTGGCACGTTTTCGGCAAAAACCCTAGCCGAATCCTCCAGCCGGAATGGCAAGACAAGACCCGGAGCGAAATCCAGGAAGCCACCGGTTGCGTTGTAGGCCTTAGAAACGTTAACTTCGAAGTCCCGGAAGGTCAGGTCTTCGTAGTCATGGGACTCTCCGGCAGCGGTAAGTCCACTCTGGTCCGCTGCCTTACCCGGCTCATACAGCCAACTGCCGGTCAGGTATATTTCGACGGCGAAAACGTATTGGACTATTCCCAGGATCAGCTGATCGAATTCCGTCGCAATAAGATAGCCATGGTCTTCCAGCACTACGGACTTCTCCCTCATCGCAACGTTATGGACAACGTTGCTTACGGGCTGGAAATCCGGGGCCTCGAGAAAGAGGAGCGATACGAACTCGCCTCCACTGCCATCGAGACCGTTGGACTTAAGGGTTGGGAGACTTACTTCCCCCGCGAAATGAGCGGTGGAATGCAACAGCGGATTGGCCTCGCAAGAGCATTGGCAGTCGATCCTGGAGTCCTGCTCATGGACGAACCTTTTAGCGGCCTCGACCCTCTCATTAGACGCGAGATGCAGGACGAATTGATTGTCCTCGAGTCCGAACTCAACAAGACCATCGTCTTCATTACTCACGACCTCAACGAAGCCCTCAAAGTCGGCGACCGCATCGCTATCATGCGCGACGGCGAAATCGTCCAGAATGGAACCCCCGAGGAAATCGTCACCCTTCCCGCCGACGACTATGTCGCTGAGTTCGTACAGGACGTCTCAAGGGCCAAGGTGATCCAGGTCAACGCCGTCATGCAGCAGCCCGACGCTGTCGCCTACTCCTGGCAGGGCCCAAGGGCAGCCCTCCACCTCATGCGAACCAACGATATGGACCACCTTTTCCTCCTCAACCGTGACAGGGCAATCAAAGGCATCCTCACCGAAGACCGCGCCGCCGCCCTCGCTCGGCAGAAGGTGGAGCGGCTGGAAGAAGTGGAGCTGGACGAGGTGATGACCACAGGCCCCGACGACTATATCGAAGACGTAATCCCCCTCGCCGCCCAGACCCACCACCCAATAGCCGTCATCGGCCCGGAAGGCCGGCTCGTTGGCGAAGTCCACCGAGGCGCCCTCCTCGCCGGCATGGCCGACAACCCAAATGCCGATTCGCCGAACGATACCGGACAGAAAACATAAAATGATTGCATCCTCTGGAACTTCTCCAACTGACGAGTCCGACCCCCCTATTGGACCAGCAGGCCCCTTGACACGTCTCTTCTCCGGCAACGGCAAACGCCAGGAAAAAATGAGATACGCGGTGGCGGGAGTATCCTTGGTGGTCTGCCTCGCAATTTGTCTCTACTTCTGGGGTCCGGGCATGGCGTTTCCAACCGAATGGGGAAGGCCCATCGGCAGCGTGATAGACGACTGGATCCTCTGGCTCACAGTCAATTTCTCTTGGCTCTTCAGTGGAATCAAGACAAGTATAATCAAGGTCCTTATTTTCATTGAAGATGTCCTGATATGGATACCCTGGCCTGCTACTATTCTGGCCGTTACTTTGCTAGCTTGGAAATTGTCTGGCCGCTTCGCCGCTATCTTCACAGCTGTAGCGCTAATGTTACTTGGTCTCATGGGCCGTCTTCCCGGGAATACCAGCACAATGTGGGAAGGCTCCATGGAAACGCTGGCCCTAATCTTCGTGTCAGTAACAATCTCCCTTATCATCGGCATACCTCTAGGAGTCTTGGGTTCCCGAAGCACCTTGG
The DNA here is from genome assembly GCA_964418665.1 of uncultured Dehalococcoidia bacterium. Lineage (GTDB taxonomy): Bacteria > Chloroflexota > Dehalococcoidia > Lucifugimonadales > JAPULR01. The sequence continues at coordinate 94,945 of CAYQLZ010000005.1, read as the reverse complement.
CAGATTCCATCATGCGGCCCGTTCTGGACGGGATGCAGACAATGCCCAGCTTCGTATACCTCGTTCCTGGAATACTATTCTTCAGCCTCGGTAACGTGCCCGCCGTAATGGCTACGGTTATTTACGCCGTGCCTCCCGTCATTCGGTTAACAAATCTGGGAATCCGGCAAGTCCCGGCGGAAACCGTAGAGGCTGCTCGATCCTTCGGATCTACTCCCATACAACTCTTGGCTAAGGTGCAGATCCCCCTGGCTCTCCCAACCATCATGGCCGGAATCAACCAGACGACCATGATGGCCCTTGCCATGGTCGTGATTGCCTCTCTAGTCGGCGCCGGCGGCCTGGGTGAATCTGTTTTGAGGGCATTAGGTCGAACCGAGGCGGGAAACAGCGCAATCGCAGGACTGTCAATAGTAATCTTGGCTATCATCATTGACCGCATCACCCAGTCCGCCGCCCGTGCGCGTCAGAGAGCTTTGGTGGGTGGATAGGAATGACGTTGCTTAAAAAGGATTACCTCATTGAAAGGAGGGCCTGAGTATAGAATATGGCCTTGTTTCCGATTCTAAACTCGGAAGCAGATTCAGAATCATTTAGGAAGGAACACACATGATCACTACCAAATCATTCAAATACCTTGTAATGCTCTTTGCCATTGCATCCATGTTTTCCGTGTTGGCCATTGCTTGCGGGGCTGATGAAGAACCCGCACCCTCCGGCGTCAGCGCTGAAGAGTTGCGCCAAATCGTCTCCGAAGAGGTGGCAAAGGCCCAGCAGCCTGCCCAACCCCAGGTATCCATGGAAGAAATCGGAGCTATGGTGGAAAACGCCATGTCCGGTTTAGCCGCCTCTATGGAAGGCGTATCTTCTGCTGAAATCCAGGCAATGGTGCAAAGCGCCGTCGCCTCTGCAGCAGCCCAGGGAGCATCCCCAGAAGAGATCCAGGCTATGGTGGAGGGAGCAGTAGCTGCTGCTACCGAAGACGCCGTAACCGGCGCAGACGTCCAGACTGCCATTACACGGGCAGTTACCGCGGCTCAGGCAGGCATGGTTACCAGCGCAGACGTGGAGACCGCCGTGACTTCCGCGGTTATGGAAGCCGCCGCCAACTCCCTAACCCCAGAACAGATTGAAGAGATAGTGTCCTCGGCCCTGGAAGAGCGGGCCATGCAGGCGGAGGTCCCCAAGGAGACCATTATCTTCTCGGACCTCAGCTGGCCCAGCGCCCAATACCAGAACCGAATTGTGCAGTACATCGCCGAGCACGGATATGGCTATCCTACGGATGTCATATTTGGCGATACCCTGCCAAACTTCGAGGGGTTGAAAGCCGGTGATATTCACTTGACAATGGAGATTTGGCTCCCCAACCAGTCCCTTGGCTGGGAAGAGGCCATCGAGATCGGCAACGTCGTCTCCGTTGGCACCAGCCTCGTCGGCGACTGGCAGAGCACCTTTGTCATTCCGAAATACATCGCCGACGCACACCCGGACCTGCAGACTCCTGAAGACCTGAAGTTGCCCAAGTTCCAGGAGCTTTTCGCTACTGCTGACAGCGGCGGCAAGGCCCGCCTGGTTGGTTGTGTGCTTGGCTGGTCTTGCGCCCAGGTTAACGAAGAGCAGATCGAGGCCTACGGACTGACCGACCACATCCATCTCATAAACGCCGGTTCCACTGCATTGCTCAATGCGGACATTTACGGCGCGGTCGAGAGAATGGACCCCTGGCTTGGCTATCAGTGGGGCACCAATGATCCTGCCTTGAATCTGGATCTGGTCTTGCTGGAACAGGAACCCTATTCCAAGGAATGCTGGGACACAGACAAGGCCTGCTACTTCGCAGATTCGCTGGTCCTGGTAGCGGTCCATAAGAGTCTCCTTCCACGAGCGCCGGAGATTATTGAACTGCTCCAAAACTGGGAATACAGTGTTCCCACTCACGCAACTCTATTGAAGTGGGCAAACGAGGATGACAGCAGAGAGGCTGCAGACGTAGCCATTCACTACCTCTCAACCACAACAGACTGGGAAAGCTGGGTCACACCGGAAGCACTGGGCAGAGTCAGAGAGGCTTTGGCCAACGAATCCTAGTCTCCACGACCACCAAAAAGACTGAGAATCTAAAGGACGCCCCCCATTGTTGGGGGCGTCCTTCTTCATCTGTATCAACCACACACTCCGAACAATCTAAGGAGGCGGTTCGCGAACCGCCCATCTCCATCCACGCGCCCCCTAGGAAGAATGCCGCAGCACCAGCAAATCGTCCGTTATCCCCATCTCGGAACGCCCCACTATCTCCAGGCTCCGCTCCGCGTTAGGCGGCATCAACGTGCACGTTCGAACGTCCCGGTAGATCCGCTCCAGCGGATAGCGACGGTGGGCCACCCGGCCCCCGGCCAGTTGCAGCGCCTTCGAAGTCACCATCAGCGCCGCCTCCGTAGCCAGATACTTGGCCTTCGCCGCCAGGATCGCCCGCCGAATCGGGTCCGCGTCATCCTCCCACTGAGCAGCGCAGTCATACAACACTCCACGCGCCCCAGCCACCGCCAACGTCATCTCGGCTACGCCCCGTTGCACAACCAGACTGTGGGAGAGCATCTCCGGGTCCGGCGCATACCGATTGGACTTCGCGTGCTCTACGAAGAAGTCCAACGCTCTGGTTGCGGCACCCAGGTACACCGCCGCGTAGCCCAACCCGAATCCCTGGCCCACGCCCACCCGCTCCGACAGCCCCGGCACCCCCATCACGGCCCTGGCCGGCACACGGCAGCCATCGAACGACACGCTCGGACTCACCGTTCCCCTCATTCCCAGCGTGTTCCACTCCCCCGTAATCCTCAGCCCCTCGGAGTCATGAGGCACCATTGCCATCGTCACGCTGCCGGGCCCCTCCATCCCCTCCATGCTGCAATGCACCATGTACCGGTATGCCCCTCCGGCCATCGTGCAGAAGTGCTTCTGCCCGTTGATGACGTACCCGTCCCCTTCTCGAGAGATAACCGTCTGCACAACCCCTGAACCGCCCCTCCGCCCTGGCTCGCTGCCCCAGCTGCCAAACATCCTGCCCTCTTCAACCACCTCCGGATACAGCCAGGCCTTCACCTCCGGCGTTGCGAGCGCGTCAATATATCGCTGCACCACCGAATGCATGTGCACAGTCATAGCAGTGTTGGTGCAGCCCTGCGCCAGCGCCTCCACCACCATCACGTATGTGAGCATATCCAGACCAAGTCCCCCATACGCCCGCGGCACCGCCATACCCAGCAGGCCGTTCTCCCACAAGGCTCTCCAGCTTTCAACCGGATGTGTTGCATTTTCATCATAATGAGCAGCCTTCGGTTCAAGGCATTCCATCGCCACCTGCTTGGCCGTAGCCGCCACCAATCGCTGTTCGTCAGAAAGGGCAATATGCATCTTCTCAACCTCCGTCGCACAGTATAGGGCCTGAAGCACAACTACTCCACTATGACATTGGGCAGTAGCTACCGGAGATTGGCAGTGGTAAAATCCCATGAGACTCCCATCAAAAGTCGGGCAGGAGGATGCCGGTGGAACTGGGCCTGTTCTTCGAATTCTACCTTCGCCCCGGCACCACTCACGCCGAGGCATTCCAGGAAGCATTCAGCCAAATTGAATTGGCCGACCAGCTGGGCCTCGACAGTATCTGGCTGGCGGAACATCACTTCTCCCCCGGCCGTTCGGTCCTCTCTTCGCCCCTCATGATTGCAAACGCCGTGGCCAATCGTACAAAGCAGGTGCGCGTAGGCACCGCCGTGGAAGTCCTTCCGCTGGCCAACCCCGTGCGACTTGCTGAGGAAGTCGCAACCCTGGATCATCTCTCCCAGGGACGGTTCGAATTTGGAATTGGTCGAAGCGGCTCTCCCACCGGCTATGTCGGCTACAACATCCCCTACACCGAGAGCCGTGCCCGATTCTACGAGACCCTTGAAGTTCTCAAGAAGGCCTGGACTCAGGAGAGATTCTCCTTCAAGGGCGAATTCTTCAACTACGAAAACGTTTGCGTAATTCCCAAACCGCTGCAAAGGCCTCACCCTCAAATTCGAAATGCCGCCACGTCGGCAATCACCTTCTCCATCTCTGCCCAAATGGGCATGCCAATTTTCATTGGCGTGCGCGGTCGTTCGGACCTGGTCAGGGAACGGGTGGATACCTATCGAAAAGAGTGGCAGGAGGCAGGCCATTCCGGCAACCCGGACGTGGCCCTCCGCATTCCCGTTTACGTGGCCGATACCATGGAAAAGGCGCAGTCGGAGCCCAGGGAAAGCACTCTGAACTTCTTCAAGAACACCGTTGCCACCCTCAACGAGCCGGTCCCCGGCCTGTCCGACGAAGAGAACAGGGAGAGAGTGGACCGCGGAGAGCGGATGAAGCGCATCACTTACGAGGAAATCCTGGAAACCGACACGGTATACGGCACGCCGGAATTTGTCACAGACCGGCTCCTAGCCCTCAAAGAAGAATTCGGTCTCGGGTCAGTAATAGCCGAGGTTACCTTCGGAGGCCTCATTCCACGGGACCGGATTGAGCATTCCATCACCCAATTGGCGGAGAAGGTAGCTCCCAAGCTGAAATAGCTCCCCTCACCCTCTGCTGGTAGGTTAACCCTCGGCGTAGCTTTTGAGCTCTATGGTATTTCCCTCCGGGTCCAGCACGTAGATCGAATTTCCATAGCCGTGGGCGCCCCATCTGCGGCCCGACTCGCCGGTCATCTTCACCCCGCGGGCCTCAAGCTCGACAGCCAATTCCCTCAGATCGTCCCGCACCACCAGGCAGAAGTGGTCCACGTTGTTGGAGCCGGGCATTCGGGATTTCGGCACCAGGTCTATGAGAGAGTCCTGGGAAATCCGCACCGAGGGAAATGGGACCTCGCCCCTTCGAAACTCATCTACCCTCAGAGGCTCCATGCCCAAAACGTCCGTGTAGAAGGTCAGGGCGGCGTCCAGGTCATCCACCCGCAGCACCAGATGGTCAAATCCGCTGATTTTCATGAGTAGACCTCCCAATCACTGTACAATATCTCAAATTAAGTTCAAAATTTTCTTGTTTTTTACTTGACAAATTTCTTAGTTATGATAATGTTAGCCGTAATTTGTAGTGTACCAGCGCAGGCCGACACAGTACAGACAGAATTGTCGGCCGGCGAATGTGACAGCCAACGACTCCGTGGGGTTGATTCAGTTGCGGATCCGATTCTGCAGCATCCCTCAAACACCCACGACGCTGGAATTTCGGTTTAGGAGGTGAGGATGAATTTAGACGAAGACTGGGGAAATACCGCGTCAACAGGAACCCATTTAGCATTTTTCGGCTTACCTCTTCAAGCCATTTAATATAGGAGTCAACACTTTTAGTCATGATGACAACATCCATAAAACTGCTTACCGATGGAACCATAAAGCGGGACGGCGGTTGTATGTTTGGTCATCTTCCCAAGACCGTTTGGGAGAACCGGATTACAATCGATCGCAAGAACCGCATGACACTGAACCTCAACTGCCTGCTCATTCAGCTCGCGGGCAAGAACATCGTCGTAGACACCGGAGTGGGATCCAAGGAGATGGACGGGCTTAGGGGACAGTACGGACTGGGTCCCAGCAAGCTCACCAAGAGTCTCAAGAGCATGGGCGTTGCCCCCAACCAGGTAGACATAGTAATACTAACGAATCTTCATTTCGACCACAGCGGTGGTTGCACGAAGCTCGACCGGACCGGAGACCTAATCCCAACTTTCCCGAAGGCCACCCACTGCGTTCAGCGCTCCTGCTGGGATGAGGCCATAAGCCCCAGCGAGAGATTCAGCAGCGTCTACTTCGAGAACAACTTCAGGCCGATCGCCGAATGGGCGCAGCTGGAGTTGATGGACGGCGACACGGAGATTCTCCCCGGCCTTTCGGTTATGGAGACTCACGGGCCCGCCCGCGGGCACCAGATTGTGACGCTCAACCATGGCGGGGAGCGGGTTGCCTTCCTGGGCGACCTGGTCCCGACGGCGCACCACCTGGACCTGCCATCCATTCCGTCCTTCGACCAGTATCCGGAGGAAACCCTGGAGCAGAAACGGGAGATGCTGGGCCGGGCCGAAAAGGAGGGGTGGCTCATCATCTTCTCCCACGGGACCGACAGGAAGGCCGGCTACCTGGAGAACTACAACGGCAAGACCTACCTGAGGCCCATCGACCTCTAGTCCGTCTCATCTATTACCCAGGGTACTATTTTGCGGGCTCGGTGTTTTGGACACCGGGCCCGTATCTTTTTGGGGACAACCGGGGCGTGATTCGTGCGGCTCCGGTTGGGGCTTCGTTATTCTCGGAGCACCTCACCATTGAGGACCTCGCCGCTGATCTCGACCAGGCGCACGCTGCTGATTTCGTTAATCATGGAATCGTCCAGGGCCGCCTGCACCCTCAGGTAGTTGTCGGTCAGCCCAACCAAGACGCCCGGTCTCGCCGGCCGCTCCCAGAGGACGGGACGCACACTCCCCAAGGACCGACGTCGAAAGTCCGCCGCCTTGTCGCGAGCCAGCGCCAGCATTTCGGCCTTCCGTCGCTGCTTAACATGGGGGTCGATGAGAGGGGTCATGTGGGCCGCGCTGGTCCCCGGGCGCACGGAATAGGGGAACACGTGCATCCCGGCAAGGTCCAGGGCCCCGCACAAATCCACGCTTCGCCGGTGGTCATGCTCGGTCTCACCCGGGAAACCAACAATGACGTCGGCAGTAACGGAAGCGTGTGGGATAGCGTCGTAAATCCTCTCAACGGTGCGGCGGTACTCCTCAGCCGTATATCGACGGCGCATGCGGGCAAGGACCGGGTCGCTGCCGCTCTGCATCGGCATGTGAAAGTGGGGACAGAGCCTCGAATTTCGCCACAGTTCGAGCAGGTCGGGTGTAATTTCCTGGGGCTGGAGGGAAGAAACCCTGAGCCGCCGGATATTCGTTTTCCGCAGTACGCTCTCTATGAGATCGTGGAGTCCCCTCACGTGGGGGATGTCGAAGCCGTAGGAACCGAGCTGGGTGCCGGTCAGCGCGACTTCCCTGAACCCTTCCCGAATCCTCTGGTTTATGGTGTCGACTAGCTGCTCCGGGGGAATGCTGCGCTCTCTGCCCCTGACCTTTGGCACGATGCAGTAGGCGCAGACCTGGTTGCAGCCTTCCTGGATCTTCACCATGGCCCGGGTGCGGCCCAGACTCTCCCGGCTGGCGGTGGACTCCGATCCAACGGCGCAGGAGACCGTTTCGACGGTGCGTGACTGCTGAACCATTGCCACAATCTGCGACTTGTCGAAATTGCCCACGACGAGGTCAACGCCGGCGATCTTCCTGAGCTGGTCCGGCATTCGCTGGGCGTAGCAGCCGGTGGCGACCACGGTCATGGCGGGGTTCCTGCGTCGTGCCGACCGGAGGGCCTGCCTGGCCTTGGCGTCGGCGACGTGGGTGACGGTACAGGAGTTGAGGACGTAGACGTCCGGGGCATCGGCGAGGGAGACGACGGCGTAGCCGGCGGAGACAAACTGGCGAGCCAGGGACTGGCTATCTGCCTGGTTCAGCTTGCAGCCGTGGGTTTCGATGGCCACGGCGGCCTTATTCGTTTCTACGGGCAAAACTCACCGCCTGCAATTGGAAGAAGTAGCCCGTGAATAATAGCGTATATGCGTTCTTTCGGCAAGTGCAGGTGTCACAAGTAGGGTTGGGAACCTCTACCAACCAGCCACAACTCCCCTTTGCTATAATTGGCCAGCCGTTCACCATGCGGCAAGATTCAATGTGAATGGGAGACTTCACTCCTTGTCTTGGCCGGACTATCTCAAACAAATCCGGGACAGGCACGCCAGCGGGCAGGCCACGGAGCACAGCTACCGGCCCGCCCTGGAGTCCCTGTTGGAAGAACTGGGTGGCGATGGCGTTCGCGCCATCAATGATCCGTCCCACGGCGACTACGGCGCTCCCGACTTCATCGTAGAACGCAACGGGGTCCCAATCGGCCATGTTGAGTGCAAGAACGTGGGGGTCAACCTAAACGCTGCAGAGGAGAGCGAGCAGTTACGACGGTACCGAGACGCCTTGCCTAATCTCATTCTCACGGACTACCTGGAATTTCGTTGGTATGCAGGCGGGAAGCTGCGGCAAGAAGTACGGTTGGGTCGGTTTGACGCCAACGGACGATTCCTGCCGCAACACGATGGGCGCAAACAGGTCAAGCGTCTGATGGAAGACTTTTTCAATTCCGAAGACGCGAAGGTCTCCGACCCGGCGGAACTGGCCCGGCGCATGGCTGGCAAGGCCCGCCTCCTACGCGATGGCATTGAGAAGACGCTGAAGCAGGACGGGGCAAAGACCACGAACTTACGGAGGCTGTTGAAGAGCTACCAGGAAGTTCTCATCAGCGACCTGGACACGGCCACCTTTGCCGACCTGCAGGCCCAGACCGCCGCTTACGGCCTCTTTGCTGCCCGATGTATTCACAACGGCCCTTCATCTTCCTTCACACGTCAATCCGCAGCCTTCGCCCAGACAACCCCCTTCCTGGGCGAAGTCTTCAACTATGTCGCCGGCCCCAACGCCGACCCCAGCATAGCCTGGATAGTGGACGACCTGGCATCGTTGCTGGCCCACGCCGACATGGGGGCTATCCTGGAGAACTTCGGCAGCCGCACCCGCCGGGAGGACCCGGTGGTGCACTTCTACGAGGACTTTCTACACTCCTACGATGCCAACTTAAGGGAACTGCGCGGCGTCTACTACACCCCCGAACCGGTAGTGTCCTACATCGTCCGCAGCGTGGATAAACTGCTGAGGGACAGGTTCAACTTTAAGGACGGACTAGCAGACACCGCCACAGTGGAAATCGAGTCAGGGAACGGCGAAAAGCGCACCCGTCCACGCGTGCTGATTCTGGACCCAGCAGCGGGCACCGGCACCTTCCTGCGGGAGGCGATCTCTCAGATTCGCGCCGACATTGAGACCCGCGGCATGGCCGGCATGTGGGAACCCTACGTCAAGGAACACCTGCTGCCCAGGCTATTCGGCTTTGAGCTGCTTATGGCTCCCTATGCCGTGTGTCACCTGAAGCTGGCCCTGGAGATTGGCGGAAATTCCGGCGCGTTCACCCTTCCCAACAATGAACGGCTCAGGGTGTACCTGACCAACTCGTTGGAGGAAGCTCACGAAGCGGTAAAGGGCCCTATGTTTGCTGCCGAGATTGCCCGCGAATCATCGCAGGCAGACGCGGTGAAGCGAGACAAACCGGTCATGGTGGTTATAGGCAACCCGCCATACTCCGGCCATTCCGCCAACAAGGGCGCGTGGATTCGGACTTTAATCGACGATTATAAGAAGGGCATTCCCGAGTTAAAGAAGCCTGGACAAGCAAAGTGGATTAGTGACGACTACGTGAAGTTCATTCGCCTCGCCCAGTGGCGCATTGAGAAGACAGGGGAGGGGGTGCTGGGGTTTGTGACCAACCACAGCTACCTGGACAATCCCACCTTTCGGGGGATGCGTCAGTCCCTGATGAATACCTTCGATGAGATCCGGCTGCTGGACCTGCATGGCAACGCCCGCAAACGGGAACGCGCCCCCGACGGCGGGCCGGACGAGAACGTCTTTGACATTCAGCAGGGGGTTGCCATTGGACTGTTCGTAAAGCGAAAGGGTGGCAAGGGAGGCCCGGCAAGGGTCTTTCACGCGGACCTGTGGGGCGAGCGGGAAAGCGATGAGGATGGCGGCAAATATGGCTGGCTCACCGCGAGCGACGTTGACAGCACAGACTGGACGGAGATTTCCTCAAAATCGCCACAGTTTCTGTTCATACCGCGGGACGAAGCTCTGGCCGAAGAGTATGAATCAGGATGGCCAATCCCCGCGATTTTCTCCTTGAACGGCGATCCCGCTCCTGGAATATTGACCACTCATGACCAGTTTGCTATTTCCTGGACGAAAGAAGAAGCAGTTGCCAAAGTGGAGTCCCTACTGGCCACCAGATCGGAAGATGAAGCGCGTTCATTTTGGAAGCTGTGTTCCCAGAGGCAATGGGTATATGAGAGGGCGAAACGAGAACTCGCAGACCAGAAATGGCGTAACCGAATTCATCAAATCCTGTACAGACCCTTTGATATCCGTAGCACGGTCTTCGATAAGAATGTCGCAGTTCACAGACGCGAGCGTGTAATGCATCACATGCTGGCGGGGCCAAATCTGGGGCTTATTTCGTGTAGGCAGCAATCGGGTCGTGGAATATGGAGCCATGCGGGATTGACCAGAGGAATAATGGATCACTCGGTGATTTCCAATAGAACTAAGGAGATAAACTACCTCTTTCCGCTCTACCTTTATCCGCTGTCGGGGGAGACGATGGACTTGGGTGAGCAGTCGGAGCGATCTGCCAACCTAGCATCAGCATTTACCAAGTCCCTCGAAGACGCCACCGGCCTCCGTTTCGTGCCCGATGGCCTGGGTGACCTGGAATCGACCATCGGACCGGAGGATGCTTTCCACTATATCTATGCAGTCCTTCACAGCCCGGAATATCGCAGACGATATGCCGATTTCCTAAAGTCCGACTTCCCCCGAATCCCCCTTCCCACAAGCAAGGGGCTATTCGTGAGCCTCTCCCGGCTGGGGGCGGAACTCGCCAAGCTTCACCTGATGGAGACCGACGGTGAAGACAGGCCCGCCTTTCCGATTTCGGGCAGCAACCGGGTTGACCGAGTCCACTACGTACCACCCACCGGCGAGGCGCCCGGAAAGGTCTGGATCAACGACCGCCAGCATTTCGAAGGGGTGACGCCGGGGACGTGGGAGTTAACCATCGGGGGATACCGGCCGGCGGAGAAGTGGCTCAAGGACCGCCGTCGTCGAACATTGAGCTATGACGACGTGGACTGGTATGGGAGGGTGTGTTCCGTACTCGCCGCGACGCCGGGGCTGATGGGGCGCATCGACGAGGCTGTGGGGGAATGGGGCGGGTTGTGGGCTTGTGGCAAGGTTCCGCGGAATGTGGTATCGTAGGCCATGTGCACAATTCATTGGGGGCTGGCGTGGCCGGGCTCCCTTTCCGCAAATGTGGGCGCTTCATTGCCTGCCCATTTCCTCCCCCTATTTCATTGACTCTGCCTTATCTGTATAATACGCCAAACTATCAGGCAATACTTTTCCATTGCCCACCGGGGCGAAGGCCCCCTTTCTCATTACAATTCACAGGTTAACCGGAGGTTCCTCCAGTGTCTCGAATAAAGCGAGTAGTCTTGGTGCAACCCAGGTCTCCGGGAGGCAACTTCGAATACGTTGCCATACCCAGGCAGGGGATGCTCTTCCTCTCCGGCGCCCTTGCCCAGTGGGACGGCCCCTATTTCTATGAGCGGGATATCTGGTTTGAGGACCGGAGCGGCAAGATAGATCCCGAAAAGGACCTGGAAGGGGTCGACGTTCTGCTGATCTCGGCGCTTATCAACGAGGTGCCCCGCGCCTACGAGATAGGGCGGATGGCGAAGGAGTTCCACCCCAACCTGATCACTGTGGGCGGCGGCCCTCACATGGGACCGTTGCCGGACGAGGCGTTCCGCGAAGGCAAGTTTGACGTTATCGTCCAGCGGGAGGGTGAAGACATCATCGGCCAGCTTCTGGACGTGCTGTTGACCTTCGAGGGCGACGAGCGGGACAAGTGTCTGGCCAAGATTCCCGGAGTGACATACCAGGTTGAAGGCCAGACAACGGCGACCCGGCGAGTTGGCGTCATCCCGCCGGACCTGGTGGAACTGCCGGACTTCTACTCCATTCGCGACCTGAATTCATCGAAGCCGCTGGTCGGCGGGGTGATGGAGACGGTGCGAGGCTGCACCGAAAACTGCACGTATTGCCAGGTGATCCAGCAGTTCCTCGGCTATCGGATGGTCAAGAGGGATGTGGAGTTGAAGCGGCTGACCCAGCTTCGGGAGATGGCTTCCGACGGGCTAATTCACACGAACAGGGACGGAAGATTCAGCGTTTTCCTCTCGGACGACCTGCATCCCCCGCCGCTGCGAGCGGTCAAGTACCGCAACGAGCGGCTGGAGCGGATCAAGGGGTGGAAGGGCCACTCCGACGACATGTACCTGATTTGCCAGACGCGGGCCGAAATCGGCCAGGACCCGGAGCTTTCCCATGCGCTGCGTGAGATAGGCATGGAGATGCTGTACGTGGGCGTCGAGTCCTCGGACGCCAAGAACCTGGAATTGGTGAACAAGAGGCAGGACCCCGGCCAGGTCTACAAGGACCTGATCAACCTGAACGAGATGGGCTTCAGCATTGTTGCGATGACCATCATCGGACTCCCCTACGACACGGAAGAGGGGATCATGGAGATGGCGGACTGGGTGACGCAGATCAGCCGGTACCAGACGGCGAACCTGTTGACGCCGCTGCCGGCGACGTCGAACTGGACGGACCTGGTGCCCCTGGACGCGAATGGCGAGGTTCTGGGGGATGGGGAGATGCGCCCGTACCACCTGTACACGGGGCGGCAGTTCGTCCACCAGGACCACCGTTGGAGCATGGAAGAGTCCCGGCGGATCTTCAACAAGTTCCACTCGAAGCTGAGCCCGGTGGACGCGCTGTACGCGCGGCTGTTCCGGCTAATCGAGCGCTACCGGATCCGGTTCGCGGCCAAGGGAGAGGAGATCTCCGGCATACTCACCGACAGGCGGAGGGAGTTGGCGGCCACCAGCAAGGAGCTGAAAGGCTCCATTTCCACCCGCGTCAACGAAATCGGCGAGGCCATAAAGGAGCGTCTGGACTCCTCCCGGAGTCGCATTCTGACCAGCGGGAGCCTGAAGATGTCCCAGCCGAAGCCGGCGAGCCAGGAGTAGCCGGGACTTCCTTTACCGCACCGTCTTGTGCGGAGCATGGGTCTACGCTTTGCGGGTGTTGTCGAACTAACCTGACCATGAACGCTGTTACATATGGATAGCGAACGAAACCGGGTATTTGTCACCGGCCTGGGCATCATCAGCCCACAGGGCCTCGATGCGTCCGCCACGTGGGACGGAATCAAGTCGGGCGTTTCGGGGGTCGACCACATTTCGGCCTTCGACACGGAGGGCTTCAGCACCCGGATAGCGGCGGAGGTCAAGGACTTCGACCCCCAGGCGCACATGGACAGGAAGCAGGCCCGACGGACGGACCGGTTTACGCAGTTCGCAGCGGCGGCGGCGCAGGAGGCCCTGGCGCAGGCGAACCTACACAACAACAACCACGTGGACCGATACCGGATGTCGGCGATGGTGGGGAGCGGGATTGGCGGGATTCTGACGCTCTCCAGCCAGCAGGACGTGCTCTCCAACCGGGGACCCAGGCGGGTTTCGCCTTTCCTGATACCGATGATGCTGGGGGATATGGCGGCTGCGCATCTGTCCATGATGACGGGGGCGCTGGGGCCGAACTTCTGCACGGTATCCTCCTGCTCCAGCGGGGCGGACGCGATAGGAGCGGCGGCGGGTCTGGTGGCGCGGGGGGAGATGGACGTGGTGCTGGCGGGCGGCAGCGAGGCCCCCATCTGCCCGATTGCGGTTGCGGGATTCGGCAACATGCGGGCGCTTTCGCGGCGGAACGACGAACCCGGAAAAGCCAGCCGTCCATTCGACGCGGAACGCGACGGGTTCGTCATCGGCGAGGGTGCGGGGATTCTGGTGCTCGAGAGCCATGAGAGCGTGTTGAGGCGGGGCGTACAACCCCTGGCGGAGCTGGCGGGTTACGCTTCGACGTCGGACGCATTCCATGTGACGGAACCTTCGGAGACGGGCGAAAGCGCCGCAAGCGCCGTGAAGCAGGCCCTGCGGCAGGCGGCGTTGCAACCCTCGGAGGTGGACTATATCAACGCTCACGGCACGTCCACGCCCCTGAACGACAGGCAGGAGACGCTGGCGCTGAAGCTGGCGCTGGGGGAGGATGCCTACCGGGCTTCCGTAAGCTCCACCAAGTCGATGACGGGACACTTGCTGGGGGCCGGTGGGGCGGTGGAGGCGGGGATTTGCGTGATGGCGATGAGGGAGAACATCGTGCCGCCGACCATCAACCTGGAGACTCCGGACGTGGACTGCGACCTGGACTACACGCCGGACGAGGCCCGTGGGCGGCCGATACGGGCTGTTGTCAGCAACTCATTCGGCTTCGGGGGGCACAATTCGGTGCTGGTCTTCACCCGGGCCGAGAACCTGTAGACATTACCTGCGCTTTCCGTACAACACCGCTTCATGCCGCGGGTCCGCACCTCCGACGAGCTCGCCTTTTGACACCCCGTTTTTCCAATTATGGAGCTCTAAATGAATAGGGTGTGGCAGGTGCGTCCGCTGGCGCCGGGGGATTTGGCTCGGCGTTTGGGGGTGCCGGGGGTGGTGGCGCAGGTGCTTTACAACCGGGGCATCGTGTCGCCGGAGGAAGCGCGGGCCTTCGTTGGGGGCGGCGCGGAACCTTTTCATGACCCGAACCTGCTGACGCAGATGGCCTCCGCCGTCGAGCGGCTGGCGGAAGCCATCGAGGGCGGGGAGACCATCGGCGTCTTCGGAGATTTCGATGCCGACGGTATAACGGCCACGGCAATACTTGCGCAGGGGCTGGGAGTCCTCGGGGCCAAGGTAACGCCCTACATTCCCCATCGGGTGCTGGAGGGACACGGGCTCAACATCGAGGCGGTACAGGCCCTCAAGCATGCGGGCGTAGACCTGATTGTGACCGTGGACTGCGGAGTCAGTTCGAGGCGAGAGGTGGAGTTTGCCGGGGACCTGGGGATGGACGTGATCATCACGGACCACCACACGCCGCCGCCGAAGCTGCCGCCAGCCCACGCCATACTGGACCCGAAGCTGGCCGATTCCACCTATCCCTTCACGGAACTCACGGGCGCGGGGCTTGCATTCAAGCTGGTGCAGGGGCTTTATGGTCATCTGGGCAGGGAGTGGCCCCGGGAGTTGCTTGGCCTCGCCGCCATTGGCACCGTTGCGGACCTGGGGCCGCTGCAGGGGGAGAACCGGGCAATTGTCGCCGCGGGTATTCAGCAGTTGCGTCGCACCCGGAGTCCGGGGCTGAACGCCCTATACCGCCAGGCAAGGCTCACTCCGGGGGCCATCGACAGCGGGAGCATCTCATTCGTCATCGCGCCCCGCATCAACGCGTCGGGGCGGCTTCAGCACGCCGTGACCAGCTACCGTCTGCTCACCAGCGACGATCCATACGAAGCCAACTCATTGGCGGAGCAGATGGAGGACTTCAACCGGGAACGACAGCGAGCCACGGAGGCCGCCTACCGGAAAGCGCTGGAAATGGCCGATCGAAACGCGCCGATCATTTTGCTGGCTGACGAGGAATTCTCACCCGGCACAGCCGGACTGGTGGCCAGCCGTATGGTGGAGGCGCACCACAAGCCCGCCGTAGTCATGTGCCTCGATGGCGGGGTGGTACGTGCCAGCGCCCGCAGCATTTCGGCCTTCAACGTGATCGCCGCCTTCGAAGAGTGCCGTTCACTGTTTCAGAGATTCGGCGGGCACTCCATGGCTGCGGGTTTCGTCATGGACCGGGGCAACCTGGAGGCGCTGCGGGCGCAGCTGACCGCCATTGCCCATGATGTCCTCGGAGACCACCAGCCCGCTCCGACGCTCAAGATCGACACTGAGGCGCGGCCCTCGGACCTGATGGGCGATGTTTACAAAAGCCTAGCCGCCCTGGAACCCTTCGGTTACGGCAATCCCAGGCCCGTTTTCCTCTGGCGCGGCATGAAGGTCCAACAGGCGGACAGGGTGGGTGGAGAGGGGCAGCATCTGCGGCTGAGGCTGTGGGACGGTCGCGCCAGCTGGACGGCATTCGGCTTTCGCCAGGGAGAGCGGGCGCTGCCGGAATCGGGCTGCGTGGACCTAGCCTACTCCCTTTCGGTGAACACCTGGAGGGGCAAGAGGACCCTTGAACTGAGGATGGAGGACTTTTGCCCTTCCCGTTGATCCCAGGGACACGCTGACTCCTCTTCTACTCCTGGGCCTCCCGGCGGATGCGACGGCGCTGGCCCGGCCGGATAACCTGAGCCTTTGATATGAGCACCGTTACGGTGATCGACATCACTATCAGCGAGATAATCTGCGCCATATCCAGACCGACTATCCAGACCCTGTCCTGGCGTATGAAGCTGATGAAGAACCGGCCCAGGGAATAGAGGGCGAGGAAGGCAACGAACACCATGCCATCGGGCTTCAGCTTGTTGCGGAGCACGAACCATAGGAAGCCGAGAATCGCCACGTCCCAGATCATCTCGTAGACCACTGCCGGATGGGAGGGTGTGAGGGATGACCGACCTTCGGCGATGTTGCTGTACAGCGCCTGGGTCTTGGGGTGAGTGTATACGAAACCCCAGGGCATGCTGGTGACCCTGGCAATGTGCTCGCCGTTGATGATGTCGCCAATTCGCCCAATGGCCATGGTTAGGACGAGGGCGGGGGCGGTCAGGTCGGCGAGTTTACCCACGGAGGGCATTGGCATCTTTTCGAGGCGACCCAGGAAGAAGAGGAACTTGTTCCAGAAGTTGATCAGGCCGTCCCGGTTGCGAACCAGCACGTAGATGGCGCCGCCGGTGAAGCCTCCCAGTACCGCGCCATAGATGGCGATGCCGCCTTCCCAAACGTAGAAGACGCTGAGGGGATCATTCTGGTAGACCCGGGTCCAGAAGTCCACCACGTGGACGAGGCGGGCGCCGACGATGCCTCCGAGGATGGCCCAGACGGACACGGAAAGGATGGTATCGGGCGGGATATTCTCCTTCTTGGCCCAGTAGGCTACGAGGGACACCGCCACGGCAACGCCCACGAATGTAAAGAAGCCGTGCCAGGTGAGCACGAAGGACCCCAGGGTGATCATATCCGGATCCATATCTACCCGGATGGCGTTCAGTATTCCTGTCATTATCGAGTTCCCCTCTGGTCAAACCTGAAGAAGACCGCAGATAGTCTAGTTTTCTTCAATGCCCAGCGTCAAGTGAGGCGTCAAGTCCTGCGTATGCACCAGGTATGCCCGGCGTCCCAGCAGGATCAAGCCATCCCTAATGCGGCCGCCCTCGACTTCGTCGCCGACGAGGGTGTAGAGGGCGGGCCCGCTGCCTGAGAGGCTGACGTGGCGCGCCCCGACGGCTTCCATGTCGCGCATGACGCCATCCAGGCCGGGAAACACGTCGAAGGCCACGGACTCGAAGACGTTGTAGAGAAGCTGGTGGGAGAATTCGCCCCGCTCTACAGCGTCGACGAGGAAGCGGGTGACCTTGCCGGGCGTGTAGGAGTTCTCGTCCAGCATTGCATACATGCGGCCAGTTTTTCCTTCCACCAGCAAGTTGGGGCAGACCAGCACCAGCCACTGCCTGGGGAGGGATTGAAGCCTGGTGAGCCGGTCGCCCCTGTCCACGCCCAGGGCCGTTCCGCCACCGACCAGGAAGGGGACGTCGGCGCCAAGGGACCGTCCCACCTGCTCCAAGTCCAACAGGGGGAGGTCCAACCCCCACAGGCGGTTGAGGGCCACCAGCGTGGCGGCTGCGTCGGTGCTTCCGCCACCGAGACCCATAGCCTCGGGGATGCGCTTTTCGATGACGATTCGGGCGCCGCCGTCGTATCCGCTGCGTTGCTTGAGGGCCAAGGCGGCTTTCCATGCCAAGTTATCAGGGTTGGACAGGGCCGGGAGCGAACAGTCAACAGACACCTCGGAGTCGGGCGCGAAGGTCAGGCTGTCATGGAGGCTGACGGTCTGGAGCGCGGTGACCACCTCGTGGTAGCCGTCGTCCCTCCGGCCCAGCACCTCCAGGGTGAGATTCACCTTGGCGTAGGCCAGAGCCGTGACGACCTCTGAAACTTGGCCGGCATCTCCAATATTCGACGGCATCAGAGCTCGCCTGACCCTTCCTGAGAGGCGTCACAACCTTGCTTGTACAGGCAAATCCACTCCTCGACGGTGAGGGTTCCCGGCCTTCGCCTGGGGTCTATGGCGGCGCGGCCAAGCAGTTCCGACGCTTCCGGCCCGGAGACTCCCAGGCCCTGGGCCAGCGAGTTGCGGACCTGCTTGCGAGGGGCGGCGAAACCCGCCCGAACCAGCTGGAAGAACTGCGCCTCATCGTCGACGCGGCGGCGGGCATCGGGGCAGATGTCTATGCTCACGACGGCGGAGTGCACCTTGGGGGCGGGGCGGAAGGCTCGTGGAGGCACGGAGCAGACGATACGGGGGGAACCGTAGAACTGGACGGCCACGGAGAGCACCGTCATGCGGCCGGGGGGCGCCGTCATGGACTTGGCGACCTCCCTTTGCACCATGACCACCATTCGCAGGGGTGGGCGCTCCGCCTCCAGGAACCTACGGACGATGGGGTTGGCGGCGTAATAGGGAAGGTTGGCGACCACCTTGTAGGGGCCATCAACGTGGAGGTCCGCGGTGCGGGCGTCGGCATGAAGCACCTGCAGATTGGGCGGATTTCCGGTCCTGGCGGGCAGACCCGCGGCGAGGGAACCGTCGATCTCCACCGCAAGAACGCGGCGGGCGAGTTTCGTGAGCTCACGGGTGAGGATGCCCTTCCCCGGGCCCACCTCAATGACGGTATCGTGAAGAGAGATGTCGGCGGCGTGCAGGATGCGGGCGAGGATGCGGCGGTCGATGAGGAAATGCTGGCCAAGGCTCTTAGCGAGAGCTCTTGGCCTGCGGTGGGAACGAGTTAGAGGCCGTGCACCTTCCTTCGACACAATCAATGAACGTATCCGGCTGATCAGGCTCAGGCCAGGCTGCCCCACGGCGCCCGAAGTTGGCTGCTTACCGTTGCTTCCTTCCGGACCTGGCGGAGTTCACAGGACCTCGCCGCGTGGGACCCAGCCCTCAACACCCTTTCAGAGAATAGAGGTACATTGACCTAGCCTCGGGAAGGAATTCAACCCCGCTATAGCGGTTTGCGGGTACAGGGCACCGCTAGCTCCCCGCCTAGCACAGCCTGAGACAATGTTAGGCCCGGTGGGCGCCGGGTGTCAATCGCCGGTGGTTGCATGGGGGATCGCCGCATGGGGTGGTGCCGGGTGTTTTATTGATATGCCATCGCAGGAACGAATGGGGAAACGATTGATTCGTTTCAGGTTGGCCAGGTTTGGGGGTGATTCGACTTTCAGGTCGAATGCTGGGGATATTTGGGCCGCTGCAGGCGTAAAAGGGGGTGTTTTTGGGGGAATTATTCGTTTCTGGAAAAAATCGGGGAATTTTGAGGATTGAGCTGCGAATATGTATCATAAGTGACGGGGATGGCGGGATTGAGGGCGGGGGGAGTGTTGCGAGCAATCTGTTCATGGAGGGATGATAGCAGAAGAACGGGCATTCCTGCAAGGAGGGGTTGTCAGCAGGGGTGGGGGATGCGGGTTGTGGAGGGAAGAGGGGGAGGGCTTGTACGTTGTTTAGGGATGGGGGTGGTGCTACAATTTGGCAAATGCCAAACACTCCCGCCATCAGGAAGGCCGTCATTCCCGCCGCCGGCCTGGGCACACGATTTCTCCCCGTTACGAAGGCCGTGCCCAAAGAGCTCTTACCCCTTTTCGACAAGCCGCTAATACAGTACGCAGTGGAGGAGGCCGTGTCGTCGGGCATCGAGGAGATTATCCTCGTGACCTCCGAGGACAAGGAATCCCTGGAGCGGTACTTTCAACCGGACCCGCAGTTGGAACGCTCCCTTCAGGGCAAGGTTGCGCCCGACCTGCTGGAGCAGGTTACGCGCCTGGGCAAACTTGCCAGAGTCAGCTGGGTGCGGCAGAAGCAGCCGTTGGGACTGGGCCACGCGGTGCTTACGGCCCGCGACCAGGTGGGGGAGGAACCCTTCGCGGTCATACTTCCGGACGACGTTGTTTTTCACGCCACCCCGGCGCTGACGCAGATGCTGGACGTGTATCACCGTCGAGGAGGGGGAGTCGTCGGCGTGGAGGAGGTGGCTTCGGAGCGTGTAAGCAGCTACGGAGTCGTCGACCCGGAACATCTCAGCGACGGCGAATCCCGGATACTCGGGCTGGTGGAGAAGCCGGCGGCTGAGGAGGCCCCATCCAACCTGGCCATCGTGGGTCGGTACATACTGCCGGGGGCCGTCTTCGACGCCCTGGAACGCACCGCGCCGGGCGCCAAGGGGGAGATCCAGTTGACGGACGGGCTAGGAATTCTGCTGGAATCGCATTCGCTGTTTGCCTACCGGCTACGGGGGGAGCGACACGACGGCGGAACGCCCCTGGGACTGCTGAAGGCCTCGCTGGCCCGCGCGAGGGCGGTGGGCGCAGTGCATGACGAGACTTTACAGACCATCCAAGGCTAACCTCATTCCTGATTTTCGGAGGAATACCATGACAACGCTCAAACAAACAATTCTAGACTCCGCCAAGGAGCTTCAAATGGAGCTCGACACCGTGCTGGAAGGGATGGACTACTGCCTCGACTGGAAGGAGGACGAGGACGAGTGGTCGGCGCGGGAGGTGCTGTGGCACGTGCTGGAAGACCCGGAGGGAGGGATCCCCAACACCGTCGCGGGCATCCTGGACGGTTCATTGACGGAGGTCACCATCATTGCAGATGAGACCCACCTGAACGAGGAGCGGCAGGCGATGGACATGGACCAGATTCGGGCCGCCCTGTCGGAATACTTCCAGAGGCTGGACGCCGTCCTGGCGGATGCGTCCGATGAGGAGATCGCCGGGAAGGCCGCGTCCTGCTGGTTCCCGCTCCGCAACCACCGGGAGGACCGGACTGCGCAGAACCTGCTGGAGGGGCTGTTCCTCAACCACTGGCGGGACCACGTGGGCCAGCTGCGAGACATTCGGGAGGGGCTGGGGCTCGACTGAGCTTCGGGAACATGGTGGCGCCCTCACCCGTTCGACACGCTCAGGGCAGGCTCCCTCCTCTCCCGGGATGGAGATCTTTGCGCAACCAGTAATTGTGTGTGTCAACACCCCGGAATCACCCCCATCCCTTCGACAGGCTCAGGACAGGCCTAACCTTCCCCCATCGAGGGGGAAGGAAAAAACAGGTTCCGGTATTTGACGGAATGACTGTTATGCAAGGGTCTCCATCAAGGGGTAAGAGGTTTTCAGGAGTTCGCGAAGCGGTTATGCAAAGGTCTCCAGGATGGGAGGGGAGAGAAGAAGGGGAAGGGGATTCTAGCACCGGTCCAATTGAGTGTTGGCAGGGAGTAGGTCCCTGGCTGCGCGGGGACAAGAGGCATGCATAGTGATGACTGGGCAGTTCCTGGGGCGAGATTCCTCGACTCCGCTGCGCTCGGAATGACGGATGGGGGAGGGGGAAGAGGGCGACCACAAGGGTCGTCCCTACGGGGAGAAAGGGTGCAGGGAGAGGGGGTGTTGGTTGACGGTCGGGGTGAGTGTTGGTTGAGGGGGGCTGTTCGTGAGCCTCGCCTACGAGAGTCCCAGACGTTAGGTTGGATGATTTTGGGTAGGGGGTGGGTTCCTGGCTGCGCGGGGACAAGGTGGGGGAAGAAGGCGACCACAAGGGTCGCCCCTACGGAGTGAGGAGAATTGGGGATCCTGAGAGGGTTGAGTGTGCTGGGTGGAGGGTGGGTTCCTGCCTTCGCAGGAACAAGGGGAGGGGAAGAGGGCGACCGGCCGGTCGACCCTACGAGGGAGATGGTCGATTGGGAGAAGGTGGGTGCCTGATTGTGGAGGAACAAGGGGGCGGTGTTAACCTTGCTTTAACTTGGCACGCCGTTACGGGTGCTAGCATTGGATGAAAGAAATTAGAGAATGGAAAAGAGATAAAGAATGAATCGTTGGATGAACAAGCTCTCCTATCATTATCAGGAGATGCGTCACACGTACCCGGACGACAAGCTCATCGTCCTTTTTGACATCGACGGGACCATCGTAGACACGCGGTACATGGTGCTGCACGCCCTGAATTCCTACGACCAGGCCCATGGCACGTCCTATTTCAACGACCTGGACGTTTCGGACATCACCATGCACGAGGACCGGACGGAAGACCTGCTGGATGATATGGGTCTGCCCCCTTCGGTACTGGAGGAGGTCTATGACTGGTATCGGAACACGCAGTGGTCTTCCAAGGCCATCCTGGAGTCCCACCGGCCCTATCACGGGGTGATGGAGGTGATGCGCTGGTTCCAGCTTCAGCCCGACACCTTCGTGGGCCTCAATACAGGTCGAAACGAAACGGTGCGCCGGGACACGCTCCGTTCCCTCAACCACCTTGGCACCGAATACAAGGTAAAGTTTGAAGACCGGCTACTGTTCATGAACCAGGGCTTCTCCGACCGCAGCATCCCCCAGGTCAAGGTGGATGGGGTGAACTACTTCAGCAACCTGGGCTACCGAGTGTTCGGCATGATAGACAACGAACCGGAGAACCTGGAGGCCATCTCCCAAATGCCGACGGCTGAAGACGTGATGCTCCTCCACGCCGACACGCTGTTTGTCTCCCAGAGGCAGAGTCTGCCCAAGGCATCCATCTCAGGCAGTATCTTTGACTTGACGGAGTTGGCGGTGCAGTCTTCCCTGCCGCGACACGTCCAGTTCGTGTGGCACGGGATCAACGAAGAGGACAATTTGTGCGAGTTCATGAGGTCCAACGTGCAGTGGGGCGAGATGGACGTGCGGGTGCACCCCAGGACCGGCCAGCTGGTGCTGCACCACGACGACTTCGACGAAAGGCCGCGGCGCATGGGGGACCTGCTGCTATTCGAGGATGTGCTGGGCAGGCTGAAGAATGCGGGAAAGTCGCTTAAGATCGACCTGAAGGAAAGCGCCGCCATCGACCGGGTGATATTCGCCGTAGAGGACTCGGGCATAGAGCACTCGCGGCTGTGGTTCAACGGCAAGATAGAGACGCTGCAATCTGAGGGAATTCGCCGTCTCTCGCAAGCGTTTCCGACGGCCACGCTCCAATTCCCCATCAACTTCATGGCCCCGCTGATGTACACGGTGCCCAACCGGGCAAAGGCGCTGCTGGACGAGTTTGCATCCTGGGGAATCAACCGATTTTCCATAAAGTGGGATACACCCAACATGCGGCAGGTTCTGGACCTGCTGGACGAATGGGGCTTTGAGCTGAACATCTACAACGTGCCCGATCTGCAAGCTTTCCTGAGGGCGGTGCTCATGCAGCCCCGCTCCGTAACTTCCGACTTCAACTTCCCGAAGTGGCGGATCTACGGCCGGGGAACCGGCGGAGGGGAAAGTAGTCACGGCGACACCCGGCGGGGCACCCTTGCGCTTGCGACCTGACCTTCAATCGTTGCGCCATTAGGCGCGGTCCCGCCACCTGTTACGAGCAGCGATTTGCACCGGGACGGGCGGCCCGCACTTGACAAAACCGACGTCGCATGTCAATTATCTTTGTACTAACAAACTTCTCGGACATGCTGTAGGGGCACTGTCGCGGCTTCCGGCTCGTCTTTCTCAGGAAGGGAGATTTGCTGGAAGGCGGACTGCCCGGGCAGGTGGGCGGGGTATCGATGGGCAGCCACGGGTTGCATGTCTGGTATTCCCGGCGGATTAAGAATCCGCTTCTCGAAAAGGAGCGGCGGTCAGGGCGCAAATAGCGAGCGCCGACCGCATTGCCTCCAGAGTTACATCGTCAAACTGGTCAAGAGCGTCTGTCTCAGATGATGCACGTTCGCGCCAAGGCTAAGAAGCCGCGAGCTTTCTTGCCGTCTGCGCTTCCGTTCGGCTGCCCGAGGAGTCAATTTTGACGCTGGAGGCAGCCTATGGATACCCAGAAGATTTCCGTCCGCGAGCTGCGGACAATCGATGATTATGGAGCATTCTACGAAAAGCACGCTGACCGGTACGCATTCAACCAGATTGCGAAGGTGCAGCGGATCTGGAAAAGCTCGTCACACACTCAACTGAGGGGCAATCACTCCCTGATAAACACGCTGGTGAAGCTGGCACCCGGCCCAAAGGGGCTGGACGCGGGCTGCGGCGCGGGCGCCGTCGACGTGGCGGACCTGGTGGGTCGAGACCTGGACGTCGTTGGCATCGACGCGGTCAGGGACAACGTGGAGGCGGCGCTGCGGTTACATCCCTTCCTGGAAGGACGCGTACAGGTGGGCGATCTTTCGCGACGAATGGCCTTCAGGACGGCTACTTTCGATTTTGTCATGTGCAACGCGGTCATCCAACACCTGAGCGAAGACCACGTCTACGATACCACCCTGCCCGAGCTTTGCAGGATCACCAAGCCGGGCGGCGTGCTACAGCTGGTCTTCAAATGCGGACGCGGTACGGTGACGATTCACGACCCGGATTACGACGACGTCCGGTCCTTCCGATTGTACGATGAGCAGAGGGTACTGGAATCGCTTCGGGACAATGGTATGGAACTGGTGGCTCCCAACGGGCGGAATTCCCTTGGCGGTTTGATGTATTATGTCAACAACAACAGCTTGAGGCATTGTGCATTCTGGATGCGAAAGGCAGCCTGATGTATCGCACGGACGACGACAACAGGTTATATTTGGGTTTGGCCATCACTTAACCCAAAAGAGGTCATACTCGATGAAGACCGTTGCCCACGTCCTGCTCTTCGTTCTGGCAGTAGCTGTATTCTATTTCGGGGTTGGCGTCGGCCTCATCGTCAACCCCGATCTTGGCTCCGTCTTCTGGCTGGCTGCCGCAGGCATAGCCGGCGGCAACATTTTCTGGATAGTTCGCTCAAAGAAATAGCAATCCAGCATGGAAGGGCTTATGTTAAGCTATAGCAAGTTACGGGTCCGTTAGAAGTCCAGCGACCCAGGATCACGGAAGAGGAGGAGAGCCAATGGAACTTCTGAAGCGGAGCGCCGGAGTCTATCTCCTTGGCGTGGCAGCGGTTATTGCGGTGCAGATGATCATTTCCCCCTTCTACAGGAACGTGGTGGACAATGAAGGAATCTGGCATATCCTGAACTGGTTCATGGCCTCATCAATCATCATCACCCTAGCGGTCCGGTACATGGATAAGGTGCAGGTGGACGAGGACAGCGACCGGAGCGTCTCCCGGAGATACCTGGAGACCTACGCCGGTTTCGTGGTCGCAGCGTTTCTTGGTTTCTGGTTCTTCTGGAACTGGGGGGACGTGGCCATTGCCTCTTCGGAGAGCGATATCAACCTGATAATGTGGTCCATCATCAACCCCCTGTTCGTAGTTGTGACGGGGCTTACAGGCTGCCGCCTGTTGACGCTCCCTTAGGGACGAAAATGCAGCAGCTGGTCCACCGGAATCGGAGCATGCTGGATTCTGCCTATTGGTGCGTTTCACTTGATCTTGAATCCACGACTGAGGCCATGTCTGGGACGTCGTCGCCGGAGAGCAAACTCCGAAGGTAAGGAGCCAGAAACTTGCCGGATTTTCTGGCAATCTTCGACATAATCGCCATCATCCTGCTGGTGCCAGCCCTCGCCTCAGGCATAGTGGCCCGCACTCCCCTTTCCTTTCCCATCCTGTTCATGGGATTGGGTTTTCTGCTGGGCGGCAACTACCTGGGCTTCATCGACGTAGACGCGCACAGCCCCATCCTGGAAGTTGTCGCCACCTTCACCCTATCCCTGGTGCTGTTCCTGGACGCCATGAATTTGCAAGTCCGGGAATTGGGACGCCGCTGGCTGATTCCGGCGCTGATCCTGGGGCCGGGCACCGCAATAATCATCTCCCTTGGGGCGGTACCGCTGGCCCTGATGCTTGGGTTCGGCTGGATATTGGCCTTTCTGGGGGGCGCGATTCTTGCATCCACCGACCCCGTCGTGCTCAGAGAGCTCATGCGGGATCCACGCATCCCCAGACCCATCCGCCAGGTGCTGCGAGTGGAGGCTGGGACCAACGACCTTATCGTACTGCCCATCATCCTGATTCTGATTGCCGTGGGACAGGCTGAAGGTCGGAGCGCGAGCCAATGGGCAATGTTTCTTTTTCAGTTGCTCATCACCGGCCCCGCCATCGGAGCGATGATTGGCGCCCTTTGCGCCCTTCTGATGAAGCGGATGGATGCCCGGCTGCACATTCGCACGGAGCACCAGGCGCTATCCGGCATCGCCATCGTGCTTCTGGCGTACACGGCGGCGGATTCGGTGGGAGGTGACGGGTTCCTCGCCGCCTTTGCCGCCGGAATTGTCGTTTCCCTCACCAACCGGTGCCTAGTGAACTCCTTCACCCAGTACGGCGAGGTTACTTCTGAAATGGCGATGCTCTTCGCCTTCGTACTTTTCGGCGCGGCCCTTTCCACCATGCTGCACACAACAAACGTGGTCCTCTCGCTGGTATTGGCGGGTATTCTCATATTCGTCGTTCGCCCCTCGGTGCTGGGCATTGTGCTTTCTCGGACTCCCATGAGCTTCGAGGCGAAGGCGCTCATTTCCTGGTTCGGGCCCCGGGGGCTGAACTCGCTGCTGCTGGCCCTGCTGGCTGTACAGGCCGACGTGCCGGGGGCAGAGACGCTGCTGGCTACGGTGGGAATCGTGGTGCTGGTTTCCACGGGCATCCACGGGGCAAGCTCCACTCCGATCGGCACGTGGTACAGACGACGGGCGAAGGACCACCATCTCATGGAGCAGCAAAGGGCCACTGCAGACAGCCTGATAATGCACCACGGCCCCAGCGTGATGCTGATTTCGCCGGAGCAGCTGTACCAGCTGCTGATGAGTCCGCAGCCGCCCACGGTGCTGGACGTGCGATCTCGCGCGTCATACGAGAAGTCGAGCAATCGGATACCGGGGAGCATTCGGGTTGAGCCGGACAAGATAGACCAGTGGGTGAATTCGCAGATAGACGTCAAGGGGTTGGTGGTGGCCTACTGCACGTGGCACCGGGAGTCGAGCAGCATCGAGGCGGCGGGGCAGTTGGGGGCGTGGGGGATCACGGCGGCGACGTTGTCTGGGGGGATTGACGGGTGGGCGGCGCGGTACCCTGGGGAGGGGATGGGGTAGGGGGGATCCACTCGGTCAGGCATTTGGACCAAATTCATATGCCCTGTACTTCTAGATGCCTAGGTGCATTTAGATTTTATTACTTGACAACGCATTGGGAACACTTTACTATTCATGTTTACGGGAAGTATAATGACTGACCGTGCGGATCATAGCAAAAAGAACGCTCCGAGAATTCTGGGGGCGTCACCCAGAGTCCGAACAGTCGTTACTCGCATGGTATCAAGAGGTAAAGCGAGCGGACTGGGCCACACCGTCCGACGTTACTTTACGTTTTCCCAAAGCAAGCATAGTCAAGAATGACCGCGTAGTCTTTCGAATTCGTCACAATCAATATCGCATTGTTGCAAGAGTTTTCTATCCAGGACGCATAGTCTATATCCGATTCGTAGGAACCCACAGTGATTATGATCGCATAAATGCGGAGGAGGTGTAATTGTGGCACAAATCCGAGCGATCCGAACTGAAAGCGACTATGACAGCGCGCTAGTTCGGATTGCCGAACTTTGGGACAACTTGTCTTATTCTGGCGGCCAGTCCGGCGATTTGGACGATCCAAATCGTACTGAACTCGAAGTGCTTGCCGACCTCGTAGAACTTTATGAAGAACGGCACCATAGCATCGGGTTACCCGACCCGATTTCTGCTATCGAGTTCCGGATGGAACAAGCCAATCTAACCCAGCGAGATCTTGTTCCCCTTATCGGCAGTCGTTCCAAGGTTTCAGAGATCCTTTCGGGAAAGCGAGACATTACAATGTCCATGGCCAGGGCGCTCCACCAACATCTAGGAATCCCAGCCGACGTATTGTTGCAGGAACCCGGAGCCACATTTCCAAGCTCAATGCCGGAGCTTGAGTATTCTAGATTCCCCCTTAGGGCCATGGCCAATGCGGGCTGGATTCCCAATTTACAACACCTAAAGGAGCACGCTGAGGAGTTGATAACCGACCTAATGGAGCGGGCGGGTGGTAGTGCCCATGCATCTGCCACGTTGTATCGCAAAAGCAGCAGCCGCCGCGTCAACGCCAAGACGGACGAATATGCCCTTAGAGCTTGGTGTTGGCAAGTCCTGGCCAAGGCAAGAGAGAACGAAACGGGCACAAATTACCAATCGTGCAAAGTTACGCCCCTCCTTTTGCGAGAAGTTGCCCAGCTGAGCCTCTGGGAAGATGGGCCCTTGCGGGCCAAGAACCTGCTGGAAGGTCTGGGAATCAGTGTTCAATACGTAAGGCATTTGCCAAGAACCCACCTGGACGGCGCAGCGCTCAGGCTCACAAACGGCAAGCCTGCCATAGGGCTAACTATTCGCTACGATCGCATCGATAACTTCTGGTTTACCCTGATGCATGAAATGGCCCACGTAACTCTCCATTTGAGCAAGAAAAGTGTGGAAGCAGGATTTATAGACGACCACAGCCTTCGAAGGGTCACGTATGCGGGTAATGACACTACAGAACAGGAAGCGGACATACTGACTCAGAATGCGCTAATACCTCCGGACATTTGGAATTATGGATATATTCTGGAGAATCCTACTCCTGCGGCCGTCCTGAATATGGCGTCGAAAGCACGGGTCCATCCGGCAATTGTTGCAGGACGTATTCGCTTTGAGAAAGAAAATTATCGACTACTCTCCCAGTTTGTAGGCACAGGAGAAGTGCGCAAGCATTTTGAGGAAATTGAGTGCGTCTAATCGGGAGGGAGGATGGATAGCAAAACAATAAAGGGCAACCGTTGCAATGTTGCAACAAGGATTACCCTTCAGGATGACACACCCAAAAGAGTGATTCGCCCCCAATGTGGGGATTCAGAAACATACCGAGATTTACGTCAATCGGTAGGGCGCCAAAGGCGGGTCTTCGCCTCCAAGAAGATGGGCAGATCCCTTAGCGAAATTGCCAGTAGGAATAGATATGTGACTTTCAAACCAGGCAAAATCGTAGCTCATCGCGCAAAGTTCCGTATCGATCTCTCATAGCAGATGAGAAATGATGTCTTAAGCTCTCTTCTCCCCTACCACCTCGACCGGAGGTGGGCGGTGATGGGGGTGGCGAGGAGGGCGGCGGCGACGCTTAGGAAGAAGGGGGTTCCGAGGCTGATGTCGAGCTCGGCGGCGAGGCCGGAGGCGACGGCTCCGACGACCACGCCCAGCGAGTAGAGGGCGTAGAAGATGCCGAAGGCCATGCCCTTGCGGTGGTTGGGGGCAATCTTTGAGACCGTCGCCGCCAGCGTCGGGAAGAGCATCCCGAATCCGAGTCCGTACATGACCATCGCAGCGAAAGAGAGCCCGTGGGAAACGTCGGACAGCGCCAGAATCAGCCCGCCGGTACCCAGGAATAGCAGTCCGCCGAGCACCACCGGAACTTCGGAAAACCTGTCGAAGACGCCTCGGGCATAACCCACCATGACACCCGCCGCCACCAGCGAGAACGTGGCGAAAGCCAGCCCGGCAAGCTGGGAGTCCGCGCCGGTGGCTTCCAGCGCCACGGGGAGGTGATTCATCAGGGACCCCAGCCCGAAAGTCAGCGACAGCAGCACGACGAAAACCGGAGCCAGTCGGACCCACATGCTGCCGGCGTTGGAGTCCGCATTTTGTCGGCCCTTTTCGGCCTGTCGCTTCGGGCCGGAGGGGGCGCGAATCAGGAACACGACGGCGGCCAGAAGGATGATAGAAGCGCTGGTGGTGAAGACCGCCTCAAATCCCCAGAGGTGTCGAATATAGGCTGCGAGCAGTGGCCCAACCACGGCGCAGGTGGCAATCAGGGCGCCGCTGGTGCCCATGGCACGGCTTCCCCCATTGCCCTGGCGCTGTCCAAGCATCGCGAATGCGCCGGGGGCCAGGACTCCGGCGGCCAGGCCGTGAAACAGCCGCAGGGCCAGCAGCTGACCCGGCGTGGTTACAAACGGATACAGGTACAGGGCCGCGGCGGTTATGAGCAGGCCTGCTCCTATCAGCCGCTTGTGGTCCAGCCTGTCGAGCAGCGGCCCCGCAAAGGCGTTTCCGACGATGTTCGACGCGGAATACATGCCGACAATGGCGCCACCCATAGAGGCGGTCGCGCCCAACGACTTCGCATAGGCGGAGATGACCGGCAGCTGCATGAACAGGTCTAGAAACGCGACGACGACAACCGCCTGAATCGTCCAGACAGCCAGCCGGCCGGTCCGACTAGGTGATGTCGCCTTCAACGATTCAGCTTGCCCGTCATTTTGTGGATGTGGTCATTCAAGGTCGAGATGCCGGTGGCTGCGGGAGGGCGTTGCCGAGACCTTGCCGCAGGGCGTTATCTGTATCAAGACTGCTTTCATATGGAAATGGGGAGAGGGAGGCTCGAACGCCCACGACTTTGGGGAGAGTGGAACCGAGTCGTGAAAGTCTACGAGATTCGACGCTTCCCAAGATCGTCGAGCCGCCAATAATGGTACTACTCCCCCAACGGTTCGGGCAACGCACTCTGTCGTGCCGCCAGGCGGAGACCGTCAAGTGCTGCCAACCCTGACGGCATTTTTTCGATGCGCTCGTTCGGATGGTCTTGCCTAATCGTCATCGTTGGGGGCCGGTTGTGGCTCACTGGGCTTTTGCGAAGGTGAGGAGCCATTCTCCATCGAATTCTTCGTAGATGAACACCATGTTCACCAACCCGCCCTGGAAGCGGGCCGTTTGCTTCAGCTCCCACTTGCCCGGTTCAATCTCAGTCGGCGGGGAGGTTTCCTCTGCCGTAAACGACAGACCCATGTTTTTGAAAGGCTGCATATTCGCCCGGACGTCGTCCTTCTCCTCCTCCCAATAGTCGTCGGAGTAGAATTGCTCCAGGTCTTCCGGCACGTGGGTGTTGTACACGTCCCAGAGGCGCATTGTCTTTTCGCGGAGATGCTCTGCCATGTCGATTGATTCGCCGGGGTTTGACTGGGCCTGGGGAGTTGCGGTGGCCGGCTGCGCGGGCGTTGGGGTTTCCTGGACGCGCGTTTCCTCTTCGTCGGAACCGCCGCAGGCGGCGAGGACGAGGGACAAGGCCAGAACGACTGCCAGCGCGGTTACTTTCTTCAGCATCACGCGTCTCCTTGCACGGTCCAATGTTGTGAGATCACGGTCACTTCCGGGGTCCCATGAATTAGCGGTTTTTCCAGATGCGGGAGCCTAGGAATCGGGATGTGGGGAAGGGGAGACTCGAACTCCCACGCCTTTCGGCACATGATCCTAAATCATGCTCGTCTACCAATTCCGACACTTCCCCGAACCGAAGTAGCCGCCAACAATGGTACTACTCCGCGTAAAGCCCCGGCAACGCATCGAAACTTCGAATTCCACCCGTCGGGCGGTTATTGTTTTCGGGGCCAAATCGCCACATAAGCGGGCCGCATGGACAACTTTCCGGCCTTGGGATATGCTTGGCCTATAGAAACCATCATCAGCAGGAGGTGTTCAATGCAGATCACCCTCAACCACACCATCGTACCCTCGCGGGACAAAGTCCGCGCCGCCGAATTCTTCGCCCGCATATTCGGCCTCACATACGAGGGCGCGCACGGTCACTTTGCGCCCGTGCAGGTGAACGACACCCTCACGCTGGACTATGACAACCGGGACGAATTCGAGGCGCACCACTACGCCTTCCACGTGACGGAGGACGACTTCGACGCCATATTCGGCCGCGTGAAGGCGGAGGGCATCACCTACGGCAGCGGCCCCCGCACCAGCGAGGACATGGACATCAACCACCGCATGGGCGGACGGGGCGTCTACTTCAAGGACCCGGACGGTCATCTGCTGGAGTTGATGACCCGCGTCTAGCCACACCAAACAACGGCACGATCAACATCAACCCGGCAACCGACACTTGACGAAAGGGTAGAAAACAATGGACGACATTAGCCTGGCCTTTACCCCCGCGTGGAAGCAGCGCGACATGATCGCCACCCGTCAGGTCTCCCCCGTGGAGCTTGTGGAGCTCTATTTGCGCCGTATCGACAGTTTCAACCCGCAGCTGAACGCGTACCTGACCGTCGTCGGCGACATGGCCATTGGCTGGGCGAAGGAGGCGGAAGCGGCCGTCATGAGGGGGGACGACCTGGCCCCGCTTCACGGGGTGCCCATCTCCATCAAGGACCTGAACGCGACGAAGGGCATCCGAACCACCAACGGCAGCCTGATATTCAAGGACGACGTTCCGGACGCCGACGACATCGTCACGGAGCGGGTGCGGGCTTCGGGGGCGATTATTCTGGGCAAGACGAACACGCCGGAGATGGGTCACAAGGGTTCGACGGAGAACCGGCTGGGCCCGCCGTGCCGGAACCCGTGGGACCTTTCGCGAACGCCGGGCGGCTCCAGCGGGGGAGCGGCTGCGGGGCAGGTGGCCGGCCTTTCCGCCCTTTCGCAGGGCAGCGACGGTGGCGGGTCGATACGGATTCCGGCATCGTACTGCGGGCTGTACGGGATCAAGGGCACCCAGGGGCGAGTGCCGAGCATCGCGACGGCGCCCGGCGGCTGGGGTCAGCTGGGCCAGAACGGGCCGATAACGAGCACGGTGAGGGATTCGGCGATCTTGCTGCAGGCACTCTCCGGCCCTGACGACAGAGACCCGGTGTGCATTCGCACTGAGGCACCGGACTTCTCGGCCAGCCTGGGGAAGGGCGTTGAGGGGCTGCGGATAGGGTGGACGCCTGATTTCGGTTCCGCGCCGGTGGACCCGGAGGTCCGCGCGGCCTGCGAGGCGGCGGCCATGGCCTTCCAGGACCTGGGGGCGCACGTGGAGGATGCGGGCATCAACATTGATTACGAAGAAGCCTTCGACACGATGGATACGATAATGTTCAGCGACCGGGCCGCCAACAACGGCGTACATTTGGAGGAGAACGCGGACCTGCTGGACTACACGCTGCGGCCGCTGCTGGAGGAGGCAATGAAGTGGTCGGCGCGGAAGATGGCCTTCGCGCTTCGCAGCTTCGAGTGGCACCGGTACAACTTCGCCCGCATCTTCGACAAGTACGACCTGCTGCTGAGTCCGGTGATGGCCACGCCCGCCTTCACCATTGGGGAGCCGCCGCAGGTGATTGACGGTCAGCGAGTGAAGAGCGAGTTCTGGGGGTTCAACCCGTTCAACTTCCTGATCAACATGAGCGGGCAGACGGCGGCCAGCATACCGTGCGGGTTCACGGAAGGGGGGCTGCCGATAGGCTTGCACATGGTTGGCGCGTCGGGGAACGAGGGGCTGGTGCTGCAGGCGTCGGCGGCGTACGAAGAGGCGCACCCGTGGGCGCACCTGCACCCGCCGGTGAGTTAGGGGGTGGGGGAAAAGCGGTCGAGGAGGTCGGCCAACCGCGGCTCAAAGCACTCCTTGAATTTGGGGAGAAGGTCCAGCATCCAGGCCCTGACTTCCGCCAGCTTTTCCGGGGGATCGTCAATGGTTCCGTCCCTTTTCACGTTTACGCAAGAGAAGTAGTTCTTATCAAACCTTTGCCACACCCATTCTGTATTGTCGTCAATGTCAATGCCTGCTTGAATATCGTCGCGATGAATCAGAAGTTCATCGTATATCTGATTGGTAATTTCGACTTTATCTGTTCGCAAATCCAAGGAAACCCAAGCGACTCCTCCGAAGAAACCTGCCACGTACCCTACATCCCGGTTCACCCTAGAGCGAAAGAGCCGACCAGTATGACCATAGTATTGAACAACGCTATCGGCAAAGTTCATGCGCATCAACTCGTCAATTAGCGGTTGGAAAAAGTCGCGGTGCTTCTGGATGTGGGGTGGCGTCTGGTTAAGCGGCATCGTTGCTTCCTTGTCCCAACCACCGGGGTAGACAACCTTTCGTAATCGTGGCTCTGGCTTGGAATTGTCCGGGTTCTTGACAACTTCCACCTTCACTCCGTAGAACTTCACTCCTTCTCTGGTCATCCGGTTGAGCCAGTCCAAAGCCTCGGCATACTCATAAGAGAATCCGGTTGCTACCCATATCGCCACCCGCACGTCACAGCCACCGGAGTACGTCATCAATTGGCCCAGGTGGTGGGTGTCCGACCACTCAAGCTGGTTTTCGATAGCTACCATTTCCCCGGTACCAACCTCCCTAGCAAGGATGTCAAGGGACATGGGCCCAACGGCCTTTTCCATCTGCACCAACTCCAGATTGAGTCCCAGTTCGTTGTCCAACAGGTCGAGATTCCTGGCCAGCCAGGGAGTGAAATCAAGGGCCTCATGTTCCCACATATTGCGTATTTCCATTCGTTACCTCCCTAATCTTGGCAGGACGCCACCATAATTATGACACCCCAGCCCATAAACAGGATCACCCAACCTATCAACACCAGTAAACATGTTCCACATTGATTCATTTGCCCTCCAATTCACGTCAGATCCTGACGCCTTCAAACCTCCACTTCACTAGACAATTGACACTAATACGCCGGCCCTGTAGGGTAGTCCTCCGGCTTGCCGGTGTCGCCGGGCTGAATGACGAAGTCGCGGCGGTCTCCGTACAGCGGCGCCCGGTTCAGAACGTCATCACCCGCTTCCAGGTCGATGTCATCAACGTCTGTCATCATCCAATACTTGTAGCCACCCAAGAATAGGTACGGACGCTTCTGATGGAAGAACCGGCACTCGACGCCCTCGCCCCGCCGAATGCGGTCGCAGAATGCATCCAGGAGGGCCTGTTGCCCGTCTTTCTTGATGACCACGTATTCGTGGGGCCAAGTTTCCCTGTAGGTGACCGCCTCCCGCCAGGGGGCTTTGGCAATCAACGACATGATGTCAGCGATGTTCGATTCCAATTTTCATTCCTCACACGTAATCTCACGCTGCAACCGCCCAGACTACGAGTCCGGGGGTTCTATGGAGAGGGGGATGCGGACCATTTCGTGGCCGTCGATGAGGGCGTGGACGGAGCAGTTGGCGTAGCGGGGGAATTCGACGTTGTTGAAGCCGATGCTTATGCGGCCGAGGCTCTCCAGGCGGCCCGATCTGGGCCTGCCTATGGACATCACCGTCCGAATCTCGGGCGTGAGGTCCTTGCCGTCTTCGTCGATGAGGCGCACGGTGAGCTGCTTCTCGCCGGCCTCGGCGATGCTGGCGCGGATCTGGGCCACGAGGAAGAAGTAGGGGTGCCGCGCGGGCACCTCCCGCGCATATATGGTATCAAAG
Source organism: uncultured Dehalococcoidia bacterium (assembly GCA_964418665.1). Lineage (GTDB taxonomy): Bacteria > Chloroflexota > Dehalococcoidia > Lucifugimonadales > JAPULR01. The sequence goes on along the minus strand of CAYQLZ010000005.1, from coordinate 59,848 downwards.
CCGATGCCGAGGGCGTTAATCTTCCCTGAAACCTCGGCATGGTCGCACAAAAAGGCAAAATCCACCTTCATCGTTTATTCCTTCCCTGATCGAGAGTATTTTGTTGTCGGAAAGTCAGTCTTCCACTCTAGCCGCCAAGAGACTCCCAGTCCACGTTCTTCTCGAAGGCTGCGGCTGCCCGGTAGAGGGTGGCTTCGTCGAAGGATTTTCCGACCAGCATCAAGCCCACGGGGAGGCCATTCGACTTGCCGCAGGGGATGCTGATGGCGGGATGGCCGGTGGCGTTGAAGGGCGAGGTGTTGCTGAGCATATCCCAGGCATTGTCCAGCAGGGTGCGGCTGTCGCCGTCTTCCGTCACGGCGTGGGCCTTGACCGGGGTGGTTGGCATGGCCAGCACGTCGAAAGACTCGAAGGCGCTGTCGTAGGCGGCCCGCCAGAGACGGCGCAGATTCTGGGCCTTGGCGTAGAACATGCCGTGATACTCCGTGTTCAGGTACGTTCCAGTCAGCAGGGTCACCTTCAGGGTGGGCGGCAGGTCCTGGCTCTGGGCGAGGCGGAACTTGCCGAGGGCGGAGGCCAAGGCTTCGTTGTAGAGTCCCTGCCAGCCGAAGCCGTTGCCGTTTGATTGGAAGGTGGCGGTGGCCTCACCGAGGCTGATGCCGAAGAAGACGGGCTGAAACGTGAGATGCTCCGGGATGGAGATCTCCGATACCTGCGCGCCCAGTCGTTCGAGTTCCTCGATGGCGTTTCGGACGCAGGCGTTCACGTCCTCTTGGGCGCCTTCCTGCTGGTACCCCTCGGTTACGACACCGATTCGCAGGCCTGCGACGTCGCCGGTTAGCGCTTCCGTGTAGGCGCTCGTCTTGATGTGTACCTGGCGGGGGTCCATGGGGTCCTTACCGGCGATAACCTCCAGCATGAGAGCGTTGTCGGCGACGTTGCGGGTCATGGGCCCTGTGTGGTCGAAGGTGCTCCCGATTCCGACAATGCCGGTGTAGGGGACGAGGCCGTAGGTGGGTTTCAATCCCACGACGCCGGACCAGGAGGCGGGAATGCGGATGGAGCCGCCCTGGTCGCCTCCCAGGGTCATGTCGATGTCGTCGTAGAAGAGGGCGGCGGCGGACCCGCCGGACGAACCGCCAGCCAGGTGCGCAGTGTGGCGGGGATTCAGAGTAGGCCCGTAGGCGCTGGTGTCGCCCGCGCCGGAGAAGGCGAAGTTGTCCATGTTCAGGACGGCAGTGATCTCTGCGCCGGCGTCCAGGAGACGGGTGACCACGGTGGCGTCGACGTCGGGAACGAAGCCCTTCATGACCAGGGAGCCGCAGGTCATGGGGATTCCGGCGACGCAGACGTTGTCCTTGACGCCCACCTTGAAGCCGGCGAGTTTCCCGGAATCGGCGCCGGTGACGCAGCAGCGGCGAACGATGGCGTTGAAGGGATCTTCGGCCGGGGACGGCCTGTTGCCGGGACGTCGCACGCCGTCCGTGGCCACGGGGAGATTCGAGGGCATCTGCTCCACCTTGCGGAACCCATCGAAAAGGTCGCTGATGACGTGGTGAAAGTCGTCCAACTCCTTGCCGGATAGGGTGAAGTGGTTCGCCTGGGCCAGCTTCTGAAGCATGTCCCTGGTGGGCGGTCTGACGGTCATGGGGGCCTCCTTGTTTGTGGTGGTGGGGGGCGGAGAGACGTACACTCTCTAATGTAACCATTCGAAACGGATAATGCACGTTGTCTTAAGGCTGGAGTTCCGGTTAGGCGTTTGACGCTCCTTCCCCAACGTTGATATATTCGCATTGTGGGCAGAGGCCGTCATCTACAAGGAGCGGGATTCCAACTACGAAAGACAATCCATGAAGCAACTTGGCATATCTTTCAGAGAACAACCTGCAATTGCGCCCCGTCCTATCGTAAACGTGGCGAAGGTCAAGCAGCTGAGCCCGCTGAGGTATCCTGGCGGGAAGACGTGGCTTGTACCGGAAATCCGCCGATGGCTGGCCTCCCTTCCATCTCGTCCAAACATATTCGTCGAGCCCTTCGCAGGTGGAGGAATAGCGTCCTTGACCGCAGTTGTAGATGATTATGTTAATTATGCGGTAATGTCAGAACTTGACGAGGGAGTCGCGGCGATCTGGCAGTGTATCCTAGATGATGCCCCCTGGTTGATTGACAAGATCCTGTCGTTCGAGCCTACGCGTAGCAATGTGCTCTCCGTTCTGAACGGGAGTCCCCGAGGGCTTCGAGATTTGGCATTCCAGACCCTCGTACGCAACAGAACTCAGCGCGGGGGAATCTTGGCCAACGGAGCAGGCCTGATGAAAGCCGGCGAAAACCGGAAGGGGGTCGCCTCACGATGGTATCCGGAGACTATCGCCACCCGTATCCAGAAGATCTACGCCCAAAGGGACCGCATCACTTTTCTACACGAAGACGGATTCGATCTCATTGAGCGATACAAAGATTGTCCCGATAGCGTCTTCTTCATAGACCCGCCCTATACTGCTTCTACGAAACGGGCAGGATCGCGCCTGTACAACCACAATGTAATTGATCACGAAAGGCTTTTCGACCTGATGGCTTCCGTAAGAGGCCAGTTCGTCATGACATACGACCAGGACTATCAAGTGGAGGCGATGGCAGGGGAGAGGGGATTTCACATAGAGCGAATCGCCATGAAGAACACGCACCACCGGCAGATGGTGGAATTGCTCATCACTCGAATACTACCGACCACGCAGTAATCGGATGAGGGAGGAACGGAAGAGTCTCGCCCCCAGGTTTGGAATAGGCGAAATCTATGGACGTTCTGCAGACTTAATCCCATCTGATGAGAGAAGGCGCCTTTTAGGGTCAAGACGAGGTTCAATGGCTTGTCCCTTCCGCAAGGGTGAAGGTGCATGTATCAAGAGTGGCGGTGTCTGCTCCCTCAGAATGTATGGGCACCAGGATGGCCAGGCTCGCCGCATCGACGGAATCGAGGGGCATCTTCGAATTACCTGCCCGTATAGGTTCCACCAGGATGATTCTATATTCAGTTGGGTTGGAGAAACGTTGTTGGCAGATTCATCGCCGCTACAGGCATCCGAAGTCGGGTTCCTACAATCCGAGACCGGCTCGGATGTAGGACGGATCGACATGGTCCTTGTCTCGGAACGAAAGCAGAGTGGCATTGACTGGTGTGCCCTGGAAATTCAATCAGTCTATTTTTCCGGGACTCAGATGGGCGCAGACTTCAGGGGCATTCAGGAGTATCGGGGGAGTGGATTCCCATTTCCCGCCGGGCGTAGAAGGCCGGACTATCGGAGCAGCGGCCCCAAGCGGCTCATGCCGCAGCTCCAAACAAAGGTCCCAACGTTGCGTCGCTGGGGCAAGAAGATGGCCGTTGTGGTTGATCGACCCTTCTTTGATTCCATCGGAAAGATGTCGCACATCGAGCATATTTCGAATGGAGACATCATATGGTTCATCGTTAGACTAGAGGAAGATCCTTCGGACGGTTCACATCGCATCATAAGAGATTGCATTCATGTGACTACCCTGGAACACGCTACAGAAGGGTTGACTGGAGGACAACCAGTGTCAAAAGAGGAATTCGAGAATAGAATCCGAGGAAAGCTGAATAAACCACCGAGGTGAATGCGTTGGCGACTTTTTCAGATGCTCAGTATGACGTGATTGTTGTTGGGGCGGGTTCCGCCGGGGGGGTTCTGGCGTCCCGCGTTTCGGAGGACCCCGACCTTTCCGTGCTCCTGTTGGAGCAAGGCCCGGACTATCGCACGCTGGGGGAGACTCCGGAGGACGTTCGCAGATACCAGTTTCAGTCGGGGCGGAGCGTTGAGCCTGAGCACCACCTGAACTTTCCCGCCCTCATCAACAGCAGCCAGGAACGGGGCGAAAAGACCATGCATCGCGGCCACGTAGTCGGCGGCACCAGCGCCATCAACGGGGCTTTCTTCCTCCGCGGGCTGCCTGAAGATTTCGACGAATGGGCCGAATTAGGCAACACGGAGTGGGCCTTCACCAAGGTACTGCCCTACTTCCTGAAGATGGAGAACGACACCGACTACGGAGGCGATTTTCACGGCAAGCAGGGCCCGTTGCCGATCCACCGCCTCCCGCTTGAGTCGCTGCTGCCCAGCGTTCAGGCATTCCACAAGGCCTGCGTCTCCGCCGGATATCCCGACTTCCCGGACATGAACCACCCTGAGGCCCACGGGGTGGGGATGCTACCCCTGAACAAGGTCGGGGGCATCCGCATCAACACCGCCATCGCCTATCTGAACCCCAACAGGCACCGGATAAACCTGACCATACGGGGCGGCGTCAACGTTCAGCGCATTCTCTTCGAGGGTAAGCGTTGCGTGGGGGTGCGGGCGGAAAGCGGCGGGGAGACATTCGATTTAACCGCCAATCAGACGGTGCTGAGCGCGGGGGCGATCGGGTCTCCGTTCCTGCTCATGCACTCCGGCATCGGCCCCGCCAGAGACCTGGAATCCCTCGGCATACCCGTGATGCACGACCTCCCCGGCGTCGGTGGGAACCTGCGGAATCATCCCGCCGTAAACGTCGTATACCGGGAACGACCGGGACTTGAGCGGGACTATCTGACCAACCCAATCCTGCTACGCTACAGCGCGGCCGATTCCCACACCGCCCGCGACATGACCATCACGCCGGACTTCCGGGCCCTGGACGACGGAGTCCCCATCGTCAACTTCAACGTTCATCCCGAACTGCCGGAGAGCGCGGGACGGCTGTATCTGACCTCCGCAGACCGGGATGTGCCGCCGAACCTGGACTTCGAGATTTCGCATCCGCGGGACCTGCTGCGATTCAGGGAAGGGGTGCGAATCAGCATGAGGCTGGCCGAAGACCCGGCTTTCAACGAGATTCTGGCGGAGCGGATTGCGCCGTTGGACGCGGACTTGATAAGCGACGATACGCTGGACCGGTGGCTGCTCAAGAACATGAGCGCAGCGCAGCACACGTCGGGGACCTGCAAGATGGGGCCGGCATCCGACCCTCACGCCGTCGTCGACCAGTTCTGCTCCGTACACGGACTGGAGGGGCTGCGCGTGGTCGACGCTTCAATCATGCCAAACGTGGTGCGCTCCAACCCCAACGCCAGCACGATGATGATGGGGGAACGGGCGGCGGGGTGGGTGCGTGGGAACGTTAACGGCTAGGAATCGTTTCCTTCGACGGGCGGGTAGTAGGGCGCGCCCCAGTGGATGTTGGGGTTCGTGACCATGAGGGTGACGAAGATGGGCACGAGGAAGGCGACAATACGGCGTCCGTCACGAACCTGGTCGCGGTTGACGGAACTCTTATAAGTCGCGCCGCCGTGGATCAGCTGGTTGCGGTGCACGTATAGCCGGTCGAAGAGGATGCTGAGAATTCTCGCCGTGTCCTGCCGGGCCAGGGCGAACCCCGCGGCCCGCTTGCTCGCTTCGAAGGAGTCCTCCCAGCCCTGGTATCCGGTCACGCCGTTGTGATGCTTCCAGAACGGCTCGAATACGTAGCGGTTGTTGAGGAAAACCCGGATCTCCTGGGAGAACCTCTTCCAGATAGCGTCGTAGACGATGCTGTCAACGTCCAGCCCGACCATCTTGCTGAAATAGTCCCGAAAGACGTCTCTTTCCGGCGTCCATTCCGCTTCGGGCTTGTCCTCGGCGTAGATGGCATTGAAGGCGATCCAGTAGAAGATGAAAGCAGCGTCGTCGTCCTGAACCTCCTCCTCCGCCCGTGCAATCCAGCTCAGCGCCCGGTGAATGCGAAGCCTCAGTCCGCCGGGCAGGGTCTCCCACACTGCCAGGCACTTGCGACTCAGTTCCTCATGGGAAATACCGCTATTGGCGAATTGATTCGTCACATCCCCACCTCGGAGAACAGATGCAACTCTACTGAAGAGGCTGCAATGTTGAGGAAAGTGACCCGCCTCGGACTCGAACCGAGAACCTACTGATTAAGAGTCAGTTGCTCTGCCAAATTGAGCTAGCGGGCCGCCGATTTGAGATTATACCACGAAGCCCCAAGGGCTACCTACCGTAACTCAGCCGCTCGATCAGGTAGGGATGCAGGCCCAGCAATCGCATGCGCTCCTGAGTCGCGGAAACGTCATAGGCCACCCTGTGGAGAGACAACCTGCCTTTTTCGATGTCGAAGAGCATGTAGCTGGCCCGGCGGTCGCCGTCTCTCGGCTGGCCCACGCTTCCCGGGTTGGCGATCACCCGGATGTCTCCCAACGCAATCTCCTGACCGTCGTTCAGGGCCTGAAACCTCGGCCTTCCCTGGACCTCGGGGCAGACGAAGGGCAGGTGCGAATGCCCCACGAGGCAGAAGGGCGTGGACATACGGCGGAAGTTCTCCGTTGCGGCGTGGTCGTTGACCAGGTACTCCCAGAGCGGGTCCCGCAGGCTACCGTGGGCCAGCGTAAACTCGCCCCAGGTTTCGATCTCCGGCAGTTGCTCCAGGAACGTTCGGTGGTCCTCTCCAAGGTGTTCCATTGTCCAGAGGGCTGACTGGCGGGCGTAGGTGTTGAAATTTTCGACGCCTATGCGGCCCAGGGCGGCGTAGTCGTGGTTGCCCGCCACGCAGAGGAGATCCAACTCCGCCAGCGCCTCGATGCAGGGACCCGGGTCGGGCCCGTAGTCCACCACGTCGCCCAGACACCACACCTGGTCGAACCCGCCCCGTTGGTTGGCGTCCTCCAACACTTTCTTCAGAGCTTCGAGGTTGGCGTGCACGTCGGAGATTATCAGCGCTCGCATCGTCATTCAATGTTACACCTTGAAAGGCCCAACCCATAGCCTCTACAATCCTTTAACTATGCAATCTTGCACGGCAAGGATAGCCAGCGTGGGAGAGTCGGGCGCCATCGACCGGCTAACGCGCCGCATCCGGAAGGGCCGCGAGCCTTACGGAGATCCCTTCGGCGTTCCCCTTCTTGTAGATGCGGGAGACGACACCGCTGCGTGGGACAGCCGGGGGGATACGCACCTCTTCACCACGGATGCCATGGTGGAGGGCGTCCACTTCACCCGCAGCACGCTATCGTGGGAGGACGTGGGTTGGAAGGTCATGGCGGTAAACGTCAGCGACGTGGCCGCCATGGGGGGGAAGCCCCGCTACGCCCTGGTAACGCTGGGGCTGCCGCCGGAGTTTGCCATTTCCGACCTGGACGCGCTCTATGAAGGAGCGTTAGGCATGGCGGGCAAGGGCCAATTTGACATTGTGGGCGGCGACATGGTGAATTCGCCTAACGTATTCGTAGCCGTGGCCCTCGTCGGCACGGTTGAACGCGCACCCATGACGCGGACCACGGCGGCGCCCGGCGACCTTGTCGGCGTGACCGGCCCCCTCGGCTCCTCCGCAGGCGGACTGTCCCTCCTCCTGGACGAAACCGGGATTCCAGCCGGTGCAGATGCCCTCATCCATGCCCACCGACGGCCGCAGCCCCACCTCACCCAGGGACGGACGCTTGCCGAATCGGGTGTCAGCTGCGGCATGGACGTCAGCGACGGGCTGCTGGCGGACCTGACGAAGCTATGCGTCGCCAGCGGGGTAAGCGCCCGAGTCGACAGCCACAAGCTTCCGATGGACGCGGCCCTTTCGCGCCACTTCGCGGAAACATGCCTGGCGAAGGCCCTCTCCGGCGGCGAGGACTACGTTCTCCTCTTCACCGCGGCGTCCGACATTATGGAGCGAGTCATCCGCCGAATTCCCGAAGCTGCCGTCATAGGCGAAATCGCGAGCGGGGAACCTGGTCGGGTGAGAGTTTTGGATGAGAACGGGACAGACATCACGCCAAGCCAGTCCGGTTGGGACCATTACCGTTAGATGTCCTCCAGCCTGAAGATAACCAGCCGCAGCGCGGACGAGACCCAGGACATCGGACGCGTCATCGGAGCCAACGCCAGGGCCGGCGACCTGTTCCTGCTCACCGGCCCTCTCGGCGCGGGGAAGACCTCCCTCACCCAGGGTATCGCGTGGGGGCTGGACGTGAAGGAACGACCTCGCAGCCCCACCTTTGTACTTCTGGCCCGCTACCGGGGCCGACTGACAATCCACCACGCCGACCTATTTCGAATCGAGGGGACGGCAGACGCGCTCAGCCTGGGGCTGGAAGACTGCCTCAATGACGACGACGTGTGCATCGTGGAATGGGCGGACCGCGCCCCGGAGTTGTTCGTCGAACCCTCCCTGCGGGTCGAAATGGACCACCACCCCAACGAGAACGACACCCGCAGCATCGTCCTCACGACCGATGATCCCCGCTACCAGCCAATCCTGGACGCGCTGGCCGGAAGGGAGAGTGACTGAATGCTGCTGGCCATCGACACTTCCACACCCTGCGCGGGGGTCCTGGTCTGGGAGGACGGACGACCCGTCTTTTCGCAGACGTGGCGTTCGGCATATAACCATACCAGGATGCTCATGCCCGCCGTCCGAGAAGCCCTGCGGCAGGTCGGGATCGCCGCGAAAGAGTTGGACGGAATCGCCGTTGCGCTGGGTCCCGGTGGGTTCAGCGCCCTGAGGGTCGGAATAAGCGCCGCCAAGGGCCTCGCCCTACCGTGGAATACCCCCTTGGTCGGCGTCGGCACCCTGGAGACGGAGGCGTATCCCTATGCCGGTACGGGCCTCACAGTTTGCCCCCTGCTGAACATCGGCCGGAGAGACATGGCCTGGGCCTGCTTTCGGGGCGCGGGCGGAGACTGGCGAAAGACCCGGGACGAGCAGATAGCGCCCAACGTTGAACTTGCAGGCGTGCTTCCCGCGGAGGCCATCATCTGCGGCGAGGGGACGAAGACGGCGGAGCCCCTGCTGCGCGATTCCACCGTCGAATTTCCCCACCTAATGGAGTACCCCGGTCCTTCTCTGAGGCTGTGGGCATTGGCCCGGCTGGCCGCCGAGAGGCTAGAGCAGGGACGGACCGATGACGCCCAATCGTTGGAGCCCCTATACTTGCGTCGACCCAGCATCACGCCGCCAAACCCTCCAAGGAGGGTGCGGCAATAGCCACCGCAAAACCTCTTTCCCTTGATGGGGGAAAGTCAGCCCTGTCTTGGCCTTGACGAAGGGATGGGGTTGAAACCCAACAACAGCAATAATTCACACTCAAAGGAGAAATTGTGAGCGAAGATATTCAACAGACCCTGGTCCTGATCAAGCCCGACGGTGTTCAGCGCGGGTTGGTCGGCCAAATCATAGACCGGCTGGAGGCCCGGGGATTACGGATTGCCGCCCTGAAGTTGGTCCACCTGGACATGGAGACCGCGTCCCGTCACTACGGGGCTCACCGGGAGCGACCATTCTTCAAGGGACTGGTAGACTTCATAACCTCCAGCCCGCTGGTCGCGATGGTGCTGGAGGGGCCGAACGCCGTGGATATGGTGCGACGCACCATGGGCGCCACGAACCCCCTGGAGGCGGCGCCGGGGACCATCCGGGGCGACCTGGCCGTGGAAATCGGGCGCAACCTGATTCACGGGTCGGACTCTATGGAATCGGCGGCGGCGGAGATTCAGCTGTTCTTCGACGCTGGCGAGATTGTCGACTACGAGCGGGATGTGCAGCGGTGGATAACTGAGTAGGGGCTGCGGCTGGGCAGGAGGTTCGGGACCAACAAGCGCTACCATCTTGGGAGTCAATCTATCCGGCAAGAAGACTCCAGCTGGGGAAAAGTTACTGGATTCTGACCACCTGGGGGGCCTTGCTCCACAGCTCTTCCAGGCGGTAGTAGTCCCGCTGCTCCGCGCCGAAGATGTGGACGATAACGTCGCCGAAGTCCAGGAGCACCCAGCCGGAGTCGCCGCGTCCGCCCTCGCGGTTGTTAACAGATACCCCGGCCAGTTTCAGCCGCTTGACCATGTCGTCGCGCAGCGCCCTTGCCTGCCGGTCCGTGCCGGCGGTCATGATGACAAAGTAGTCGGCGAAGATGGCCTGACCTCTAATGTCAAGCAGGACAATGTCCTCCGCCTGCAGGTCGGAGGCGATGTCTACAACTCGGTGGGCTACTTCCGTCGGATTCAGGGTCAAACCTCCCGGGGCTTTTCTTTATTATATGTTTCGCATCATACTTGCGGCAACTTAATCCAGGTCCCTATTCCGCCTATTCCCAGCGGTAGGGAGGGCAACGCCTCACCCGTCGTTTGCCGCCGCGGAATTTGCCTAATTGGGCGGCGGCGTGTACCATTTCCCCTTAGTTTTGATAGCTAAATTGATCGCAAAGTCATGTCCGCAGCAAACGCTTCAACCATGAATCCCACGTTGATGATTGACGCCGAAATGCAGGCCGTCCTCGACCGTTATCTCCCAAACCGTCGCCCCATGTCGGTGGAGGACTACGACTGGGACACCATGCGGCCCGAGACCGTTGACAATGACTTCCTGGAGGCCGTTGGATTCGTCACGCTGGTGGAATCCAACCCCAAGGACCCCGGGGGCCAGATCATTGCCGCCGCCGACCGCAGCAACGCCCCCTGGCTGCGGCGCTTCATCACCCAAACCTGGCTGCCGGAAGAGGGGATGCACCACGCACCCTTCAAGGAGTACCTCATTCGATCCGGCGCCTACGACGAAGAATTCCTCGACGACGAGATTTCGAAGGTGGTGGAGCGGGGTTTCGTACACGGGACGGGCTATTCCGAGCTTCAGGCGGCCACCTACGGCTGGCTCCAGGAGCTGATTACGTGGCGCTTCTACGACGCCATGCGAGACTACCTGCTATCCAGAGGGACTGACGACAATCCCGCCGACCCGGTGATGGTGAAGATTCTTGCAGACATCGCAAAACAGGAGAACTTCCACCGGCACGTGTATCTCACCGGTGCGAAGACGGTGCTCAAACACCAGCCGGAGCGAAAGGGCGAAGTGGTGACCGCCGTGGCCGAATTTCTCATGCCCGGCCACCACATGGCTCCCGAGTGGCAACCGAAGGCTCCCCTCTGGTCAGAGAAGTTCAACTTCCCGTTCAGGGGCGTCATTCGCGACATTGCCCGGGGCCTGGTGGAATTGACGGGCCACCGGGGACTGGGACAGGCTGCCATCCTATACGGCACCCGCAACAACATTCACTGGTACCTGAGACCAATGGTTGCGCTGTTGCGGGTCCTGGCCTTCCCTCCCGCCTCTCCGGTCAACTATCTGTCCGGACGGCTCATCGCGCGCGCCTTTTGACTTCTGACGAAAGCAAAAGGCACTCGGCCCACGATTGAGGTCCCGGCAACCATTCGCCCCGCCCGGTTCGCCCCATGCCGTTGAAGAGCGCATTGCCCCTGTGCTAGCCTAAACCCCGCTATGAACCCCGAGATCAACTCCCCATCGAAGGTCATCGTCGCCATGAGCGGCGGAGTGGACTCCTCCGTGGCCGCGCTGCTCCTGAAGCAGGCCGGATACGAGGTAATCGGCGTGACGATGAAGCTCTTCGACTACCCAACCGGCGACGCTCCCGCGTTCAACAAGGGCTGCTGCACCCTGGACGACGTCGAAGACGCCCGCCGCGTCTGCCAGGTCCTCGACGTGCCCCACTATGTGTTCAACCTGCAGAAGGAGTTCCGGGCCCACGTCATCGACTATTTCCTTCAGGAGTACCAGCGGGGGAAGACCCCGCACCCCTGCATTGCCTGCAACGATCGGATAAAGTTCTCGTTCCTGCTGCAGCGGGCACGCTTCCTTGGGGCGTCCCATATAGCCACCGGCCACTACGCCCGCATACTTCCCGGCGAGGAAGGGTGGCGCCTGCTGGCGGGCGCGGACCTCTCCAAGGACCAGTCCTACGTTTTATTCGGCATGAACCAGGAGCAGCTTTCCCAAACCCTCATGCCCATCGGAGGCTACCCCAAGGACGAAATCCGGCGCATGGCCGAAGAGGCCGGTTTTCCCAACGCCCGAAAGCCCGACAGCCAGGATATCTGCTTCATACCCCTCGGGAACTACCGTGAATTTATACAGCAGAAGCTCACCCCCAAGCCGGGACGGCTGGTAAACAGCGCGGGCGAAACGATGGGCGTTCACAAGGGCATCGAGTTCTATACGGTCGGGCAGCGTCGAGGGCTGGGCATCGCCTCCCCCAACCCCCTTTATGTCATCGCCATCGACCCCGACAGCCACGACATAACCGTCGGGCCTGAGAGCGAGCTCTACCGGGACCGGTTGTGGGCCTCAGACGTCAACTACGTCCTCGGAGTCCCGCCCGTCCCTGGCACGTCGGTTTCCGTTAAGATTCGCTACAAGTCCACGGAGACACCCGCCCGCCTCTATCCCCGCAACGGCCACGCCCTACTCCGTTTTGATGAACCCCAGCGGGCCGTCACCCCCGGCCAGGCGGTGGTTTTCTACCGGGGCGACGAGGTCATTGGCGGAGGCCGTATCTCCCATCCGCCGAAGTCGGAGGCCGACGAAGCCACGACAAGCGCCGCTCTCGTCGATGCCCTCCCTTGATCTGGAGCGTCGGCTCCACCTTCAAGGCCACACCCTGGTGGCGGGCGTGGACGAAGTCGGACGCGGCGCCCTTGCCGGGCCCGTCATGGCCGGGGCGGCAATCCTTCCCCCCGATCTTGACCCCGCAGCCCCCTGGCTGGAGGGTATCGACGACAGCAAGAAACTGACGCACCTCCAGCGAGAGCGGGCGTCCGAGTTGATACACGTGAACGCCGTGGCCGTCTTCATCGGAATAGCCGGCCCGGAGGAGATCGACAGCATGGGAATAGTCGCGGCTACGCGCCTGGCCATGAAAAGGGCGGTCGCCGGTCTGTCCCCTCAGCCGCAGCACCTGCTCGTCGACTACCTTACGCTGGACGAGTGCGGCCTCCCCTTCACCTCTATTATCCGCGGCGACAGCGTCAGCTATTCCATCGCTGCCGCCGCCATCGCCGCCAAGGTTGCCCGCGACCGCCTCATGGTCGAGGAGAACGAGCGCTGGCCGGAGTACGGATTTCACAAGCACAAGGGCTACGGGTCCCAGGTCCACCGGGAGCAACTCTTCCGGCTGGGGCCCTGTCCCATCCACCGCTTCACCTTCGCCCCGGTGCGCAGGGCCCAGCTTTTTCATACACAGCCGTCTGAATGCCCACCTCCAGAAGCCGTCTAGGCGAGCTGGGAGAAAGGCTCGCGCGCCAGCACCTGGTCAAACGCGGCTGTCAGATCCTCCACACAAACTACCGCTGCCAGTGGGGGGAGGTCGACGTCGTTGCACGTGAAGGCGACACGATCCTCTTCGTTGAAGTGAAGACTCGACGGTCCTCTTCCTTCGGCACACCCGAAGAGGCAATTACGCCCGCCAAGGCCGAGCGGCTAATCACCACCGCCGAGACATATCTGGACGAGCACAACATTGCCGACAAACACTGGCGCATCGACCTCATATCCGTGGAGTTGGACAGAATGGGCCGAGTGCTCCCTCTGCGCCACCTGGAGGACGCCGTCGAACGGCACCTCTGCTGAACCGGGGAGGCCCCTGGTGTGCTAGAATATCTCGACGAAGCAGCCATCCACCCCGCATCTGCCTTACAATCGCCAACCACCCAGAATGACTCAAGCCAACCTTCTGCGCCTGCACGTGACCTCGTTGCAGCGCTCGTGCATCGCCCTCAGCAACGCGGCGGCGAGTCTGATTCCCGACGATTCACCCGCCGCGCAGATCCTGTACAACCTCGCGGGACGGCTGCCCGGCCCGCTGCCGCCCGACGCAGACGCGGAATGCCCGGGGTCAATTTCACAGTCCCTCGCCCTCATCGACGGCACCCGCGCCTCCCTGGCCTATCTCACCGAAGCCGGACAGTTCAGCGACCTGGGCCTGCGGATCGCCGATGGGATCATCGCGACACTCGATACCCTGGAATCCGGCTTCGGGAAAGCCCTCCGCCGAGACGTCCGGCGCAGCATACGCGGGCTATATGTTATTATTGACCCCCTGGTCACGGGCGGCAGACCACCGGAGTACATTGCCGAGCAAGCCCTGGAAGGCGGCGCGAAAATTCTACAACTTAGAGACAAGACACGGGACAAGGGTGTCTCAATAGGCCTTGCTCACCGCTTGAACGAACTCTGCCGCGAGAAGGACGCCCTGCATATAATCAACGACCACGCAGACCTGGCCGCCGCCACCGACGCCCACGGCGTACACGTGGGTCAGGAAGACCTGCCCGTAGCCTCGGCCCGCGCCGTTCTGGGTCCCCACCAGATAGTTGGCCGCTCCAACCACTACGCGGAGGAAGCGCTGGCGTCGCAGGCCCAGGGCGCGGACTACATCGCCGTTGGCGCCATGTTTCCCACCGGCTCCAAGGACCAGCCCATCGTCGGCGGTCCGGCGCTGCTCAACTCCGTCAAGAATGCCGTCGACGTCCCGGTGGTCGCCATCGGTGGAATCACCGCCGAAAATGCGCCGGAGGTGGTGGAGCGGGGCGCAGATGCCATTTGCGTAATCAGCGCCGTGGGACTCGCCTCCAACCCCAGGGATGCCGCAAGCCGCCTAGTCGATGCTATTCTCCACGCCGGAGGCCGAGCCTGATGCCCTCCCTCCACGCAGACTCCTTCTCCCGCCTTTCGTCGACCTCCCTTGAGACCTTCACCCAACGACATGAGGCGCGGGAACGAGGCCTCCGCATCTCCCGCCAGGTCATCCGACTCTCCGCCAACGCCATCCGCGCAGTCCACCGTTCCGAATTCGACCGGGCGCGGGAGCTCATAGGCCAGGCGCGGACAGACCTGGAAGAGTCCGCCCCCATCCTTGAAACCAACCCAGAGATCTTCCACGCCGGCTACATGGCCGAAGCCCGCAAGGAATTCAGCGAAGCAAATATCACCCTCGCCCTTCTCTCAGGCGATCCCCTGCCCCAGCCGGAGGACATCGGCGTCGACCCCACCTCCTACCTGAAGGGACTGGGAGACGCCGCCGGGGAACTTCGGAGGCACATCCTGGACTCCCTCCGCTGGAATCGATGGGAGCGATGCGAAGAAGTGATGGAGGTCCTCGACGAGATATACTCCCTCTTGGTGACCGTCGATTTCCCGGAGGGCGTTACAATGGGCCTGCGCCGCACCACGGACATGGTGCGGGGCACCCTGGAGCGGACCCGAGGCGACTTCACCCTCGCCCTCAGGCAGCGGTCATTGGAGGAGAAACTGGCGGAATGGATGGACAATGGCCGGCGGCAGACGAGCGAAAACTAAGGCCAATCTTCAGCTAAAGGAGCAAAGTCAGAACCTATGGCAACCTTTGTAATAGCAGCGGTGGCGGGAGTGACGGCCCTACTGGTAGCCGTTTCCCTCGCGGTTCGCGTGATGCGGGCCAGCAAGGGCAGTGTTGAGACAATAGCCATCGGCGCCGCCATACAGAGCGGCGCAATGGCCTTTATGAAGCGCGAATATCTGGTTCTGCTGCCCTTCGTCCTGGTTGTGGCGGCAGTCCTCTGGATAGTTATCGACATTCTCCAGTTCGACTCCCTGGCCCCCAGGACGGCCATAGCCTACCTGGCGGGGAGCATGACCTCCGCCCTGGCCGGATTCCTGGGTATGAGCATCGCCATCCGAGCCAACACCCGCACCGCGGCGACGGCGCAGACGGGACTGAATCCCGCGCTGCGTGTCGCCTTCAACTCGGGCGCCGTCATGGGCCTGACGGTAGTAGGGCTCGGCATACTGGGCATCACCATCCTCTATCTCATTTTCCAGGACATCACATACGTGGCCGGATTCGGCCTCGGAGCATCCTCCATCGCCCTCTTCGCCAGAGTGGGCGGCGGCATCTACACCAAGGCCGCCGACGTGGGCGCAGACCTGGTCGGCAAGGTGGAAGCGGGCATTCCTGAAGACGACCCGCGCAACCCCGCCGTGATCGCCGATAACGTGGGCGACAACGTGGGGGACGTGGCCGGCATGGGCGCCGACCTGTTTGAGTCTTACGTCAGCTCCATCATCGCCGCCATAACGCTCGCGGGGGCTGCCGTCACCGTCGTCTTTACCGGCGGCGTGGCGGGACAAACCCTCCCCTTCGACGACGACCTGGTAGTGCTGCCCCTCCTGATAGCCGCCTCCGGCATCCTTGCCTCCCTGCTGGGGACCTTCCTGGTTCGAAGCAAGGAGGAGGCTTCCTTCTCCGACCTGCTCTGGTCTCTCCGCAGAGGCATCATCGGCTCCGCCGTCATTGTAGTTCTACTCTCTCTCGGCGCCGTTCTATGGCTCGACGTTCCCCTACAATGGAACGCCTTTGGCGCTATAATCACCGGCCTCGTGGCGGGCGTAATTATCGGCCTCGTCACGGAGTTCTACACCTCCTACGACTATTCACCCACCAGGGACGTCGCTAAAGCCAGTCAGACAGGCGGCTACGCCAGCGCGGTAATCAAAGGCCTGGCCACCGGCATGATGAGCACCCTGATTCCCGTGCTTACCGTCTGCGGCGCGGTCATGGTCGCCTTCGAGCTCTACAGCTTCTACGGGGTGGCCCTCGCCGGGGTTGGGATGCTTTCCACCCTGGGCATCACCCTCGCCACGGACGCCTACGGCCCTGTCGCGGACAACGCCGGCGGCATCGCAGAGCAGGCCCACCTGGCGCCGGAGGTGCGCCAGCGGACCGACGCCCTGGACGCACTCGGAAACACCACGGCCGCCACGGGCAAGGGGTTCGCCATCGGCTCGGCCACCCTCACAGCCCTGGCCCTCATGGCCACCTACGCCATTGCCGCCAATCTCTTCGTTGACGGCGACGAGAACAGCCTCCTGCTGAACCTGCTGGACCATCGTACCCTGGTCGGCCTGCTCATCGGCGGACTTCTCCCATTTATCTTCTCGGCGCTGACCATGGGAGCCGTTGCCCGTGCCGCCAACTCCATCGTAGAGGAGGTCCGCCGCCAGTTCCGCGAGATACCCGGAATAATGACGGGCGAGCGTCAGCCCGACTATGTACGCTGCGTGGACATCAGCACGAGGGGCGCCCTGCTGGAGATGATTGCTCCCGGCGTCATGGCCATCGTCGTACCCATCGCGGTCGGCTTCATCCTGGGCAAGGACGCGCTGGGGGGCCTGCTCATCGGAGCGGTTTCCGCAGGATTTCTGCTCGCCATAACGATGGCCAACGCGGGCGGAATCTGGGACAACGCCAAGAAGTACATCGAGTTGGGGAACTACGGCGGCAAGGGTTCGGATGCCCACAAGGCCGCCGTCGTCGGAGATACCGTTGGGGACCCCTTCAAGGACACCTCCGGCCCCTCACTCAACATTCTGCTCAAGCTGATGGCCATCGTCGCGCTGATATTCGCGCCGGTGCTGAAGGACGCAACCCCGCTCATCGGAGGGTAGCGCCCGCGCGGGCGAATACAGCATCCGGGCTGCTGCAACCTGTATAATAGCAACGACGAAGCATCCACACGAGCGGGCGTAGCTCAATGGTAGAGCCCCAGCCTTCCAAGCTGGTTATGTGGGTTCGATCCCCATCGCCCGCTCCACTCACACACATGTCGAACCAAGAGCCTCACCCTGGCTGCAGCGAGTAGAAATGAGCAGAAACCTTTTCTTAATTGCCATAACCCTGCTGGGGCTGCTGTTTCTGCTGGCCGTGCTCACCTGCAGGACCCGTGGCTTTCCCGTCTAGGGCAGCCGAATTCGTCGACTTAACGAAGCGTACATGAAACCTCCCCAACCCACGGAAAGATACGCGAACATCGGCGGTTTGCAGTTCCACTTTCGAGACTGGGGAGGACGCGGCATTCCGATGCTGCTCCTCCACGGACTGGCCTCCCACTCGGGCATCTGGGACCTGGCGGCGCCGATTATTGCCCGGCACGCCCGCGTGGTGGCGCTGGATCTGCGCGGCCACGGAGCGAGCGCCAAGCCCGATGATGGCTACGATTTCGACTCTGTGGCGAGAGACGTCGTCGAATTCTGCCGGATCATAGGTCTGCGGAGGCCGCTGGTGGCCGGGCATTCCTGGGGCGGAAACGTGGCGGTGCACCTGGCGGCCAACTATCCCGACGAATTCTCGCGGCTGGTCATGGTGGACGGCGGGTACATCGAGCCTTCATCGCTGCCGGGATGGGACTGGGAAAAGGCGAGGCAGGAACTGGCGCCGCCAAACTTCGGCCAGGTCACCCTCCAGCAGGTGACGGACCGGATAAAGGGCGGCAGCCTGGCGCCATATATGACCCCCGCAATCGAAGATATACTCAGAAGGAACTTCTACGTCACGAAAGAGGGCTATGCCAGGCCCAACCTGAGCCGCGACAACCACATGAAAATCGTGCGGGCATTGTGGGAGCACAAGCCTTCCCTGCTGTTTCCGCAGGTGCGATGCCCGACCCTCATCCTGCCAGCCCGCCGGGATGCCCCGGTTTCCGCGAGGGCGGACAGGCAGGAGCGGCTGGTGTCCCGGGCAGAGAGGCTACTTTCGGATGGTCGCGTCGTATGGTTGGAGGACTCGATACACGACGTTCCCCTGCAGAGGCCCCTTCGGGTGGCGCAGCTGCTGCTGGATTTCGCCCACACACCCTCTGGCCCATGATGACGACGTGGGCCGGTTCCTGCAGTAATTGCCCATGATTTCCATCAGATGAAGAGCATTGGATGAATCGTTCGTGCCAATTTTGCTCGAATCCGACGCCCCACAAGTTTGACACCCAATTGAGCCACTGCTATATTAAATAGCCGCCCTTGGAGGCAGTGCGCCCCGGCGAATTTCGTAAATCGCCCCACGGCATGAGTCGGCCCAAAAGGGTAGGTGTAAGAAAGTAGACGGCACAATAGGCCCAAGCACTCACTCAGCCAACGCAGCGCGTATACAACGGCAGCGGAGGCACTTCTACGAAACACCGAAATCCTCACATAATTGGAGAGACCATTGGTGGGAAAAAATCTGATAGTACGATTCGCCGGCGAGGGAGGCCAAGGCGTTGTAACCTCCGCCGAAGCCCTGGCTCAAGCAGCCACCCAGGCCGGCTACTACGTTCAAACCTTCGCGACCTTCCCCTCGCAGATTCTCGGCGGCCCCACCTGGACCCAGACACGGGTGTCCACCTCTCGCGTCTATAGCGCGGGGGACGAACTGGACGTCCTGGTCGCTTTCAACCAGGAGGCCTACGACAACCACGTGGGAGAGGTCCGGGACGGCGGCGTTGTCATCTACGATTCCGCCCAGCTTGAGCTGGCGGACGATGACAACAGCTTCGGGATGCCCATCCAGAAGCTGGCGCGGTCGACGGGCAACAACCGGGCGGACAACATGATCGTCATCGGGGCCGTGGCCCGGCTCGTCAATCTTCCCCACGAATACCTGGAGCAGTTCGTCGTTCAGCGCTTCACCCGGGGTCGCGCCAACGACCAGCAGATTATAGATTCAAACATCAAGGCCCTCGGCCTAGGACGGGATCAGGCCACCGAAAGCGGGTTCCACCTGGGCGACATCGACGAGGCGGACAAGCCAACGGGCAAGCAGCTGCTAATCAAGGGGAACGACGCCGTTTCCCTTGGCTCCGTTGCGGCCGGCGTTAACTTCTACGTGGGATATCCAATCTCTCCCGCCACGCCAATCCTGCTCTGGATGGAGCGGAATCTCATCGGGCCAGACAAGTTTGCATACCAGGTGAGCTCGGAAATCGAGTCCATCGCAGCCATTCTGGGGGCGGGCTTTGCCGGAAAGAAGGCAATGACGGCGACCGCCGGCCCCGGCTTCAGCCTGATGAACGAAGGCCTGGGACTCGGTTGGATGGCCGAAATCCCCATCGTTGTCGTCAACGTTCAGCGCGGCGGTCCCGCCACCGGACTGCCGACCAAGACGGAGCAGTCCGACCTTTTGGCGTGCATCGGCCCCGCCCACGGAGACGTCAACCTTCCCGTCATCGCCCCAGGCACGGTTGAGGAGTGTTTCTACGCTGCCATTGAGGCCTTCAACTGGGCGGAGCGATACCAGGGCCCCGTCATCCTCATGACCGAAATGTCCCTGGCGGAGCGTACCTCCAACATCCCCAAGCCCGAACTGAATAGCCTCAAAGTAGAGTCGCGCCAGATCTATTCCGGACGGAACGGCTACCTTCGATACGAAGGCGACTCCGTCTCCCCCATGCCCATACCCGGCCAGCCCGGCTCCTACGTCGCCAACGGCAGCGAGCACGACGCCATGGGGGACACGACCCACCTGGCCTCTCGGCACGTGGAGATGACGGAGCGGCGGTTCAACAAGCTGAAGCTGCTGACGAACGGTCATTACGAAAGCAAGAACGCCGATGAACCGATCGCCATCATGCCCTGGGGCGGTTCCAAGGGTCCCGCCCTGGAAGCCTACCAAGAACTGACGGAGCAGGGCGTCAACCTGGCCTGGTACTTCACCATGTTCCTGAACCCGCTTCCCTCGGCGCTGCTGGAGGAGCTTCGGAGCAAGGAACTGGTGCTGGTGCCGGAACTCAACTACCAGGGCCAGTGGGCCTCCGTGCTCCGGTCGCAGGGAGTGAAGGCGGAGGCAATCACCCAGTACACGGGCCTGCCCTTCAAGGTTAGAGACCTGGTGAAGAAGGTGAGCGGCAGAGTCAAATCCATGCAAAAGGGAATGGTAACAGTATGAGCGCCAAGAACCCTGAATACGATTTCAAGTGGTGCCCGGGCTGCGGCGATTTCGCCGTCCGGCGCGCCCTCGAACAGGCCATGTCCGAGCGGATGACCAACATGGAGATCCCCATCGAAAACAACGTTGTCGTTGCGGGCATCGGCTGCTCCGGCAACCTGGTGCATCTGCTGGAAGGGGACCAGCCCTACGGGTTCCACGGCATCCACGGCAGAAGCCTGCCCATCGCAATGGGAGTCAAGATGGGCCGACCAGACCTGAACGTTGTCGTGGTCGCGGGCGACGGTGACTTCCTCAGCATCGGCATGGAGCACATAGCTCCCCAGGCCGCGCGCAACCTGGACATCTGCGCCGTCATAATGGACAACGCAGTCTACGGTCTTACGAAGGGCCAGAGTTCGCCCACCACGGAACTGGGGGAGACGACCAGCTCCACCCCCTACGGGAAGATGGAGGCTTCGGTGAATCCCCTGGCGCTCTATCTCACCCTTGGCGTCTCATTCATCGCCTCCGGTTTCTCCGGCAAGCCGAGAGAGCTTTCCGACCTGATAACCCAGGGGATGGAGCACCCCGGCTTTGCCGTGGTGCACGTGCAGTCTCCCTGCACGACATACAACAACACCTACCAGATTTTGAAGGGAAACCCCAGGAAGGGCATCGCCCCGATTCTCTGGGACCTGCCGGACGACCACGACGCCTCCGACTACGACGCTGCTCATTCGGCGATCCGCTCCGGCGGCCTGCCCGTGGGCATCCTCTACCAGAACACCGACCGCCCGACCCTCACCCAAACGGTGGAAGACACCCTGGCCAAGGTGAAGCCGCTGACCATGCAACAGATGCTGGACTTCTACGAGATCCGCTAGACGTTCGGCCTGATAGTCAGACTTCAACAACGAATCAGGGGCGTCCAAATTGGACGCCCCATTTGCGTGTACGAAAGGCCGGGAAGATCCCCGGCGGGCGCTAGACGGCGGCTTCCGCCTCCTCCAACGCCTGGTACTTGGACGGACAGAGAACGCTAACGGTTTCGGCGTGGAAGGTCTGCCCTTCGAGGTAGCTGCCCTGCAGGATAATCTCCGAGTGCTCGTTGAAGAACAGGTCCGGAACAACGCCGTCGTATGCGGCGGGCAGAACCTCATCGCCGAAGTGAAGCGTAAACGTCGCCATCGTGCCCCCGTCCTCCCGGGCGAAGGAGTCCGGGACCAGCTTGCCCTTCACGCGGACAGTCTTGCCGTCCACCTCGGTGGAGTTGGCTTCCAGTTCGTCCACGGTGAAGTAGTAGCTGGTGCTGCCTGGGAACGCGGCGTAGACAAGATACGCCACCGCCAGCAGCAAGACCACGCCAATCAGCGCCAGCCGGCCCTTGCCACTGAGAAGACCCCGTCCTTCGGACCGGGCGTTGAAGTTATCTTGTCCTTGGGTCAATGAGAATTCCCCCTAATGATGGGCTGCGTAGGGGTATATTCGCGTGCTGCATATTTCGCGCAATCGCGAAGAATTTACCCCTATAAATGGTAGCCTGCCGTCCGCCGGTTGACAAGCTTTCCTACGTTCTCCCATCGCTCTCATCCCTAGGACGCAGCTCCTCCCGCAAGCCCTCCATCTCCCGCTCCAGTTCGTCCTGACGTCGGGAAGTGAAGAAGACGTACAGGAAGAATACCGCCCAGGTTATGGCGAAGGCGGCGAACAGGTACGGAACGTTGTGGGCCGGTGTGGTTATCAGTGCAATCATGGTCTTTACTTCCTATCCTTCCGCCCGAATTTCGGCATCTTCTCGAATCTCCCGCAGCCCACGCTCCACCCTTTTCAGTGATATCCGCTGTCGCAGCAGGAAGACGAACAGCAGCGTGAAGGCGATCACCGATATCAACAGCGCAATCGCCATGTCGGGGTGCAGGTCTCCCTCCAGGGAGGCTCCCCCAATGACCAGTCGTTGGTGCTGGGTGCGCCACCAGTCCACCGCGAAATATACGATGGGAACGTCGATGAAGCCGACTATGCCCAGCACCGCCGAGAACCTAGCCCCCTGGGAGCGGTTGGCGCTGTAGGCCCTGAGCATCAGGTAGCCCACGTAGATGAGCCAGAGCACCAGCGTCGAGGTCAGCCTGGGGTCCCAGGTCCACCAGACGCCCCACACGGGCTTGGCCCAGATGGGGCCGGTTATCAGCACCAGCGTAGTGAAGATGATCCCCAATTCGGCGGCGGAACTGGCGAGGTCGTCCCACTTTTCCTGGCGCTTCCACAGATACATCACGCTGCCGCAGAAGACGACGAAGAAGGCCAGGAAGGCCAGCCACGCCATTGGCACGTGAATATACATGATCCGCTGGACGTGCCCCGAGATGGCCTCCGTTGGAGCGAACATGAAGATGAAGTACATGTTTGCCACCATCACAGCGGCCATCAGGGCCAGCGCCAAATTCCATCGAAGGCCTCTGCGGCCCACGCCAGCTATGGAAGCCATTTCGACCACCTTGCTATCGGTCCCATTGAGTCCATTGTGCTACTCCTCCACTACGATGCTGAAAAGCCACGGGCACACAACCAAGAATACCGCATCGAACACCCCCATCAGCTGCATCCAGCGTCCCGAAGATACCACACCGCTGCCACCGATGGCCGCGCCGGAGGTCTCCACCGCCCCGATAATCACGGGCGAAACCAGCGGAAAAAACAGTATAGGCAGCATAATCTCCCGGGACCGGACGTTGGCCGCCACCGCGGCAAACAGGGTCCCCACCGCGGCAAAGCCCAGCGTCGCCAGTAGTATCGCTCCAAACAGGGTTGGCGAAAATGCGGAAAAGTCGAAGAATACGGCGAAGATGGGCAGGAGCGCCGCCTCGATGACCACCATGAACAGGAACATGGCCAGCATCTTGCCGAAGTAGATAGAGTCCCGGCTGACGGGACACAGCAGAAGGGCGTCCAGCGTTCCTTCTTCCCTCTCGGAGACGAAGGCGCGGCTCATGGCCAGCACTCCGGCGAATGAGAAGGCGACCCAGAGCACACCCGGGGCCAGCACGTTGACCGTTTCCGGCGTGATGTTCAGGGCAAAGTTGAAGATGACTACGAGCATCACGCCAAAGACTAGCGCAGTGGCCACAACCTCGCGGTTTCGAAGCTCCAGCAGGACGTCCTTCCATGCCACCAGCAGGGCGGGGCGGGCGAACTCCGCGACGACCCTCATTGGCCCAACTCCCCGTATGCCTCCCGGAACCTGCCCACGTCGAGGCCATCGCGGGGCGATTCGTAGACGATGCTTCCCCTGCGAAGCACGGCGACACTCTCCCCCCAATCCAACCCCCATTCCGCGTTATGCGTAGTCACGACAACGGTGCGCCGCTCTCCCGAGTCCATCTCCCTCAACGAGTTCATTCCCTGCAATGCTCCCTGGTCCAGGCCCGAATCCGGTTCGTCCATCAGCAGGATTGGAGGGTCGTGCAGCACGGCCCGGGCCATTGCCAGCCGCTTCTGCATGCCGTGGGAGAGGGTCCGGACTCGCTGGCGTCGCCGGGCTTCCAATCCCACCCGGCCAAGGAGTTTCTCCACCCGCTCGCCCACCCCAGCCAACCCATACATCCGCCCAAAGAAGTGGAGATTCTCCTCGCAGGTCATGTTCTGGTAGAGCATGGGCTGGTGGGCCACCACGCCGATGACGCGGCGCACGGCAGCGGGGTAGCGGCTTGTTTCCAGTCCGGCCAGGTGGATGCTTCCCCTGTCGGGCCTGTACCGGGTTGCGAGCAGACGCAGCAGGGTGGTCTTGCCGGACCCGTTTGCTCCGAATATAACCAGTCCGCGGCCCCACGGGACCTCCAGGTCCAATCCACGGAGTACGACGGGTCCGCCGAACCCCTTGTAGAGGGCCTGAATCCTTACGGCAGGTCCTTCGGCGTCAATGGTCACGGGGAGATACGTTGCAACTTGGAAGCATGGGCAGGGGAAACAGTGCCGGACGCCAAGCTGGAATAGTACCGGTAGGGAGGTGGCGTCGGCATAACGGGGCGATGATACTCAATTGTGAATGCCCATGCAATGAAGCGTCCCTCCGGCGTGGGTTCCAAGGCGGTGTCATACAATTATGCCACAGCCGGTTTGACATACTTGCATGTGGATAAGTACCATTTAGATTCGCAAATCGCCAGGAGACGACCCTTGCTATTCAAGAACCCATCAAAAGTCAAGAAAGCCCCAATCAAGGAGGGCGTGCCCCCCGGCCAATTCGTCACGAAGAAGCTGCCGGTCCTCACCTACGGCAAGAATCTGAAGATAGAAACCAGCCAGTGGCAGCTGAACGTAATCGGCCTGGTCGAGAACGAGATAGAGTTGAACTTTGAGCAGTTCTCGCAGCTGGACTGGACCGCCGTCGAGGCCCCCTTCCACTGCGTGACGCAGTGGAGCCGGATGGAGAACACCTGGGAGGGTCTGCTATTCACGGACCTGGCCAAGCTGGTCACACCCAAACCGGAAGCGAAGTTCGTCATGGCCCACTGCTACGGCGACTATTCCACCAACATTCCCATCGAAGTGCTGATGGACGGCTCTTCGCTGCTCGCCCACAAGCACGACGGGAAGCCCCTGAGCGCCGACCACGGCGGGCCGGTCCGGCTGGTGGTGCCCCAGAGGTACGGGTGGAAGAGCGCCAAGTGGGTCCGCGCCATCGAGTTCATGGCGGAGGACAAGCCCGGGTTCTGGGAGGTTCGGGGCTACCACAATAACGGCGATTTCTGGAAAGAGGAGCGTTTCTGGCCGGAACTCATGTGAGTTGCGCCCATTTTTTCCATCCGTAGGCCCGTCGTCCTTCCCGGCTAACCCTTGGCCTTGGCTACCCCGGCCGTGCGCCCCACTTTGCCCAGCCGCCCCCCGTGAAACAGGTACTGCTGGGCGTAACCCGCATAAGGACCGAAGTAGTCGTGCGCCCAGTGGACAATATCGTCATACTTCATCTTTTGGCCGTTCAGGTACCACTCCTGCACCGCCCGGCTGACCCACCTGTCGATGGGGAACGCCTCCAGTTTGTCCAGGGAAAACACGAGTACGCAGTCGGCGATCTTTGAGCCGATGCCGGGCAGTTCCGTCAGTTTATCCCTGGCCTCCCAGTAGGGCATTTGCCGCACGTCTTCGAGGTCCAGGGCGCCCTCGGCCACCTGGATGGCAGCGTTGGCAAGCCACTTCGCGCGAAACCCGAGGGCCAGCTCCCGCAGCGCGCCCTCCCCCGCCTCGGCTATCCTGTGGGCCGGTGGAAAGGTATGGCGCACCCGGCCGTGCAGCGACCGCGGCTCGCCGAAGGCGTCCGCCATGGACTCCATGTTTGCGGCTATTCGCGGGATGTTGGAGGTGGCCGAGCAGATGAATGCCGCGAGGCACTCCCACGGCTCCTGCCGCAGCAGTCGCAGCCCTGGGTATTGCCGGATCATAGCGTCGATCCGCGCGTCCCGGTTGATTTCTTCGTAGATGGCGGGGAGGTCGTCGTCCAACCGAAAGTAGCTCTCCAGCATCGACTTTGACGACGCCGTCAGTTCCGGATCTGAGAATATCTCGATTCCCTCCGGGACTTGACGAACCTTAAGTAGGCTGCCGTACACCACGCCCCAGTAGACGTCGCCGTCCCTCTGCCAGCGGTGGGCCTGGCCGCTCTCCAGCGTGGCCCCCAGGTCCAGCGGCGGCGGCACCTCGAGGAGGAAGGGCTTTGCCTCTACCAACGCTTGACGCTTTCGATGATGGATGCCAAGGGGCCTATGTTTCGGGTGCACTCCGGCAAGGCGTCCAGGAAGTGCCGGCCGTAGTAACCGTTGAGCACCCGCCGGTCAAGCACCACGACGGCGCCCCGGTCCTGGGCGTTTCGTATCAGCCGGCCGAAGCCCTGCCGGAAGCGAAGCACCGCCTGGGGCACGGAAAACTCCTGGAAGGGGTCTTCGTACTGCTCGCTCCTGGCCGCAAACACCGGCTCTGTGGGTACGTTGAACGGGAGCCGAGCAAGAATGAGAACTGTCATAACCCCGCTGGGGAGGTCGACACCCTCCCAGAAGCTGCTGGTGCCCAGAAGCACACTGTTGGGGTTCTCTGCAAAACGACGCATCAGCCTGTGGGGCGGCCCGTCCACCCCCTGGGCGAGCACCGTTATTCCCGAATCCTCTACCGTGCGGATGAGAGTCTGGCGGGCGGCCCTCAGCGCTGCGTGGGATGTGAAGAGCGCCATTGTATGCCCGCCGGCGTCCCGCACAATCTCGCCGATGCACCTTTCGACAACATCGCGGTAACCCCGGGCGTTGGGCGGCGGGATGTCGGCGGGTACGGCCAGCAACGTGGACTTCTTGTAGTCGAAGGGCGAACCCACTCTCAGCTCCTCCGCCGATTCCAGCCCCAGCCGGTGTCGGATGAATTCGAAGCTGCCCTGGGCGGTGAGCGTGGCGCTGCTCAGCACCACGCAGTCCTTCTGGTCAAACAGACCCGTCCGAAGGGTGGGGCCCACGTCCAGAGGAGCGGAGTTGAAGACCATATTGGAGTCCCGCTCAAGGCTGAGCCAGTCTATCCGCTCGTCCTGAAAGTCCACACTGGCGACGGTTCGCAGCTGATCCCGCACTTCCGCCAGGTCCTCCAGCCAGCTGCTCATATCGGACAAGAGGGTGTCCCACGGGTCCGAGTCCTCGACGGACAGAGAGTCCAGGTAGCGGTACAACTCCTCCATCCTACCTCTAGCCTGCTGCAACAGGTTGTCGCAGTTTTCCCAGCCGATCTCCACCTCCGACCAACCCGGCTGGGTGCGGGCGCTGCGATTGATCCGCATCTGGACGCGGTTGTCGTTCTCGTTGCGGTGGTTCATGACGAACTCTTCCGCCAGATCCCACATCGCCTGCCATCGCTGTCGGAGGCCCGGCACAGATTCCTGGGCCGCCGCCGCAAGCTGCTGGAACCGCAGGGTCTCCGGGGCGGAGAGGCGCTGAGTTCGGAGGATGATTTGCGCCTGCTCTACGTAACGGGCCATGGCATCCAGCTGCTCCTCCAGCCAGTCCTGGGAGACGGAAATCCCGAACTGGCGCGTGGCCTCTTCCTCCAGGTGATGCGCCTCGTCCACCACCAGGTAGTCGTATTCCGGAATAAGCCCACCGCCCCTGGCCAGGTCCGAAAGCAGCAGGGCATGGTTCACGACTATCACGTGGGCCGCCTCCGCCCGTTCCCGCGCCGCCCGCAGGAAGCACATGCCCTGCCGAAGGCCGGGACAGAAACCCTTGTCGCTGGCGGAGACCCGAATCCACGACTGCCAGTCGCGCCCAGCGAGGTTCATCTCCCCGCGGTCGCCTGAGGACGTGTCCTGCAGCCACACCAGGCATTTGCTCAGCAGGCGAGCGTCGTCCGTGGAGAGGGTGTCGCTGCGGGAGAGGTTCGTCCAACGGCGAATGCAGAAATAGTTGGCGCGCCCCTTCAGGCTCACGGCCCGCAGCTGCCCCTGGGAGATCTCACCGGCCTGTTCCAACGCCTTCGCGAGGGCGGGGATGTCCTTCTGCAGCAGCTGTTCCTGGAGGTTGATGGTGTTGGTGGAGACGACCACACGCTGCCCGTTTTTCACAGCGTGGAGAATCGCGGGGAGGAGGTACGCCACCGACTTTCCGACGCCGGTGCCGCCTTCGACCAGCAGATGCCCGCCTTCTGCGAAAGTACGGGCGACGGCCGAGATCATCTGCTTCTGCTCCGGTCGGTACTCGAACCCGGGGAAGAACTTGGACAGCATGCCTCCGGCGTCGGCCATCGCCTCCACCCGTTCGATATCCAGAGCCTCCTCTTCTTCAGGACGTTCCAGAGGCAGGGGCTTGGAGAGCCGCTCCGACAGCTTCTGTACGTCCAGCGGGCCGGCGAATGCGGGGCTACGAAGGAGTGCGTCGGTCCCCAACAGGTCGCCGAAACTCCAACTCGTGCGATGGGCGATGCTCCTGATTCGCTCCGACACGACGGGGTCCAACTCTTTGGCACGCGCCAGCAGGGCGAGAAACACCATCCGGGTCACGCGGGCGTCATCCAGGGCACGATGGGGGCTGTCCGGGTCGATTCCCAGGTTTTTGGCCAGCAGCGAGAGCGAGTATTCGGACGCTTCCGGCAGCAGCACCGAAGCCATGTCCCACGTGTCGTAGGCGACATTGGGCATGGGCAGTCCATTCTCCTTTAGAAAACCCACGTCGAAGGCCACGTTGTGCCCGATGACCGGAACGTCCTCCAGGAACTCCTCCAGCTGGACGGACACGGGAGCGAAGGGCGGCGCCTTGTCCACGTCCGCCTGGCGGATGCCAGTGAGCCGCTGCACAAACTGCGGGATCTGCTGGTATGGGTTCACGTAGGTCTGGAACTCGTCCAGCACCTGGTCGCCGCGGAACTTCACCGCGCCCACTTCGATTATCCGATGCCGGGTCTTATCGAGCCCTGTCGTTTCGAGGTCCAGAGCGGCATAGACCCGGTCTTCAGCGTTGGAGGGGTAATTCTGCATAACGTTGCCCGTAGGACCAGGCTCGGCTCAGTCCCGAAAGGCCCGGACCGCGCCGGTTCTCAGTCCGTAGGCGGCGAAGTATCTGCCGTGCCGCAGGGCCTCGATGAACTCCTCCTCCGATCGCACGTCGTCCTCGAACACCGTGAAGCAGCGCCCGAGTCCGTTGACCGAGTGGGCGTCGCTGCCGCCGGTGACCTTCATCCGCAGATGCTCTGCCACGTCGCGGGCGAAGGCATTTTCGCTGTCGATGGTGTTCCCGTTGGCCACCTCCACCGCGTCGGCCAGGCCGAAGACAGCGTGCTCCGACGCCTCCTCGACGGTGTCGGGCATGGTGGGAGCGTCGCGGTACAGGTAAGGTCTCCGCAGGCCACCCGGGCTGTGAAGGCCGCGGAAAGGGTGAGCCGTGATCATGAACCCCTTGCACCTGTCCACCACGCGCCGCAGCTCGGCGATGCGGGAGATGCCTGAGACGTAGTCTTCCATGCCAAACACCAGCACGTGTCCCATTTCGGTATCCACCTCCACCCCACGAATCAGCAGCATGTCGTGCTTGCGGGCAAAGGCTTTGAACTCGTGCCTGTCCCACAGTGAGTTGTGTTCCGTGATGCAGAGGCCGGTGACTCCGAGGCGCCTGGATTCCGCCACCATATCTTCCGGAGAAAGGTTGCTGTCGCTGCTGCCTCGGGTGGTATGGACGTGAAGATCAATGACCGTTGTCATGCGCGTGGCTATTGTATGGCCCAGCTCTTCGATCCGTCAATCCGGTCAAAGCCTGCACGCAAACTCTGAGCAAGTATGGCGAATCCCTGTGTTAGAATCACCAGCGATCAGACAATAGCATGAGGATTGCTATGCAAGAACCTATTGATACGTTCCTTAATCACCTGGTAGTTGAAAAAGGGTTTTCTCATAATACCCTGGAAGCATATCGCAATGATTTGTACCAGTTTTTTGACTACACCAAGAAGACTCTGCCCTTCGTAAATGGCAGGTCCACCTGGAAGCAGGTGGACCTTAATCACCTGACCGAATACGTCTTCGCCCTACGCGGCAAGAACGGTTACGCCGACAGCACCGTTGCCCGTAAGGTAGCGGCCATCCGCTCCTTCTTCAGCTTCCTCGTCCTGGAGGGGCTTATCGAGGAAGACCCCAGCGAGTCCCTGAGCACGCCCCGTCCCGGCCGCACGCTGCCCAAGCACCTCTCCCAGGACGACGTTTCGCGCCTGCTGGAGCGGGCCAAGGAGCAGCGTTCGCCGGAGGGTCAGCGCGACTGGGCGATCCTGGAGATTCTGTATGCCACGGGCCTACGGGTGACGGAGCTGATTTCGTTGAATCTCGACGACGTCAACCCAGCGGAAGGCTACGTTCGCACCCTGGGCAAGGGTGGAAAAGAGCGGATGACTTACCTGCACCCGGAGGCAACCTTCGCCCTGAAATCGTACCTCAAGAAGGCGCGACCGAAGCTGGCGAAGTCGAAGAAGGAGAAGGCCATCTTCCTGAACCGGCGGGGGGAGCGCCTGACGCGACAGTGGGTGTGGGCGATAATGAAGAACAGCGCCAAGCGGGCGAACATTGACCAGAGGATAACGCCTCACGTGCTGCGACACAGTTTCGCGACACACCTGCTGCAGGGGGGCGCGCCGCTGCGCTACGTGCAGGAGCTTCTGGGCCACGCCAGCATTACGACGACGCAGATCTACACGCACCTGACGAACGACCACCTGCGCGAGGAGTACGAGAAGGCGCACCCGCGGAGCTGAGGGATTCCGGTGCCGTGCGTTGGCGGGAACTTCTTCCCCCTCGGTGGGGGAAGAATGAGTTGGGGGTGATTGCTCCCTTATTCTTACAAAGCCGGGACCCCATCGCCATCTCCGCCAAGAGGTGCGCCGATCCGTCGGTACACGTGGGCGAGAAACACTACAAAGGCTCAACCCTAGTAGTCTAGCAACCTCATTCCCCCGTGTGGCATTCACCCCTTTGTCCTGGCGCTTTCTACCTTGCTGCCATTTTTTCATGAACTGGACCGTGGGAACGCTGGGCCCTGCGCACTTTGACATCCACTTTCGTACATTCCCATTTGAATCCGCCAAAGAGATTTGAGGCAATTTCACCCAGTGACTGTCATTGGGGGACAGGGGGTGGGGGCGGAATGACGGGTGGTGGGCGTTTCTGGTAGACTAACGTTAAGGTTCGGAGTGATTTTCCGGACCCGCATACCCTCACCCTCGGGAGGCTCCCATGGCAGTTGTCACGCTTAACGGTCAGATAGGCTCCGGCGGCCCGGAGGTCGGGCTAGAGGTCGCCCACTTCCTGCACGCCGACTACGTAGACCGGCTGATTCTGGCGGAAGCCGCCAAACGCATCGGCGCCACCGTTCAGGCCGTCGCCGGCAAGGAGTCTGAAGTCACACGACGTCGCGACCGGCTGGGGCGCTTCTTCCAGAACGTGCTGGAGCGGTCAGCCATGTCCGGAGCCGGCGGAGAACCCTACTTCGGGCCCGGCGTTGACGTGCTCCTGTCCCGCGACTATTACTCCGACGATGAGGAGCCGATTACGCTGGCGCACGAGGTGGACGACGACAAGTACATCGAGGTCACCACCACTGTCATCAAGGACCTGGCCAAGGAAGGCAACGTGGTCATCGTTGGTCGAGCGGGCAACCAGATACTGAAGGGCGAGCCGGGGGTGCTCCACGTGGGGACCGTCGCGCCCCTGGAGCACCGCATCCACACCATCATGGAGCGGGAACACCTGGAGTACGACGAAGCCACGAGGTTCGTAGAAGAGCACGAGAGGGCGCGGAAGGCCTTCTTCGCCAAATTCTTCGACGTGGACACTGACGACCCCAACATCTATCACATGATAATCAACATGGCAGACCTAAAGGTGGAGACGGCGGGAGAGATGATAGCCCACGCCGCCCAGGACCTGACCCACTGATCCAGAAGGAGCGAAAACCCACCCATGGCTCGCAAGAAACGCGGCAAGAAAGTCGCAGCAAAACAAGCCCAGCTAAGCAAGCGAAAGAAGAGGGGTCGAGGCCCATCCGGCATACCCACAATGACCTCGGCTCAACGTCGGCGGCAGCCCGTTGCGACGGCCCAGACATTCTCGGATGAAGCGGCCAACCCCCAACCCGCAGGAACGCCAGTCGTGGCGGCGGTCGCGGACGCTCCGCGCGCCACAGCCACCGTCGCCGCCCGTCAACCCCTGGTCTACAGCTACGTGGGCAAGGAGATGCGGCGGATTATCATGCTCAGCGGCGTCATCATAGCAGCCATAGTAGTCCTCAGCTTCTTCCTGAACTAAGGCGGCCCCATGGCCATCCCATCCCTGGCAAACCGGCTTCGCGTCACGCCCGAGGGCCCCGGCGTCTACCAGATGAAGGACGAACAGGGGCGGGTGCTCTACGTGGGCAAAGCCGCCAACCTGCGCTCGCGACTCCGCTCCTACTTCGCCCCTGCATTCCATCACGAGCCCAAGATACGCCGGATGCTGACGCGGGTGGTCGACTATGACTACATCGTCACAGACTCGCCGGCGGAAGCCCTAATCCTGGAAAACACCCTCATCAAGAAGCATCGTCCTCCTTTCAACGCGAGGCTCAAGGACGACAAGACGTACCCCTACATCAAGATAGACCGGGCGGAGGAGTTTCCCCAGATCTACATCACCCGCCGGGTTGAGAACGACGGCGCGGTCTACTTCGGACCCTTCGCCACGGCCCACAGCATTCGCAAGACGCTGGCCCTGCTGAAGAAGCTGTTTCCCTATCGCTCGTGCACCAAGGTCATAACGGGGAAGGACGCGCGGCCCTGCCTGGAATTCTTCATCAACCGGTGCGCCGCCCCCTGCACGGGAGAGATAGACAAGGAGAACTACCACAAGATAATCGACCAGGTGGTGCTCTTCATGGAGGGGAGGACGGAGCCGGTGCTGGCGGACCTCAAGAAGAAGATGCTGGAAGCCTCCGACGCGCTGGAGTTTGAGCGGGCGGCGGTGCTGCGAGACCAGACCCGCGCGATCCAGCGGGTGTCGGAGGAGCAGCAGATCAAGACGGCATCGGCGTCCGGCCACGACCTGGATGCCATCGGAATGGCAACCCAGAACGACCAGGCCTGCCTTGAGGTCTTCTTCGTGCGGAACGGGAAGCTGGTCGGGCGGGACACCTTCGTCATGGACGGCACCCAGGACGACCCGCCGGAGCGGGTGATGACGGGCTTCGTCAAGCAGTTTTACCAATCCACGCCCTTCGTGCCAAAGCGCATAATGTTGCAGCATCCCCTGGAGGAAGCGGAGGAGATCCAACAGTGGCTGAGGGAGAAGCGTGGCGGAGTCGTCACAATTCGCATGGCGCAGAGGGGGCCCAACCGGAGGATGGTGGAGATGGCGGCGGCGAATGCTGAGCAGCAGCTTTCGCAGATGCGGATCAAGTGGTGGAGCAACACGGACGCCCTTCAGGAGGCCATGACGGAGCTCCAGGAGGAGCTGAACCTGCCGGCGCTGCCCCGCACCATCGAGTGCTACGACATTTCCAACATCCAGGGCAGCCACCCCGTCGGCAGCATGGTCACCTTCGAAGATGGAGCGCCGCGCACCTCCCGTTATCGCCGCTTCAAGATAAAGAAGGTTGCGGGGATCGACGACTACGCCATGATGCAGGAGATGCTGCGTCGGAGGTTCAAGAAGCTGGCCCAAAGCCACGGAAAGGGCGTCTCCGGCCCCAATGGGGTGGATGGCTCCTACGCCGACCAACCGGCCCGCGGCTGGGACAAGGCGCCGGACCTGGTCATCATCGACGGAGGGAAGGGGCACTTGTCGGCGGCGCTGGAGGTGTTTCTGGAGTTGGGAATCGACTTCGTCCCCCTTTCGTCCATCGCGAAGGAGAACGAGTGGATATTCGTGCCCCAGACTCCGGAGCCGATCGCCCTGTCGAGGCGGTCACCGGCGCTTCACCTGGTACAGCGAGTGAGGGATGAGGCGCACCGGTTCGCCGTCACCTACCACCGGAAGCTGCGGAGCAAATCGTCCACGCAATCATCCCTGGACATGGTGCAGGGCATAGGCCCCAAACGGAAGCGAATGCTGATGCGTCGCTTCGGCTCCCTCAAGGGCATCCGGGAGGCCGACCTGGAGGAGATCATAGCGGTGCCTGGGATAACTCAGAGTCTCGCGCGCCGGTTGAAGCAGTCAATTTGAGTCCTCGGCCGGGGAGAAACCGGCAACTTTGTCCCTGCAATGTCCTTGATTTTGCCCCCCAATCCGTATATTTTGAATAAGGGGGGAACGCGTTCACATGCTCAAGGTTACAATCACTTTTCCCAGCGGCGTCACCATTGCTCTGGAGACAACCGAATCCGACAGATACGGCGAAGTTATTGCTTCCACCCGAGAGTACCTGAGTTCCGACGGCATAGTCCCATCTACGAACGGAAATGGGGCCAAGCCGGTAATGCAGGAAGAACCGTCTGCCAATGGCAACGGCAACGGCCACATCAACAGCAGCCCCGAGTTTCTGGAATTCTGCCAGTTCATGGCCCCTTCGGGGGATATGCGGCGGGTTGTAGTAGCGGCAGAGGGAGCAAAGCGGTTCCTTGGCATGGACAAGATTTCCGCGCAGGAATTGGGGCCGCTCTTCGACTTTCTGCAGTGGCCGCGTCCCAAGGACTTCGTGCAGACCCTCAGGAACGCGGGGAGGTCCGCCTTCCAGTGGCTGGAGAGGTCGCCGGGCAATTCCGGCTATTACTCCGTCACGGACCAGGGGCGGCGCGAGATAATCATCGAAGAGATGGAAGAAACGGCCGTCGACTAGGCCCGCCGTTTCCGTCCTCCCATTTGACACACCCTGGATCCCCTGTTAGCTTTCTCGACTCATAGCTATGGACGTCATAATCCGAAATCCAGTCAGGCGCGAACTCCAGATTCAGGGTCGACGACGCGTGAAGCAGCTTCTCAAAGAGTTGGACCTGAATGCGGAGTCGCACATTGTAATCAGGGGCGACTCCCTGCTGACCAGCGACGAAATGCTCCACGACGAAGACCGAGTTGAGATTCTCTCCGCGATCTCCGGAGGCTGAACCTTGAAGTGCATCAAATGCCGCGGTAAGGCCAGCGTAGAACTGCGCCGGCACAACTCCGCCTTCTGCTCACCGCACTACGTGGACTTCGTGCGGAACCAGATGGCCCGGAACGTGAAGCGGCTGCGGATGTTCGGCCCGGATGACAGAATCCTGGTTGCCGTTTCCGGCGGGAAGGACAGCCTGGCCCTGTGGGACCTGCTTCTGGATGCGGGATACGACGCCGCAGGCCTTCACATACAGCTGGGGATAGGGGAATACTCCACACGTTCGGCGGAGGTGAGCCGCGATTTCGCCCGCAGCCGGGATGCGGAGCTTATCGAGTTCGCCCTGGATGAGGAGTTGGGGATGGGGGTGCCGCTGCTGTCGCGGGTGCTACGAAGGCCGCCCTGTTCGGGATGCGGGCTGAACAAGCGGTATCTGTTCAACAAGATTGCCCTGGAGCGCGGGTTCACGGTGGTTGCCACGGGGCACAACCTGGACGACGAAGCGGCAACGTTGATGGGCAACGTGCTGCGGTGGCAGAGGGAGCAGTTGGCCCGCCAGTCTCCGGCGCTTGAGAGCAACCACCCCCAGATGGTG
This sequence comes from uncultured Dehalococcoidia bacterium, assembly GCA_964418665.1. Lineage (GTDB taxonomy): Bacteria > Chloroflexota > Dehalococcoidia > Lucifugimonadales > JAPULR01. The sequence goes on along the minus strand of CAYQLZ010000005.1, from coordinate 24,168 downwards.
CGGAAGGTGAAGCCTCTGTACACGCTGACGGAGCGGGAGACTGCGAGCTACTGCCTGTTGAGGGGCATCGACTACCAGGCGGAAGAGTGCCCCAACGCCAAGGGCGCCCACTCATTGCTGTACAAGGACATTCTCAATCGCATCGAGACTGAATCGCCGGGGACCAAGCAGCAGTTCTTCCAGGGCTTCCTTTCCCGGATGCGGCCGGCAATACAGAGGGAGCAGGAGGTGGACCTGACCGCTTGCGAGGAGTGCGGCCAGCCCACCACGGGAACGGTGTGCGCCTACTGCCGGATGAAGCAGCGAGCACACAGCTACCAGACGGCGGATTAGTCCGGCCGATTATTCGGCTGCCAGCGGGCAGGTCTGAGGGGCGCTTTTACTTCGGGTCATAGTTGGAAGGAAGCGGCTGCATCTTGAGGCTTTCCCGATGTGAATTCAGGGTCGGCGGCTCACACTTTCACGGCAAAGCAAATCTGACCCACAACCAACACAGTTTTGCGTCCAAAAGCTAAGGAGCGGCCCTTGCGAGCCGCTCCTTAATGAATCGCGATGTAGATAGGGGTCTAGGCTGAGGCGCCGTTGCTGCCGTTTGAGGCGCTTGGGCCGTGGTACAGGTGACACGCCACGGTGTGCTTCGGGGCGGCCATCTGGAGGACCGGGTCTTCCGTCTGACAACGCTTCATGAGCTCGGGGTCCGCAAGAGCCATGGGACAGCGAGGGTGGAAGCTGCAGCCGGAAGGCGGGTTGATGGGCGAAGGAACTTCGCCGGGCAGGACAATCTCTTCTCTCACAATGTCCGGGTGGGAGGGGAGAGCGGCGGAGAAGAGGGCCTTGGTGTACGGATGCAGGGGATTCTGGAAGAGTTCTTCCGTATCGGCGTATTCGACCACTCTGCCGAGATACATAACTGCCGTTTGGTGGGCCATGTACCGGACGGTCGCCAGGTTGTGGGCCACCAGCAGGTAGGCAACGTGCTGCTGCTCCTGCAGGTCCTTCAGCAGGTTCATGATCTGTGCACGAATAGAAACGTCCAGCGCGGAAACGGGCTCGTCCAGGAGGATCAATTTCGGATAGGACGCGAGGCCGCTGGCGACGGCGATTCTCTGTCGCTGTCCGCCGCTGAACTCGTGGGGGAAGAGGGAAGCCTGGGCCGGGTGGAGTCCCACCATGTTCAGCAGTTGCTCAACCCTTTCCGTCTTCTCCTTGCGGGTAACACGGCGGTTTACCACAAGCGCTTCGGCGATGATGTCCCGGGTTCTCATGCGGGGGCTGAGGGAGGACCAGGGGTCCTGGAAAACTGCCTGCACCGTGGCGCGATAGTCCTTTACGTCCTGACCCTTCAGCTCATGGACGTTCTTGCCATAGACAAGGACGCTGCCGGCGGTGGGCTCTTCCAATCTAAGGATAGTCTTGGCCGTGGTTGTCTTACCGCAGCCGGACTCTCCCACCAACCCCAGAGTCTCGCCGTCTTTGATTGTGAAGTTGATGCCGTCCACGGCCTTGACGTGGCCGATGGTCTTCATCAGAAGCAGTCCCTTGGTAACAGGGAAGTGCTTCTTGAGGTCTTTTACCTCTAGGAGGACGGGTTCGTTTGCCATGATTCGTCTAGCCTCCAACAAGCTGCTCTTTGATTTTCTCCCGCCTCATAGAAGGGAGGATATGCTTCCAGACACCTGTCTTGCATGTACCGGCACCGGTCGGCGAAGCGACAGCCCACCGGCAGGTCGTAGAGGGCGGGAGGCTGGCCTTCGATCTGATAGAGCCGATCCACCCTCTCTTCCAGCTTGGGGACGGAGCCGATGAGGGCTTCGGTGTAGGGGTGGGAGGGATTGTTGAAGATGCCCCTCACTGGGCCTTCTTCCACTACCCGTCCGGCGTACATCACCACCACGCGGTCGCACATGCGGGCGACGATGCCGAAGTCGTGGGTGATGAAGATGATACTCATACCCGTCTCCGCCTGAATGTCCTTGAGGAGGCGGAGGTACTGGAGCTGAATGGTAACGTCCAGCGCAGTGGTGGGTTCGTCGGCGATGATGACCATTGGGTCGCAGGCCATGGCAATGGCGCCAACCACCCTCTGTTTCATACCGCCGCTCATCTGGTGGGGGAAGTCGTCCAAGCGACGACGGGGGGCGGCGACCCTCACGTTGCGGAGGGACTGCTCCGCCTCGCGCTTGAGGTCACGCTGGAGCTCACTGCGATGGACCAGCGCTTCGACAAGCTGGTTGCCGATAGTGTACACAGGGTTGAGGGAGGTCTGTGGGTCCTGGAGGATCATGGAGATCTTCCGGCCCCTGACTTCCCGCATTTCCTTTTCGGAGCGCTGAAGGATGTCCTCACCGTCGAGCAGGATCTGCCCGTCGATGATGCGGGAAGCCGGCTTGGGATTCAGCCGCATGAGGGAGAGGGCGGTCATGGTCTTGCCACAACCGGACTCGCCGACGATGCCGAGGGTTTCGCCCTGCTTGAGGGAGAAATTGACGCCATCGACGGCCTTCACCGTACCCCAGCGATTGAAGAAGTAGGTATGCAGGTCCTTAACTTCGAGGACGGTCTTGTCCCCAATCTGCGTAGTCAACTTATGTCACCTGCCTAGTCTTGGGATCCAACTTGTCACGGGTCCAGTCACCCAGCAAGTTGAGGGCGAGCACCGCCACGAGGATGGCCACACCCGGGAAGAAGGAGACCCACCAGTTGGCCACGATGAGTTCGCGGCCATCGGCGACCATGACGCCCCAAGCGGGTGTGGGCCTGGGGATGCCGGCGCCGAGGAAGCTCAGGGAGGCTTCAAAGAGAATGGCCGTACCCAACTGGAGGGTAGCGACGATTACCAGGGTGTTCAGCACGTTAGGGAAGATGTGCATGAAGATGATCCTGGGATGAGAAGCTCCCGCAACCTTGGCCCTCTGGATGAAGTCCTGGTTCTTGACGCTCAGGGTTTCGCCGCGGGCCTGGCGCGCGTAAAGCGCCCAGTACACAAGGGCAATAACCGTTACCACCGTTTGGAAGCTGGGACCCACGACGGCCACGAACACGAGGGCCAGCAAGATGGAAGGAATGGCAAGCATGATGTCCACGAGCCGCATGATGACAGCGTCCACCCAGCCTCCCACGTAGCCGGCCAAGAGACCCAAGGCCGTTCCGACGATACCGGCGAAGAGGATGGCGATGAGGGAGACGGAAAGGGAGATGCGGGCTCCGTGGATCATTCGGGTTACCAGATCTCGCCCCAGCTTATCCGTGCCGAGCCAGTACTTGGTTGACCCGTCCGGGGTAAGCTGTCGGACGTTGTTTGGCTGGGCAAGGATTTCGTCTTCCGTGCCGTGGACGCGCTGATCCTCCATAGTGGCTACGCCAACCACGGGTTCAACGATGTTGCCGGCGGCGTCCCTGACCTCGATAGCATCACTGGCTTGACGTCCTTGAATGGTGGCGCCGAGGGGGGTAAATGTTACTTCGCCACCATTATCGGTGCCCATGAAGGCCACACCGTTCCGGACCTCTTCTCCAGCAACGTAGAGGCCACCATTATCAAAGGTGATGGGGTTCTTGATAACCACCAAGCCGGTGGCCAGCTTCGACATATCCTTGGGGTCCGCCGCTTCAACGCCTCCCGGATACACCAGAGCGCGGCCCAATTTGATAATGTCGCCGCCACTTCTGTATTCGATGATTCCGACTACCGGTTGGCCGTCGGCAACGGGGGTGCCCTGGCGGGTCAAGGTGGCGCCCGGAACGATTTCGCCGTTCTTGTAGACTTCCACGCCGTTGAGATCGACGTTGCCCTTCAAGGTCTGGATTTTGGCCTTGATCCATGCGGGCGGAACCAGCCGATCCTGCAGGGTCCCCACCTCCGGGTCGAAGCCGAAAGAGCTGCTCCAGACATTCGCGAAGACTGCAGGAAGCACCAACACGAAGATGATGATGAAGATGGGGACGAGGGGAAGCCTCCTGGCGTCTCTAAGAGTCTTAGTCAGCCTGGGGGGAGAGTACCAAGGTTTTGCCTTAGGTATTGAAATTGCCATTTTCTTCTAAACTCCGAGGCTTCTAGTTGTAGCGAATTCGGGGGTCGAGGTACGCGTAGAGGATGTCTACGACGAGGTTTGAGAAGATGAAGATGCTGGCCATGAAGAGCACCACGGCCTGCACAACCTGGTAGTCCCGAGCCTGCACGGCCTCAACAGCCAGCAGACCGGTGCCGGGCCAGGCGAACACGGTCTCGGTGACGACCGAACCCGTGAGTAGGAAACCTGCCACGAGTCCGAAGTAGGTAAGGGGAGCGATGGCCGCGTTACGCAGACAGTGCTTCCAGATGACCTTCCACTCCGGCAGGCCCTTGATGCGGGCGAGCTTCACGTATTCGCTGTCGAGCACCTCCAGCATGGCGGAACGGGTAAGACGCATAAGCGCAGCCACGTTGAACCAGCCGAGGGTGATGGCGGGCATGATCATGTGCGTAATGCCGCCTCTTCCCGACGTGGGGAGCCAGCCCAGAAGGACGGCGAACACCCACATGAGCACGATGCCCAGCCAGAAGCTGGGGAGCGATTGCCCAAGGAGGGCGATGATCTTTCCGCCGTAATCGAAGGGCGTGTCCTTCTTGGTAGCCACAAGCATACCGATAGAAATGCCAAGGAAGGTGCTAATTGCCAGCGTGAAGGAAGCCAGCTGGACGGTGGCGGGGAATTTCTCCAGGACTATGTCGAGGGCGCCGCTGCCCCACTTCCACGACTCACCCCAGTCACCCTGCAGCACGTTTCTGGCATAGATCAGGTACTGAACAATCATAGGCTTGTCGAGTCCCCACGCCTTCTCAACCCTTTCGAAGTCCTCAGGGGTTGCTTCGATGGGCAACATCAGGTCAAGGACGTTGCCGCTGAGCCGGGTGAGGAAAAAGACAAGCATAGAAACGCCGATGAGCGCCACGATAGACTGACCGATTCGAAAGATAAGGTATCTCTGCATGTCGCATGCCTCTCTTTGATTCTAGAGTGCAGATTCAGCTCCGGGCCGATTGTCCCGGTTCAAAACCCAGAGCGCAATGGGCGCTCGATCGATTTGCCTTAAGGATAACTAGGACATCAAGGGCGTCGATGTCAACGCCCAAAGGGTAGAAATACTATAAAAAGCCCCCTTTGTCAAATCCCCGGCAAACCTCTCCAATCTTCTTCAACTACGCCACAGCCTCCAAAACAGATTGTTATTGGATTGACCAATTGAACATCGGGTGCATACGGATTGGGAAAGCGGCATTTGGGGTATCAAAGACTCGGGCGGCGCTGACGCCAGTCACAGGACTGTTCGTAGGCATGGCCCAGTTGGATAAGCGCGGGTTCCGAAAGAGCGGGCCCCATGAACTGCATACCGACGGGCAGCCCATCGGAGAAACCGCAGGGAACGGAGAGGGCGGGAATTCCGGCCATATTGGCCGAAATGTTGCAGATGTCGCTCAAGTACATTTCCAGGGGGGCCGCCATCCTTTCACCCAGGCCGAAAGCGACGGTGGGCGACGTGGGAGTCACGAGGGCATCATATTTCCGGAAGGCTTCGTCGAGTTCACGACAGATGAGGGTTCGGACCTTCTGGGCCTTGAGGTAGTAGGCGTCGTAGTAGCCGGAGGAGAGGGCGTAGGCGCCGAGCATGATGCGGCGCTTGACCTCCGAGCCGAAGCCTTCCTGGCGGGTCCTTTCCATGGCGTCCCAGATAGTAGTTGCATCGTCCCGGGAGTGGCCGAATTTGACGCCGTCGTAGCGGGCGAGGTTGGCGGAGCATTCGGAGGGAGCGATGATGTGGTAGCAGGCGGTGGCATATTTCGTGCTGGGGAGGGTGGTCTCTTCGACGGAGACGCCCAGATCTTCGAGGACGGCCAATGCGGTCTCGAGGGCGTCCAGGACGCCGGGCTGGGTACCTTCGCCGAAGAATTCGCGGGGTACGCCGACTTTCATGCCCTTTACGTCGCCGGTGAGGGAGTCGGAGTAGTTCGGGATTGGGGTGTTAATGGAGGTGGAGTCCCTGGGGTCGTAACCGGCGACGGCGTTCAGGACGAGGGCGGCGTCGGAGACAGTCTTCGTCATGGGGCCGATCTGGTCCAGGGAGGATGCGAAGGCGATGAGACCGTAGCGGCTGACGAGGCCATAGGTGGGCTTGAGGGCGACGATGCCGCATAGGGATGCCGGCTGGCGGATGCTGCCGCCGGTGTCGGAGCCGAGAGAGTAGAAGACTTCGTCGGCGGCCACAGACGCGGCGCTGCCCCCGCTGCTGCCTCCGGGAACCCGGGATGTGTCCCAGGGGTTCCTGGTGGGGTAGAAGGCGGAGTGCTCAGTGGAGGAGCCCATTGCGAATTCGTCCATGTTGCCCTTGCCGAGGAGAACGCCGTCATTGGCGTAGATCTTCTCCATGACGGTGGCGTCGTAGGGAGGAACGAAGTTCTCCAGCATCCGGGAAGAGCAGGTTGTGCGAATGCCTTTCGTGCATATAACGTCTTTGGCCTGGAAGGGGATGCCTGCCAGGGGGGAGCCTGCGTCGAAACTCCGGTTTTCGTCGACGCGGCGGGCCTGTTGGAGGGCCAGATCGCCGGTGATGGTGACAAAGGCGTTGATATCGGATTCCACCCGGTCGATGCGTTGGAGGCAAGCCTCGGTGATTTCGACGGCGCTTGCCTCGCGGCGGCGGAGCAGGTTGTGGGCTTCCTGGAGGGAGAGGGTGTGGAGGGCGGTCACGGGCTACTCCTCCAACACGGCGTTGACGCGGAAGTATTCCCTTTCCCTGAGGGGTGCGTTTGACAGGGTGTCTTCCGAGTTGAGTCCATCGGAAACCTGGTCGTCGCGCATGACGGTGGTGAGGCCGGCGGAGTGGCTGGTTGGAAGCACGCCCTCGGTGTCGACTTCCTGGAGGGCGCGCACGTGTTCAAGGATGTCCGAAAGCTGGCCGCGGAGGAATTCGACCTCTTCGTCGGAGAGGGCGATGCGGCAGAGAGCGGCCATGTGAAGGACTTCTTCCCTGGTCAGGGCCATAGGGGATTTCCTTGGGGGGTGATAATGGTGGGCAAAGCGCAGGATAGTCTAGCAAAGGGGGGTGGGAGTCACAAGGCGGAAAAGGACTGGGTGTCCACAGGGGACGTTCAGGTCCATCGCCATCCCAGTGACCCTCACCCTTTCGACATGCTCAGGGCGGGCTCAATCTTCTCCCAGGGCGGAGACCTTTGCATAACAGCAGGCCGCACCCTCCACACCACCACAATCACCCCCATCTCAATCTTCCCCCGTCAAGGGGGAAGAGGTTTTCAGGAACTCGGGTGACGGTTAGACAGGGGTCTCCGGGATGGGCGGGGGAGGGGGAGGTGGGGTGTTGAAGCGGTTCATGGTGCGATCGATGCCTTCGGTGAGGAGGGAATGGAGGGAGTCGGCGACGCGTTCGACGACTTCGCCTACCAGCGGGGCTTCCTCATCGGGGAAGGGTTCGAGAACGTACTGGACCCAGTCGTCGGGGGATTCGGGTTTGCCAATTCCGACGCGGACGCGAGGGAATTTGTTGGAGCTCAGCAGTTCGACGATAGAGGCCATGCCCTGATGTCCGGCGGTGCCACCGCGGGATCGGATGCGGATGATGCCGAGGGGGAGGTCCATTTCATCGTAGATGATGGCCAAATCGGAGGGTCGAGAACGGAAGCGGGCGAGGAGGTAGCGGATCGCGTGGCCGCTGTTGTTCATGAAGGTGCGGGGCTTGGCGAGAACGACGGGCCGACCTTCGACTTCGCCCTGGCCGAGGGAGGCGTGCTGGCGGCGGTCTGAGAGGGGGATGTTCCAGCGTTTGGCAAGGGTGTCGATGCAGTCGAAGCCGATGTTGTGGCGGGTGTGGGCGTAGCGGGCGCCGGGGTTGCCGAGGCCGACGATGATCGTGGGTCTGGGGGGCTCTGTGGGTTGAGCAGGGCGACAACCAGGGGAAGGGTCGGATTCCGGGACGGGTCTGTCGGGACGGTAAATCAGGGCCATGGATCAGGCGGAGGGGGATTCCAGGATTTGGAGCAGCCTGGCTTCGTCGATGATTTCCGTGCCGAGGCGTTCGGCGGTGGCGACCTTGGAGCCAGGGTTTTCGCCCACAACGACGTAGGTGGTCTTGCGGGTGACGCTGGAGGTGGCGGCGCCGCCGAGGGACTTGATCCTGGCCTGGGCGCGGGAGCGGGACATGGTGGAGAGGGTGCCGGTGATGCAGAAGGTTAGGCCCTGCAGGGGGAGGGGGCCGGCGGATTGAACTTCTTCGGAACTGTCGCGTTCCAGCTTCACGCCTGCGCTTCGCAGCTTTTCGATGACGGCGCGGTTGGCGTCCACAGCGAAGTAGGCTGCGATGCTGGCGGCGATCTTTGGGCCGATGCCCTGAATCTCGGTGAGGCTTTCTTCAGGGGCCTGGGCAATTTCGTCGATGCTTGAGAATCGGGTGGCGAGGAGGTCGGCGTTTTCCGAGCCAATGTGGAGGATGCCGAGGGCAAAGAGGACGCGGGGGAGGGGGCGGGACTTGCTGGCCTCGATGTTGTTGATGATCTTGGCGGCCAGAATTTCGCCCATGCGGTCGAGGTAGAGGAGTTGTTCCTTTTTTAGCAGGTAGAGGTCCGCGAGGTCCTTCACCAAGCCCTTTTCAATGAGGATGTTGCACCACTTCTCGCCGAGGCCATCGATATTCATTGCGCCCTTGCTGACGAAGTGCTTGAAGAGCTCGAAGAACTGGGCGGGGCAAGTTGCGTTGGGACAGCGGTGCTGGACATCGTCGTCCGCCTTGATAACGCCCGTGTCACAGACCGGACAGAAGGCCGGCATCCGGAATTTTTTTTCTCCACCGGTGCGTCGGGAGAGGACGGGGCCGACAACCTTGGGGATAACTTCGCCGGCGCGTTCGACGGTGACCCAATCGCCAATTTGGATGTCCTTGCGGTGGATGTCCTCCTCGTTGTGGAGGGTGGCCATCCTGACGGTGGCGCCACCAACGACGACGGGTTCCAGCATGGCGTAGGGGTTGAGGCTGCCGGTCCGGCCGACGTTTATGCCTATGTCGATGAGCCTGGTGACAGCCTGCTCAGCGGGGAACTTGTAGGCGATGGCCCAGCGGGGTTCTCTGCCGACGAACCCCAGCTCCTCCTGATACGGGAAAGAGTTGATTTTGACGACTACACCGTCGGCGTGGAAGGGGAGTTCGTGAATGCCCTCCAGCCACCGGCGATAGTAGTCTTCAACTTCCTGGAGGGAGCGGCAGAGGCGGTTGTGGGGGCTGATGCGGAAACCGAGACGGCGCAGGTTTTCGAGGGCGTCCCAGTGGTTATCGGGGGCGCTGCCATTTGAGGGGGCAGATTCGTCGCGGTCACCTAGGGAGTAGACGTAGATTTCGAGATTGCGGGAGGCGGTCATGGAGGGGTCCAGCTGGCGAACGGAACCGGCGGCGGTGTTGCGGGGATTGGCGTAGAGGGGTTCACCTTGGGCTTCGCGTTCGCGGTTGAGCCTGGCGAAGGCTTCCTTGGACATGAACACTTCGCCGCGGGCTTCGAGACGGCCGGGTGCATCGCCCATCAATGACAGGGGGATGCTGGCAACGGTGCGCAGATTGTGGGTGACGTCTTCGCCGCGGAAACCGTCGCCGCGGGTGGCTCCCTGAACGAGGCGGCCATCCTCATAGGTGAGGGATACGGCGAGACCGTCGATCTTGAGCTCGCAGACGAGTTCGAGGTCGTCCACGCCGAGGAGGTTGGCGACGCGGCGATGCCAGGCGGCGAGCTCCTCCGGGTTGAACGCGTTGGCGAGGCTGAGCATGGGGAGGCGGTGTTCGACCTGGGCGAAACCCTCGGCGGGGGGTGCGCCGACGCGCTGGGTGGGGGACTCGGGGACGACGAGTTCGGGGTGTTTTTCTTCGAGGTCGCGGAGGCGACGCATGAGGTCATCGAACTGGGCGTCGGAGATCTGCGGGTCGTCCAGGGCGTGGTAGCGATAGTTGTGGTGGTTTATCTCCCGGCGGAGTTCGTCGATTTGCTGTTGGATTCTGGTAGTCATGGTCAATCAAGATGTTGTTGGGAAGGACTTAATTACGTCGCCGGATTGAGGGTGGGTCCCTGCCTTCGGAGACCATTGCGAAACCTACCGAATCAGCCCCACCGCTACCCAAACGACCCTCACCCAAGCCTCTCCCAGGACGGGAGAGGGTAAGATGTGGAGGCCTCTCCCAGGGCGGGAGAGGAGGGGGATGGCTGGGGCGGAGTCATGCGGTTGGCTGGGTGAGGCCGTTGGTGATGGCGCGCTCGGCTTGTTTGCTGTACTGGGCGATATAGGTCTCAAGACGGACTATCTCGCTCTGGGCGTCCTCGTCGGCGCCTTCGACAAGCCGGTTCCTCAACCGGGAGAGCTGCTTTCTGGCCGACTCGATGCGTTTGACGAGAACGAGGGCTTCGAGTTCCAGCCTGGCCTGCTCCATGATGGTGAGGAGGTGACGTCGCTGGGTCCTGGAATGGTCGAGGCGCTCCTCGATTTCGGCCATTGACCCGAGGGCGAGGTTCAGTGGGGCGCGCCCGTACATGGCCTGACGGGGGATGCGCTTCAGCTGGGTCTCAAACTGGCGAATGAGGGACTTCAACTGATTGTCACGGGCGCGCATTTCCGCCAAGGTGAGCTTCAAGGCCGCCATAGCCTGATTCATCTGAGTCATGGTCGGCGCCTCCTTCCGGTTTCAGTGGCCACGGAGGACAAGAGATCCGCCAATATCGCCACGACCTTCAAGTCTGCACTTATGTATAGTCGCATTATAGTGATGTTGCGGGGTATTTTCCTAGGACTGGTGCGACGATTTAAGCTGAAATGTGCTCAGGCAGCAGGGGCGGTCTACGCAATTGGATTCCTCAGGGCTTAAATCCCATTGCCTGCAGGGTCTTGCCGAGGGCTTCGAGGCAGTCGACGATGTCGGACTCCGACACGGCTCCGAGGTGGCCGATGCGGAAGATCTTGCCTTCGAGCTTGCCGAGGCCGCCGGCTACGACGACGTTGTGCTCGAGGCGGAGGGTATTCACCAGGGACTTTCCATCGACGGATTCGGGGATTCGGACGGCGGTGATGGTGTTGGAGGCGCAGCGCTCTTCGGGGAGGAGTTCGAGGCCGAGGGCCCTGACGCCTCGGCGGGTCATGTCGGCGAAGTAGGCGTGGCGGGTGAAGGTCTCCTCAAGTCCTTCGCCCAGGATGACGTCCAGGGAGCGGTCGAGGGCGTAGAAGAGGGGGAGGTTGGGGGTGAAGGGTGTCTGACCTTTTTCGAGGTAAGACTGGGCGGCGACAAGGTCAAAATAGAAGCTGGTGGCGGTGGCGTTCTTTCGGGCTTCCCAAGCCTGGGGGCCGAAGCTGATGAAGGATAGGCCGGGGGGCGTGAGGAAGCCCTTCTGGGAGGCGGTTGCGACAACGTCGCAGTTCCAGTGGTCCACAGGGAGGGGGACGCAGCCGAGGCTGCTGATGGCGTCGACGAGGAGGAGCTTGTTGAATTCGCCCTTGACGACGGCGGATATGGCTTCGAGATCGTTGACGACGCCGGTGGAGGTCTCGTTGTGGGTGACGAGGACGGCTTTGGCGTTGGGCTGGGCCTGCAGGGCCTGCCGGAGGGTGGGGATGTCCACGTCGTCGCCCCACTCGAAGTCGAGGCGGGTGACATCAGCGCCGGCGGCCTTGGCCATGTCGGCGTAGCGGCTGCCGAAGGAGCCGGTGACGGCGGCGATGACTTCGTCGCCCGGGGAGAGGGTGTTGACGAGGGAAGCTTCCAGGGCGCCGGTGCCGGAGGCGGTGAGGATGTATAGGTCGTTGCCGGTCTGGAAGACCTGCTGGAGCCTATGGGTGACGCTGAACAGAAGCTCTTTGAACTCCGGGCCGCGGTGGTTGATCATGGGGCTGCTCATGAGCTCCATGATGTCTTCCGGGCAGGGAGTGGGGCCTGGGATTCTGAGATTCTGCTTGGGGATATTCACGTGGCCTCCTTAGTTTGGGGGAGTGGGATTGGGTGAGGGTGGTCGAGATGGCGACCTCACAGGACCGGTGAGGGTCGGGGTTGATATATTGAGACGGAGTATATGGAACGGACGGGGAAACGAATGCTTCGTTTCAGTTGCGTCAGGCGTGAGGGGGATTCGATATTGCTATCGAATAGATGGCTTTCGGGGGTGATGCAGGCGTGAAAACCGGTGAATTCGGGGTTCTTATTCGTTTCAGCAATTTTTCGGGGGGAAATGCGGGTGAAATTGGGATTGGGTACCAACGCTGACCCGCGTGGGTTGTGTGAGGGTTGGCGAAGGGATGCGCTGTGGCGATTCATGGAATGATGGTAGCAGGGTTGGGGGATTTGGGGCAATGGGGAGAATGTCAGTATCGGGGAGTTGGATTGGGGGTGGGGAGAGCGTGGGTTCCTGCCTTCGCAGGAACAAGGGGGGGCTTCCGGTGGGGGGTATTGCGTTGGGTTGAGATCGGGTTCTTGCCTTTGGGGAGTTTTGCTTAACCCACTGGCGAGCCCCATCACCACCCCAATGACCCTCACCTCAATCCTCTCCCAGGACGGGAGAGGAGGGAAGAGGGGACGGAGAGGGAGGGGGATTAGGGGTGGGCGTTGAGGTCGGTGAGGCGGGCGAAGCGGCGTCGGCCGACGCGGATTACGACGCCGTGGCGCAGTCGGACCGTGGGCTCTCGATGGCGCACCTGGTCGACCTCCACGGCAGACTGGGCGAGGAGGCGCTTGGCTTCTCCCTTTGATTTGGCGAGGCCGGCGGCCCAGATCAGGTCGGTGGTCGAAACCTGGTCGCACTGCCCGGAGAGATTTATTTCCCTGACCGCAGATGAATTGTCATCAGAGGAGATGCTAGCGACAGAGTCGGAGAGTCGGAAGCCGACCTGGGGAATGTCCTGTGGCAGCTGACGTCGCTGCACGGTCCGCTCGAAATTGGTGCGGGCATCCGATACGTCCTGCTGCGCATAAAACTGCCCGGTTACTTCGGCGGCCAGCCGCTTTTTCAGGTCGATGGGATTAACGGAGTCCCGGTCGAGGGCCTCCCGCATTTCCTGCAACTCCTGGGAGGAGACGTCGGTCAGGTATTCATAGTAGTCCATCATTAGGGTATCGGAGACGGACATGAGCTTGCCGAACATCTCCCGGGGAGGGTCCTCGACGCCCACGTAGTTGTCGAGACTCTTACTCATTTTCATGGTCCCGTCCGTGCCCACCAGGAGGGGCATGAGAAAGCACTGCTGGGGCTTCTGGCCCATCATGGACTGGAGCTGGCGGCCAACTAACAGGTTGAATTTCTGGTCGGTGCCGCCAAATTCCACGTCGGAGCGGATGGCCACGGAGTCGTAGGCCTGAAGGAGGGGATAGAGGAACTCCGTGATTGCGATGGGACGATTGGCCTTGTAGCGGCGGGCGAAGTCGTCGCGTTCCAGGAACTGGGCGAGGGTGAAGCGGCGGGTGAGGTCCAGGACGGTAGCGAGGGTGAACTTTCCGAACCACTCGCTCTGGAGGACTGTTTCGGTGCGGTCCTTATCGACGACCCTGAAGAATTGGTCAAGGTAGGACTGGGCGTTGGCCATGACCTGCTCGTGGGTGAGCATGGGACGGGTGGCGGACTCGCCGCTGGGGTCGCCGATCTGGGCGGTCCAGTCGCCGACGATGAGGATGACCTTGTGGCCGAGGTCCTGGAGCTGGCGGAGCTTTCGGAGGCCGATGACGTGGCCGAGGTGGATGTCCGGCCGGCTGGGATCGAAGCCCATTTTCAGTCGGAGGGGTTCGCCCTTCTGAAGGAGGTCGACAAATTCGTCCTCCACGATGATTTCAACAACGCCCCGGCGCAGTACGCGGTGAAGGGTGTCGCCGTCGAGCTTCATGGCTGCGAAACGCTGCCAGAGAGGATCGTCCGGGCCTGTTTGACGTCGTCCTCCATCTGGAGGACGAGGGCATCGACGGACTCGAAATACTGCTCGTCGCGGAGGAGCTTGACGAATTCGACGTTCAATGGCTGACCGTAGAGGTCGCCGTCGAAGTCCATGACGAATACCTCGACGCAGCGGGGACCGCCGCCGAAGGTGGGGCGGACGCCTATGCTGGTGGCGGAGGGTCTTCTTTCGCCACCGAAGTTAGCCCAGGTGGCATAGATGCCGTGCTTGGGAGCTGCCAGCTTTTCGTCGATGAAGAGATTGGCAGTGGGGAAGCCGAGCTCGCGGCCCCGGCGATCGCCCTCGACGACGACGCCCTGGAGGGAGAAAGAGCGGCCGAGCATCCGGGCCGCGTCGGAGACCTGTCCATCGCTGATCATCTTGCGGAGGACGCGGCTGCGTATGGGTTGCTCGTCCACGGCCTTTGGATCCAAGACCTGGACGCGGAAGCCCATTTCGCGCCCCATCTCACGTAGGACGGGGATGTTTCCCTCCCTGCGATGACCGAGGGCGAAATCGGGGCCGACGACAAGGGCTTTCATCTTCAGACTGTTTACCAGGGTTTCCACGAAGTCCCGGGCGCGTATGGAGGCCAGTTCGGGGGTGAAGTTCAGGGGGGCAAGGAGGTCGACGCCCTGGGCCTGGATGAGGGACTTTCGCTCTTCCCAGGGGGTGATGTACTCCACCTGGGCGTCTTGGACGAGGACGGAGCGGGGCTGGTTTCGGAAGACGATGGCGCAGGTGAGGAGATTGTCGGCCTCAGCGGCGGCCTTCAGGCTTCGAAAGAGGTGTTGATGACCGCGGTGGACGCCATCGAAGGTGCCAATGGTTACCGCCGTGTTCCTGGGGGGGCAGACGCCCTTTAGCTGCTGCTCAACGGACACGTGGGTCTGCTCCACTTCTTACTCTGTTTGCGAATCTCATACAACGATAGCGGATGGCTAACGAATATCGATGGTAGCACAGAAGGGAAAGGGGTAGCAATGAATGGGAGCGAGAATCCGGGCGGACTTAGCAGGTGCGGACGTGTTCCATAAACCGGATGGCGGCTTCGTAGTCCCTTGCGCCCCTGGGGCCGACGGGGGGAATGAGGTAGAGAGTTTCGAGGCCTTCGCGGCGCAGTCCGTCCCAGACTTCCAGGGCGATGTCCACGCCGGACCGCCCCTGGTCCAGCTGTCTTTGATAATGGGGAGGGACGTGGGTGAAGGTGACGCTGCCCCGGGGGAGGATTTGCAGACCGTAGAAGACGGGGGCGGTGAGGGCGACTCCGGTTTCGGCCCGGTAGGCGCGTTCGAATGCTTGCTTGCGGTGCGGGTCGAAGACGGGTTGGGTGACAAAGAACTGAGCGCCGGCTTCTATTTTGGAGTGGGTCAGGCGGGCGGCGGAGTTGAGGTCGTCGCCGAGGTCTATGGCGCCTCCGACGCAGAAGCTTGTGGCTCCTTCCAGGGGGCGACCGCGGCGATCGACGCCTTCGTTCATGGACCGGGCCGTGCGCATGAGCTCCGTTGGCGACATGGATTGGAGGGGGCGGCGGCTTGTGGGAAAGGGGTCTCCGCCGAGGATGAGGAGGTTTTCGAGGCCGAGGGTCGCAGCGCCGAGGAGGTGATTCTGGAGGGCGAGGGGGTTCATGTCCCGGACGGCGAGGGTGAAGAGGACGTCGCGGCCGGTGTGGCGGCGGATGAGGTGGGCGGTGGCGGCGGAGTCGGCGCGGGGGACGCGGCCGGGGCTGTAGTTGACGGAGATGAAATCGGCGTCGAGAGTGCGGGCGGCTTCGAGGAATTCTAGGGACGCGCCACGGGGAGGGGAGAAGTCGCAGATGATGAACGGGCGGCGGGGGTTGGAGGGGAGTGCTTCGATGATTTTGGTCACGGGGGAGCCTCGATAATAGGGTAGCACAGGGAGGGGGAAGAGGCGGGGTGGTATAATGCGGGCCGCTTGATTTGAGGGGTGGTTAGGATATGGAGAACAGGCTTTATAAGGATTTGGCGCATTTGTGGCCGATGCTTGACCCCCCGGGGGAGTATGAGGAAGAGGCGGCGTTTTGGCGCCAGGCTATCCGGGAGAAGCTGGGGCCGGGCAGGCACGAGGTGCTGGAGTTGGGAGTTGGCGGCGGGCACCTGCTTTCCCATCTAGCGGATGAGCTGCAGGCGACGGCGGTGGATAGTTCGCCGCAGATGCTGGCCAATTCGAGAGCGCTGAACGCCGGTGTGGAGCACCATCTGGGGGATATGCGCACGGTCCGGCTGGGTCGGAAGTTTCAGGCGGTGCTCATCCATGACGCGATTTCGTATATGCTGACGGAGGAGGACCTGGCGGCGGCATTCGCGACGGCGCGGGCACATCTGAATCCGGGCGGGATTCTGATAACGGTGCCTGACTGGTTCACGGAGACCTTCGACGGGACGTCGGTGCAGTATCGGACGCACACGCTGGAGGACGGGGAGTTCACCTATATTCAGTATTGCACGGACCCGGACCCGTCGGACTCGACGGTGGAGACGGTATTCGTATACATCATCAGGAAGGACGGCGAACTGGAGGTGGAGACGGACCGGCACGTGACGGGGCTGTTTCCGCTGACGAGGTGGCAGGAGCTCCTGTCGCAGGAGGGATTCGAGGTGGAGACGAGGCCGTACCCGGTGTACGACGACGACGGGGAGGGGTATCTGCTGGTGGGGACGCTGCGGGGGGAGGAGTAGGGGGAGGGCAGGTTTGAAACCTGCCCCTACCGGGACAGAGGGGGGAGGGCGTTGCCTTTAGAGAGGGGGAGACACCCTCACCTCAATCCTCTCCCAGGACGGGAGAGGAGGGAAGAGGGG
>CAYQLZ010000005.1:0-7321 GCA_964418665.1 uncultured Dehalococcoidia bacterium | reverse complement strand
GGGGAGACACCCTCACCTCAATCCTCTCCCAGGACGGGAGAGGAGGGAAGAGGGGGAGAGGGTCAGGAGAGGTCTATGATGTCGAGGGGAGGCGCTTCGTCGATGATGCCCTTTTCGGCGGCGAGGGAGAAGAGGGTTTCCAGGGCTTTTCGACCTTCATCGCCGAAGTCGACGGTGTCTTCGTTGACGTACATGCGGACGAAGCGGCGGCCGGTTTCACGGTCGATGCCGCGTCCATACTGGAGGGCGTAATCTAGGGCGTCGTCCTCGTGGGCGCGGGTGTAGATGATGGCGTCCTGGAGGGCCTTGGCGACTTTCCAGCCCAGGTCGTCACCCAGCCGGCGGTTAACCATGTCGAGGCCGAGGGGGATGGGTAGGCCGGTCTTTTCGAACCACCACTCGCCGAGGTCGAGGACACGGTGGAGGCCCAATTCAGCCGGGAGTATCTGGCCTTCGTGGATGAGCACTCCGGCGTCCACCCCGCCCTGCTTAACCGCCTCGGTCACGGCGTCGAAGTTCAGGAATACGGCCTCAAAGGGGGACTCCATGTATATCTGGAGGAGCATGTAGGCGGTGGTGTGGCGACCGGGGAGGGCGATTCGCTTGCCGGCGAGATCGTCAGTGGTCATGGGGGTCCTGGAGACGAGGGCGGGGCCGTAGTTTCTGCCGACGGAGGAGCCGCAGGGCATGATGCGGTAGTGGTGGGCAACCTCCGGATAGACGGCGGCGGATATGGCTGTGACTTCGAGTTCGCCGGTCTTGGCGCGGACGTTGAGGGCCTGGATCTCCTCCAGGACGTGCTCTATCCGATAGCCCTCTATGGTGACTATCTCCTTGGCGAGGGGATAGAACATGAAGGCGTCGTCAGCATCGGGACTGTGACCAACTCGAAGGACTTTCATGGGCGCTCCTTTCAGGGTTTGCGGCTGTTATTGGGGTTTCAGGATGCGGCGGCGGGCTGGACAGCTTCTTCTTCGAAGCTGGCGACCAGATCGTACATGGTGGTGCGCTGGGCGGGGATGAAGCCAGCCTCGCTGATGAGGGTCCTGACTTCTTCCACGGTGGTGCGGTTGTAGAAGCCGGCTTCCTGCATGACGTTTTCGTCGAAGAGGGTGCCGCCGAAGTCGTCGCCGCCAAAGTGGAGAGCGACCTGGCCGGTCTTCTTACCCTCGGAGAACCAGGAGGCCTGGATGTGCTGGACGTTGTCGAGGTAGAGGCGGGCGAGGGCGATGATGCGGAGGTATGGATTGGGGCCGGACTCAGCGCCGATTCGCTTGTCGAGGGCGGTGTTGGACTTCTTGAAGCTCCAGGGGATGAAGGCGGTGAACCCACCGGTCTCGTCCTGGAGGGCGCGGACGTGTTCGAGGTGCTCGATGATGTCTTCGGGCTGCTCAAGGTGGCCGTACATCATGGTGGCGGTGGTGCGGAGTCCGACCCGGTGGGCTTCAAGGTGGACCTGGGTCCACTGGTCGACGGCGCCCTTGGGGAAGAGGCGGCTGATCTTGTGCTTGACGGTATTGGAGAGGATTTCGGACCCGCCGCCGGGGATGCTCTCCAGACCCGCTTCCTTCAGTTCGACGAGAACGTCATGGACGGACAGGCCGGAGACCTGGCTCATCTTCATCACTTCGGGAGCGGAGAAGAAATGGGGGTGGACATCGGGATAGCGGCTGCGGCATTCGCGCAGAAGGTCGGTGTAGTAGCTAAGTGGGAGCTTGGGATTCAGGCCGCCCTGCATGAGGACGGTGGTGACGCCTTTTTCCCTGGCGAGGCCGATCATGTCCATGACCTGGTCTACGGAATAGGTGTAGGCGTCATCGTCGCGCTCTGTGCGGTAGAAGGCGCAGAAGGTGCAATAGGCGTCGCAGACATTGGTGTAGTTGAGGTTTGTATCGACCACGAAGGTGACGACGGGTTTGGGGTTCAGCCGGAAGCGGACTTCCTGGGCGAGGGGGGACAGGTCCAACAGGTTGGCTTCCCGGAGCAGGAAGAGACCTTCGTCACGGTTGAGCCGCTGGCCGGCCGTCACTTTTCGTCGAATGGTGTTGAGCATCATTTACTCCTTGTGGCAAGGCCCTGGTTTCTGGGATGACGGGCTATTCCTTTTGGTTTCACGTCGGCAGGGAGTCTGCGGTGAGGGTTGGAACGGTGGAGGAGAGGAGGGCGCGGAATTTCTGGATGGATTTCATCTCGTTTTCGCCGAGGTGGTAGTGGAAGCTGCGGATGTATTCGATTATATCTTCCCGGGGCATGTTGAGGTCCCGGCGGGAGGCGGCGATCTTCTCCACGTCGGCGAGGCCGTCTTCAATGGAGCGGGAGAGGAGGGACTCCAGCCATCGGACTTTTCCATCGGGCACATCCCGACGGACCACCCAACGGGCGAAGACGAAGGGAAGGCCAGTCCACTCATGCCATTCCCGGCCGAGGTCGTAGAGGTATGGGTAGCCTGGGACTCCGAGACGATTCTTCAGCGCCTGATCGCCGATCAGGAGAAAGGCGTCCCTATTGGTTTCGTCCAGGTCCACGTATCTTCCAGGAGTTACGTAGTATCGAAGCTTAAAAAGCGTCTTCATCAAGCGTACGGAGGTTGATGTCTCTCCAGTGACGCCCACCACGGCTCCGTTCAGTTCCTCGATGGGTCGCTTCGAATAGAGAAAGATGCTGCGTGCCCTGGAGGTGGTTGCGATGCAGAAATCTCCCAAGGGCCTGAAGGTGTCTTCCAACTGAAAGCAGGTGACGAGGGGGACAGGACCGGCTTCGATCCCACCCCGGGATGCGACGGTGGAGAGGGCATGGGGGACCAAGGGGTACAACTGGATGGTCGGCTCGGCGGCCATGCCAAGGTAGAAGACCTCGGAGTTCAGGTAGGGGATGCGTCCGATTCTAGTTGTCATAGACGCGAATCACGTTGTAGAGGGCGTCGCGTTCGACGGGGGTCTTGCCTGCATCGGAGATGAGGTTGATCATGCGCTCGCGGGTGATGCCGATGGGGCTCCTGGCCTTGGCGGCGTGGGAGATGCGCTCCTGACCGATGGTGCCGTCGGTATCGTCGGCGCCGAAGTTGAGGGCGATGGAGGCGGTGGCTTCGTAGATGGTGATCCAATAGGCCTTGATGTGGGGGAAGTTGTCGAGCATGAGGCGGGCGGCGGCGATGGTCTTGAGGTCTTCGAAGGGGGAGGCCTGGCGGGCGACGAGCTTGGTGTCGCCGGTCTGGTATTCGATGGGAATGAAGGCGAGGAAGCCGCCAGTATCGTCCTGTAGTTCCCGGAGAAGTTCGAGATGGTGTACGCGTTCCTCGAGGGTTTCCACGTGGCCGTAGAGGAGGGTGGCATTGGAGGGGATACCGAGGCCGTGGGCGATGCGGTGAATTTCCAGCCAGCGCTGGGGGGTGGCCTTGCCGGGGTAAAGCATCTTGTGCATGCGGCTGGAGAAGACCTCAGCGCCGCCGCCGGGCATGGACTGGAGGCCTGCAGCCTTGAGGCGGGTGAGGGCCTCCTCCGGCTCAATCTTCCAGCGACGCCAGAAGTAGTCGATTTCCGAGGCTGTGAAGGCTTTGACCTGGCAGTTGGGGAACTTCTCGTGCATGGTCTTGACGATGTTCTCGTAGTGCTCGAAGGACCAGTCTGGGTGATGGCCGCCGACCATGTGGGCCTCGCGAATTTCGTCGTCGAGCAGGCCGAGAATCTGGTCCATGGACATTTCGTAGGCGCCGTCTTCGCCCTTCTTGTGGGCAAAGTCGCAGAAGCTGCACGAGAGGACGCAGACGTTGGTGGGGTTGATGTGTCGATTCAGGACGAAGTATGCGCGGTCGCCCCACATTTTGGTTTTAACGTAGTCGGCCATGCGGCCAACGGCGGTGAAGTCGTCGGTACGGAAGATGCGCAGGCCGTCATCAAAGGAGAGGCGTTCTCCCGCCTGGACCTTCTCCCAAAGGGGGATGAGGGTCTTGTCGTGGAAGCCGATGCCCTGGTAGACCTCCGAATAGCTCATGATGGTATTCCTCCAAGTACTGACGCGGATGGGACGCGCTGCGAATCCAATAGAATGACTTTGAGTTCCGGGAGGGCCTCGCGGACGGGATCCGGGCTGCCGGTGTAGAGCCAGCGAATGAGGACTTCGTTGATGGCGCCCACCCAAAGGTATGAAGTGATCTTGGTGTTGACAGGCCGGATGGAACCTTCGGCGACGGCCCTATCGAGGTTTTCTCCGATGAGGGACGCGAAGCCGGAGTAGATCTCGGCCCGCTTCTTCTCGAAGGAGTTTCCCATGCTGTAGCCCTGGACGAGAAGGAGTTTGGCGATGCGACGGCGTTTGCCGAGGACTTCCAAGGCGGTGGTCAGGGCGACCCGCAGGCGGTCGATACCCGTTTCCTCGCGACCAATTTTGTCTTCGATGCGGCGGACGAGGCGCTGACCGAGATGGTCCATGACGGCAAAGAAGAGGCGTTCCTTACTGGGGAAGTGGAAGTAGAGGCCGCCCTTGGAGACGCTGGTGCGGCGGACGATTTCGTCCATGGCGGCGTTGTGGTAGCCCTTTTCGGAGAAGACTGCCTCCGCGGCTTCCATGATGCGTTCCCTGGTTTGCAGTTTGGGTGGCAAGGTAATTCGTCTCCTTGTCTTACCGTTTAACCGACCGACCGGTCGGTATTTTAGATGGTGGGAGAGGGAGGTGTCAATGGAGGGGGGCGGTAGTTTGTCGATCAGCCACAGGGTTCCCGTGGTTATGACGTGCGAGAGATTGTGGATATTGATGAGGAGGTATTGGCTGCTGCAAGGGCGATGGGCCGAGTGGGATGGTGTCAGTTCAGGAGAGGCGATTCCCGGCGAGGACGTGTATTGTGCTTCGGCCGATTGGCCGTGATGTACGCGGCGGACACCAGATTGACAGGGGGATTTGGCGAACGCATACTTGAGTATATTGAGACCGACCGGT
Source organism: uncultured Dehalococcoidia bacterium (assembly GCA_964418665.1). GTDB lineage: Bacteria > Chloroflexota > Dehalococcoidia > Lucifugimonadales > JAPULR01. The sequence goes on along the minus strand of CAYQLZ010000005.1, from coordinate 2,389 downwards.
GAGCCGCCCGCCATTGGGGACTGACGGTAGCCGGTCAGAGCATACAGGGGCGCTTTTCGGCGTCCCTTTGTGTTTCTTTGTGAGGGCGGGATGGCGCAGAGCCGGCCCATGTCTGTATGTGGGGCAGTATTGGCGATCAGGCGAGTTTGCCTGCGGATTGAGACTGGGCTAATATCACCAGCATTATAGCCAACGTTGGGAGGCGACCTGTGAGTGCGACGGCGGCTTTTGTTTATGATTCTTCTTTGAGCGGGCACGTGCTGCGGGGGGACCACCCTATGCGGCCGATTCGGCTGCAGCACACGTATGACCTGCTTGACTCATACGGGGCCTTCGACGAGGTTGGGGTGGTGGCACCGAGGGCGGCAACGGTTGAAGAGTTGGCGTCGTTTCATACGCGGGAGTATATCGAGGCGGTGGAGAGGTTCGGCCGGAACGAGGGGCTGCACGAGATGTCCCGGTTCAATTTCAGCCTGATGGGGGACAATCCGATTTTTCCTGGTATATACGATGCGGCGGCGCTGAGTACGGGGGCGACGATGGTGGCGGCGGAGATGATCGCGGAGGGGAGGGTCAGGACGGCGTTCAACATTTCCGGAGGGCTGCACCACGCCGCGGCGGGGCATGCTTCCGGGTTCTGCGTATTCAACGACCCGGTGGTGGCGATCAAGTATTTTCTGAGTCGGGGGATGAGGGTGGCGTACGTGGACATAGACGCGCACCACGGGGACGGGGTGCAGGACGCGTTTTACGACACGGACGCGGTGTTGACGATTTCCACCCACGAGTCGGGGCAGTTCCTGTTTCCCGGGACGGGCTTCGCGGAGGAGATTGGGACGGGAGCCGGGAGGGGATACGCGGTGAATGTGCCGCTGTTTCCGTATACGGGGGACGAGGCGTATCTGTGGGCGTTCCGGGAGGTGGTGATTCCGTTGATTCAGGCGTTCGAGCCGGACGTATTGGTGACGCAGCTGGGCATCGACACGCACTTACGGGACCCGATTACGCACCTGCGGCTGACTTCGGGGGCGTTTACGGCGGCGGTGCGGGAGTTTGCCAGCTTAGGGCTGCCGTGGCTGGCGACGGGTGGCGGGGGATATGATCTGGGGGCGGTGGCGCGATGCTGGACACTGGCTTACGGGGTGATGCTCTCCAGGGAGTGGGGGCAGGAGATTCCGTCGGGCTATGCGGGGGAGCAGGCTTTGGATGGGCTGCGGGACGAGGAGCCGCCGGCGTTGGAGGGGGAGCTTTCGGCGCAGGTGGAGGGGTACGTTGCGGCGTCGGTGGAGACGGTGAAGCGTTTGGTGTTTCCGGTGCATGGGGTCTAGGTTGGGGCTTTGGGCGGGGGGCCCCATTTGCACAGGACTAGTCTTCGAAGGGATTAATCGGTTCTATGCCGAGAGATCTGAAGTCACGAACATTCCTTGTAACCACCGTCATATCATTCACTATGGCAGTTGCTGCGATCATGGCGTCCTCGATCATGACCCTTGACCTTCTGTGCATGAGTCTCGCCCATACACTAAACACATCCGCTCCCATCGGCAATATTTCGTAGGATGCCATTAACTGATTAAGCCACGTCTCCAACTCCTCAGCCTTGGAAGGATCCTGGTCTCTGGTAATTTCAATACCGGCCTGAATTTCTCCAATTGAAACTGCAGGCAGCAAAAGTTGCTCCGCAGGAATTCCTTCAGTCCATTCCAATACAGCCGCATTAGGGCGAGGACGGCGCAGTTCGGAAACCACGTTGGTGTCGAGTAGGTACACGATACTAATCGAAGGTTGGGGGTGAACGGCGAGGACGATTGACGCGGGGAGGCACCAAAGTGTCGGTGCGGGCTTCCGGGGCCAAGAGAAGTTCCTTCAAGCTCCTCCTGGGAGTCTTCTCCAATCGTCGCCAGTGTTCAATAGGGAGAAGGGCCGCCATTTCCACACCATCTTCGGCGAGTATCTGAGGGCCTTCGGCCAGACTTGCTTGCAGGATCTCGTCGAACCGTGTTCTGGCGTCTTCAATCCGCCATGTCTTGCTCATTTTGTCTCCATTGGCTTGAAGCGTGTCACCATTAGCCTACGGGTGAAAGCACCTCATCGTCAACTTGTGGGGAAGGGAGAGGGGGCGGCGGCAGGCCCGCCCCTACAAGAGGTTTTGGCAGCGGGATAAGTGGTTTTTGGTAAAGAGTTGGTTCCTATCTTCGGAGACCTCTGTGCTAGTAGAGCATCCACCCATCTCCCCGAACGACTGTTACCTATCTCCCTGGTCTATGCACCCGTCAAGGGGGGAGGGGGAAGAATGTATTCCGGCTTTTGCCGGAGTAACGGTTATGCAAAGGCGTCCGTCAAGGGGGAAGAGGATACCCTCACCCAACCCTCTCCCAGGACGGGAGAG
>CAYQLZ010000004.1:0-125411 GCA_964418665.1 uncultured Dehalococcoidia bacterium | reverse complement strand
CCATCGGGTCCAGGTTCTCCATGTTGCAGATGGTGATGCAGTTGTCGGCTCCGTCTCGCATCACCTCGTACTCCAGCTCCCGCCACCCTTCCAGGGAGCGTTCCACAAGCACCTGACCGATGGGGCTGGCGTCCATTCCTTCTCTCGTCACGGTGCGGAACTGCTCTTCGTTGTACACCATCCCGCCGCCCGTGCCTCCCAGGGTGTAGGCCGGGCGGACCACGAGGGGTAGACCCAGGGTTTCCAGGGCCGTCTGAGCTTCCTCATCCGAAGATACAATGACGCTGGGAGGCGCGGGTTCTCCCATGTCCAACAGCAGCTGCCGGAATTCCTCCCTGTCTTCAGCCATCTTGATGGTCTTAAGGGGCGTTCCCAGCAGCCGCACGTTGTGACGCTCCAGCACCCCGGCTTCCGCCAGGTCTACCGCGAGGTTCAACCCCGTCTGTCCTCCGAGGGTGGGGAGAATCCCGTCCGGCTTCTCCTTGGCGATGATTCGCTCCACCACATCCACGGTCAGAGGTTCGATGTAGATGGCGTCCGCAATGCCGCTGTCCGTCATGATGGTTGCGGGATTGGAATTCACGAGAACGGTGTAGACTCCCTCTTCCCTCAGCGACTTACAGGCCTGGGTCCCGGCGTAGTCGAACTCCGCCGCCTGTCCGATGACAATTGGGCCTGAACCGATCACCAGAACCTTGTTAAGCTCTTCGCTCATATATCCCTGTCTATTCCCCCTTTGCCCTCAATTCTATTTTTTTCATACCCCATTATAAGACTAAACCCCCGCCGGTGGTGGGCCGGCGAGGGTTTTGTACGATTACTCCTGGAGAGTCTTCACTGTACGGGTATGAGACCCGGCAGTTGAACGTATCCTCGTTCCTGCATGCCGTTCAGCATCTGGCAGATCAAGTTCAAAAACAGCTTGGCGTCCAAGTCCGACCATTCGCCAGTTTCTCTCTGGATTTCTCGGTGCGGCGGGACCAGCAAGCACGTGGTGTATTCGTCCACCTTCTTAACCAGGATGAACCCTATGGGGTCCGGCTTCAGGAACGGATTGGCCAATATCTTTGGCCTGACCAGCAGCTTCCATTCGGACCCAATAATTCCCCTCCCAGAACTGACGCTGAATCCGTATTCACCGAACTCAAATGACGAGACGCAGTCATCTATGAAGTCCACCAAGTCATAGATGTCCGATTCAACGTCTACCTCTAATCCCTGCTCCACTAGGAAATGATTATACAAAGTACTACCTCCATCAATTCGGCCCCGGCCGATATCACCCTTCGGAGTTGGCCCGGGACAATAAGTGCGACCCGCTAAAACGTGGGTAGTGCCCTATTTTGATGGCTATTTGTCCGATGCGCCAAGGAAAGTGGCTGCCTCTTTTCTCCCGTTTCTACCTCCCGGCTTTCACCATATCCAGAAATCTGTCGAAGATATATTCATTGTCCTTCGGTCCGGGGGAAGCCTCAGAGTGGTACTGGATGGTCATGATTGGCATGTCTCGGTGCACGAGTCCCTCGATGGTTTCGTCATTGAGATTTACGTGGCTCGCAGTCAGTCCCCTGGGGAGGGTGTCGGCGTCCACAGCGTAGCCGTGGTTCTGCGCGGTAATGTACACCCGGCCGGTGGCCAAGTCCTTTACCGGATGGTTAGCGCCCCGGTGCCCGAAGGGAAGTTTAAAGGTACCCGCACCCAAAGCCCGAGCAACCACCTGATGTCCAAGGCAGATACCCAGGACGGGAACTCTTCCGAGAAGCTCTGAGACCGCTTCCACGGCATAGCCAAGCAGGGCGGGGTCACCCGGCCCCGGCGAAAGCAGCAAACCGTCCGGCTTCAACGCCAGTATCTCTTCGGCCGGGGCGGCGGCGGGCACTGTGACCACTTCGCATCCCCGGGCGTGCAGGCAGCGCAGCACGTTGTTCTTCACACCGTAGTCCGTCACCACAATGCGCGGTCCTCGTTTCTCACCGCCTTCGGCTGTCCGGCCCCACCTATACACCTCCGGCGTAGTCACCCGCTCCACGTGGTCCAAGTCGTCATAGCGGGGTGTCACGCCCCATACAGCTTCGGCCCTGGAAGGCGAATCCAAGACGATGACGCCCATCATCACTCCCCGGTTGCGAAGCCGACGCGTTATGGCCCTGGTGTCCACGCCAAAGATGCCGGGGACATTCTGAGCCGCCAGGAACTCGTGGAGGGTGGATGCATTCTCCCCGTTGCTGGGAGTCGGGCAGTGCTCCCGGACCACGAATCCCGCCACCTGCACTTTCACCGATTCGTTGTCCGCGTCGTTGATGCCGTAGTTACCCACAAGGGGGTAAGTGAGCACGACAAGCTGGCCCGCGAAGGATGGGTCCGTCAGTGCTTCCTGGTAACCGGTCATGCTGGTGCTGAATACCAGTTCCCCGTAGGAGTCCCGCTCCGCTCCGAAGGGCTGCCCGGCATAGACGGTCCCGTCTTCCAGGACCAGATAGGCGGCACGGCTCATTATTCAATAACCTCGTAGACCGGCCCCGGCCCGTCCGGCTCCCGCACCGAAAGGACGAAGCCGTGATTGCGGGCCTCCTCCTCATTGGCGAAGAAACGGAACTGGTGAAGCTGGTGCTGTGAAATGTATCGCAGTCTGCGAATGGGCTTGTAGATCAACTGGCCACTCTGTTGCACACCGTAGAATGGGGGGGAGTTATGCCACCCGCAGTACTTGCAGGCGAAGGTCAGGCCCTCTTCCTCCCCTTGCATTACCGAGAATCCCGGCTGGCAACCCTGGGGTTCCCGGCTGACTACACACGTCGGGTTCCCGCAACAAACGCCCTGGGCTGTGACCGTTCCACCATCCAGGGTGCCTTCATCAGCTTTTTCGGCAGCTCTCTTCCACGGTCTCAGCCCCAGCACGAGACTCAGCAGGGCCATTCGTACCGGCACGCCGTAGCCGGCCTGGAGGAAGTACTTGCTGCGGTGGTCTTCGTCCATGTCGTAGGAGATCTCGTCGACGCGGGGCAGGGGATGAAGCACTATGGAACGGGTGAATCGGCTTCTCATGGTGTCCCTGCTGAAGCGCGGGTATCTCCGCTCCGCCTCCCCGTCGGCTTTCAACGCCGCGTCTCGCTCAACCTGCTTCCGGGTCACGTAGAATACCAAATCGGAGCCAGGGGAAAGCTGTAGGCGGACGTTCGGCTCGTCTTCCAAGAGCGTCCTCTGATGGGGTCTGCTTGGGGTCATGTAGACGGCATCCAGAGATGATCCTTCGTCCATTTCGGGGGATGCGCCTCCGTAGAGGGCTTCGAAGTCCCCCGCCGGGACTTTCTCTATTTGTCTGCCGTACTGGACCTGGATCTTTGCCCGCACGTGCTCCGGCAGCCCCAGCCCCTCTCCAGGCACGAAGAACAGCTCCGCGCCGAAGCGTAGCAGGCCGAATATCAGCGAATGGACCGTTCTGCCGTGCTTCAGATCGCCGCAGAGAGCCACCCGCAGCCCCTGCAGGGACCCCTTTTCCGCCACCAGCGTGAACAGGTCGCACAGGGTCTGTGTCGGGTGCTCGTGGCCGCCGTCGCCGCTGTTTATGACGGGCACGGAGGCGTAGTCTGCCGCGAGCCGCGCCGATCCCTCCCAGGGATGTCGAAGGGCAATGACGTCGGAGTAGCCGCTCCAGATGCGGATGGTGTCCACGAGGGTCTCCCCTTTTTCCATTGAGGAGGAACCTGTACCGACCGTTGATATGACGCGACCTCCCAGCCGGTTCATCGCCGACTCGAAGGAACCGCGGGTGCGGGTGCTGGGTTCGAAGAAGAGGCTGGCCAGTATGAGCCCCTGGGCGAGGGAGGAATATCCCCGGATGTTTCCGGCCATCTCGCGCGCCAACTCCAGGACGTCCTCGATCTCCTGGTTGGACATGTCTTCGATGCTGATCAAGCCGCCCCGATACATGGTTAGCCGTTCCCCTGCCTCAGCAGCACCACTCCGTCCCGCCCATCTACTTCATTCAGCCGCACCTGGACGCGTTCGCTCCTGGAGGTCGGCAGGTTCTTTCCCACGTAGTCGGCGCGGATTGGCAGTTCGCGGTGGCCTCTATCGACAAGGATGGCGAGCTGCACGAGACACGGCCTACCCGCCATGACCAAAGCCTCCAGGGCGCACCGGGCAGTCCGCCCCGTGTACAACACGTCGTCTACCACTACAACCTTCCGTCCGTCCACGTTCAGCGGAGATGATGGACGACGGTTGCCGACGCCGGCTGCATCATCCCTGAAGGGGCTTACGTCCAGGCCTTCCAGGGGCGGAGCGACTCCCTCAACTTCGCAAATCTTCGCGGCGAGTCTTTGCGCCAGGGGAAGCCCACGGGTGAGTATGCCTACGAGGGTAAGCCCATCGATGCCGCGGTTGCGTTCCAGAATCTGGTGGGCGATGCGCCAAAGGACTCTGTCCAGCGCCTCGCCGTCCAGAATAGTCTTTTCCGGAGCCTCGGGGAGGCTGACTTGTGCGGTGGTCCGGGCCAACAAAAACCCCCTTGCCGGCTCGGCAGGGGGCGCACACGCATACCGTTCGCGCGGGGCCTTCCTTGCCAACCTCGCCGGGCTGAATTAAAGGTTAGTCCCAAAATGGAGTCCGCGACACAGTGTACCACACCCGGCAGGAAAGACAAGGCCACGCCCATGCCTGAGGAGGGCGAGCGGAGAATTTCAGTGAGGCGAAGTGGAGTGACGACGGTTGCAGCGGTGCGCGGGAAGGGGAGGGGTTACAAGAGGGCGTGGACTCGGGCCCAGACTTGCCGTGCGATGGCGTCGACTGAAAGGGTTCCGTCGACGGTGAGCCAGGTGTCGGCATTATTGGCGGCCTGGACTTGATAGCCGCTGCGGACGCGTTGGTGAAATTCCAGCGACTGCCTTTCTATCTCGTCCAGATTGTCTTTGTCCTTGCGGGAGTGGGCCGCTTCTATGGGGAGATCAAGGAAGACTGTCAGGTTTGGCTGTAGTCCGCCCGTGGCCAGGCGGTTGAGTTCCTCCACCGTCTGCACGTCCAGGCGGCGTCCATAGGCCTGGTAGGCAACGGTAGAGGCGGTAAAGCGGTCACAGAGGACGGCACGACCTGAGTTCAGGGCGGGTTGGATGATTTTTAACACGTGCTCGGCGCGGGCTGCGTTGAATAGAAGAAGCTCGGTGATGGGAGACAAGTTTGCCAGCGACTTGAGCAAGCGGCCGGCTTCATCACCCAATTGGGTACCGCCCGGTTCCCTGGTGACGAGGGCAGGATGACCGGCGGCAACCAGCTTCTGATGCAGGAGCTCTATCTGAGTCGACTTGCCAGAGCCGTCGATGCCCTCGAAGACGATGAAGGGGGCCACCCGAGGGATCCTATTTTCGAAGGAGACGCACGTGGCGTCGAGGGTCGACGCCGATGCTGAGGGAGCCGAGGTTGTACTTCTGGGCAAGCAGGTGCTGAAGCCTCCGGACGTAGGCGCGCTGGGAGGTGAGGTCCACGTACTCCTCGCCGTCCAGGATGGTCTGGGCGGCTTCGTGGGCCTCCTGGAGGGCGACGTTCAGGCCCTGGTCGCCGTTGTTGCGTTTTCGCTGGCCCCGGAGGAACTGCTGCACCTGGGCGGCGGTGTTCTTGCGGACGACGTGGACGGGGGTGCCGGACTCCTCGGCGATGCGAACGACCCTGGCGCCCCGCTTGTAGTGGGACTTGGTGGTGAGGATAAGGTCGGCGTGCCGGAGGTCGGTGACGATTTCAACGTCAACGCCCGCATTTCCTGCGGCCTGCTCAAGCTTGTCCCGGCCAACGCCGAACAGGAAGATTCGGGGGGCGAGGGAATCGCCGTCAGAGGGCAGCAATGCCGAGGGGGAAGGGAGTTCCACAGCGGAGGGGGTCTCGGACGGCGCCTTGGCGTTCGCTATCATCTCGCCGGCTTCGTCCAAACGGCGCACCTCGGGCGAGAGGCGATAGCCCCTGAGCCAGGAATCGACAATCTTGGCCACGTTGTCGTGGACGGCGACGGTGTCCCAGCTTTGTATTTCCACTACCACATCAAAGGTGGGCGGGGCCTTGCGCTCCAGCACACTCTTTTGGGTTCCACGGTAGCGGGCTTCGTCGTCGCCCAGCGTGACTGTCTGGATGCCGCCGACCAGGTCGGAGAGGGTGGGGTTGAGGATGAGATTGTCGAGGGAGTTGCCGTGGGCGGTGGCGATGAGCTGCACGCCGCGTTCGGCAATTGTCCGGGCGGCGGCGGCTTCCAGTTCGGTGCCCATTTCGTCGATCACGATGACCTGGGGCATGTGGTTTTCGACGGCTTCGATCATGACGGCGTGCTGCAGGCTGGAAGAGGCCACCTGCATACGGCGGGCGTGGCCGATGGCGGGGTGGGGGATGTCGCCGTCGCCGGCAATTTCGTTGGAGGTGTCTACGACGATGACGCGCTTTTTGGCGTTGTCGGCGAGGACGCGGCTGACCTCACGGAGCATGGTGGTCTTGCCGACGCCGGGACGGCCAAGGAGGAGGATGTTTTTGCCGGAGAATACGAAGTCTTCGATGGTCTTGATGGTGCCGAATACGGCCCTGCCGACGCGACAGGTGATGCCTAGGATTCGGCCCTTGCGGTTTCTGATGGCGGAGATGCGATGGAGGGTGCGCTCGATGCCGGAGCGGTTATCGTCGCCAAACTCGCCAATTCTGGAGATAACATAGTCGAGGTCCGCGGGAGAGACTTCATCGATGTCCAGGATCAGATCGCCGTGGGGGAAGCGGGCTTCAGGTGGGCGGGCGAGGTCCAGGACAACCTCCAACAACTCGCTGAGGTCGGCCTCGTTCCGGAGGGGGCCTACGATGCGGGGAGGGAGGCATTGAAGGAGAAGTTCCAGATCATCCTGGACCTGGCGTTCAGGGTCTTTAGTTTGGAGTTCCATCTGGGTTGAGTTATTCGTTGGGTTGCTTGATCAGGCTGAGGAAATACCGATGAAACCGGGTGTCCCCGGTGAGTTCCGGATGAAAGGAGGTGACCAGAAGATTGTTCTCTCGGAGAGCGACGGGGGTCCCATCGGGGAGTCTGCCGAGGACATCGACGCCGGGGCCGATGCGGGTGGCGGCGGGGGCGCGGATGAACACGGTGTGGAAGGGTTCATCGCCAAGAATCGGAAAGTTGATATCAATGACAAAGCTGTCCACCTGGCGGCCATAGGCGTTGCGGCTGACGGTGACGTCCATAAGGCCCAGGGGCTCTGGGCGATGATCGGTCAGTTCCGAAGCCATCATAATCATGCCGGCGCAAGTGCCCCAGGTGGGGACACCCGATGCGGCGAGGGCGGTTATGGGTTCGACCAAGCCGTAGAGGTCGAAGAGGTGGCGAAAGGTAGTGCTCTCCCCGCCGGGCATGATGAGGGCGTCAAGGCCCTCCAGGTCCTTGGGCAATCGCACCTCGCGGGTGGCGACGTTCAGTTCTCTAAGGAGGGCGACATGTTTAGCGAAATCGCCCTGGACGGCAACCACGCCCACGGTAAGCACGGGATTTTGCAACTGCGCTGAGGTCAGAAGTCTTCTACCAGCCCCTTGTGGCGAGGAGTTCCTCCTCCTTCATCTCCCTGACGGAGAGGCCGGGCATAGCGTCACCGAGTCCCCTGGAGACCCTGGCAATGGTATCTGGGTCCTGGTAGTGGGTGACTGCCTGGACGATGGCCTTGGCCATGAGGGGCGGGTTGGAGGACTTGAAGATACCGGAACCGACGAAAACGCCGTCGGCGCCGAGGTGCATCATAAGGGCGGCGTCGGCGGGGGTGGCCACGCCACCGGCGGAGAAGTTGACGACGGGCATGCGACCCTGTCGCTTGACGGCCTGGACGAGTTCCAAGGGGGCTTGTAAGTTCTTGGCCTCGGTGGGGAGCTCGTCGTCGGACATGTTCATGATTTTACGGATTTCGCCCTGGACGGTGCGGTTGTGGCGGACGGCCTCGACGATATCGCCGGTGCCGGCCTCGCCCTTGGTGCGGATCATGGCGGCACCTTCGGCGATGCGGCGGAGGGCCTCGCCGAGGTTGCGGCAGCCGCAGACGAAGGGGACGGTAAAGTCGTGCTTCAGGACGTGATGGTCTTCGTCGGCGGGAGTGAGGACTTCGGACTCGTCGATATAGTCGATGCCGAGGGCTTCGAGGACGCGAGCCTCCATGAAGTGGCCGATGCGGCACTTGGCCATGACGGGGATAGTGACCGCTTCCTGGATTTCGATGATCTTGGTGGGATCGGACATGCGGGCGACGCCGCCGTCCTTGCGGATGTCGGCGGGAACACGTTCGAGGGCCATAACGGCACAGGCGCCGGCGTCCTCAGCGATCTTGGCCTCTTCGGCGGTAACGACGTCCATGATGACGCCGCCCTTGAGCTGTTCGGCCATGCCGGTTTTCACTTCCCAAGTGCCGGTCTGGGCGTTTTCCGAGCCGTTGATTCTATCCTTGCCAGTTGCCATGTCTGCTCCTTATTAACAACAATAGAACTGTGAGTATGGTCATTATACGCCAGGCCCTGTCAATTGGCAATTGAGAAAGGGGAGTTGGAATGCCCGGCGGGGACGGGTTTCCCTGTTTTGGGTGAGAGTGGCTGTTATTGAGATGGGGTCTCCTAAACGACTCATAAACGACTGCCAAACGAGAAGGGTTCGAGAGGCTTTTTCAGATATTGTGAGGCGTGAGATGGAGTCGATTTGGGAAGTCGACTCACGGGTAATTTGGAGCGACTCAGGCGTGGATTCGGATGTTTTTGCATTATCTTTGCGCTCCATAAATTTTTTTGGAGAAACGACTCGACAAATTAGTGATAGTGAATATCGGTAAGGGCTGCAACTTTTGGGGATGTTTGGAGCGAAAGTGGATCAGGGTTCTTGCCAGGATTGGGGGAAGATTAGCAAGGGAGGGGGATGGCTGACAATGGGCACAATGGCACTTTGTGACTGCGTGACAGATTCCTCTGGCCGGATGGAGAGGGTAGGTGTTTGTTGGGCGGCCGTTGCCTAAGTGTTGAGAGAGTCACCCCCATCCGAGCCTCCTCCCATCCAGGAGACCTTTGCGTAGCTGCAGGCTCCCTCCTTCGCACCACCCCAATGACCCTCACCCCTTCGACATGCTCAGGGCAGGCTCAATCCTCTCCCAGGACGGTAGAGGAGGTAAGAAAGAGGGGGAGGAGGCGTCACGTTGTGGGGTTGTAGGGGGTGGTGGGTAGGGGGTTGGCTCCTGCCTTCGCAGGAGCAAGATGGGAGAAGGCAGGGGGCTACATGTCCATGACTACCTTGATGATTCCATCCGCCCGCTCTTCGTACATCACAAAGGCGTCCTGAACCTGGGCGGCATTCATGCGGTGGGTCACCAGCATGGACGGATCAATACGGCCCTGGTCCACCATGTGAACGACCTGTTTCACGTACTGCGGCATGGTCCCGGCGCGGGCGCTGGAGGTGCCAATCATCGTCAGGTCCTTGTTTCGAATCTGCTGGAAGTCGATGGCGAAATACTCGTTATGGGTCATGCCGAACCAGATGACGGTGCCGAACTTCTTCGCCATCACCACCGACTGACGGACGGTCTCGTGCTCACCAGCAGCTTCCACCACCACGTCGGCGCCCTCGCCCCCCGTCAGGTCGCCAATGGCGTCCATGACGTTTTCGTAACGGGGATTGATAGTCCTGGTGGCGCCCAGGGACTTCGCCATATCCAGCCGGTAGTCCTCCAGGTCCACGACAATCAACTCGCGGCAGTGCATACCGCTGAGGAAAGTGGTAAAGCTCAAGCCGATGGCTCCCTGTCCCAGCACCACCACGTTCTTGTCGATGACGTCGCCAATCCGGCTGACTGAGTAGAGGACGGTGCCCATGGGCTGGCACATGATCCAGGTGTCCAGGGACCCTTCGTCGGGCAAAACGACCATGTTCTGGGGCGGAACGGCCAGATATTCCCTGAAACCACCCTCGGCATAGGGGAAGACGATTACCCGCTGTCCCACGTTGAATTCGTCGCAATAGCTCTCTTCGATGACGCCGGCGCACTCATGGGTGGGCCTGCCGGGGTGGAGGGGATAGCGGCTTTCGTCCAGAACGGCGGCGAAGGGTCGAATGTCGCTACCGCAGATGGAGATCTTCTCCAACCGGACGAGCGCCTCTCCCTCCCTTGGGGAAGGCTCATCAACCTCAACCAGGTCCATGCGGCGGGGTCCCGTCAACTGTCCAGCTTTCATTGCCTACCCTCCGTAATCTCCAACGTTTCCAGATATTCTATCCTATATGACTATGCCGCTGCTATGACGCCGTCCAGCAATTCGCCCGGAGCTAGCTCGCGCCTGCGCCGGAAGATTGGGGGGCTTTGGTCTTCGGGGTCGACGGGAGCACCTGGTGGTTGAAGGCCACAACGGCGCCGGCAAGGATAATCCATACCACCACAAGGGCCGACGCCTGCAAGCCCTGGAAGTAGAAGTCCTGAGCCTCGGCCTCGCTGAGTAGGGCAATTCCGGCCGGCAGGACCAGCCCCAGGGCGGAGGCCGCGACGGTGGCCCCCAGGGTATGTCCCACCTGACGCGTGGTCTCGATCATGCCGGAGGCGAATCCCCGGTGCTCCTGGCCGATGGAGTTCATTATGACGGCGTTGTTGATGGTATTGAAAATGGAAGTGCCTATGGACGCCGGGAAGAGCAGGAGGGGCATGAACCAGAAGGGGACCTTCAGGGCAAACATTCCAATTAGAAATATGCCGAGGGCAATCAGCGTCATGGCCACGGGACGCAGCAGCCTTGGCTGAAACTTGTCGTAGTACCAACCCGCCACAATGGGGATGACCAAGCCCATGCTCTGGTGTGGAAGCAGTACGTAGATAACGAACAGGGGACCGTAGCCGAAGCCGTTCTCCACCAGGATCGGCACCAGGGTCATGATTGCCAGCATGGAGAGATGGAACGTGGTGTTGGAAAAGAGCGCCAGGGAGAAGTGGCGGTTCTTGAACAGCCTGAGGTCCACGAAGGGCTGCTTCATCCTGCGTTCATAGATTATGAAGGCTATCAGCAGTACCACGGAAGCGATGTGCATCGGAAGGTGATATGACACGGCGTCGCTGCTGGTGAAGGACTCCTCGCCGGGGTGCAGGTGAAGGCCGGAGAGGATCAGGGCGGAGATCATTCCGATGAAGAGGAAGGCGCCGCCGAAATCCACCGGTTCGTCGCTGCTGACGTCGGGGGCTTCCTTCTGCTTGAGGAGGGGGAGGCCAGAAACAACGGCAATAACGCCCAGCGGGATGAAGGAGAAGAAGATGAAGCGCCAGTCGAACCATTGGAGGAAGGCGGCGAAGGCGAGCAGGCCGGCGAAGGTGCCGAACCTGGCGGCGGTGATGGGGATGGCGAAGGCCCTGCCGCGCTCTTCGGGGGGGAAGCTTCCGGCGAGGATTGCGTTGGCGTTGCCGGTGACGAGGGCGGCGCCCAGGCCCTGCACTCCCCGGAACAGCAGGAGTTGGGTGAAGTCCATGGCGAAACCGGCGGCCACCGCACCGATGGTCGTGATGACGATGCCGAAGAAGAAGATCCGGTTGTGCCCGTACCTGTCGCCCAGTTTCGCGGCCAGGTAGACTGTTGCGCCCAAGGCCAGCAGTTCCGCCACCAGCACCCAGGCCGCCGTTTCGACGTCGATCAGGAAGTCCTTGGCGATGCTGGGGAGGGCGAGAGCCACGGGGAAGCTTGCCACCTGCACCAGCATGAACGTGGAGGCCAGGGCAAGCATAACCTGGCGACGCGCCGGGGTGTTCAAGACCTCCCGGTAGTTGGATATCAGGCCCAAGATCGCCTCCCCGTTAGACTCCCCTCACCACTCCCCACGGATTCCAACGATGATAGCAGTGTGGGGAGCATTTTCACAACAAGGGATGTTTCCGGATGTTAGAGAATCAGGAAGCGTTGCCAACGGCAGGCGCGAAATTCATTCATGGGGGAACAGAGGCCAGTTTTCGCGCTGCTCCTGAGGGCAGCGCGCATTGGGGCCATAGAACGGGCGGGAGGGGTAGTCCGACAGGCTGTGTGCCTGCCATCACGTTGGAGCGACGGCAGGCACAGCCTCACTTCCCCACTCCAGGGGAACGGGAACCTATTTCAATAGCCGGGAGCGGACTAGAGGGAACGCAGAACCGCGATAACCTTGCCCCTGGTCTCCACGTTTGAAGCCTTCGTCAAGATGGGCTTCATGCGGGAGTTGGCGGGCTGCAGTCGCACCTGCCTACCCTCCTTGTAGAACCGCTTGAGGGTGGCCTCCTGCTCCAGCTTAAGCCAGGCGACGGTCATGTCCCCATTCTTGATCTGATGATTCGGATCGATGAGGACAATGTCGCCATCGTCGATCAGGGCATCGATCATGGACGTACCCTTAACGCGGAGAGCGTACAGGTTCTTGTGGGACTCGGCCATGTAACGGGGCATTTCGATGGTCTCGATGGGCTCGTGGTCCCAGCCTTCGCTGGAGGGACCGGGTAGAGGTTCGCCCGCAGCAATGTAGCCCATCACCGGAATCTGGGGCAAGAAGCCAGCGGCCCTGCCCTTTTCATCCAACAACTCTATGCCTCGCGCCATTTCCGGGCGGCGTCGAATCAACCCATCTCGCTGCATAAGCCGCAGGTTGTAGTCGACGACCGACGTGGAACTTATCCCACAGGCGAACTGAATGTCCCTAACCGTGGGCGGGAAACCGTTTTCGGCCATGAATTCCCGGATAAATTGCAACATTCGTTGCTGTTTTTCTGAAGTTTTCCTGCTTCTCTTCCTCATAAACCTCCTCTGAACGGGCGTTTTGGAAGGTAACATAAGTTGACCATGTGAGTCAACCCCAAAGATATGTCCAGCTTACCCCTGCTATTCGCCAGAGGAGGCATTGAATCGTTTCATGAGCCGGGACTTGCGACGGGCGGCGTTATTCGGATGGATAACGCCCTTCCTGGCCGTTTGGTCAAGGGCCTTCAAAGCCCGCTTGACCGCCGATTCGCTCTGTTCCACGTCCCCATTCTCGATGGCTCGGACGGCCTTGGCGACGTGGGTCCTGGTGGCAGACCTTACGCTGCGGTTTCTTTTCTGCTTCCCCAAGGAAGACCGCATGGATTTCGCAGACGGCAATGGTACCTCCGAAATAAAAGAAATGTTTGGCTAATAGTATAAGGGTTGCGCCCCCTCAATGAAAGGGGCTACTTGGTGGAAATGCTGTACGGGTCCGTGATGATTCTTCCCGCGCTGAGCATGCCCTTGATGCCATCCAGCTTGGCGAAAATGCGGCCCAGCTGATCAAGGCCGGTGGTGTGCAACGTGAGGAAGATTGTCACGGTGCCATCCGACCTCTCGTCGGTGAGGACTTCGGCGATGTTCACCTTCTCCTCGGACACACGGGCTGTGATGTCCCGCAGCAGCCCCACCCTGTCTCTGGCCTGGATCTCAATGCGGACGGGGTAGAGCTTCGTCTCCTCGCCCCAATCCACATCCACGAGCCTCTCCCGTTCATCCTCGTTTCGCACGCTGTGGCAGCTGGTCTTGTGGACCGTGATGCCCCTGGAGCGGGTGATGAAGCCGATAATCCGGTCTCCGGGCAGGGGACTGCAGCACTGGCCGATGCGTGTGAGCAGGTCTCCTACCCCAAGCACCTTGATGCCCGAGCCGGGGCTGGTGAGGGGTACGCTGCTGGGCCGTCGTTCCTGCTCCTTGCGCTCGTCGGCGGTAAGCCGGTTGATGACCTGGTTTATGGTGGTGCCCCCCGAGGCCAGGGAGATGAGGAATTCCTCGACGTTGTCCATCTTGAATGTCGTGGCCAGGGACTGTTCGTCGATTTTCATGTTCAGCCGGCGGGCTTCCTTCTTCAGAAGCTCCCGCCCCAGTTGAATGTTTGCCGTTCGGGACTGACGCCGGAACCACTGCCTGATGCGGCTGCGGGCGCCGGCGGTGCGGATGTAGCCAAGGTTGGGATTCAGCCAGTCCAGGCTGGGGCCACGGGCGACCTTGGTGGTCAAAATCTCAACGGTGTCGCCGTTTTGCAGTTGATAGTCCAAAGCCATGAGACGGCCATTGACCTTGCCGCCGATGCACCTGTGGCCCAGCTCCGTGTGGATCCGGTAGGCGAAGTCAATGGGTGTGGCCCCGGATGGAAGCTCCACGATGTCGCCCTGGGGAGTGAACACAAATACCTGGTCCTGGAAGATGTCCGTCTTCACGGATTCCAGGAATTCGTCCGTCCCCTGCACGTCGCGCTGCCATTCCAGGAGCTGACGCATCCACGTCATCTTCTGCTCAAACTTCAGGTCGGAGCTATTTCCCTCCTTGTAGTGCCAGTGGGCGGCCACTCCGTACTCCGCCAGCTGGTGCATTTCGTGGGTGCGGATCTGGACTTCCAGGGGAGTTGCGCCCTTGCACATCACCGTGGTGTGCAGTGACTGGTAGAGGTTCTCCTTCGGGTTGGCCACGTAGTCGTCGAACTGGCCGGGGATGGGACGCCACAGGTTGTGCACGACGCCGAGGGCGTTGTAGCAATCGGGCTTGGACTTCACGAGGACCCGCAGGGCATACAGGTCGTATATGTCGCGGGTGCTCTTGCCTTCGCTTTCGTATTTCCGGCTCTTCTGGTAGATGCTGTAGATGTGCTTGGGCCGACCAAGGACCTGGGCCTTCAGATTATGGCTCTCCAGAGCATCGATCAGGATCTGGCGCTGCTCCTCGATGTACTGCTCCCTCTCCTCGCGTCTGGTGGCCAGCATTTCCGAGATTTCCCTGTACATGTCCGGCTCAATGTAGTGGAAAGACCGGTCTTCCAGTCGCCACTTGATGTCCCAGATTCCCAGCCGGTGGGCCAGGGGAGCGTAGATGTCCATGGTCTCCTGGGCCATGGCGCGCTGCTTGGGAGGGGAGAGGGCGTCCAGGGTGAGCATGTTGTGGAGGCGGTCCGCCAGCTTGATGAGCACCACCCGCACGTCCTCCGCCATGGCGACCAGCATCTTTCGGAGGGTCTCGGCTTTCAGCCGATCTTCCGGGGGCTGGTTGGTCACGTCGGCGATGTCCACCAGCTCCATGCGGGTCAGCTTGGTGACGCCATCGACGAGCTTGGAGACTTCCGGCCCAAACCGTCGGCTGATGTCCTGGGAGGTAACATCGCAGTCCTCAACCACGTCGTGGAGAAGGGCGGCGGAGAGGGTTGTGCCGTCCAGCTGCAGATCGGCCAGGAAGAGAGCGATGCTGAGGGGGTGCTCGATGTAGGGGCCGCCGGAAGCGCGGAACTGGCCTCTGTGGGCCCGCTCAGCGAATTCGTAGGCCGACTCCACCAGTTTATTCTTCTCCCTAGGGAGGTATTTCCTGGTGCGGCGAATCAACTGCCTCAGGTCGGGAGCCGTTGCCGTCTTCAATGCCATATCCCTATCATATTAGGCGACGTTCCTTCCGTCTATAGCCAAGACGGAGAATCTCAAGAACCCACGCTTTACAGTCACAGGCGGCGTCGTTATGCTGAGAAATGCCGCCTGGAGCCAATCATGAGGAGGTCTGAGCACGTTGTACAGGGCAGCGAGAGGCACCAAGGACATAGGGCCAGCCGAGCAGAAATACTGGCGATTTGTGGAAGATACGGCCGCGACCCTGGCTCGTCGGCACGGATTTGGACGCCTCGATACGCCGGTGTTCGAGGTCTCGGAATTGTTCCACCGCTCCGTGGGAGCGGGCACGGACATCATGGACAAGGAGACGTACACTTTCCTGGACCGGGGCGGCGATTCACTGACGCTGCGGCCGGAAGGTACGGCGCCGGTGTGCCGCGCGTACCTGGAAGCGGGGATGCACAGTTTGCCCCAGCCGGTTCGCCTCTACTATTTCTGCCCTGTCTTCAGATACGACCGGCCCCAGGCCGGGCGTTACCGTCAGCACCACCAGTACGGAGTCGAGATTCTGGGCGACGCATCGCCCCTGGCCGACGCCGAGATTGTGGACATGGGGTGGACCCTGGTTGCGGACCTGGGCTTGACGGACCTGAGCATCTACATAAACAGCATTGGAGACGCCAACTGCCGGCCGGGCTACATCGACGCCCTGCGCGGCTATTACGAGGGTGTGCGGGACGACCTGTGCTCTGACTGCCGCCAGCGCTGGGAACACAACCCGCTACGTCTGCTGGACTGCAAACGGGACTCGTGCCGGCCACTGCAGGAAGGCGCTCCGAAGTCGACGGGGCACCTCTGTGACGAGTGCGAGGAGCACTGGCAGAAGCTGCAATCGTATCTCAAGGCCCTGGAGATTCCCTACACCGTGGACCACCGGCTGGTGCGCGGACTGGACTATTACACACGCACCGTCTTTGAAATCGTGCCCCCGGGCGCCGGTTCGCAGGGGACGATCCTGGGCGGGGGACGTTACGACGGACTCATGGAGCAGATTGGGGGGCGTCCAACGCCGGGGGTCGGGTTTGCCACGGGGATGGAGCGGCTGATCCTGAACATCCAGGCCCAAGGGGTTGGAGTCGACGAAGAGGAGAAGCCCGGATTCTACATCGTGGCATTGGGGGAAGAGGCGGTACAGCCCGCCCTGGAGCTGAGCGCGGGCATGCGCCGAGCCGGAGCCGGCGTAGTACAGGGGGCGTGGGGACGCAGCATGCGGGGACAGATGCGGAACGCCAACTCGCTGGGAGTGTCCACTGTCATCATTATTGGCGAGGATGAGGCGAAGGCCGGGACCGTCACGGTCCGGGAGATGTCCACCAGGGAGCAGAAAGTGCTAGCGCGGGAGGATTTCCTGAAGGGGATCGCCTCTTAGCCGAATCTATCCCCGCGGCGGCGTCCTCCCTGGATGATGATAACTCCACCTCGGCCACCCCTGTCCGTGCTTGAGCGCCCGCCGAAATAGGCGCCCACGGTGCCGAGCAGTCCGGACCAAACGGCCAGCACGGCGGCCAGTGTTGCCAGAATGTCGTGGGCAGATTCCCAGATCTGGAGGGCCTGCAGGGCCAGGGCCACAAGAATGATGGGGGTTGCCGTGAAGAATGCCATGAGCGCGCCGATGCCAAAAGCCTGGGGTGGAGTGGCGCGGGCCGCTCCACCACCCACGTACCCACCTATGAGCGGCCCCAGGGGGCCCACAATGAAGTGAACGATGGGTATCAAGAGCAGAAGAATGGTTAGTCCAAAGCCTATAAGCGCACCCCTGACCATGGGTCACAGCACCGTCCTTAGAAGCGTTTGCTGGCGGTGGACATCCTAGCCGAGGGCTTCCTTCATCACCGCGCCGATGAGCCCCGGCGAGGGCACGACGTGAGCGCCGGCGTCCCTAAGGGCCTCGTTCTTTGCTTCGGCAGTCGCATCCGAGCCGGTGATGATGGCTCCGGCGTGGCCCATTCGCTTGCCGGGGGGAGCGGTCGCCCCTGCTATGAAGGAAACCACGGGCTTGGTGAAATTCTCCTTGATGAAACGGGCGGCTTCCTGCTCCATGCTGCCGCCAATCTCCCCAATCATCACCACGGCGTCAGTATCGGGGTCTTCGTTGAAGAGTTGGAGCACATCCACGAAATTGGTGCCAATCAGGGGGTCTCCGCCTATGCCCACGCAGGTGGACTGCCCCAGGCCGAGGGCGCTCAACTGGCTGACGGCCTCGTAAGTCAACGTGCCGCTTCTGGACACCACACCCACCCTTCCGGGCTGGTGGATGTGACCCGGCATGATCCCCACCTTGCAGTTACCCGTCGGCGAAATCAGCCCCGGGCAGTTGGGACCCAGCAGCCTGCTGCCGCGCCCTTCCAGATAACGAAGGACACGGGCGGAATCCAGCACCGGCACGCCTTCCGCTATGCACACAATCAGTCCAATGCCCGCGTCGGCCGCCTCTATCATGGCGTCCTGAGCGAAGGGGGCGGGTACGAAGAGGAGCGAAACGTCCGCCCCCGTTTCGTTCACCGCCTCCTCCACCGAATCAAACACCGGCACCGAATCATTGAACGTGGTACCGCCCCTACCCGGAGTGACCCCCGCAACCACGTTTGTGCCGTATTCCATGCAGCGGGTGGCGTGAAAACTCCCTTCCCGTCCCGTCACACCCTGCACCAGCACCCGCGTATTCTCATCAACCAGTATGCTCATTTCGCTCCTTAGCCGTTTAGTCTGAATTCAGCGAGGGGTCCTAAGCCAGGGACTCTGCCAGGCGGGCTTCCACGTCCAGCAGGGTATCTGCGAAAGACACCTGAAGCCCGGATTCGTCCAGCACCTTCCTGGCCTCGTCCACCTGGACACCCTGTAGACGGATAGTCAGCGGGATTTTCGATTTCGATTCCTGGTAGGCCTGCACGATACCCCTGGCCACAATGTCGCTGCGCAGAATTCCGCCGAAAATGTTCACGAGGATGCTCTCCACGTCAGGGTCGGAGAGCATGATATTCATGGCCTTTGCGACCTTGGCCTCGTCGGCGCCGCCGCCCACGTCCAGGAAGTTTGCCGGCGTTGCGCCGGCGCCTCTGACCAGGTCCATGGTGGCCATGGCCAGTCCGGCGCCGTTGACCAGGCAGCCCACGGACCCATCGAGCTTGACGTAGGCTATGCCATACTCGGAGGCTTCCACCTCCAGGGGGGTCTCCTGCTCCGGGTCTCCCCAGGAAGCCAGATCCTTGTTTCGGAAGAGGGCGTCGTCCTCCAGGCTGACTTTCGCGTCCACCGCTGCGAGGGTGCCGTCATCGGAGACCACCAGCGGGTTGATTTCGATCAAAGTCAGGTCGCGCTCCATGAAGAGCTTATACATGGCGGCCATTATCCGGGCGGCGCTTCTCTGCTGCCCTGAGTCCAGGCCCAATCCACGGGCGATGCGGCGAGCCTGAAAGGCCTGGAGTCCTACGGCGATGTCCACGCCCTCCCGCGCAATGGCGTCCGGCTGGGTTTCAGCCACCTCCTCAATCTCCACCCCACCGGCGGCGCTGGCGATGAACACCGGCCCCTGGGCAGATCTGTCGACGGTCAGGGCCAGGTACAGTTCCCGGGCCACCCGGGCGGGTTCTTCCACCAGGACGCGGTTTACGGGGACGCCTTCGGGCCCAGTCTGCACGGTCACCAAGCGGGTGCCAAGGAGTCCGCGGGCATAGTCCTCGCCCTCCTGCGGGGAATTCACCAGCTTCACGCCACCCGCCTTGCCCCTGCCGCCGGCGTAGACCTGCGCCTTTACCACCGCGGTACCACCCAGCTCACGGCAGATTTCTGCAACTTCTTCAGGGGTCGATGCAACCCGACCCTTCGGCACCGGGACTCCAAAACTACCCAGTAACTCCTTTGACTGATACTCGTGGATCTTTATGACGATACCTCCCGCCAAAATATCAGCGCATATTCTAGCATAACCCCCGCAGGCGCCGCCCAGAAGTCCGGTCTCATTGACGCGGCCAGCCAACTTGGGTAGATTGAATCCAGCCCCACTTCCCGCCGAGAGGAGAAAAATGACTGGAAACGAGACCGTAGGATTCGTAGGACTGGGAATCATGGGCCTGCCCATGAGCCTGAACGTGATCAAGGCAGGCTACCCGCTCACGGTGTACAACCGCACCCGGAGCAAGACGACGGAACCCGCCTCCAAAGGCGCGTCGGTGGCGAATACGCCCAGGGAAGTTGCAGAGAGTTCCTCGGTGATAATCGTCATGGTTGCCGACTCCCCGGACGTGGAAGAGGTGGTGCTGGGCAAAGACGGGATAATCGAAGGCGTACGGGAAGGATCAGTGGTCATTGACATGAGCACGATTGCGCCCTCCATCACTCGACGAATCGGCGGACTGCTAGCGGAGAAGGGCGTCCAGATGCTGGACGCGCCGGTCAGCGGCAGCTCGTGGGCAGCGGCTGACGGGACGCTATCGATCATGGTCGGCGGGGAGCCGGAGGCGTTTCAACGCGGTCTGCCCGTAATGCAGGCTATGGGCACGAACATCATCCACATAGGGCCGGGAGGAATGGGCCAGGTGTGCAAGCTGGTCAACCAGGTCATGGTCGCGGGGACGCTCGCCGCCGTTTGCGAAGGCCTGCTCCTGGGAGCGAAGTCGGGCGTAGACTTGGACAAGGTGTTCCAGGCCGTCACCGGCGGGGCCGCCAACTCGTGGCAGCTGGAGAACCTGGGGTCCCGGATTTTGCAGCGCGACTTCAATCCCGGCTTCTCGGTGAAGCTCATGCTTAAGGACCAGCGGCTCGTCAACCAGGCGGCGCAGGAAATGGAACTGCCGATGCCCGTATCCGCCGTGGCGAGACAGTTCTTCTATCTGCTGGCGCAGAAGGGACTGGGAGAGGAGGGGACACAGTCGTACGTGAAGGGGCTGGAAGAGATGGCGAAGGTAACCGTGCAGGGCGGGCAGGCTTCAATGCTGTGACGCTTCCAACATTGCTCCCTGCCGCTCCAATCCCTAAAATAGATCTGAATGCCCAATTGAGGATATCGCAAAATGCAAGTGAAACAGAAAATTGGCATACTCAGAGCTACCATTGGACCAGAAGGGCAGATAACCCTACCGGAAGAAGCGCTGCAAGCCTTATCGTTGAAGCCGGGCGGTCAAGTTCGGTTCTTCATCTCTAAAGGCGAAATCAGTATCCTGCCCGTACGCACGCTGAAGCAGCTTTTCGGCTCGCTGAAGTACGACGGGCCGCCAATTTCATTGGAGCAAATGGACGAGGACATAGCAAAAGCGGCGTGTGATAGTGCTGGCGCTCGATACTAATGTCCTGGTGCGGTATTTCACCGACGACATTCCCATTCAGGCCGAAGCGGCCCGGACCCTGGTCAGCAATCTGATTCCAGAGAACCCCGGATTCATTTGCAGGGAAGTCACACTGGAAACGGTCTGGGTCCCCGAAAGGTCCTACAGATTTACCCGGAATAGAATTTCCAACGCTCTGCTGGATTTGCTGGAAAATGACGGCATGGTTGTTGAGAACGCTGAAGACGTAGCCAAAGCCGCCGAACTCTATCCTCAATCAACCGCGGACTTCTCCGACCTGCTGATTCTTGCCGCCGCCAGGCGCGCGGGCGCCGCTCCCTTGTACACATTCGACCAGAAACTCGCGCGGTTGAAGGGTGCGGCCCTGCTGTCAGTGCCACAACCCGGCTAGCCCGGCGGGTGGAAGTCTATCGTCAGACCTAATCCCCCAGAGATCCGGTAATTATCTCCCTGTCGCGCTCGAAGGCCAGAGGCGGCAGGGTCTCAACCGCGAAGAACTCCACCTCCAAGACCTCGTCTCTGGCTGTCAGTTCTCCTCCGAGAATCTCTCCGGCGTAAACAACCAGCACCACCGGACTGCCCGATTCCGAAAACACACCCACCAGGTCCGCGGTCTTTGTACGGAGACCTGTCTCCTCCCACACTTCCCTGACGGCGGCTTCCTCCACCACCTCTCCCCGGTCCACGTAGCCGCCCGGCAGGCTCCACAGACCCAACCCGGGCTCCGTACCACGACGCACCAGCAGCACCCTGTCGTCTCTCACCAGGATCATTGCCGTAGCCACTTTCGGGTCGTAGTAGACTATGCGACCGCACTGGGAGCACACGGGCCGAACCACCCCCTCCACCTTCCTCATTTCGAGATTACCCGCGCATTGTGGACAGTATTTATCTTCAGTGGTCATCTCCAAGAAGATACCACAACAGCAACTGCGGTTGCCGCCTCAGTCCTTCTCGTCTAAAGTAACCCCGTTATGCGATCCGCCGAATCCCAAACCAGGGCCATTGAACAGGAACTGCGCAAGCACGTGGAGGGCGAGGTGAAGTTTGACGACTTCTCCAGGGTCCTCTACAGCACAGACGCCAGCATCTACCAGATGAAACCGGTGGGCGTGGTAATCCCGCGTCACAAGGACGACGTACTGGCAGTGGTAGACGTGGCCCGGCGCACCGGCGTCCCCATCCTGCCCCGCGGCGGGGGCACAAGCCTGGCGGGTCAGACCGTCAACCACGCCATCGTCATAGACTTCTCCAAGTATATGGACGGACTGCTGGAGGTGAACGCCAGCGAGCAGTGGGCCAGGGTGCAGCCGGGAATCGTCCTGGATACCTTGAACGGGATGCTATCTTCGCACGGGCTCAAGTATGCGCCGGACCCCTCGACCGCCAACCGCGCCTCTGTGGGCGGCGGCATCGGCAACAACTCCTGTGGGTCCCATTCCGTGGTTTACGGAAAGACCAGCGACCACGTTCTGGAGCTGGACGTGGTCCTCGCTGACGGCTCGGAGGCCCATTTCTCCGACATCAGTCCCTCGCGGCTGGAATCCAAGCTGAACGGCGACGGCTTGGAATCCAGCATCTACCGCGCCATTCGCGAAATCGCCCGCAGCCACAGCGAGGAGATTGCCGCCCGCTATCCCGACATCATGCGCAGGGTCAGCGGGTACAACCTGGACCGGTTCATGAACGGCGGGAGTGTGAACCTGAGCCAGATGCTCGTCGGTTCGGAAGGGACGCTGGGCGTGATCACCGAAGCCAAGGTCAACCTGGTGCCGACGCCCAAGGCCACGGCGCTGGCGATTGCCCACTTCGACACCCTCGGGGAGGCTTGCGACGCCACGCCCGCCATTCTGGAACACTCGCCCGCCGCCGTCGAACTGGTGGGGGAGATGCTGCTGGAACGCACCCGAAACTCTCCCACATTCTCCCGTAGGATGACCTTCGTCAATGGCCACCCCGGGGCAATCCTGGTGGTGGAATTCACCGGCGACAGCCCTGCGGAAGCGGAAAGCAGGGCCCGGAAGCTGAAGGACGCCCTCGCTCGCCGTCGGCTGGGTTACGATTGCATCACAATCAACGACGCGGGCGGGCAGGCCAACGTGTGGGCGGTCAGGAAGGCCGGACTAGGCCTGCTCATGAGCGTCCGGGGCGACGCCAAGCCCATCCCCTTCGTGGAGGACACGGCAGTTTCTCCGGAGCATCTGGGCCGGTTCGTACGCCGTTTCGACGAGATTGTCGGAAGTCACAACACGACCGCGGGATATTACGGGCATGCCAGCGTGGGGTGTCTGCACATTCGCCCGTTGGTAGGACTGAAGACCAGGGAAGGGCTGGAAACCATGACCTCCATCGCCTCGGAGATCGCCGACCTCGTCCAGGAATTCGGCGGCTCCCTCAGCGGCGAGCATGGCGACGGTATTGTCCGGGGCGTCTGGACTGAGAAGATGTTCGGGCCAAAGATCTACGACGCCTTTCGGCAGGTCAAGCAGACCTTCGATCCCGACGGGATCATGAACCCCGGCAAGATCATCGACACGCCGCCACTAACCGAGAATCTGCGCTACGGCCCCGAATACAAGACCATACCCATCACCACGCAGTTGGATTTCTCCGACCAGGATGGGTTCGAAGGCGCCATCGACATGTGCAACGGGATGGGGGCGTGCCGCAAGCAAGACGGCACCATGTGTCCGTCCTTCATGGCGACGCGGGACGAGGAACACTCAACGAGGGGTCGAGCGAACCTGCTGCGGGCCGCCATCTCCGGCTCACTTCCCCCGGAAGCTCTCACCGGCCAGCGTCTCTACGAGGCCCTGGACCTGTGCCTGGAGTGCAAGGGTTGCAAGGGCGAATGTCCCTCCAACGTGGACATGGCCAAGCTGAAGTACGAGTTTCTGCACCGTTACAATAGAGCCAATGGGACGCCGCTGAGAGCGAGGCTCTTCGCTCACATCAACCGGCTGAGCCGGCTGGGCAGCCGTTTCGCGCCCCTCGCCAACCTGACGTCCCACGCCCCCGGCGTGCGCTGGCTGCTGCATCATCTGCTGGGCATCCACAAGGAGCGTCCCCTTCCCAAATTCGCCCGCCAATCGTTCCCCAGCCGGTTCTCCAACAGGACCCCTCCACCGGGTGGTTCCCGAGGTCCTGTCGTCCTATTTAACGACACCTTCATGAACTATAATGTGCCTGAAATTGGCATGGCCGCGGTGGAGGTCCTGGAGAGCGCAGGATTTGAAGTCAAGCTCGCCAACGCCAGGTGCTGCGCCCGCCCGATGATATCCAAGGGGTTGCTGACAGAGGCCAAGGCTAACGCCATGTACAACGTGGACCTGCTCACGCCATACGCCGCCGACGGCATCCCCATTATCGGCTGCGAGCCCAGCTGCCTGCTGACCCTGCGGGACGAGTATCCCGACCTGCTGAGGGACGAGGATTCCAAGGTCGTCGCCGCCAACGCCTATCTCATTGACGAGTTCCTGATGAAGCTACAGCGAAAGGGCGAACTGGACCTGCAATTCTCCGATCAGGGCAGGAATGTGCTGTTCCACGGCCACTGTCACCAGAAGGCGCTGGCAGGCACCGCCGACGCCCTGGCCGTGCTGGATTTGCCGCCCAACTTCACGGTGGAGGAAGCGAAGACGGGCTGCTGCGGGATGGCGGGGTCCTTTGGCTTTGAGAAGGAGCACTACGAAGTTTCGATGGCCATCGGCGGCCAGAAGCTGTTCCCACAAGTTCAGTCCAAGGGCGAAGACTGGGAGATAGCCGTAATGGGTATCTCCTGTCGTCAGCAGGTGGAACATGGAACCGACCGCCGAGCCAGGCACCTGGTGGAAGTCCTGCGGGACGCCCTAATCTAACCCAGCAGGTCCCGTCCACCCCTAGCAACCAGGATAATACCCACCGCCAGGATCACCCAGGCCAGGACCAGCACCAGGCTGCGGACGCTCACACGCCCTGTATACCGTGCACCGATGTACGATCCGAGCATACCCGTCGACGCCATAGCAAGCAGCAGGGGCAGGTCCACCTCTCCATGAATGCCGTGGCCCACGAAGCCGAAGACTCCCAGCGCCGCGCCCACCACCAGGTTCGAGCCGGCCGCACGACGCGGGTCTATCTTCAACAGGCGAATCATCAGGGGCAGACGCAGGCTCCCCAGGATCAGCCCCACACCACCACCCAGCAGTCCAATTGCCGCGCCACCCGCCGCCGCCACACTCCCACTTTTCCTGGTCAAGACACCTTCACCGGCGGATTCGTGCGACTGCCCGCCCTGTTCCGCAGCAGCCAGCCTTCGACTCAGCCCGAAGAACTCCACCCCCTGCCACAACACCAGGAGACCGGCAAGGCCAATGAGCAGTCCCGCCGGGAACTCACCCGCGAAGAAACCGCCGAGAAATCCCCCAACGATTGACGGGATTCCCAGCCAGAGCACCACACCCCAATCAATGCGACCCTCTGTAACGTGCCGATAACCCCCGGCCATCGCGGACAATGCGCTTGTCAGGATGTTCGTGCCCGCGGCGAATTGGGGATTCACCCCCATTAAGAGAAGCGCCGGCAGCCGCATCGTTCCCAGAGCCAGGCCCACGAAGCCCCCAAGCAAACCAACTCCAAGGGAAATCAGGGACATCAGCAATAGCTGCCACAAGGCCAGGTCCGTGGTGAACTCAATCATCTGCTATCGGAACGGCGCCTACAAACCTCCACCCCCGCGCCGGACAGGACACCCCCCTTGATTGGGGGCCGCGTCTTTGTCACCCGAACCCTAACGCTCTCTACCGGGAATTCATCCAGAATTTCGCTGGCTATGGCCTGGGCCACGGCCTCCACCAGATTGCGGGGCTGCCCCTCCGCGTGGCGCTTGGCCACCCGGTAAAGGTCCGTATAGCTCACGCTGTCGGCGATGTCGTCGGACGTTCCCGCCGCGCTGAGGTCTATTTCCGCCTCCATGTTCACCTCGAAGGGCTGACCCAGCACCCGCTCTTCTTCGTTCCGGCCGTGGTAGCCGTAGAACTGCATCCCCTCCAGGATGATTCGGTCAGTCATCGGACCCTTCATCTTCCAGGACGACAGCCGTGCCGTAGGCGAGAATCTCCGTAGCTCCGGTCATTATCACCGAAGTGGTGATGCGCACATTCACTATCCCATTGGCGTTAATGCTTGTTGCATGCTCTATCATGCGCCTCATCGCCTCGGCGCGGGCCTCAGACAGGAGCTCCGAGTATTCGAGGATCTCACCGCCAAAAAGGCCTTTGATGGAGGCCACGATGTCGCGTCCCAGGTTTCGGGCCCTGACCGTGCTGCCCTCCACCATGCCAAGCACGTTGACGATTCGCTGCCCCTCGACGGATTCCGTAGTAACCACTTTCATCAGCCGTTCTCCATCCTGGCAATTTCCCTTGCCAGTTCCAGCAGATTGTATGCCCGCTTCACCACGGGAACGTCCACCATCTCCCCGTCGAGGGCCAGGGAACCCCGGCCTTGCGCCGTCGACTCCTCCCACGCCGCAACCACCCTGCGGGCGTATTCCAAGTCCTCCTCCCTAGGGGTGAACACATTATTGATGGTCTCCAGCTGGGCCGGATGAATGGCGAACTTTCCCTTGTAGCCCAGGCTGGCCGCCGATTCCGCCTCCCGCCGCAGCCCCTCAGCGTCCCGGAACCGCACGTAGGGGGTATCCAGGGCAACGATGCCGGCGGCCCGCGCGGCGATGGGGATGATTGCTCGTGGGAATGCGACCTCTTCCCCGCCCTCCGTCCGCTGCAGGCCCATGTCGTTGGTGAAGTCCTCAGCCCCGAAGGCTACGGCCACTACGCGGTTCGACGCCGAGGCGATGGCCGAGGCTGAAAGCACTCCGGCGGCGCTTTCGATCCACGGAATTATCTTCACTGTCCCGTCGGGGATGCCTCGGCGGGCTTCCTCCACGCTCAGCAGCCGGTGACACTCGGTGATGTGCCACGGCGAGTCCACCTTTCCCAGGCTGACGCCGTACAGGTCCGGGGAAACGATCGATCTCAGCTCCTCAGCCGTCCTCCCCGTGTCCAGGGAGTTCACCCTCACCATGACCTTCTGACCCAATTGGGAGAGAGTGGGGGCCAGTTCGGCAACGAGATTCCGGGCCGCCGATTTCTCGTCGGGCGGCACCGAGTCTTCCAGGTCCGCCACAAGGGCGTCCGCGCGGAACCCCCTGGCCTTTTCCAGCATGTTCCGGCGGTTTCCCGGCACGAACTGCAGACTTCTCAATAATTCCAAAGAAATTCCTCCTCAGCGCACCATTGGCCTTACCTGACTCCTCGAGACCCCACACCCTTGAAGGCCCGCCAAGTATAGCACCCAGCAGTTACACCACAAACAAGCTGACAACAGGCCACCCAACCGCCTTTCCCCCACCGGTCCGTGCACAGTTGGCGACTCCAGATCCGATGCAGACCATCCCAAATTCGCATTCCTGCGACGTTGACATACCCTTGAGGTTGGTACAAGAATAGGTATCCTTACCGAAGATGGGGGCAATTATGGTAAGTAAAGATGAATTCAGGGGAGGGATGGCCCGGTTCGCCACAGGGGTCACCATAGTCACCACCCTGGACCATCAGGGGAAGCTCCACGGCATGACCGCCAACTCCTTCACGTCCGTTTCGCTGGCCCCACCGCTGGCGCTGGTATGCGTGGACTTTCGAACCAACACCCACAACTACATCAAATCTCTTGGCGCTTTTGGCGTAAACGTCCTCAACCAGGAACAGGAGGAGATTGGCGACTACTTCGCCCGCAAGCCGCAGGACCGTATCGGCACGCCGTTCCAGCACCACATTAGCGAAATGGGGTTGCCTGTCATCGAAGGCTCCATGGCATACTTCGGCTGCCGCGTGGTCGACGCCCACGTCCACGGGGACCACACCATCTACATCGGCTCCGTGGACGAGATGTCCCTGGGCGAACAGGCCAACCCTCTGCTCTTCTACGAAAGCCGTTTCACGAAGCTGGGCTAACAGGGAGAGGGGCTAGGCCGACGGCTTTTGCCCTCGGTTCAACTTAATCCCCCTTGTGTCCGTTCCCGAAACAGGCAATGGACGCCACCTGGTCGTCCTCGCCCGGGCGCCAGATAATTACGCCGCTGGCGGTCCGGCCATAGGTGGATATTCCCTCCAGGTTTGTGCGATAGACCTGGGATTGTTCAGAGACCACGAAGATCTCGTCCTCTTCGCCCTCGCGCACAACCCGGGCATCCACCACCTGGCCTGTTTTTTCGGTGACGCGGAATGAGATTACGCCCTGCCCACCCCTCTGCTGCGTCCTGTTCTTCACGACCGTCATCAGTTTGCCAATGCCATTGGCGGAGATAATCAGAATTTTGTCCCTGGGCAAGATGGTCTCCATTCCCACAACTTTGTCATCGCCCAAGAGCTGTATTCCCTTAAGTCCACCCGCAGTGCGGGAGCGCACCAGCTGATCGTTTACGGTGAATCGGATTGACTTGCCAGCCGCGGAAAACAGGATAACTTCCGCATCATCCTTCAGTTCCCTGACCGAAATCAACTCGTCACCCGAGTCGAGCCGCATGATGATAAGCCCATTGCTTCGAAGGTTGGCGAGATTCTTCAACTCCAATACCTTCACCTTGCCTTCGCGGGTACCCAATACGTACCTGCTGTCCAGGTCCAGCTCCGAGGTGGACACCACCTCGGTGACGCGCTCTCCGGGCGTGAGACTGATGAGATTCACCAGCGGCGTACCCCTGGTCGTACGCGACGTATCTCCCACGATCTCGAAGCAATCCAACCGGTATACCCTGCCTCTGTTCGTGAAAAACAGGAGCATATCGTGGGTATCGGACACGATGAGGTGCTTCACGGCATCGCTTTCCCGGGTGGTCATCCCTCGCTTGCCCTTGCCGCCTCGCAGTTGGGAGCGGTAGGTGGCCGTGGGCATTCGCTTGATGTAACCGCGACGGCTGATGGTGATCACCACTTCCTGGTGCTGGGTCAGGTCTCTCAGGGAAATCTGCCTCGGCTCGTCCCGGATTATCTTGGTCCTGCGAGGATTGGCGAACTTCTTCTTAAGCTCCATAGTCTCGTCATTGATGACGCTCAGCACCTTGGCCGGGTCTGCCAGCAGCGCTTCCAATTCTCCAATTGTCTGCAGCAGCGACTCGTATTCGTCTTCGAGCTTCTGACGCTCCAGGGCTGCCAGCCTGCGGAGCTGCATGTCCAGGATGGCCTGGGCCTGGGCTTCCGTCAGCCCCAACTCCACCATCAGGCTCTCCCTGGCCGCCTCCACGTTTTCCGAACCGCGAATGAGCTTGATGACCATGTCCAGGAACTTGATGGCGATGCGCAACCCTTCGAGGATGTGCGCCCGCTCATTGGCCCGCTTGAGCAGGAATTCCGTCCGCCGGACCACCACCACCCGCCGATGCTCGATGAACAGCTGCAGCATACGCTTCAGGTTCAACACCTGCGGCTGCCCGTCCACCAGAGCCAGCATGGTGGCATTGAAGGAAGACTGCATGGGCGTGTGCTTGTACAGGTTGTTCAGCACCATCTGGGGCTGGGCTCCGCGCCTCAGGTCAATGACGATTCGCAGGCCCTTCCTGTCCGATTCGTCCCGGATGTCCGAAATTCCCTCTATCTTCTTCTCCCTGGTCATCTGGGCGATGCGCGCGACGAGATTTGCCTTGTTGACCTGGTAGGGGAGTTCCGAGACGACTATCTGGGAGCGACCGTTCTTCAACTCGTCTATGTCCACCATCGCCCGCATGACCACGCGGCCGCGACCTGTCGTGTACATCTGCTTGACGAATTCCCGGTCCTTGCCCACCAGCGCCATGGCCCTCGTGGGGAAGTCCGGCCCCTTCACCAGCTTGAGCAGGTCTTCGACGTAGGCGTCCGGATTCTCGATGAGATAGCTGATTGCGTTGCAGATTTCGCCCAGGTTGTGAGGGGGGATGCTGGTGGCCATGCCCACCGCGATGCCCGCTCCACCGTTGACCAGCAGGTTGGGAAGTCGAGCGGGAAGCACTTCCGGCTCATTGATGGAATCATCGAAGTTGGGCGAGAAGTCCACCGTGTTCAGCTGGATATCAGCCAGCATCTCCTGGGCGATGCGGGTCAGCCTGGCCTCCGTGTAGCGCATGGCGGCGGGGGGATCATCGTCGATGCTGCCGAAATTGCCTTGACCGTCGATCAGGGGATGACGGAGGGAGAATTCCTGCGCCATTCGCACCAGGGCGTCGTATACGGGGCCGTCCCCGTGGGGGTGGAACTTGCCAAGGACCTCGCCGACGATGCGCGCGCACTTCTTGTGGGGATTGGTGGGACCGAGGCTGATCTCGTGCATGGCGTACAGAATGCGCCGTTGCACCGGCTTCAATCCGTCCCGAACGTCCGGCAGCGCCCGCGACACGATGACGCTCATGGCGTAGTTCAAATAGGACGTCCGCATCTCGTCGTGGATGCGAATGGGTCGGATTCTTTCTCCAGGAGTCGTTACCATCTACTTCTTCACCTCTTCATCACAGGGCGGAATACGGGATTCTGCGCTGTGGTGATTATGTATACTGCCCCCTCGCCCATTGTACCAGCGGCCTACCAGGGGCCTCTATAGAGCGGAGGGCGGATTATGCCTTGATATGGGCCGGTCAGCGCCCCTCTTTGATCTTCGTGCCAGCTATGGAACGGCGTGGGCCAGGTAGAACCCCTCAGCCCTCTCCACAAACCCCTGGAAGATGCCGCCGAAACCCCGCGGCAGCCGTTCGTCCGAAGCCAGGTCTGCCCTGAAGCCGATGACCCAGCCGTGTTCAGCGCTCTCCAGGCCCTCCACCGCCCCGTCTTCGACGTCGTAAGCGGAGGCGAGAAGGCGGGGCGCGCGGCGTCCGTCCATCAGCTTCGGGGAAGGGGCTGGGCCACCAAGGCGGAAGAATCCTCCCGCCCCCAGGATCGCCGCCGTCTTGCTGCCGGGCGAGACGTATATGGTCCGTCTATCCGGCTTATCCAACGGCGCGGCAGACGGGATGTCATCCTCCACGGCGTCCTCCGGGGACTTGCCGCCAAAGACCTCGTTCAGCAGCAGTAGACCATCGCCCACGGCCAGGACGGGCAGGTCCAATTCCAACGCCCGGGCGAGGATATTTCGATTCTCCTCCGACCATTTCCGGGGCAACCGGCTGCCGGGGCAATCGTTTCGGGAATCTCCGGCACAGTCGCCCAGGACGTAGACGCCCGCGGCGCCTGATTCTTGCAGCAGATACGGCCCGGCCTCCGGGGAGGCCTCTACGATTCGAAAGTCCACCTCGCGACCGTGAGGCAAATTAGCTTCCGTACGTGGTTTTCCTTCATGGGTGGGCCTTAAGATGACGATAACCATGTTATGTCATTATACCAAATTTGGAACAGCTTTACCATTCGCTCTTGAAATTTCCCTTTGCCAACCCTCTGATAAATTGGTATGCTTGGCACCGACAACACCCTCAACCCAACGGAAGTGCTGAAGCCGACTTACACTCCAAGATTCAGCAGGTAGGGAAAACGCTAAGGAGATTGAAACTACGTGGTACAAAAGACGGATCTGCCCCTAAATCAGGCGTATAGCCAGTACGTAAGCGGACTTAAGGCAAACAGGAAGAAGGGAATTTCCCAAGATCTAAACAGGTTCGTACGGTGGTGCGGCAGTTCCGGTCCTATCAGCGGTCTCACTCCCCAGACCGTCGCTTCCTACTGCGAGTGGTTGGGGCGAAGCGGCGGGGACGTTGCCAAGAAGCTGGACCCCGTAAAGAAGTTTCTCACCTACCTCAAGAATGAAGAACTGGTCAAGATAAGCCTGGCCACCCACGCACGGGTACCCAAGAACAAGGCGCTTGCCAGGATCGCCAGGGACCAGAAAGCGGCCCCTGATATCGCCGAACTCACCCAGGAAGGCTTCGACAGGCTCACGGAGCAGCTGGAATCCCTGAAGGCCGAGCGGACCAAGGTGGTGGTCGACATTGGCCGGGCGATGGCTGACAAGGACTTCCGCGAAAACGCCCCGCTGGACGCCGCCAAGGAGCGGCAGGGTCTGGTGGAATCGCGCATTCGCGAACTGGAGCAGACGCTCAGTTCCGCCGTCATTACCGGCGGAGATTCCACCGTCAAGGCCAAGCGAGTCGCCATCGGCAAGACGGTGGTATTGAAGGCGGCGGGCAACGGTCGCAAGGTATCTTACCTGGTGGTGCATCCCCGGGAAGCCAATCCCACTGAGCGCAAGATTTCCAGCGAGTCTCCCGTGGGCAAGGCCCTGCTGAATCGACAGGCGGGCGAGGAAGTTGAAGTCATCGTGCCCAAGGGTTCCGTCCAGTACCTTATCGAAAAGGTCACGGGCTAGGCCGACGAAGCCCGGTCGGTTTCCCCTACAACAACCCCTCCACCACCTCCCTCACGTCGTCCATCGGCACATCCCTGCTGGTGGTCGCTTTCCCAACCTGCTCCAGCAGCACCCACCGGATGGCGCCTCCCGTCGACTTCTTATCCAGGGACATCGCTGAGAATATCTTCTCCAGATCCAGCCCCTCGGCCCTGAGGGGTAGATCAAACTGTTTCAGCAGTTCCCCCTGACGCCTCACCACCTCCCCATCGATCATCCCCATCCTGCGGCTCAGCTCCGCGGCGCCCATCATTCCCACGGACACCCCCTCCCCGTGCATCCACTCGCCGTATCCGGTGGTGGCCTCTATGGCGTGGCCGATGGTGTGCCCGTAGTTAAGCAGCACCCGCTTGCCCAGAGTTTCCCGCTCGTCCTGCGAGACCACCTCCGCCTTGATGGCCATGCTCCGCCTGATAACGTCCGTGGAAAGCTCCGGCTCCAACTCCATCAGGTCAGAGGCATGGTCTTCGAACACGGACACCAGGTCCGCGTCCATTATGAACCCGTGCTTTATGGCTTCAGCCCAACCCTCCGATAGCTCGCGACGGCCCAGGGTGGTGAGAGTATGGGGGTCTGCCAGCACCATCTGCGGCTGATAGAAGGCCCCGACGAGGTTCTTCGCCTCGGGCAGATTCACCGCCGTCTTGCCGCCGATAGAAGCGTCCACCATGGCCGCCATGCTGGTGGGCGCCTGCACGAAGGGCATACCCCTCAGATAGGTGGCAGCGACGAAACCCGCCAGGTCTCCAACAACACCGCCGCCAACGGCCAGAATGGTGTTTCGACGCTCCGCCCGACGACTGGCCAGCCAGCGATATATGGCGTTCGCCATCTCCCAGGACTTGCTCTCTTCGCCCGCGGGGATAATGAAGCAGTGGGCTTCGATCTCCTCCCTCTGAAGCGAACGCTGGACGAGCCGGCCATAGAGGGGGAAAACGTTGCTGTCGGTGATGATGTAGACCGGCCCGTCGATGCCCGCGTGGCGGAACCGCTCCCCGATTCGCTCCAGAAGTCCCCACCCGACTCGGATGGGACAGCTGCCCCGGGAGTGGGTAACCACTGCTGCCAGTTCGGGATCGCCGTCCGTCCACGCAGTCGAGAGTCCGCCCAACATCTGCCACGCCCGCACCACCTCCGCCGCCACCTGGGTTTCCGTCAGTTCGTCCGTCTGCACCACCCAATGGGCCAGCGAATAGAAGGGCTGTCGTTCCGCCTTGAGGCTTCGAATTCTCGCCAGCGGGTCCTTGCCGGCGAGCATGGGCCGCTCTTCGGGCGACCTGCCCTGACCCTCTGCCGACAGCCGTTGCAGGATAGTCTCCGGGCGGGCTTCCAGTCCGACCACCAGGCCACTGGCGAACAGCAGCCGGCGGTTCTGGGCGTCCATGAGCACCCCGCCGCCAGTGGCGATCACCCTCCTATCGCCTTTGCAAGCCCGAATGAGCGCTTCCCGCTCCAGGTCGCGAAAGAATTTCTCTCCCTTTTCAGAGAAGATCTCCGCAATCTCTTTTCCTTGCCGTCGTACGATGTCCGCGTCCGTGTCCACCAGGTCCCAACCCAGAATGCGGGCGACTTCGCTCGCGACCTGGGATTTGCCGGCGCCTGAAAATCCGGTGAGGATGATGTTATTGGTGAGCGTCATAGTTGGACCTCTTCCGAATCAGGGCAGTCGTATTGACTGCTAACGTGGTCTCGCCGCCGGGATGATTCCCCTTTGGTGTGCTTGCTCCAACTCATTCACGATCCGGTTGGCAATTCGCTTGAGCCGGTACTCCAAGATACTGCGCAGGTGGCTGCCCTTCCCGTAATTGGCCGGGCCAATCTCTCGCACCCTCTTGGCATCGAGCAGCCTCTGGCAGATATGCAAGGACTCATCATCGTGGGGGTCGTACACTGCCAATGCCACTCCTCCCCTGCTGGTAATCACGGCAAAGCAGGGCACATCCGTTGGTCCGTCACCTATGTAGACCATGTTCTTGAAGGGGATTCGCCTCTCCTCCTCCGGCATGTGATCATTCACGTCGTGAGACAGGTCCACGTATTCGGGGCCTTTGGATATTCGAAACAGATATTGGGTCTTGGCCGTATGGCTGACGACACGCTTCGGCCAGAATACGCGTCCCGCCTCGTCTTCATCCAGTTCGCAGCCGAAAATGGCTTCTACGTGATCACTGAGAGCGCTGCCTTCAAGTACCGCCTTCAAGCCGGAAGTGACGATGTAATGCTCCAGGGTCACCCCGTGCCGATGGTATTTCTCCTCGCTGAGAAAGCCGCTCAATTCGGCAAAGACCTGCGGTACTCCGGGATGAAAGGTCAACCCATGGCCAAGTTTTTCCAACTCTCTGTTGGACAACTTCCGAATGTCGGCATTCTCCAGGAGCAGCCGCAGCCATGCCAGCTCGTCCTCATAGGCACGTTCCTCGCGAAGCCCGTTGGCTTTGGACCAGAATTCATCTCCTTCCACTCCAATGGCGGGGAAGATGACGTCGTTCTGCATAATGACCGGACTGAGAGTCCGGTCGTAGTCGTAGACCACCGCTATGACGTTTTGGGGTTGTGTCATGGAACCCTCCGCTAGCCGGCGTTGACCCCCGAACCCCATTTTCTGGGCCTCACCGTCTTCAGGTACGCCTCGTAGTTCCGGCGGGTTTCCGAAACGTTGTCGCCGCCGAACTTCTCCATGAAGGAGTCCGCGAGGACAAGAGCAACCATTGCTTCGCCGATGACGCCGGCGGGAGGCACCTGGCACACGTCTGAGCGCTCGTAGTGGGCCTGCACCAGCTCCCCGGTGTCCAGGTCCACCGACGGAAGCGGCTTCACGAGGGTGGATATCGGCTTGATGGCGAACCGGGCCACCAGCGGCATTCCGCTGGTCATGCCTCCCTCCGTGCCGCCGGAACGGTTCGTCTGGCGCTGCCAGGGCCGGTCCGGGTCCGACACCGGATCGATAACGTCGTGGACCTGAGATCCCCGGTAGTTGACGGACTCCCAACCGTCTCCGATGGATACCGCCTTGGTTGCGTTGATGGACATCAGGGCCTGGGCGATGCGACCGTCCAGCTTACGGTCCCACTGCACGTGAGAGCCCAGCCCGATGGGGACGCCGTAAACGATAACCTCCACCACACCGCCCACGGTGTCGCCCGCCTCCTTGGCCGAGTCGATGATTTCCACCATTTTCAGCTCTGCATCGGCGTCGGCGCACCGGACGGAGGAAGCCTCCACCTTGTCCCAGTCGACATCGCCGTTGACCTCGGCCCGCACCCCGCCGATTATCAGGGAGTGGCTGCGAACCTCCATGCCGAACTCCTCCAGCAGCCTTCGCGCCACCGCTCCTGCGGCGACCCTTGCCGCCGTTTCCCGAGCACTGGAACGCTCCAGCACGTCCCGAACGTCGTCGTAGCCATACTTCATCGTGCCGGGCAGGTCGGCGTGGCCCGGCCTGATACGGGTGACCCGCTCCACCGCCTCCTCCACCGGGTTGACGCTCATCACGGTGGTCCAGTTCACCCAGTCCCGGTTCTCTATGGTCATGGCAATTGGACTGCCGAGGGTCCGTCCGTGGCGAATGCCGGAGACCACGTGGGCCCAGTCCTTCTCAATCAGCATACGCCCGCCACGGCCGTGGCCGCGCTGTCGCCGCGCCATCTGGGTCCCGATATACTCCTCGTTTATGGAAAGGCCCGCCGGCATCCCTTCGACGATGACCACGAGGCCCTGTCCGTGGGACTCCCCGGCGGTAAGAAATCTAATCATTGCTTCCCCTTGATTTTCTATTGCTGCCTGGCCAGGGCTGCCTGTGCGGCGCGGAACATGGCCTCCACGGGGGCCGGACGGCCCAGCCAGGTTTCAAACCCCACCGCGCCCTGGTACACGAGCATGGAGAGGCCTCCATAGACCCTGGCGCCTGCTTGCGCAGCCTCCCGCATCAGCGGCGTTTCCGGTGGATTATACACCAGGTCGTAAACGAAAGAGCCTTCGGGGATGTCCGCAGCCATCAATGGCGAGACCTCCGCCGCGGGCGAGTGCAGCATCCCCATGGTGGTGCACTGAACAACCAGGTCCGATGACGCAGCGGACTGCTTGAATGCCTTTGAGTCCAGAGTGACCACGCCAACCGCGCCATTGAAGTGCTGCTTCAGGTCTTCGGCCAGCCGCTCCGCCCGCTCCAGCGTGCGATTTGCGATGGTGAATTCTTGAACTCCTTCGCCGCACATGGCCATCACCACTCCCCTGGCGGCGCCTCCCGCTCCGATAATCAACGCCCGGCTACCTTCGAATTCGAACTCCGCCTCTTGTCGCAACGCCCGGACGAAGCCCGCGCCGTCCGTGTTGTACCCGACCAGATGCCCGCCGTTGTTCACGACGGTGTTGACCGCGCCCGCCCTCTGCGCCTCCTCCG
Organism: uncultured Dehalococcoidia bacterium; assembly: GCA_964418665.1. Classification (GTDB taxonomy): domain Bacteria; phylum Chloroflexota; class Dehalococcoidia; order Lucifugimonadales; genus JAPULR01. Next base: position 88,929 of record CAYQLZ010000004.1, on the reverse strand, counting down.
AGACCTCGTCCATGGCGGCCATCACCGCCTCCTTGTGGGGCACCGTGGCGTTGAATCCAAGAATCTCCCCATCGGAACTCCGCACACTCTCCAGGAATCTGTCCAGGTCCTCCGGAGCCACCTCCCACGCATCGTAGGTCACGTCCAGGCCGTATTCCTCGAAGGCCGCACGAAACATGACGGGCGACATTGAATGCCCCAGGGGGTAGCCGATGATGCCCAGCCGTCCGCTCATTGGACTCGCCTGCTGTCCAGGTAGGACTGTAGAATCACTGCTGCCGCGGCAGCATCCGACCGTCCCTTGTCCCGCGAGGGCTTTCTGCCCGCGGCCCGCATGCGGCTCTCAGCGTCGAAGGTGGAAAATCGTTCGTCCCACGTGGTCACGCGGACTCGGCCGTCATCCTGGAGACGGTGGCAAAAGTCGTCAACCAGCAGCGCCTGCATACCCTTCGTTCCCCTGAGGGTCAGGGGCATCCCCACCAGCACACCTTCTGCGCCGCACTCTAGCGCCTTGCGCACCACCGCCTCCACATCTGCGGCCATTCCCCGCCTTTTGATGAAACCTTGCGGCGAGGCGAGGATTCCCATGGGATCGCTGACCGCCATCCCTATTCTGCGGGTGCCAACGTCGAGAGCCAGCAGCCTCAGGACTTCACCTCGCGCTCCACCAGATCAACAACCTCATCAAGGGCCTGGGGCAGGTTATCAAGGCGTCGGCCTCCGGCCTGGGCCGATTCCGGGCGTCCTCCCCCACCACCGCCCAGTTTCCTGGCAGTCTCACGGACGATGCTGCCCGCGTTAAGTCCCCGCGACACCAGGTCCGGAGTGACCATCGAAACCAGCAGGGGCCTGCCGTTCTGCGCCATTGCCAGCACCAGCACCCCGCTTTCCAGCTTGGCCTTTAGCCAGTCGCCCATCTCCCGCAGGGACTCCACGCTGCCCGCCGAAGTTCTCGCCGCGAGCACCTTCACCCCCTTGGCTTCACGCACCTGCCCAAGGAGGCCCTGCGCCTCCATCCTCAGGTTCTTACGCTCCAGCTGCTCCACCTTTCGCTTCAGGACGCGCATGTCTGAGATGAACCCCTCCAGGCGGTCCTCCAGGTCTCCCATGGGAGTCTCCAACCGGCCCGCGATTCGCTGGAGCAGTTCCGACCTCTGCTGGAACAGGTCCACGGAAGTCTGACCCGTCACCGCTTCCACCCTACGCATGCCGCCGCCGATGCTGGACTCGCCCAGGATGAACAGCGGCCCCACCTCCCCCGTCGCATGGACGTGGGTGCCGCCGCAGAGTTCGACGCTGAAGGGCTTTTCGTCGCTGGGGTTGGACATGGTCACCACCCGCACCCTGTCGCCGTACTTGTCGCCGAAGAAGGCAAGCGCGCCGGCGTTCACCGCCTCTGCGTAGGTAGTGACGTGGGTGGAAACGGACATGTCCGCCGTGACCTTCTCGTTGGCAAGACCCTGAATTTCGCGCATCTCCCCACTTTCGACGGCCCCCACGTGGGAGAAGTCGAAACGCAGCCGTTCCGGCGTTACCAGGGAGCCCGCCTGCCGGACGTGAGGCCCGAGGATATTGCGAAGGGATGCGTGGAGCAGGTGGGTGCCGCTGTGGTTGCGGGCGGCAGCATGACGCCGACCTGGGTCCACACGGGCCGACACCGGATCGCCAAGGGAGACGTCGCCTTCCACCACGACGCCGCTGTGGACGATGAGCCCAGCCGTCGGGTTCTGAGTATCCTTGACGGCAATCACCCCGTTCGGCCCGGTGATGCTCCCCACGTCGCCCACCTGTCCACCACCTTCGGCGTAGAAGGGTGTCTCTCGCAGGACAACCTCCACGTCGTCGCCCTTAGTCGCGTGACCAAACTGCTCGCCCCCGACCAACAACGCCGCTATAGCTGAAGCCCGCTCCAGCGTGGAATGGCCCACGAACTCCACCGACTCCGATGCTAATTCGTCGAACCTGGCCTGAATTTCCATGCCCCCGGTGGAAACGTGGGCTGCCCGCGCCCTCTCCCGGTGCGCCTCCGCCTCCCGTTGGAAACCCGCTTCGTCCACGCCCAAGCCCTTCTCCCTGGCAATCTCCTCCGTCAGCTCCTTGGGGAAGCCGAATGTGTCGTGGAGGACGAACACTTCGCGTCCAGTGAGCATCTTCGTCAAGCGGCTTTGGGCAGGAAGCGATTCAGCCTTATCCAGGGCTTCCCTCGCTTCCAGGGCAACGCCTTCCAAAACGCCCTGATGTCGGACGAAACCCTCAACCTCTCCCACCAGCGAATGGAGCCTCGTTCGCGATTCCTCCAGGTTACTTCCCTCGGCGAAGATCTTCCGCAGGCCGAGGTGCAGCGGGATCAGGCCCTCCTCCAGCATGGGCATTGCCACCTGGATGGTCTGGTTGAACCGCTCCTCCTCCAATCGCAACACTCTCAGGATGAAGCTCCGGTTGGTCTCCAGGTCCGGGTATGCCTCGCAGAAATTGTCGATGGCGGCCGAAGCCATCTCCTCCATGAAGGCGCGCTCCATACCCAACCGACGTCCATACCGAACCGCCCGGCGGACGATACGTCGCAGCACGTACCCCCGGCCATCGTTGCTGGGGACTACGCCGTCGGAAATCAGGAAGGATGCTGCCCGGGCATGTTCCGCCACCACCCGCAGGGCGTAGTCCGTTTCCGGTTCGCGGCCGTAGTGTTTGCCGGAAAGTTCCGACGCCTTCGCCACCAGCGGCTGGAACAGGTCCGTGTCGTAGATTCCCTTGCACCGCTGCATGACAATGGCAGCCCGCTCCAAACCCATCCCCGTATCCACGCTGGGCGCCGGCAGGGGTTCGCGCTTCCCCTCCAGGTACTGGTAGAACTGCATGAACACCAGGTTCCACAGCTCCACAATTCGCTCGCACTCGTGGTTGGGATGGCAATCTTCCCCGAACTCCCGCGAGGGGTCCGCCATGGGCTTGCCGCAGCCAAATTCGGCGCCGAAATCGTAGTGCAACTCGCTGCACGGCCCGCAGGGGCCTTCGAGGCCCGCCGGCCCCCACCAGTTGTCCGCGTCGCCGTAACGGTAGATCCGCTCCGGCGGCAGGCCAACGTCCTTGTTCCAGAGATCGTAGGCCTCGTCGTCGCTGTAATGCACCGTGGCATAGAACCGCTCCGGGTCCAGGCCGAAGCCCTTGGATGTCGATGTGACGAACTCCCACGCCCACGCCACCGCCTGCTTCTTGAAATAGTCTCCGATGCTGAAGTTCCCCAGCATCTCGAACATGGTCAGGTGGGTATGGTCTCCCACCTCATCGATGTCGGTGGTACGGAAGCTCTTCTGGCTGGAAGTCAGCCGGCGGGATGGCGGCGTCTGCTCACCCTGGAAGAAGGGCTTGAAGGGCACCATGCCGGCGCTGGTAAACAGCAGCGTCGGATCTCCGGATGGCACCAGGGACGCGCTTGGCATCCGCAAGTGCCCCTTGCTTTCGAAATAGCTGAGAAACAGCTCCCTGATTTCGTCGCCCGTCATTCCAACCCCTATGTGATTGTGCGTTTCTTCCAGTGTAGTCTGCCCCCAATTGCAGGACAAGGGGCCGGGTGTTCAATTGACCCCAAACCCGCCATGAAATAGAATTGACTAAAGAACGGTTCAGGAGGCGGGATGCAATCAAGCGTAATCAGGAAAATGGAAAAGGCACGGCAGTACGCTGAGCAGAAGGAACGGATTGCCATCTGCTCCATCAAGACCACGTTCCGCGGCAATCACAGCGACCACGACGTTACTTTCAACGATGGCAAATGGTCCTGCTCATGCGAGTTCTTTCCCGGTTACGGGACGTGCAGCCACACCATGGCCCTGGAACGCATACTGGACCCGATGCTCGCCGCCCAGCAGAGTTCGGCGGTCTCCCACTAACCCCTACTCGTAGCGCCTGAAGACGATGCAGGCGTTCTGCCCACCAAACCCGAAAGCGTTGGACAACGCCACGCGTACGTCTGCCTTTCGTGCTTCGTTGGGAACGTAGTCCAGGTCGCAGCGCGGGTCCGGGACTTCGTAGTTCACCGTCGGATGAATCACGCCGTCCGTAATGGTGCGGACGCAGGCCACCGCTTCCAATCCGCCTGACGCGCCCAGCGAATGCCCCACCATGGACTTGGTTGAACTAACAGGAATCCTGTAGGCCCGCTCCTCGAACAGCCCCTTGATCGCCGTCGTCTCCACCGCATCGTTGAGCGGCGTAGAGGTGCCGTGGGCGTTGATGTAATCAATCTCCTCCACCCCCACCCCCGCATCTTCCAAGGCCCGTTTCATCGCGCGAATCGCCCCTTCGCCCGACTCCTCCGGCTGTACCTGGTGAAAGGCGTCGGCGGTGCATCCAAAGCCTGCAACTTCGCAGAGAATCTTCGCGCCCCGATTCAGGGCATGCTCTTCGGTCTCCAGCACCATCACCGAGGCTCCCTCGGCGGGGACGAATCCGTCCCGCTCCGCATCGAAGGGGCGGCTGGCCCTTTGGGGTTCTTCGTTTCTGGTGCTCAACGCCCGCATGGCGCAGAATCCCGCCAGTCCCAACTGGCTGATTCCCGCCTCGGCGCCGCCGGTAAGCATCACGTCCGCCGCGCCTCTTCGGAGCGTCTCCGCCGCCTCTCCGATGGCCTGGTTCGAGGCCGCACAGGCGGTAATGACCGTCGAATTGTACCCCTTAAGACCGAGAGTCCGGCTGATGTTGGACGCCGCCATGTTGGGGAGGGTCATGGGGAAGAAGAAGGGCGACACCCGCATCCCGCCTCGCTTAACCATCACGCGGCAGCCCTCCTCCGTGGTGGGAAACCCGCCGTTCCCGTTCCCCAGCAAGACGCCATACCGGTGCGACTTAGCCTGGTCTATTTCGAGCCGTGCGTCTTCCACGGCCTGCAGAGCAGCCGATACCGCCAGCTGGGAGAATCGGGCCATCCGGCGTGACTCCCTGCCATGAATGTACTGGGCGGGGTCGAATCCCTTCACCTCTCCGGCAATCCGGCACGGGAAGTCGGAGGGGTCGCACAGGGTCATGGGCCCGATCCCCGAACGTCCCGCGATCAACCCCTCCCACGACTCCTCCACCGAGAGGCCCAGGGGCGTAAACGCTCCCATGCCGGTTACCACCACACGTCGTCTCTTCATATACCGATATCCCTTCTCTCAATAACTGATGACGCCATATCTATCTCCGCATAGAGTTCCGGTTCGATTCCCAGAACCGCCTCCCTCACCTCTGCGGCCAGGAAAAGGGACCCGGTTGCTACCACGTAGCCATTCTCCTCCACGAGGCTTCGGGCCTTCTGCACCGCGTGCCAGGTATCCAGGGACTGATGCACCTCAAGGCCGCGCATCCCGAACCCCTTAACGAGTTCCGACAGGGACGCCGCCCGTGGGTGTCTGGACCGGGTGACGACCACCACCGGATTGAGAGGCGCCAGAGCGTCCATCATCTGACCCAGGCTTTTGTCCCTGGAGGCCCCGAAGACGAGAACCGGCCTCCTCTCACCAAAGAACCCTTCCAGAAACTCCCGCAGCCGAACCATGGAATCCGGGTTATGGGCGCCGTCACTCAACAGGGGCGGGTCCAGTTCCAACATCTCGAGACGGCAGGGCCAGCGAACGTTTTCGAATCCCCGCTTAATGGCGTCGCCGCTTATCTCTTGGCCGCGCTCCATCAAACACTCCAGAACCCCCAATGCCACAGACGCGTTTTCCAATTGGTGTTTGCCGAGAAGCGGCATTGTGAGCTTGTACTCGCCCAGTCTGCCCTCAACGGAAAAGAACTGGCCCGCGAGTCCTTCGCCGCCGGCGCGCCAGGTAATGTGCTTGCCCACTTCCCAGAGAGGCGAGTCCTCTCGTCCGCATGCCAGCTGCACCTCGTTCATTGCCTCCGGCTCCTGCGAAGCCGACACTACCGGAACCCTGGGTTTGACGATTCCCGCCTTCTCTTTCGCAATCAGATTCAGGGAGTCGCCAAGTATGGCCATGTGGTCGAGGCTGATGGAGGTTATTGCGCACACTTCCGGCTCCACCAGATTGGTTGAGTCCAGCCGTCCTCCAAGGCCCACCTCCAACACCTGAAAGTCCGCCCCGAGGTCGCGAAAGTGGAGAAACGCCATGGCCGTGAGCGTCTCGAACAGCGTCACCCGTCCAAAGCCTCCCTCAAGGCCGACGCCGCAAACATGGGGCCACACCTCCTCCACCAACGAGGCAAACACTTCCTCCGACACCGGCTCGCCATCCACGCTGATGCGCTCCCTGAAGGTGTGCAGGTGGGGCGATGTGAACATTCCCGTCTTGTACCCCTGTTGGGTAAGCACGGACGCAACCATGGCCGTGGTGCTGCCCTTCCCCTTGGTCCCGGCCACGTGCACCGCCGGCACCGCGAGGTGGGGATTTCCCAGGCTTTCAAGCAGGGCATCCATCCGGCTGAGGTCAAACTTGACCCGGGGCCCGCGCGGTCCGCGAAACCGCTCGAAGTCAACCAGTCCAAGCAGCAATCCAAGGGAGGCCTTGTATTCCAAAGTCACCTTCCGCGCCCGTATGGGGGCACAGAAATTATACCCCACGCCGGAGGGGCTGGTGATTGCGGGCCAAAACCCGGTTGCGGCACAACTGCCAGGAAGAGTCACTCACCCGACGAATAACGGAGCAGACTAGGTTTGGACACACCCTGTTGGACCAGAAGGTATGAGTCGCATAATGAAATCTCGCACGTCCCTTCTGCCTACGTAGATCTGCAGGTCGTCCATGAACCCGTGGTAGAAATTGACGTGGAACCTCTCAGCAGCCTTATATCCAATGTATATGGAGTCATCGTTGAGCTCAATAGTCAAGTGTTTAGCAGCCATTCTCAGATCCCGATGGCTCCCTATCGGCAGACCTGACCTTTGACCGACTGCCATCAGCGCATGGGCAGCGGCGCCCCACAGGATCTCAGAAGCCACCAAGATGTCCTCCGATTCAAATGCCCGGGCGGAAGTCTCCAGGAATTCTCGCGCAGTATTAGCGTGTTCCTCTGAGTTCATATATGCGCTTTGCCAATTGATATTCCGGCCATCGCACGTGCACCCATCAATTGGCCTCGCCTGGATCCTCCGCGTTAGTCCACGACTTGATTCGTCGCAAATTCCGGCAAGACCCGCGAGAGGATATCTTTCAATTCTTCGCGGTCATCTGCAATCTGCCAGTCTTCCATAAATCCAAACTGCGAATTGTAATAAAACATTTGCGCAATCATGAAGCATAAGCGGATGCGGTGGTCGCTGCACTCGTCCGAGAGGCGGCCTACGGCAATCTCAAACTCGCGATGACCATTGCTGACATTCACTTCTTCCTTCATCAACGCCATCAAGGCATGCGTCGCCGCGCCCCAGAGCTTCTCTGATCCCTGCAGTATCTCTCCCGCCTCAAACTCCCGGTCGGAAGCTTCCAGGAACTCCCTGGCCGTTTCTATATGTTGCTTTGAATCCATACCGTAGACCCTTAGTTTGATGAGTTCGGCCCTATTCTAACACATCAGTCCCGCAGGCGCGGGCAGAGACGCATGGCGTTCTCCCCCAGTATCTTCTTCTTGGCGCTGTCCGACAGTCCCGGCCACTCAACCACCTGGTCCACGCCCGTGGGCCAGGCCGTGTCGCCGTGGGGCCAGTCCGTGGCAAACAGCAGGACGTCCTCGCCCACCACGTCCACCACCGACTCCAGGGTGGTCTCCCAAGTGTCGATGCCGTGGAAGTAGCGTCCGCTCTTCACCATCTCCGTCGGCGACCGCTTCAGGTAGGGCACGTGGTGGGGCGAAAGCACGTAGTGGCTGTCGAACCGGTCTAGGATGGCGGGGAGCCATCCGGCGGCAGTTTCGACAATGGCAGCCCGAAGGGTGGGGAACTTCTCCAGTATGCCGCCTCCGATAAGCGCGCCCATTGCGGCCATTCCCGCCCACGGATTTCCCAGCCCGTGCTGCAGGAACCAGGCACCCCTAAGATCGAAAGTCCCCGGCCCGAAGGGCGGCCTGGCGGTACCACCGTGGACCAGCACCGGCAGGTCGGTCTCCTCGGCGGCCTCGTAGATCGGGTACAGGGTGCTGCTGTCGAGAAGGAGGTTGTCCGGTCCCTGGGGTGAAAAATAGATGCCGACCAGGTTCTCGTCGTCCCTGGCCCAACGGCGTATCTCCGACGCCGCCGTCCGAGCGTCCCTCAGATTGGCGACCAGCGTCCACTTCAGCCGGCCCGGCGCCTGGGTGCAGAAGTCGCTCACCCACCGGTGATAGGCCTCGTAGAGCGCATTTTCAAAGCCCACGTCGTGCAGAGCGCAGTAGCTCGAAACGTGGGTGGGATAGAGGACGCCAACGTCCACGTGAGCGGCGTCCATGTCCTCCAGCCGCGCCTTCACGTCCCAATTCACCTCGGCTCGAATGTGAGGCAGCTGACCCCGATCCGGCCGGCCGAAGTTGGGCCGCCCGCCCTCGCCGGGCTGCAGGATGAACTCCCTGGGAGCCAGCCCGAATGAGTCCGCCTGCCCCAGCGCATTGTCCGAGACCACGGGGGCGAGGACGGCATGACGGCTGGCCGCCAGGGCGCCCTTCCCTCCCTGGCGGATATTCTCCTCGATGGCCCGTTTCAGCCTGTCGAAGTCCTCCTTATAGGCGGGGTCCACGTAACCGTTGTACATCTCGTGCGGACGCTCCATTATGTGAGAGTCCATGTCTACTACTTTCCAGCCGTTCCAGGCCATCTCTGTTCCCTCCGTTGCTCACGCTCTAATCTTTGCGGCATGAGGGCGCCATCGCCCCCCAACATGGCTAGTCTATGGACGCCCCTCCAACCCTGTCAACGCCGCCGGCGCCTAGTGGTCCCTGATGTGACTCGGCATCCGACCCAACAGCATCTTCATCCCGTCTCCCCACCGCACCCGCCTCACGTAGGTGATGTTCCCCCTGATTCGCTTCGGTCGGAACCTGAACACACCCTGGACAGTGTCCTTATCTGGGAAGTTTGGCACCTGCAACATCGCCAACTGGTCCTTGGTCACCGGCGGCTTGGAAAGGAGCTTCTCCGCCAGCCACACGGGAAACCTCATCAGCGCCACGGGCAAATGCAGCTTCCAACGCTTGGCGCCCATGGTAAACGCGACCCCGTCCACAATCTGATCGTAGGTCATCCGCTGCGGCCCGCCGATCTCCACCCTTCTGTTTCGCAGGCGGGGGTCGTCCACCGCAAGGGCCGCGCAGCGCGCCACATCTTCCACGGACACCGGCTGGAATTCGTTCTTGCCGTTGCCTATTACCGGCACCAGCGGAGTCGTCCTGACCAGCCCGGCCAGGGCGTTCATGAACTCGTCCCCCTCTCCGAAAAGCAGAGATGGGCGCAGAATGGTGTAAGGGATGCCGCTGCTGAGCACCAGCTGTTCCGCCACCCACTTGCTGTACAGATACCTCATTTCCGGATTCTCCTGCGCCCCAATTGCGCTCATGTGCACAAAGCGCCGCACCCCGGCGTCCTTCGCCGCCTGCAGCACGTTTCGTGTGCCATCCACATTGATGCGGACGAAAGTAGCGCCTCCCCGCTCCTGAATCACAGCCACCAGATGGATCACCTCGTCCAGGTCGTAGAACGCGGCTCGGAGGGATGCCGGGTCCGAGACGCTTCCGTAGTGGACGTCCACCCGGTCCATGTCAAATATGGCCTCTGCACCGGGAGTCCGCACCAGGCAGCGCACGTCCTTGCCCCGGTTCAGCAGCGCCTGAACGACCCGCCGACCCAGAAAGCCCGTTGCTCCGGTTACCAATACGGTCATAGGAATAACTCAACCTGCACAGACGTATAAATCCAGTGTAAACCACCAACCCAAGGGCTACAATCCCTAGTATCCGGCACTACCGGCAATTACACCATGTTGTAAATTTGCCCCCGTTCCCGCCTTGACCCTTCCGGCTCGATATACTATGTTTGTCTCCCCCGCCAGCCATGTTCACACACCTCCACGTCCATACCGAATACAGCCTCCTAGACGGCATCAGCCGTATTCCCCAGCTGGTGGAGCAGACTTCGAAGCTGGGCATGGACTCCATCGCCATCACCGACCATGGCTCCCTCTACGGCGTCGTCGATTTCTACTCCACCGCCCTGAAAGCCGGGATCAAGCCGATCATCGGCTGCGAGATCTACGAGGCCAAGGGCAGCCGGAATACAAAGGACGCCACGGAGAAGAGTCCCCACCACCTGACCCTGCTGGCACAGGACAACGTGGGCTACCGGAACCTCATCCAGCTGGTCAGCAAGGCCCACCTGGAAGGATTCTACTACCGGCCAAGGGTGGACGACGAACTGCTGCAACAGCACAGCCAGGGCATCATCGCTCTCTCCGGCTGCCCCAGCGCCCAGATTCCCCGCCTCATCAAGGAGGGCCGGCTGGAAGATGCCGCCGCCCGCGCCCAGTGGTACCGGGAAGTCTTCCAGGACCGTTTCTACCTGGAGGTCCAGCAGCACAAGGGAGTGCCCGGCCTGGACGATATAAACAAGGCCCTGTATTCGATGAACCGGGATACAAGCATCCCCCTGGTCGCCACCAACGACAGCCACTACACCCACAAGGAAGACGCGGGTCTTCAGGACCTCCGCATCTGCATTCACACCAACTCGACCGTCCACGACGCATCCCGGCTCAAGATGGAGGACGATTCCTTCTATCTCAAGAGTCCCCAGGAAATGGCGGCGATGTTCGAAGATTACCCGGAAGCCATTTCCAACACCCAGTTAATCGCAGACTCCTGCCACGTCACCCTGGAATTCGGCAACCTGCACCTCCCCAAGTACCCGGTACCCGATGGTGGAGACGCCGACGAGTTTCTGGCCAAGCTATGCTGGGAGGGCCTGCACCGCCTCTATTCCTCCCGCACGCCGGAACAGGTGGAGCGGCTCGAGTACGAACTGGAAGTGATCCGCCAGACCCGATTCGCCAACTACTTCCTCGTCGTCTGGGAGATAGTCTCCTTCGCCCGAGAGCGGGGCATACTCCTCGCCGTACGCGGGAGCGCCGCCGCGAGCCTCGCTCTCTACTGCCTCGGCGTCACGGACGTTGACCCCCTCCGGCACACCCTGGTCTTCGAGCGTTTCCTCAACGTGGAGCGCAAGGAGATGCCGGACATTGACATGGACTTCCAGGACGACCGCCGCGATGAGATCATCAATTACGTCACCCAGCGCTACGGCCAGGACAAGGTCGCCCAGATAATCACCTTCGGCACCCTGGGGCCCAAGGCGGCCATCCGCGACGTTGGCCGCGCCCTGGGAATGAGCTACGCCGACACAGACCGGATCGCCCGCCTGATTCCCTTCAAGGTCAACGACCTGCGGGACGCGATCAACAAGACCCCCCAGCTGACGGAGATGTATGAACAGGACCCGGCAGTCACCGATTTGGTGGACAAGGCCGTCGGGCTGGAGGGCATCGCCCACCACGTCAGCACCCACGCCGCCGGTGTAGTCATCTCGGAAGAGCCGCTCACCGAGTACGTTCCCCTGCAGCGCCCCACGCGCAGCAGCGAGGAGTCCGAAGTGGCAATGACCCAGTTTGCCATGGAACCCATCGCAAGGCTGGGCCTCCTGAAAATGGACTTCCTTGGCCTCACAAACCTGACCATCCTGGACCGAACCATCAAGATGCTCAAGCAGACCCGCGACCTGGAAATCCAGCTTGAGCATATCCCCTGGGACGACAGGAAGACCTTCGACCTCCTCTCCTCCGGCAAGACCAACGAGGTGTTCCAGTTGGAAAGCGCCGGAATGCAGCGCAACATTCGCGAACTCAAACCCTCCTCCCTGAGCGACGTTGCGGCCATGATCGCCCTATATCGCCCCGGCCCGATGGAGCAGATACCAACTTTCATCGACGCCAAGCACGGCCGCACCGCCGTCAAGTCTCCCCACCCCAGCCTGGACGAAATCCTGGAGGATTCCTACGGTGTAATCGTCTTCCAGGACCAGGTGCTCAGGCTTCTTCAGACCTTTGCCGGCTATTCCCTAGGGGAAGCTGACATCGTCAGGAAGGCCATGGGCAAGAAGATCCCGGAGCTCATGGCCCAGGAAGAGGAGAGGTTCATCCAGGGCGCTATGGGCCAGGGCTACACCCACGCGCAGGGCCAGGAGATCTTCAATCTCATCGAACCCTTCGCCGGTTACGCCTTCAACAAAGCCCACAGCGTCAGCTACGCGCAGATCTCCTACTGGACCGCCTATTTCAAGGCCAACTACAGCCTGGAATACATGGCCTCCGTGTTAAACTCCCGCCGAGATAATCCCGACAGGATGGCCAGCGCGGTCAACGAGTCGCTGCGCATGGGCATACCCATCCTGCCGCCCGACGTAAACCGCAGCAGCGTCGAGTTCACGATCGACAGTGAGGCCGGGCAGCCGGACGGAATCCGTTTCGGCCTCTCGGCCATCAAGAATCTGGGCGAATCGGCCGTCACTCCCATCGTAGAGGAGCGCACCGGCAAGGGTGCCTTCAAGTCCCTCGCCGACTTCGTGCGCAGGGTGGACCTGCGGGGCATTAACCGCCGGTCATTGGAGAGCCTGATAAAGGCCGGGGCATTCGACAGCATGGGGAAGCGCGGCCCCGTCCTCGAAGCCACCACGTCCATTCTCTCCCAGTCCCAGATTGAGGCCCGAAACCGACAGTCCGGACAGACCAGCCTCTTTGGCGCGATGAGCTCCCAGGCGCAAGAATCTGTGGTGTCCTTCAATCTCAGCGGCCCGGATGCGGAGACCTTCGAAAAGGTCGCCTGGGAAAAGGAACTCCTCGGCGTGGCAATCACCGCGAACCCCATCCGACAGCTATTGACAGACGTCCCTGCCGGTTTCATAGCCTCGCTGGACCGGTTGCACACAGGGATGGAAGGCTCCAAGGTAACCGTTCTCGGCCTGTTATCGTCGTCCCAGCAGCGCCTCACCCGGGACCAGCGTCCCTTCCTCAACGCCTCCCTGGAACTTCTCGACGGTGCCCTCGAAGTCATCGCCTGGCCCGGAGTGCTGGAACGGACCCAGAGCGTCTGGCAGGAGGGCAGCCTGCTCCAGGTGGAAGGCAAGGTCGTTGTCCGCGGCGAAGACGTCTCTCTATACTGCAGCAACGTGCGGGAATACGATCCCGGCAAGAAGGCCCCCGCGACCACCAACGGCGCCGCCAAGGCCAGCCGCCCGGCACCCGCCAAACCCACCCCTTTCGCCAACGGTTCCTCCAGGCCAAGCCGTCCCTCCCCACCCGCCAGGGCGTCCTCCGGAAATGGCGCCCGCACTTCATCCAACGGAGCGTCCGAAACAGTGGGCAACCGAACCCTGCAACTCACCATGGAGGAGACCGTCAATCAGCAGCGGGACGCCGATCTTCTGCAGGATACTGTTGAAGTCATGCTGGCGTTCCCGGGAGAAGACAGGGTGCTGCTGAACATCCTCTCCAACAGCAAGCAGGTGCGAATAGACATGCCCTTTGCGGTCAAGTTCTGCCCCGAGCTCCGGTCACGGCTGGAAGAGTTGCTGGGCCCTGAGCGAATCTCCGTCGAACCCAGCGCCTCCTGAAGCCCCGATGCCGCGCGAATCGGAAGACGTAAAGTGGGTTGTCCTCACTACCGCGCCCAACGAATGGACCGCTCACATCTGGCAGGGCATCCTGAACGAGGCCGACATTACCATAGTCATTCGGGGCGGCGACGTTAACCCTTTCCTGGGGTCCTCGCCCTTTCCCGTACGGCTCCTGGTGCGTGAGCACCAGAAGGATGAGGCCCTGGACGTCCTGCAGGACCAGTTGGGCCCTGCAGAGGACTAAGCGTCCTGCGCGGAATTCCGCTGCGCCATTCCCGCTTCCGCCCTGAGCAGTTGCTCCTTGACCGATAACCCGCCCGCGCCGTACCCGTGAAGCCCACCGCTGCTGCCGATTACCCTGTGGCACGGCACGACAACGGGCACCCGGTTCCTCGCCATAGCCTGCCCCGCGGCTCGATACGCCCCCGGGCTGCCGGCCGCCGACGCGAGCCACGCGTAGCTTCTCGTTTCGCCCAGGGGAATCGTCAGGCACGCATCCCAGGCCGCCCGGTGGAAAGGAGGCGCCCCCTCCAGGTCCAGACGAATCTCACCCAGCGCATCGCTATCCCCATCGAAGAACGCCAGAATCGACTCCTGGACGTCTGCCACCGCCTCCGAGTTCTGCGACGCCCCGTTCAGCTGGCGCGAAAGCCCCTCGATGGCCTCGTCCGGGGACTGTCTCATGGAACCGAACCTGAGTCCCTCCGGAGAGACCACCGCGGCGTACCATCCAAAGGGCGTCGGGAAAACGTCGTAGTGCAGCTTCATGGAATTCATCCTCCTCATTCGCTCACATTATAACGCCGGCGGGGAATAACCCCAATTCCCAAGCGGTCCACCACCACACCTCAGTCAACGCTGCAGTCCCGATAAACTTCGTTGCAATTGACTAAAGTCCCGATTCCGTTTAATCTGAAATCAGCCACCCATTTCATCAAGGTCCATTTAGCCCGCGGAGGAGAACCCCATGATTCCAGACGTACGACTCACCGAAGTGTCTCGCGAAGACGTTGAGCGAATGAACGCCTGGCTTGAGAATCCGGAAGTGATGACCATGTGGTATGGCGCTGACGAGGACGGCGAGCCCCTCCACATCGGCTATTCCCCAAGGAACGCCGTCAAGGCCAGCGACGAAGAATGGGAGCGCATCTTCCACGATCCCGACAGGAAGATATTCTCCGTGTACGACACCAACGAAGGGCACATAGGAGAGGCCCAGATGCTCATCGAAGCGCCCCTCCACGAGGCCCAACTCTTCTTGATCATCGGGCGCAAGGACCTGTGGCTCCACCACTTCGGCTCCGCCGCCCTGCTGGAACTCCTGGACGTGACCTTCTCCACCTACAAGCTTCACCGGGCCTGGGTGGACGTTCCCGACTACAACATCCACGCCCGCCACATGTGCGAGCGCCTGGGGTTCCTGCTGGAGGGACATCTCCGCAGCACCCACCCCAAGGACGGCGAATGGTACGACTCCACGGTCATGGGCCTGCTGGAGCAGGAGTATTTCCGGCGCAGGCCCCGTCTTATCGAGGAATCTAAAGTCCCCGTCGACTAGCCCACGCCCCGTTCCTACGTGGTGGCCCGTCCCCGCCGGATCCCCCGTCCCGGCAGCGCCCCGGTGTGCTCCGAGTCCCGCACCACCACCTCCCCGTTCACGATCACGTAGTCGATCCCTATTGGAAACTGCTTCGGCTGCAGCTTGGTCGCCGGAGCCTTTACCGTCTTCGGATCGAACACCACAATGTCGGCGCGCATCCCTTCGATCAGCAACCCCCGGTCCGGAAGTCCGAGCCGCTGCGCCGGGAAGGACGTCATCTTCCTGATCGCTTCCGGCAACCGCAGATGCCGCTCCGACCTCACGAACTCCGCCAACACCACCGGGAAGCACCCGTAGCTGCGAGGACTCGGGTACTCTCCCAGCAGAATTGCGTCGCTGGCGATCATTCCGCACGGGTGGGAAACGAAGTCCGGCAGCGTCTGCGGGTTCGTCCCCAGCCCTACGATTGAAATCCCCAGCCTCTCCTCCACCAGCAGGTCAAAGAAGGCATCCGCCGGGTCCTGGCCTCTCAATTCACCGATGTCCACGGGACGGTGCCCTTCGTAGACCTTGTTCTGCGGCTGAACGAAGTGAGTCAGCCAGCTCTCCTCCAGGCGCACCTGCGAAATCTCCTTCTTCATCCTGGCCCGCGCCTCAGGGTCCTGAAGCGCCGCCATAAGCGTCTCCGGCCCGCCGTCCTTGGCCCAGTTTGGTATGGCTATGGTCGCGCTGGTCCCCGAATACGGATAGGTATAGCAGTCGAAGGTAACGTCCATACCCTGCTCCCGGGCGTCGTCCACCAGGTCCAGGTAGTCCCAGTGACTCCCCTCCCCCTGGGTGCTCTGCCTGTAATGGGTGAGATGCACCGCCGCGCCGCTCCTGCGCCCAATCTCCAACGCCTCGTCCCAGGGGGCCAGCAGGCTGACCTTCTTCAAATCGGTCCGGGTGTGGGTGTGGTAGAAGCCTCCGAAACGGGCAACCGTTTGCATCAGCGCCGCCAGTTCGTCCGTATCGGCGTATGCCCCGGGCGGGTAGTCCAGGCCGGTGGAGAGACCCCAGGCGCCCTCTTCCATGGCTTCTCTCGTGACCGACTTCATCTCCTCCAATTCGTGCCCCGTGGACGGTCTGTCGTTCCAGCCCACGCCCCAAATCCTCACCGGCGAATTCCCCAGGATGAAGGCCACGTTGACCGACACCTTGTTGTCATACTTACCCAGCTGCTCCGCCACCGTCAGCCAGTCCGCGGGCAGGGGCGGATAGCCGTTCAACCCCGCGTCCAGCCAGATGTAACGGTGCAACTCCTCCTGGGTCTTGAAAGGCGCGTGGGAGATGCCGTCGATGCCCACGAGTTCCGTCGTCACTCCCTGGCGCACCTTGGGCTCGTGCCGCGGCTCCCCAAGAATCGTCAGCCCCGTATGGCAGTGCAGGTCGATGAATCCGGGGCACACCACCTTTCCCGTCGCGTCGATGGTCTCCGCTGCCTCCACCCCCGTGGCGTCACCCCTCAGAATCCTGAGCGTGTCCCCCTCTACTCCCACGGCGGCAAAGTACCCCGGACTCCCCGTTCCGTCGATAACCAGGCCTCCTTGAATCAACAGGTCCAGCATCGTTGCACCTCCGGTTTGCAGGCAATCTCCCCTTTACGGGAACCCATCATAGCACAGTCACAACACGGGAAAGACGGCTGAGAATGTTGACCGTATCACCTGCGAGGCATATACTTTTCGTTACAAAGCTACCGTGTCTCAAAGGGGGTTTCGTGTTCACACGCATCATCGTTCCCTTCGACGGTTCCAAGCGCGCCGAGGCTGTCCTGCCGGTCGTCCGGCTCCTCGCTTCCGCCTACGAGTCGGACGTCACCCTGCTCCGTGCCGTCGAGTTCGACGAAAGCTCCCTCCCCGTTGACTACATCGGCCCCATGATCGAGGTCATGGCCAATGAGGCCCGGGACAGGATGCGTGATCGCGCCGAGGGCTATCTTTCCAACCTTGGTTCCGGCCTGGATTCCGACAAGGTGGATAACCTTGTCTCCTTCGAGGACCCCATTGCCGCCATTACCAACGAAGCGAGCAAGGACTTTCTGAAGACCCTTGTGGCCATGTCCACCCATGGCCGCACAGGGATTGGGCGCCTTGTGGTCGGCAGCGTTACGGACAGGGTCCTCCACAGTTCCTCAAACCCCATGCTCATCATCAGGCCCGAAATCGATGAAGACCAGCTTGAACGCGAGTCCTGGAAGCAGGGGGAGGCCTTCTCCATACACCTGGAGCGTCCCGACATTCCAGCCCAGAATTTCGAAGGCCGGGCGGAAGTCGACACCCTCGTCGTACCCCTGGACGGTTCCGAGATCTCCGAGAAATCTCTGGAAACGGCCATAGACCTCGCCGGCCGCATCGACGCCAAGCTTCTACTGGTCCGCGTCGCCTCTTCCACCATGCAAATGTCCATGGCCAGCGAATGGCCGGCCGGATATCCGGACATACTCACCGCGGTAGAGGACGCCTCCAAAGGCTACCTCATGCTCAAGGTTGAAGAGTTGAAGCAGCAGGGGATAACGAATATCGATTCAATGGTACTGGTGGGCGACGCCGCAGCCAACATCGTCGAAACAGCCGACCAGAATCCCAACAGCATGATTATTATGACCAGCCGTGGGCGCGCGGGTCTGGGCCGCGCCATACTCGGCAGCGTGGCAGACCGGGTCGTGAGCACCTCAACCGCGCCAGTGCTCCTGGTGCGCCCGGACTAACCAATACGGATGGGTTTCAAGCCCAACCCGCCGTAACGTTGGGAATGCTCGCGGAGAGGGCGGCCGCTACACCGTCACCCTGCGGTACAGCCACGTGGTTACGAGCATCAGCGCCGTAACCGTCCCGATCGTCACCCAGAGTCCCGTCATAATCACGCCCATTTCCCAGCCGTCGACAACAATCGCCCTCATTGCCTCGGTGACGTAGGTCACCGGGTTTGCCTTAACCGCAATCTTGAACCAGCCGCTCAGCAGCTCCTCCGGCATGAATGCGGTTGTCAGAAACACGAAGGGGAAGAACAGCACGAACGACGACTGGGTTGCCTGCGCATTCTTCGTCTTCAGCGCAATGATGATGCTGAGGCATGCCCACGCCAAGCCGAAGACCGCGGCGAAGCCCAGAAGCGCCAACACACCCAGAATCCCGGTCTTGAAGGAGACTCCCAGGGCCAAGGCAATCGCTACTATCACCACTCCCTGAAGCACTGCCCGGGTTCCAGACACCAGCAGGCTGCCGAAGAGAATGGAGAACCGGTTTATCGGAGCAAGCAACAGCTTGTCGAAGTATCCCGACATTACGTCCGTCAGGAGGGCGAAGCCTGAATCCCCGCCGCTGAAGACCACCGCCTGCACTATGATCCACGCCACCAGAAACGCATCGTAGTCGCCGGTGGAGAAGCCGCCCAGCTGCGTCACCTCCGTGAACGTGGCCGCGAACAGGACGTACAGCACGCCCGAAATAAACAGGGGCGGCAGGAAAGTGGCCGGCATCAGCCAGACCTTCATGTTCCGCAAGTAGATGTAGTAAGTTTCTCGAAATACAGTCATTCCTATCTCCTGCTGACCCCCATCCACTGACCCATCACCCGGTTGAATTCGTCGCCGCCGGCCTCCTCTTCCCTGATCGTCCGCCCGGTATGCTTCAGGAAAACGTCGTCCAGCGTGGGACTCGTAAGGGAGAGGTTCACGATGGCAATATCCTCCCGTGCCAGCGTCTGAAGCAGGCTGGGGATAGCCGCCCCGCCGTCCTTCACATTCACCGAAACATTGCCGTCCGTGGCAAACACCTCATCCACGTACTCCAGTGGCGCCAACAAAGTCTGCGCTCGTTCCGCCCGGTCGTGGCGCTCTGCCTCGTCTTCCCCCGCCACCGTCAAGACCACCAGGTCGTCCCCCACGTTTGACTTCAACTCCGGAGGCTTGCCCTCGGCAACTATCTCCCCCCGGTCGATGATCGCGATCCGCTCGCAGAGGTGGTCCGCTTCTTCCATCATCTGCGTGGTCAGGAATATGGTGATCCCTTCCTTGTTCAACTGCTCCAGATGGTCCCAGATGGCCAAGCGACTCTGGGGGTCCAGGCCCGTGGTCGGTTCGTCCAGGAAAAGCACCGAGGGACGGTGCACCAGGGCCGCCGCCAGGTCAATGCGGCGTCGCATGCCTCCCGAATAGGCGCCGACTTTACGCTTGGCCACGTCCTTGAGGGCCACAAGCTCCAGCAACTCCTCCGCGCGCACCTTGGCTTCCCGGCGGCTGGCCCCGTAGAGCAGGCCCTGCATAACCAGAAAGTCCCATCCCGTAGCCAGGTCGTCCAGTCCCACCTCCTGCATTGCGAACCCGATGGTCCGCCGCACCTCCTTGGGGTTGCGCGACACGTCGTAGCCGCCCACCACCGCCCGTCCCGACGTTCGGCCCAGCAGGGTACCCAGAATCTTCATCGTAGTGCTCTTGCCCGCGCCGTTCGGGCCCAGGAAACCAAAGAACTCCCCCTCTCGAACGGAGAAGCTCACTTCGTTGACTGCCCTGGTCCCGCCCGGGTACACCTTGACCAGGTCCTCGACCTGGATGATCTCGTTGCCACTAGTCATAACTATTCCTCTTGCGCGCGTCACTGGCGGACGCACTTCCTCTGATCTCAGATTTCCGGCCGCAGTCGTATTCGTCTACGGATTCCAGGGAAGAATCGAGCGTGCAATTCTACCACAACAGGCGTTCCGGTCAAGGGGGGGAGCACCATAAACCCGCCTGGGTCCCTATCCGGTTCTCCTCTTGTACAGCTCGAAAAACCTGTCCTGGTAACGGTCGAACAGGTCCCAGCGGTCCAGTTCCTGCTTCAACTCCGAGGGGTCTTCGCCCTGTTCCGCCCGCAGGAATAGCGTTTCTATCCGGTTGACGGCCCCTCTCGGCACCCCGTGGCGGGGATCGGGACTCATCAGCCCCCGGCTTCCCAGTTCCTCCACGTTGGCCGAAATCGACGCCATCGTGTATTCAAAGATGAACTTCAGCAACGAAACGTCCCAGAGTTCGTCCACGCCCCTGATGACCGCGGAATGACTCTTGTCGTTGCTGTTGAGTTCGTTGTTGATGCGCTCCGCAACCTCCCGCGCGGTCCCCTCCACGATGTTCATCTCTCCCGGTTCGTTGGAGTAGCTGTACAGAATCCCCGGGGAATCGGGGCCGAACTGCCGGGCCATATCGTCGAAGTAGCGGTAGGCGTCGTCGCCAAATCCCTCCAGCCGCCTCATGTAACCGGGGGTCACCACCGCGGGCCGCTGGGCCGAGACAGTCCCCTCCCTGACAACCGCCTCCGGCGGTCCGGGAATAACCTCGCTGTAGGAGGGTTCCGTGATGACGTAATAGTCGAGCTTTGTCACGCCGAAGGTGAGGAGAAGTTGTCGCGGCGCCCTGACTACCTCCGTTTGAGCTGCTGCCTCCACCAGGCGCCGCAAATCTCCGTCGTAGTCGCGCATATTACACCAGCTCCAGCAGCTGCTTGCGAAAGTCCTCCAGATGCTGCTCATACTGCGAGTCCATCTGGCTGGAAACGGCCAGCCATTGCTGTTGAAATTCCGGCATCGTTTCCACGTTCACCTGCATCCCCTGGGGTTGCTGACCCATCTGGCGGGCCATGGCGCCCATCACCTGGTTCTCGAACTGCGCCTTCAACTGGGCAAAGGCCTGCTCCCGCTGCGGCATGCCGAATTGGCGATATTGGTCCGTCACGTATTTGATCCGCTCCAACAGTTCCTTCACCTCCGGCCGGCCCTGGAAAAGCCTCTGAATCCCCTCCGCGACCTTGTCGTTGGTGAAATTCACGGCGTCCGACTTGGGCAGTTGCAGGTTGGAGACCAGCGTCTCCATCATCCCCTTGACCAGGTAGGCCCGGCGGTCCGTCGGTTCATTCTCGATGGCCGTGAAGGGCGCGCCCTGCCCCTTCAGAAACATGCCGGCCAGCCGGCGACCCTTGGGCTCCAGCTCCCACTCCAGCTTCTGTTCCTCGTCGGGCTCCTCCAACTCCATCGCCCGCTCCATCGCCAATTCGAAGGCGCTCTTCATACGATTCATGCCAAACTACACCGCCAAAAGACTTTTCCCACACCTAATAGTATATCAACCCAGCGTCGATTCATGCACCTTTCGCCCGGCTTGGCCAAAGTCTCACCCCGCAATTGACTACCCGCCTCCCTTTATGCTATCTCTTTGAGTGACCGCCGAACCCAACCCAAGCAGAAGGAGAAAGCCCTTGGAAAACGTAGGAAAGAAGATGGTCGAGGCCGCACAGAAGGCCGTGCCAAACGTACCCCTGAAGGAAGCTCACG
This sequence comes from uncultured Dehalococcoidia bacterium, assembly GCA_964418665.1. Classification (GTDB taxonomy): domain Bacteria; phylum Chloroflexota; class Dehalococcoidia; order Lucifugimonadales; genus JAPULR01. The sequence goes on along the minus strand of CAYQLZ010000004.1, from coordinate 67,480 downwards.
ACCGGCTGGAGGCCGGCGAGGAAATCGTAATCCTGGACGTTCGCGAGCCCAACGAATGGGCGGAAGGCCACATCGAAGGGGCGACCCTGCTGGCTCGCGGCCGCATTGAAGGAAGCATCGAAAAGCAGGTGCCGGACAAGAGCGCCTGCATCATAGCCCATTGAGGGGGTTCCGGTAGAGCTGCCCTGGCAGGGCAGACCCTTATCGAGATGGGCTACACCAACGTGGCCTACATGGAACCCGGCTTCAGCGGCTGGAAGAAGGAGTACCCCTTCGTAGTCCCACCCAAGGACTAGCGGTCCTGACCCCATTTCCCATGAACGCAAAGGGGCGGGATTAAATCCCGCCCCTTCTCATTGCTGAATGTTTGCCGACCGTGGTCTGTCGCCCTATCCTTCCGATTCCTCGATGGTCACGCTGACGATATAGACGTCCTCCAGGGGACGGTCGCTCGGCGACGTGGGGGTCGTGGCGATTGCATCCACCACGTCCAGCCCTTCGGAAGCAAGTCCAAAGATGGTGTAGTCGGGCGGCAGGCGGAAGTTCGTGTGCATGATGAAAAACTGGCTGCCGTTGGTGTTGGGGCCTGCATTCGCCATGGCCAACGTGCCGGGCAGGTAGCTACGCGTCACCGGCTCGTCCTCGAACCGGTAGCCAGGCCCCCCCATGCCGGACCCAGTGGGGTCGCCTCCCTGGATCATGAAGCCACTGATCACCCGGTGGAAAATCACCCCGTCGTAGTATCCCTCTCTCGCCAGGAACACGAAGTTGTTGACCGCCTTGGGCGCCTCTTCCGGGAATAGTTCCAAGACTATGGTTCCCTTGCTTGTCTCCATGGTGGCCGTGTACTTCTTGTCGGCGTCAATGACCATATCCGGGTAACTGCTGTACTGTTTGCTCATAACTTCGGGGCGTTCCTCCGTTTGCTGCATAATTTGGGTGGGTACGGGCGTCGGCGCCGGCGTTGCCGCAGGCGTAGCTCGGGGAGTCGATTCCGGCTCCTCTTCGCCTCCGCAAGCCGCCGCAAGTCCCAGCGCCAACCCTGCGATTCCTACCAGAAGCACCCGCTTAAGTGACATCACACGTCCTACCTCGTCTGTTTCGAAATAAACCGCAGGTCAGTCGGTCGGCCGCGGCCTGACCTCCGGCTCTATGGGAAGAGCCTCCATGCCCCCCTCATAAAGGTTCCACGGCTCGAAGGACACCACGAAGGCCTTGGCCTCCTCCATAGATGCCAACCCCTTCGTCGCCCTCCCCGGGTCATAGCCCGTGGTGGTGGCGAAGGCGTCGAAGCCCCGCTTCGTCTCGCGCACTGCCCCCAGAGTCGCCGTCTGCCCGTTGAGGGCGTCCAGGATAAGCTCCTGGCCCTTCCGTTTCTGCTGCCAGTAGATCTTCATCATCCACCTCCGTATCCACGTTTGCGTGCCATCGTCGCCCTCCGGTGAGGATGAACTTCGTTATCGCTCAATCACCCACGTCTCGGAGAAGGCCAGCGATGACATGGCCTCCGTACCCGGGTTTTCACTCTCCAGGAAGGTAGTACCAATGGCGGGCGTACCGTTGAGGGCCAGACGCGCTCCCGCGGAGGCTATCATACAGGCGTAAACTCCGTGGGGCCGGCCGGGCCTGCTGTTCGGCGGCGGGTTGATCATGGTCGGCTCCTGGATGTCGTACCAGGTCAGCGTAATTTCTTCATCTTCCGTCAGGATCCTCTCCGTCCAGAAAGAGCGCACGTCCCCGTTTGCGTCGAACTCCGCCTCGATGACGTCCAGGTCCAGGTCCCCGAAAGGCTCATACTGACGAAACACAATCTCTCGCTGGAACCACCGGGCCATCGCGATGTTGTCGGAGTAGATTCGCGGCTCGTTGTCGGTCAGGTCGCTGACGATGAACAACGCATTGCCCGGGCCCGCCGGAGACATCACCACTTTCCACAAGCTGGTCCGGCTCGTCAGCTCGCCGTCAGGCGTGAGCGCCAGCCGAACGTAAGGATTCTCACCCGTCAGTATCACCCTGTTTGGGTCCACCCATGATGCCATTGGTCACCTCCAATTTTCTAGGTCCACCTGTTTGGAATTCCCTAATCCCCAGCCGGTTTGGCGGGGTTACCGGGGGATTCCGACGCACATTCTATCAGCCAACGGGTTCATTCGCCACCAATGGGCAACTTCTCTGGCATTGGCCCACCTCAACCGCTAACATTGGCGACACCGAATTCCCGGCGAGGAGGAACCCCAAAGCTCCATGCCCAGCCAGCACGAACTCAAACGCCGGTCCATCCGCCGAATGCTCGAACCAGCCTCCATCGCCGTGGTTGGCGCAACCCCCCGACCCCAGTACGGGGGGCGCTTCCTTCGCTCAGTCCTGGAGGCAAAGAACCGGGTCAGGGTCTACCCTGTCAATCCCCGGTACGGGGAGGTGCTGGGCGTCCCCTGCTACCCCTCCCTCGCCGACCTGCCCGAAGCCCCGGACCTGGTCGGCGTCATCGTCCCCTACCACCAGGTGCTGCCAGTGCTGAAACAGAGCGCCGACGTTGGCGCGGGCGCCGCCGTCGTCGTGTCCGCGGGCTTCGCCGAACGGGGCAATGAGGAACGAAATCGACTACAACAGCAAATCGGCGAATTCGCCGCCGCCTCGGGCATCCGCGTCTGCGGCCCGAACTGTCTCGGCGTGGCAAACGTTTCCAGCGGCGTCTGGCCCAGCTCCCACGCACCCGACCCGGACCTGCAGCCCGGACCCGTGGCCCTGGTGTCCCAAAGCGGCGCCACCGCCTTCGGTCCCCTGACCACCCGCGCCGCCGAAATGGGCCTGGGCAATTCCCACGTAATCTCCACCGGCAACGAGGCGGACCTGGAGTCGTCCGACTTCATCGACTTCCTGCTGGACGAACCCCACGTCAGGGTCGTCGCCTGCTTTGTCGAGGGACTGAAGGACGGTCGGACATTCCTGGACGCTGCCGGGAAGGCCCTGCGTCTCGGCAAGAAGATTGTCCTCATCAAGGTAGGCCGCTCAGACGTAGGCGCGAAAGCCGCCCGTTCCCACACGGCGGCCCTCACAGGCTCCGACGAGGTCCACAACGCCCTCTTCGACCAATTCGGCGTCACCCGGTGCGAGGACTACGACGACCTTATCCAGACGGCTCACCTGATGGCATACGCCCCGCCTCCCACCGCCGGCGGCGTCGCCGTAGTCTCCCACTCCGGCGGCATCAGCTCCCTCATTGCCGACCACCTGGGCCACGCCGGCATACCCCTGCCCCCGCTGAGCGAGTCCGGCCGGGAAGGGTTGGACCGCATCCTGGCCGGCTTCGGCTGGGCGGCCAACCCCGCCGACATAACCGGTGTCGCCAGCCGCCCGGAGTTCGCAGACGTTCTACGGTTGCTGGAAATGGAGCCGGAGGCAGGCGCTCTTCTCATCGCCACCGCCGGCACGCCTTCCCAGGCAAAGATCGTCCTGGACCTGAAGGACACGACGTCAAAGCCCATAGTCTTCCTCTCCACCGGCGGCGACAACACCGAGGAAGGCCTCGCCATCCTGCGCGAGGCCCACGTGCCCGTCTTCACCTCGCCAAGCCGCGCCGCCAGGTCCCTGGCCGCCTTCTTCCGCTACCACCGGCGCCGTCAGAAGTTCCTCGAATCGGCACCCGCATCCACCGCCTACGCCGGCCCTCCTCCAACGCTGCCCCCCGGCCCGACGTCCCTAACAGAGCACGAGTCCAAGAGGCTGCTGTCCCACTGGGGCATACCTTCAACGAAGGAAATCCAGGCCCGCAACGTCCAGGAAGCCCTGGAAGCCGCCGGGACCATCGGCTTTCCCGTCGCGCTTAAGCTGGAATCGCCGCACATTCCCCACAAGACCGAGGCCGACGTGGTACGACTCAACGTGCGAACGACGGAGGAACTTCATCGCGCCCATGACGAAATCGTCGCAAATGGGATAAGGTTCGACCCCAATTCCAGGGGTGCGCCGGTGCTGGTCCAGGAGATGATCGAAGGGGGCGTGGAGACCATTGTCGGCATCTCCCAGGACCCCCAGTTCGGCCCCATCATCCTTCTGGGCATCGGCGGCGTATTCGTCGAACTCTACGAAGACGTGGCCATGCGCGCCTGTCCTGTCACGAAGTCGGACGCGCAGGAGATGATCGCCGAACTGCGCGGAGCGCCACTGCTGAAGGGCTTTCGTGGAGACCCAAAGGCCGACGTGGAGGCTCTCACTGACTGCATCATGGCCCTCTCGCGCATGGCCGTCGACCTGGGCCACCGCAAGCCCGAACTGGACGTGAACCCCCTCGTGGTCCTGCCCAGGGGACAGGGCGTAAGAGCCGTCGACGCGCTTCTTACTCTCTCATGAATCCCTTCCCTCTCGATGGGGGAAGGTTAGGATGGGGGTGAACCTCTCTTCACATCCCGTTCGACGGCCTCCCGCTTCTGCCGGTCCCGCTCCCGGCATCCGGCGGCGCGGCGGAGCACGTCCTTCGCCCACTCGTCCACCGGCACGTCGATCATTCGCCCCTGGAAAGGCACCGCCGCCGTGCCCCGGGCCACCCCTTCCGCAAACACCCGCCGCACCTCCGTGTAGTAGGCCACCTGCTCCTCCGTCGGGCTGAAGGCAACGTTCAGCGGCCCCACCCGGTCCCGCTCGGAAAACAGCGCTCCTTTGAACCCCAGGTTCTTTGCCCTGACCCCCTCCTCCACCACTTCACTCTCCGACAACACCGGCCTGAGGGTGGTCACAGGATGCGGCAGGCCGAGCGGCTGCACACCCGCCGCGATGGCCTCCACCACCACCCGTCCCCGCGCGTACACCAAAGCGTCGTACTCCGGCTGCGGCACGATGCCCAGGTCCTCACAGAGAGCGGCTTCGTCCAACGCCGTCTGCCTCACCCGCTCACTGGCATCGACAATTTCCCTCACGTTCCACACTCCCGCCGCAGTCTCAAGGACGGGAATCAGCTCCAGCGCACCCCTGCTGATCCCCCGGTTCGCCTCCATGGAGTCCAGCAGCGGAAGCAACCTTTTCACGTCATCCGCCGAGTCCACGTCGTACAAGACGATTCCGGAAATCCCCGGCCACACCCCAGCTTCCAGGTGCCGCTCCACGTCGTCTCTCCCCAGTGCAATGAACACTTCCGCGCCACCGTAGGCTGCGAAGCCGATGCTGATGCGTATCCACTTGCGCGCCTGCTGGCTAAGCGCATCCGTGGTCATATCCCGCAGGTCCAGCGTGACCGCGTCGGCGCCGAGACGCCACACCCGGTCCACCCCCTTCAACGACTTGAGCGAAACCAGCAGGTTCGTCCGGCGGACCAGGTCAATCACGACGCTTCCCCCTCCACCTTGGAAACGGCCGCTGCCTTTTCCTCATCACGCCTTTTGCAAAGCTCCGCCCATTCCAGCAGGTCGCGTGCCCGGCGCGCTTCGTACCAGTCCACCACCAGGCCTCCAAACTCCCCCGATATCCTCCCCGACGCAGCCATTTCATCGTACAACTCCAACACCTGATGAGCCGCCGCCACCTCCACAATCGTCGGCGTGAAGCCCCGGTTCTGCGGCTCCACCACGTTGGGGTGCAAGCCGCCACCCATCCGAAAGCCCAACTTCCGCGTTGCCTCAGCCGTCCTGAAGGCATGGTCGCCATCGCTTACGCTGCCGGACGGGTTCGGCATGTAGGGCGTGGAGTGTACCTCCAACCCCGCCACTCGCGCGGCCAGCTCGAGTTCCCCGCTCCCGTAAACGAATTGGTTGAAGTCCACGAACATCTCCACCCCCAGGTCCCGCGACATATCGTAGCCGCCACCACCACCAAAGTCCCTGATGCGCGGGCTGGCGGCGGCGATTTCCAGCGCATTGGCCACCCCCAGCGCCGTCTCCACGTTTGCGCCTATCTCCACATGGCCCGCAGGGATTCCCCGCTCTTTCTCCAGACGCGAGATTATCCTGTCCACCAGCCAGATCTCCTGGGCAGTCTCCGCCTTCGGGTAGTTGACCCGCTTCAGCCCAGGCCACACGGACGCCTCCAGGTCTTCCAGCGCCAGGTCGTGATTGATGCGCACCCACACCTCCGCCCCGCCTTTGGCGGCGGTGGCGATGGCGTCCCGGACGAGGGTGCGAGCGTGGGCCTTCTCCGCCGGCGGCACCGAGTCCTCCAGGTCCAGGATGATGAAGTCACACCCTCTCGTCCACGCCTTTTGGACGAAGCGAGCGTTGTTCACAGGCATCGTCAGACCCGATCGACGCACCGTACCGGAACTCATTCCTTCTCCTCCCAACTCCGCCCGTCGAAGCCCCGGTTCAGCGCCACGACCTGCTCACCCAGGATGCAGAAAGCTCCCCGAAACCCGATGGCCTTGCCTCTAACCGCCGCCTCGTAGGTGTCCTTCGCCGGCGCCATCAATCCCCGCGCGGGCGGACGCCACCACGCCCCAAGAGGAGTCACACCGGCGGTTCGCGCCACGATAATCAAGCGCTGCATCAGGAAGGGCAGCAGGTGGAACTCCCCGTCGGGACCCTGCCTCAGGTCCATGGTCAGGTCCACCCGTCCCAGGCTGACGCCGCACACACGGGGGCTGGCCGAAATCAACTCCATCGCCCGGTGATTACCCAGCGCTGAATCCAGTGATGCGACTACTTCCAGACCGCCCGATGATATCCCCAGCCGCTTTTCCAATCGAGCAAGGACGGAATCTGCCTGTCGCAACTGCGCCACCCACTCCACCCTCGGCAGCACAATTCCGCTTACGCCGGGGCGTATCCCCGCCTCCAATTCCTCTCCCATCCGGTTCACGTCCACCTGCAGGAACACCTCCGTCCCCTCCCCCGCCACAGCCCTCTCGACCAGATCCGGCAACCGCTTCACCACCTGGGCCCTTCCCTCCGTCGAAACAAGCTCAACCGTGTCCAACACCAGCACGTCCGGCGCATGGGCCAATGCCTCGTCCACCTCCGCTTCCACGGCGGGCGCAAGCAGCCAGGACCGCCTCCTGGACCTAGTCAATCAAGCCTCTCTTATGTGAACAACTACTCATTGAATCCATCCCTATGTGATCAGACGTATCGCTCCCGTCGTCAATCTCTCTTGGTTACGCTAGAATAACCCTGCAATCCCCTGCTGGCAACCGGATTATCAGCCTCCCTGCTTGCCCACCTACAGAACCTGCGTTAAAGTTGGCTTAACGGCTTCAGAGAAGCCCCCCAAGGAGAAACACATTCATGCAAGAATTTACCCTGAGCGACGCCCGAGAAATTGCCGATTCGCTCCTCGACAACCTTCGCCGAGTCATAGTCGGCAACGAACAACCCCTCAGACTAGGCGTGATGGCCCTTCTCTGCCAGGGCCACGTCCTCATCGACGGCGTGCCCGGCGTCGGCAAGACGATCTTCGCCAAGAGCATCGCCCTCTCCATTGGCGGCACCTTCAAGCGAATCCAGTGCACGTCCGACCTTCTCCCCACCGACATAACCGGCGCCTACATCTTCGACCAGCGCGACCGGGAGTTTCGCTTCCGGCCCGGCCCCATCATGGCGAACATGGTGCTCGTCGACGAAGTAAACCGCGCCTCTCCCAGGACCCAGTCCGCCTTCCTGGAGGTCATGGAGGAGCGGCAGGTCACCGTTGACGGCGTAACCCAGGACGTGCCCAGTCCCTTCCTCCTCCTGGCCACCCGAAATCCGGCGGAGCACGGAGGCACCTTTCCCCTGCCCGAGACAGAACTCGACCGCTTCATCCTTCGGCTGCGGCTTGGCTATCCCACCCTCGAGGAAGAAGCCGACATCATCGAACGGCAGATGCCCGCCCACCCCATAGACAGCCTGACGCGGGTGGTCTCCCTGGAGGAGATGGTCTTGTCCCAGCAGGCCGTCCGAAACGTCTTCGTTGACCGGCTTGTGACCGACTACGTCGTAGACCTGGTAACGGCCACGAGAAGAAGCCCGGCCATTCACCTTGGCGCGTCACCCCGCGCCTCCCTGGGTGTCGTGGGGCTGGCCCAGGCCCACGCCCTGTTGGAGGGACGCGACTTCACCCTTCCCGACGACGTCAAGGCTGTGGCCGTCGCCGCCCTCAGCCACCGGCTGGTGCTCACCGCCGAGGGACGGGCCGAGGCCACCGAGGAGCAGATTGTCGAGGGCATCCTCGAGTCCACCCCTGTCGAACGCGCCGGCCGAATGCAGAGATTCCCCTTCCCCACCGTTCGCGGCCAGTCCGGCTGAAGCTTGAGCCCGAACATCAACCCGGCTCCCATGCTCCGACCGTTGGCGTACCGATGAACCGGCCCTCGCTCCCAACCCTGGTTGTCGTCATTCCGCTGGCCGTCGTCCTCCTGGCTCTCGCCCTCGTCACGGCATATCGACCCCTCTACTTCCTCCTTTACCTCGGAATTCTGCTGACGGCCCTCAGCTATCTCTGGTCCTGGATTCAGACCCGCGGGCTGGAAGTAACCGTGGAGACTCTCAGCGCCCGCCCCCAGGTTGGACACCCGCTGAATCTGCGGGTGACCATCCGGGAGAAGCTGGGCATCCCCCGCCTCGGCCTCCGGCTGAGCATGCTGGACCTATCGACCAGGGAAGACGCCCTCATCCTGAATCTCAAGCCCCGGTCCACCACCTCCCACACCATCATGGCCCATCAGGACCGCCGCGGACTGAACGTCATCGGCGCGGCTGAGATCGCCGCCTCCGACCCCTTGGGCCTGACCAGCCTTCGCCGCCAGGTGGGAGAGCCGCAGACCATCACAGTCTATCCCCAGGTGGTGCCCCTGGTCGCGGGCCTCTCCGTGGGCGCCGCCGCATTTGGAGACGTGGGACGGGCCAGTCTGATGCCGGGCGCCAGCGCCTCCGCTTCTCGAGTGCGCGAATACCGGCCCAGCGACAGCCTCAATCGCATCCACTGGCCCACCACCGCCCGTACCAACCGACTCATGAGCAAGGAGTTCGACAGCGGCGGCCACACCGCCGTCTGGCTCATCCTGGACCTCCAGGCATCCCGCCAACTGGGTGACGGCCTCGAAAGCACCGAGGAATACGCCGTTACCATCGCCGCATCCCTCGCCGTGAGCCTCATCGAGTCCCACCAGAACGTGGGCCTCATGGTCCACGGCGATGCCCTCCACTCCATCATTCCCCAGCGCGACGCCACCCAGCTCTCGGTGATACTGGATACTCTCTCCCGCGTCGAGGCAACGGGAGACGTACCCCTCTCTAACCTGCTGATCAAGGCGGGCCGCGAACTCCCCCAGGGCAGCCTCGCCGTCGTCATAGCCCCCGGCCCCATCCCGGGAAGCCCAAGCGTATTCCAGCACATGTATCGCCGCGGCGTAACCGTTGTGCCCGTGATGCTGGACTCCGGCAGCTTCCAGGTCCCAACAAACGGCGATTCCCCTCCGCAGTCCGCGGCGATTGCCCCCTACGACGGCTACGTCATCCGACGCGGCGACCGCCTCTCCCACTCCCTCGCCAACGTCATGGACCGACTCGTCTACTAGCCCATGATGCAAACGCAAAGGCCAGGTTCCCACCGCCCTTCCATGCTCCCTCCACGGGGGCCGGACCGCTCATGGACTTCCCAGCCCCAGATGCGGGAAGAACCCGACAAAGACACTCCGGCCACCCACTGGCGAGTCCTGGGTCTGGGACTCCTCGCCATCAGCCTTTACGCCGCCTTCAGCATCATCGAAAACGCCAACTGGGTGCGCGGTCTTCCGCCACTGATAGTCCCCATCCTGGCTGCCCTCGCCATCGGAAGCTACGTTGCCGGCAAGGGCCGCCCCATAGGGTACGCGCTGGTCCTGGCAGCCGGCGCAGTTGTAACACTCGGGCTGGGTCTGCCGCTCCTCGACGACGGCGCCCACACCGTATTCGGCCTGCTCTTTATAGCCACAGCCTGGCTGGTTTCCCACCTCACCCTGCGGCTGTCCCGTTCGCACCGGGCCATTCTCATACCCCTGCCCGGCCTGCTCCTCGTCGTCATAGCCCTCGGCTTCCTCGACAACAGCTATTTCTTCCACCTTCCCTTATTCGTCATCGCCTCGGCACCTGCCGTAGCCTTCTATCACATAAGAAGAAGACCCACCGCCGGACAGAGGATTCTCCTGCCGGCCGCCGTTGCCGCCGGGATGCTCCTGTCCCTGGCAGCCGTGGCCTTCACCTGGCCCACACCTTCCCCATCCATACCCGTCCGGCCCGCCGCCGCGGCCGCACTGGAAGAGCCTATGCTCGAACTCCTGGAGTCCGGGTCCGGCCTTTTCGACGAAATCCCCAGCCGAAAGAACTGGTTGCGCTTCGACCTCCAGCCGGTCCTCCCCTTCACCAGCCCCGTGGAACTGAGCGACACAGTCATTATGCGCGTCTCTTCCCCGGAGGCCCACCGGTGGCGCGTCCGTGTCTACGAGACCTACACCCCCCAGGGATGGATCGCCGTGCCCAACCCTCCCCGCACCCCGGAGGACCTCCCTTCCCAATTCACCCCGCCATCACCCCAGGCCGCCCGGCAGGAACTGCGTACCCAGGTCCGAATCTTCTCCTCAAATACCCACGTGGCCACCGCCGGCATCCCCGTTCGCTCCACCGTCTCCGGTCTCAGGGAACTCTCTCCCCAGCCCGCCTTCAACCTGTACCTGGACCAACCCGATCCCTTCTTTCTGCCCCCCGACATAGCCCCAGTCAGGGAGCACATCCTCGATAATTCCGTGCGGACACTTTCCGACCTGGAAGCGGAGCTGGGGGCCAACGAGCTTGCCTTCACCTTCCCTCCGCAGCCGGAATCGCCCCTGCAGGAAAACAACCTCATCCTGCACCGGTCGGACGCCGAGAGCTTTCCCACCACCGCCCTCCTATTTTCTCGAAGACAAAACCCTCCCCGCAGCTACGCCTCCGTCGGCTCCGTATCCACCGCGACACCCCTCCAGCTGCGGGACTCCAGCCGCGGCTTGGGCCAGGGAGGCATCGCCTACCCCAACTGGATTGCCGACCGCTACCTCCAGCTGCCCACCAACTTCCCACAGCCGGTCCGCGACTTGGCCCGGCAGCTCGCCGAAGGACACGACAACTCTTACGATATCGCCATGAGCATCCAGGAGTACCTTCATGCGCTGAAATACGGCGAACAAGTTGTGCCGCCTCCTCCGGGTGTTGACGCAGTGGAGTGGTTCCTCACCAATCAGCGGGTCGGATTCTGCAGCTATTTCGCCTCCGCCATGATAACCATGCTGCGCTCGCTGGATATTCCCGCCCGCATGGTGGTGGGTTTCGCTCCGGGCGAATGGGACGAAGACCGCAACGCCTGGACCGTCCAGACCAGGCACTACCACGCGTGGCCGGAGGTCTACTTCCCCGAATACGGCTGGGTGGAATTCGAACCCACCCCCGCCGGCGTGCAGCCCAGCCTGGAGAACCTTGGCATTCAATCTACCACCGCGGGCACGTCAAGCGCTGCCCAACTGGACGAATGCTTCGGCGATATTTTCGCCTGTGAAGAAGAACAGGACCCGGCCGGCGGCGAAGGGGACCTCCTCCTTGATGATTTGGAATTCTTCCCCATTGACAGCAGCCCTCCAACCACCCCTGGCGACGGCCCCCTGGACTTCCTATCGCGCTCCTACGTGATGTGGCCCCTGCTGGGACTATTGTTGATTGGCTTCCTGTATACGGCGGTCAACTTGTATCTGCGTTTCCTGACCAGCCGGCTGGGCCTTCCCACCTTCGCCTTCACGGGCCTGACCTTCCTTGCGGGACTGGCCGGACACCCTCGCCAACACAACGAGACTCCCACTGAGTACGGTACGCGACTCGCCGCCCGCGTCCCCCGTTACTCCGGGCCCATTGAAGCCGTCGTCGCCGCCTACGCAAGCGCCACCTACGGTAGGAACAGGCGCCTCGATGACGACGAGGACCAGGACCTGCGCTGGTGCTGGCGGGTGCTCCGCTGGCCCCTCATCCGGCTGACCATCCGCAGGTTCCTTTTCCTGCGTCCCGGCTGACCCTCAAACTACGCCCATGCCAGCCCGTCCCTTCCCTTTTCCCCACCCACTGCTATACTAGCCCCATCCCGGTCCGACCGAAAAACAATCCACATTACGACGTTCTGCTTATGTCAACTAACCTGAAAGTAAGAATCGGCTTCGCGCCCGGCCCGTTCCCGTCAGAGGCTGAAGGCCACGACCTACTCCGAAATCTGGTGGAACTCGGCGAACAGCACGGCTACGACTCCATCTGGCTCAGCGACCGCGTCGTTGGAGGCCGTTTCCCCCTGGAACCCGTCGTTGCCCTGTCCATGGTCGCCGCATACTCCGACACCCTCAAGTTCGGCACCAGCGTCATAGCCCTGCCCCTCCGCAATCCCGTGCTCCTGGCCAAGGAGCTTGCCACCCTGGACTATCTCTCAAAGGGGCGGCTGCTCCCTGCCGTCGGCCTAGGCCAGGAGGACCCGGTGGAGTACGAGGCCTGCGGCGTGGACAAGGCCGGAAGGGGGAAAAGAGCCGACGAAGCAATCCATGTGATCCGCCGTCTGTGGGAGGAAGAGAGCGTCACCCACCACGGCAGCTTCTTCACCCTGAACGACGTGTCAATCGTGCCCAGGCCGGTGCAGAAACCCTCCCCGCCCATCTGGATCGGCGGCAGAAGCAAGGCGGCCCAACGACGCACCGGTCGTCTCGGAGACGGCTGGCTTGTGTCTCAGGCTACCCCCGCCGAAGTCGAAGAAGGCCGAAAGCTAATTTTCCGAACCGCCGCCGAAAACAACCGCGTCGTCGACGAAGACCATATCGGCACCATGCTGGGCTTCTACATTACTACCGACCCCGAAAGAGCCGCCGAAATCTCCCGCGAGCACGTCTTTGTCCACCGGCCGAAAGTGCCTTTCCGGGAATACTGCGCCCTCGGCCCTCCCGAAACCGTCGCCAGCCTCATTCAGGACTACGTAAACGCCGGAGCCAGCAAGTTCGTCGTCAGGCCCATGTGCGGTGCGGAGGAAGCCCTGGGCCAGCTGGAACTCCTGGGTCGTCACGTGCTCCCGGCCTTCCACAAAGCCCCATCCGACGCCTATCGGCCCGCCTCAGCCAAGCCTGTTTACCCTTGACACCCAAAACCTTGTGTGATAGTTTTCACGTGCCCTTTAAGCGGGCCTCAACGGGACTTCTATAGGTGAGTAAATAGGCGGTGAAATGCTCCCGGACCCCATAGCTGTCGGCTCCCTTGAATGGAGAGAGCTTGGCTTATTACTCCACAATCTCTGGTTCTATCTTCTCCTGATAGCGTCTTTTGCTGTGACAATGCTTATCGCTCACGCCGTCATACCCTCGCTTATCGCAACCGGCCACCTGCCCAGAAGAGCAGGTCTGCTCCGCTTCTCAATGACCATAGCCGGGCTTGTTTTTCTGGCCTTCGCCCTTACCGTGCTCTCCATGGCCGTAAATCTCGCCTACGTCATAGAGTCATTCTATGACCGGTTCTGGATTTAGCATGAAGCGTCGATTCTTCTGCGGACAACCGGTTGCGCCCGCCATCATGGGTGAGTGCGGGCAATGATCCCCAAGTTCGTTACCCCCAAGATGGTCATTATCCCCATAGCTCTGGGGGGGCTTCTCACAACCGCCGTCGTCGTTCTGGTCGCCATCTTCCTGATCCGGGCCTGGTGGTCCACCCCCATTCAGGTATTCGGCTTCCCCGGACCGCCCGAACAGCCAATTGCCTTCCCCCATACCGCCCACGTGGACATCGAAGGCATAAACTGCGCGTTCTGCCACCGGAACGTCACCAAGGGAGACGCCGCGACCATTCTGCCCGTGGAGGGCTGCCTGCTTTGCCATGCCACGGTTCAGGGCGAAAACGCGCCCCCCGAGGTGGCCAAGGTAATCGAACACTACAACAACAACGAACCCATCGACTGGAAGCGCGTGCACAGGCTTCCAGACCACGTGCAGTTCTCCCATGAACCCCACGTGCGCTTCCTGACCGAAGTCCAGGGCCTTGAACTGGAGGCCGCCTGCGCCACCTGTCACGGAGACGTGCGCGAAATGGTTGAAGTCGAACAGGTGAGAAGCCTCAAAATGGGCGATTGCGTTGATTGCCACAGAGACAACGAGATCCTGACCGACAACCCAGACATCACAGATTGCACCACCTGCCACTATTAGGTACTGACCACTGATGAAGATTAGCAGAAGAAACTTCCTTCGACTGGCCAGCTTCACCACGCTGGGGGCGGTGGCGTGCAACTTCTTCGACGAGCGCGAGTTCGTCTCCCAGAGCCCCGTTCAGCTCCCCGAAGACCTGGTGACCGGCCGGGACAACTGGTACGCCACCTTATGCGGCCAGTGTTCCGAAGCCGAAGGACTCGTGGTGCGCATCATGGAGGGCCGCGCCAAGAAGGTGCAGGGCAATCCTCAATACCCGACCAACCTGGGCGGCCACAGCATGCGCTGCGAGGCCGGCCTGCAGACCCTATATCACCCGGACCGCATCTCCGGCCCCCTGCTACGGCAAGGCCCCCGGGGAAGCGGCCAGTACGGCGCGATAACCTGGGACCACGCCCTTGACCTGCTTCGCGGACACCTGCAGTCCCAGCCGGACCGCAGCCGCGTGCTCACCGTTACGGCCCCACTCCGGGCCAGCATGGCCCACCTGGTCGGCAGCTTTGCCGAAGCCTACGGCGGTCGCCACATGGCATTCCAGGCTATGGAGGACGCCGCCTACAGCCAGGTGATGCAGGACGTGCTCGGTCAGCAGACCACGCCAACTTTCGACCTCAAGAACGCCAGCTACGTCCTCTCCTTTGGCGCCGACTTCCTCGGCACCTGGCAGGCGCCCGTCCAATTCTCCAAGGGTTACGGCGAGTTCCGACAGGGACTCGGACGCCGGCACAGAGGGACCTTCGCTCAGGTGGATTCCCGCTTCTCCCTGACCGCCGCCAGCGCCGATACGTGGGTCCCCGTCAATCCCGGCATGGAGGGACTGCTGGCCCTGAGCGTTGCCCAGGTCATAATCTCCGAGGGGCTTGTCCCCCAGGAACGCATAAATCAGCTGACAGGCGGACAGGGAGCGTCGGCCCTCGACGCCTACGCTCCCAACGTGATAGCGCAGCGACTCGGCGTCCCGCCCCTCCACGGCATGGAATCCCACCAAGTCATCCAGGACCTGGCGCGCAGCTTCGCCCATGGAGGCTCCCGCAGCATCGCCATCGGCGGCTCCAGCGCCTCGGCCCACACCAATGGCGCATTCAACCTGGCCGCCATCTTCGCCCTGAATTACCTAGTCGGCAGCGTTGGGTCCGAAGGCGGCGTCATCCTCAACCCGCCCGCCCCGGTGCCGGAGCTGGCAAAGGCCGTCCAAGCCTCTTCAACCGGCGACTGGCATCGCACCGTCTCGGATATCGACAACGGACGCACCGGCGTGGTCCTGCTGCGCGGCGTGAATCCCGTCAACGACCTGCCCCAGGACATTGGCCTGCAGCAGACCCTCAACCGAGACGATATTTTCGTAGCGAGCTTCTCTTCGTTCCTGGACGAGACCGCCGAGATGGCAGATTTGGTCCTGCCAGAGCGCGCACCCATGGAGGACTGGGGCGACGACGTCCCCTCTCCAGGTCCCGGCTTCCAGGTCGTAGGAATGCAGCAGCCCGTGGTCAACCCCCTGCCGGGCATGAACCCCATGGGCTTCGGCGACATTCTGCTCCAGCTGTCCAGGGAAATGGGCCTCGACGGTTCGACTCCCCTGAACATGCCCACATATCATCACCTGCTGCAGGACCAGGCCAGGAAGATTCAGGCGCTGGAGCGCGGCTCCGTGCAGGACGCGGATTTCAACTCTTTCTGGAACACTCTGCTCCAGCAGGGCGGCTGGTGGGACAGGGACGCCACCGCCGACGCCTCTTCTCACACGCCTAACCTGGCCGAAATCGCGAGCCTCGCCAAGGACCCGGTAATCTCGGGCCCCACCGGAGGCAATACCTTCAATCTGATACCCTTCCAGACCGTGTCCCTCGGCGACGGCTCCGGGGCAAATCTCCCCTGGATGCAGTCCAGCTCAGACCCTCTCACCACCGTCGCCTGGACCACTTGGGTCGAGATCAGCACCCTCGTCGCCGACGCCATCGGCCTGCGAGAGGGCGACTTCGTCCGCGTGGAAGGCGCCAATGGACGGTCCTTCGTCGCCCAGATATATCATCATCCCGCCGTGCCGCCCAATGTTATAGGCATCCCCGTAGGGCAGGGCCACACCGCCTCCCTGCGATACTCCAAGGGTAGGGGCGAAAACCCCCTGCACCTGCTGGGCCTGCCCCTGGAAGAGCAGACCCAGTCCCTTGCCTGGGCCGGCACCCGCGTTAGAATAGTCCCCACGGGAGAAAACTCCCCCATACCCAAGTTCGAAGGCATAGTACCCGCCTTCGTCCCCAACCAGGAAGAAGCAATAGTCAAGATCACCAGAGGTTAGAAGCACACTAAGGGAAATGCGCTAGAAGATGGCCGATACAAAGAAGTGGGCAATGGTTATAGACCTGGACCGGTGCACCGGTTGCCAGGCCTGCGTGGTTGCGTGCCAGTCGGAGAATAATATCCCCGTCAACGAGGAGAACGATTTCCTCTCCCGCCGCGCCAAGCAGTGGATACGGATCGACCGAGTCTGGGAGGGCACCTGGCCCAACGTGAAGGCGCGGTTCATACCCGTGCTGTGCCAGCACTGCGAGAACGCGCCCTGCGAGCCCGTCTGCCCTGTATACGCCACCTACCACAACAACCAGGGACTGAACGTCCAGGTCTACAACCGCTGCGTGGGCACCCGGTACTGCGCCAACAACTGCCCCTACCAGGTGCGCTTCTTCAACTTCTACGACCCGGAGTGGCCAAGCACGCTTTCGAACCAGTTGAACCCGGACGTTACCGTCCGCAGCCGCGGAATCATGGAGAAGTGCACCTTCTGCGTCCAGCGCATTCGCCGCGCCGAGCGCACTATCGAGGGACGTGACGGCGGAAAAGTCGACGACCAGACCCTGAAGGCCGGCAATTACATGCCAGCCTGCGTCAACGCCTGCCCCACCGACACCCTCGTATTTGGCGACATCAACGATCCGAATAGCGACGTTTCGCGCCGCTCCCGAGACCCTCGCCACTACAAGCTGCTGGAGCACATCGGCACGAATCCCAGCGTCATCTATCTGAAGAAGGTCGATCCCAGCGCAGCCGAGGAAGAGGCCCATTGAGCACCACCGCCGATAACAACCGGGACCGGGTCCAAATCACCGTTGACGGGCCCGAGCTCAACTCCCGCATGGTCACCGAGCAGGTGTCCAGCGACTTCTTCTGCGTGAGCCGAAACTACAAGATGGCCATCGCCATCCTGGGTTCCGTGTTCCTCGTCGGCATCGTCGCCCTCATCCTGCGTTTCCTCGACGGCTTCGGCGTCAGCGAACGCGCCCAGTGGGGCTACTACTCCGCCATGTTCGCCTTCCTGCTCATAACTGCCGGCTCCGCGCCCCTCGTAGCCGTCGCCCTGCGCTGGACGAAGAACCACTGGCGCAGGCCCTTTTCCAGAGTCTCCGAACTCTACGCCGCCGTGGGCCTCCTGACGATTCTCTGGTTCCTGCCCCTCATGGCCCTGCTGCCGCCCCTGGAAGGACGCAGAAGCCTCTGGGTTTCCGCAGAGTTCATCGGCGTGCCCCTATGGTGGGACTTCTTCGCCGTCCTGGGACTCGTCGTCTGCGGTCTCACCCTCCTGGTCCTATCCTCGATTCCGGACATGGCCGTCCTGGCCCGCCACGGCAACGACGGGCCGCGCACCCGCTTCCTGCGGAGCTTCACCGGCTTCTGGCGCGGCACCCAGGCCCAGTGGAACTACCACCGCATCGGCCTCACCGCCCTCGGCGCCTTCTATTTCATGCTTCTCATCATGGTCCAGACCATGATCAACGTGGATTTCGTAATGTCCCTCGTGCCGGGCTGGAAAGACTCCATCATGCCCGCCCACCAGGCCCTCACAGGCATCCAGACAGCCATAGGCCTCACCATCGTCACAACCTTCATACTCAGGGCAACGGGACGATACCAGGACTTCATCCCCATGGAGTCCTTCTGGTCCTTCAGCAAGATACTTCTCGCCCTCAGCCTTCTGTGGGCCTACTTCTGGTTCGCCGCCCTCATCACTTTCTGGTACGGACGGACCCCCACCGAGCAGAACGTCCTCAAGACGTTCATGTTCGAGTCCTACCGGATTCCCTTCCTGCTGAACTTCTTCTTCAGCTTCCTCATACCCTTCCTGCTGTTGATGTGGAACCACGTGCGGAAGAGCATCATCGGCCCAACCCTGGCCGGCGTCTCAGTGCTCATCGGGGCCTTCTTCATGGCCATCCGGCTGTACGTACCCGCCTTCGGCATTGAAGACGTAACCGGTCACGCTCTGAAGGCCGTGCAGCCCGCCATGCTGCCCGACGTCCTGGACATTCTGATAATCCTTGGTGGCCTCGCAGGTGCGGCGCTAATCTACCTGCTGGCCTCCAGAATCTTCCCCATCCTATCCATCTGGGAAGTTAAGGAGGGACTGCTCTACCAGCGAGTGCGCCCCTTCCTGCGAAGCAAATACCTGGTGCTGGGCAAGCCTGAATAGGAATTAGGAACCGAGTTGCAAGAAGGTAAGATACTAGGCTACAGGCGAATAAACCGGGACCTGCTCCGGGGCCTCTTCGAGAACCCGGTGAAGTACTGGGCTATCGTCATGTTCCTCGGGCTGGTGGTCCTCGTTGCCGTTGGAGCCGCGGGCTTCATGGTCAACCGGGGCATCGGCGTCACCGGACTCAACCGTCCGGTGTTCTGGGGCTTCTTCATCAACAACTTCGTGTTCTTGATTGGCATCAGCCACGCCGGAGTGATGCTCTCCGCCATTCTGCGTCTCTCCAAGGCCGAATGGCGCCGGCCCGCCACCCGCGCCGCAGAGGTCCTCACCATCTTCTCGCTGATGACCGCCGTGCTCATGCCCTTCATCCACACGGGCCGTCCCTGGCGTCTCATCTATTGGGTATTCCCCTATGACCTCTCCCGCGGAATCTGGCCCGACATCCGATCACCCCTGGTCTGGGACCCCTCCGCGGTCAACACCTACCTGCTCTCCAGCATCCTCTTCGTGTTCATCGCCCTGGTCCCGGACCTCGCCGTCATCAGGGACCGCAGCTCCGGCATCCGGCGTATCGCCTACTCCGTCCTCTCCCTAGGCTGGCGCGGAACCCCCCGCCAGTGGAAGCTGCAGGCCATCGCGGGCATCCTCCTATCCGCCCTCATCCTACCCGTATTCGTCTCCGTCCACAGCATAGTCTCCTGGGACTTCGGCATGGCAGTGTCCGTCAACAGCTGGCACTCCACCATCTTCGCCCCGTACTTCGTCATCGGCGCCGTACACTCAGGCGTCTCCGGCGTCGTTACCGTCATGATATTCATGCGCTGGCTCTTTGGCTGGGAGGAATACGTCCGAAGGGAGCACATAGACGCCCTCGGACGACTGCTCATTGTCATAGCCATAGCGTGGTTCTACTTCTTCGCCATGGAATTCCTCTTCGGGATCTACGGCCAGGAAGGCGACGAACTGGCCACCCGAAGCCTCCAGATCTTCGGACAACCCTGGGGCTGGCTATTCCTGACATTTATCATCACGTCCTTCTTCTTCCCCGTGCCCCTGTGGCTGTTCCGCAACGTGCGCCGCAGCTTCCTGTGGATGACGATAACCACCATCTCCGTCAACATCGGCATGTGGTTGGAGAGGTTTATCATCATCGTGCCCGGCCTGGCCAGAAAGCAGGTCTTCACCCAGTCTTGGTACACCTACGCCCCAAGTCCCATCGAAATACTGATAGTCGCGGGTACCTTCGCCCTGGTGCTCATGTTATTCCTGCTGTTCGCCAAGGTGTTCCCGCTCATACCTCTATTCGACATCAAGGAAGGTCAAATTCTTACCGACGAAATCAAGGTCGGACGCAGGCGCGTCCCCGCCGTAATCAGAGAAGAGTAGAAAGGCCCGAGGTGCAGTAATGGCAACGCATTCCGTCCTGGCTCTCTACTCCAACGCCGAATATGCCGCCGAAGCCGGCGAGGCGTTGGACGACGCCGGGTTTTCCAAGGAGGAATACGAATTCCTCACCGATACCCCCTACCCTGAAGGCGCCCTTGGCGAGCGGCACAGCAGCCATCGCCTGTACGTGTTCCCCTTCGTTGGCGCCCTCATCGGCCTCACGGCCGCCATTCTGCTCACATCCGGCACCCAGCTCGCCTATCCCCTCGTCACCGGCGGCAAGCCCATCCTCTCCATTCCCCCCATGGCCATCATCACCTACGAAGGCACCATGCTTGGCGCCATCCTCTTCACCGTCATAGGCATCATCTTCGAGTCCAGGCTCCCAACCACCAAGAAGCATATCTACGACGACCGTATCACCGAGGGCCTCATCGGCGTCGTCGTAGACTGTGACGACGAAAACGTCGACCGGGCCGAGCAGATCCTCACCCAGGCCGGAGCTGAGGAGGTCCGACGGGAAGACGCATGATGCTGAGACCCATTCAAGGCATTAAAGATCACCTGGGCCGCCGTCTCTTGTCGACGCCGGTCAGGTTCGGGCTGCTGGCTGTCATTGCCGCTTTAATCGGCATCGGCTGCGCCGAGGGTTCCTACCCTGTGGACATCTTCTACGAGATGCACTACCAGCCTTCCCACCACGCCCAGCAGCCGCCCCGCCTCATGCCGCCCGCAGGCGCCGTTCCCGTCACCGGCAAGGACGTGCCCCTCTTCGCCCAGTATCATCCCGACGAAATCGACGGCATTGAAAACCCCATCCCCGAGCAGGGCATCGAGGAAGGCGCGAAGCTATACGAGATCAACTGCGCCATGTGCCACGGAACGGACGCCCTTGGCGACGGCCAGGTTCTCACGACGATGATCGAGGATTACGGCTACACTCCGAAACTCAACGTCAATCTCACCCTCGTCAACATCCTCGGCTACTCCGACGGGCTGCTCTACACCACCATCACCAATAGGGACGTCCGACCGGAGATCGCCGCCATGGCCCCCGGCACCAGTGTAGTAATGCCCCAGTTCGAAAAGCTCCTCACCGCCGAGGAACGGTGGATGCTGGTCAACTACCTCAACACCCTGGGAGGGCCCTAAGGCGCTCCCCAACCGGCTGGGCCTCAGATGAACCCTCAGCCCTTCGGCTTCCCCGGACTACTCATAGCCCTGGCCGGACTATTATTCATCGCCGCCTTCCTATCCTCCTGCGGCGAAGACACCCCCCCAACTCTTGAGGAACGCGCCCAGAGCATCGACAAGCGTCTGATATGCCCCTACTGCCCCGCAGAGACCATCGACCAGGCCCAGGTGCCCCAGGCAAGGGAGATGCGCGCCTTTGTCCGTGAGAAACTCTCCGAGGGCTGGACCGACCAGCAGATCCTCGATTACTTCTCCGCCCCGGAGCGGTACGGCCCGCGCGTCCTCGCCGAGCCTCCCAAGACCGGCTTCACCCTCACAATCTGGCTGCTCCCACCCGCCGGATTCCTGCTAGCGGGGACATTGCTGTTCTTCGTCCTCCGCTCCATGAGAAACGACGATCCGTCGACAGCGGAGCGCCCGATGGACGACCCAACGCGCACCGGCAGCAGCGATATGGCCGGTTACCTGGAGCGCGTCGACGCCGAAATAGCCGCCCGAACCGGTTCTCCCGCGGCCAACGACGAAAGCCCGGAAACGCGCGCCCAGAGCAGAACTTCTTACAAGGGCAACAAAAATGGCTGAACTCGGACTTATAACCATTCTTCTGGCCCTCGCCCTCGCCGTCTACGGGATGCTCGCCTCCGTAATCGGCCAGATGCGCCGACTGCCCGCCCTCGTTCAGAGCGGTCGCAACGCGACCTACATGGTCGCCCTTGCCCTGCTCATCTCCTCCTTCAGCCTCGTTGCTTCGTTCCTCGCCAACGATTTCCAGGTCCGCTACGTATTCGAGCACAGCAACCTGGCCATGCCCCGAATCTACACCTGGGTTGCCATCTACGCCGGCAACGAGGGATCCCTCCTGTTCATCGCCACCGTCTTCGGCATACTGGCCGCCGCAGCCGTCGCCTTCGCACCCCGCCGCTTCCGTCCAAGCCTCCCCTATTCCAACGCCGTCCTCATGCTCATCCTCATCTTCTTCCTCTCCGTCCTCGCAACCCTGGCCAACCCCTTCATCACCTTCGACTTCATCCCCACCGACGGTCGCGGCATCAACCCCCTCCTCGTCCACCCCGGCATGTTCGCCCATCCGCCCATGCTCATGACCGGCCTCGTCATGGTCAGCATCCCCTTCTCCTTCGCCGTCGGCGCCCTCCTTTCAGGACAGGTCGTAGACCAGTGGGTCGACGTTGCCCGCGTCTGGGGCATCATCGCCTGGGCCACCCTGGGCACCGGCCTGCTCCTCGGTTCCTGGTGGGCCTACACCATCCTAGGCTGGGGAGGCTACTGGGCCTGGGACCCCGTCGAAAACGCCGGTCTCATGCCCTGGCTTGGACTCACAGCCTTCATTCACTCCATCATGGTCCAGAAGCGGCAGGGCATGTTCCGCATGTGGAACCTCGCCCTCATCAACCTGACCTTCGGACTCTCCCTGTTCGGGATGTTCATCAATCGCGGCGGCCCCGTCCCCTCCGTCCACTCCTTCGCCGCATCCTCCCTGGGCTGGGTGTTTCTGACCTTCATGATTGTCGGGACCATCGCCCCCTTCGCCCTCTTCTTCATTCGCTACAACCTGATAAAGAGCGCCCGTCCCCTGGAATCCAGCCTCTCCCGCGAGGCCGCCTTCCTGGTGAACAACCTGCTCCTCCTCGGCATCGCCTTCGTCACCCTCTGGGGCGTGGTCTACCCTCTCGTCTCCGAGGTCTTCTCCGGCTTCACCGTCACCGTGGGCGAACCCTTCTACAACCAGGTCAACGGACATCTCTTCCTGGGCCTCATATTTCTCATGGGTGTCGGCCCCCTCCTCCCCTGGCGACGCGCCGCGGGCCGTTCCTTCAAGCGCACCCTCCAATACCCCACCATCGCCTCCGTCATCACCCTCGTCTTGCTGGCCCTGGTTGGCATACGAAACCCCTACGCCCTGGCCTCCTTCGCCCTGTTCGTCCTGGTGACCGTGGGCATCCTGCAGGAATGGTTCCGCGGGACGCGAGTACGCCAACGCCGCGGCGAGTCGTACCCCCTTGCATTCCTGCGACTGATGGCGTCGAATCGTCCGCGCTACGGCGGCTATGTGGTCCACCTGGCCGTAATCGTTTTGGGCGTCGGCATCGTTGGCTCGTCATTCTACGGCACCCAGCGAGACGTCCTCCTCTCCCCCGGCCAGACTGTCACCGTCGAGGGCTACGACGTCACCTACCTGGATTCGCGTACCGTTCAGCAGCCCGACCGCCGCGAGTCCTTCTTCACCCTTGACGTCAGCCGCAACGGCCAACCCATCACCACCCTGGAAGCCGAGCGCACCTTCTACCCTGAGTTCAATATCAGCGCCACCCGGGCCGGAATCCGCTCAACCCCCGTGGAGGACCTCTACGTCGTGCCCAGCGAGGCCCGCGAAGGCGATCCCAGCATAGGATTCCGCATCTTCGTGAACCCCCTGGTGTGGTGGATGTGGCTGGCCGGGCCCATAATGATCCTGGGCACCGTCATCGCCCTCTGGCCCTCCCGGACCGCGCCACCTCCCGCATCCAAATCCTCCAGAACAACCACCGTCTCCACTGAAGCGTCCGTACAATGAACTCCCACCGTCCGCATGCCCACCGGAATCTGCCCCTACGTCGCTGGAGCGTATCCTCATGCACTACCTGTTAGCCTTCCTGCTGGCCCTGCTGAGCCTTCTCGTCGTCTCCTATCCCCTGCTGAAGTTCCGTCAGCGCCGGACCCCCTCCGCCGACTCGCCCGACACCCACAACCGGCTGGCGCAAAATCTGGAATCCGCCTTTGAAGACATAGACCGGCTCCAGATGGAATTTGAACTCGGCGTCATAGAGCCTCAGGACTACCAACGCCAGATGGACGAACTCCGTCGTGCCGCGGCAGATGCCCTCCGCGCCCACGAGCAGCGATCACCGTCCGCCGAAGACGACGCGTACCAGGACCTGGACGCCCTCCTCGAAGAGCGCATTCGCCGTCAACGCCTGTCCCAGCGTAACGGCCACAGCGAGTCCCCTTGAGAATCCCCTTCCTACCCCTGTCCCTTTTCCTGTTGACGGCCATGGCGATCATACTGCCCTCTCCGTTCGCCGCCGCCCAGGAGCCCGCCCAACTATCAGGCCGGGTGGTCAATCTCTCAACCGAAGGTCAGCCCCCCGCCGGCCTTGAAGTCATCCTCCACGTCTTCACTCCCTCCGGCGGCGTGGATACCCGCACCGCCCCTACCGATACCAGTGGAGCATTCACCTTCCCCAACGTACAAACCGGCCCGGACGTCCGCTACGCCCTCACCACCGTATACCGGGAAATCACCTACGGCTTCGAGCCGGAGGACATCCAGTCGCCCGTCGTTCTTGGCGTGTACGACACCACCAGCGAACTCGCAGCCCTCAACATAGACTCCCACATCCTCATAGTCCGAGAGGTGGACCCCGCGGAAAAACTCGTTTCTGCAGCGGAAGTCGTCCTTATCTCCAACATCCGTGACCGCACCTTCCAACCCGTCATGCAGCCCGCCTCCGCCATGAACTTCCTCCGTTTTACCGTGCCACCGGGCACCGCCGGCCTCCAGGTGCAGTCCGACCTGCCCCAGGGCGACATCCTGAACGTTGGCACCGGTTTCGGCCTTGCCGCCGCCATTCCCCCCGGCTCCCACCAGGTGTCCTTCAACTACACCTTCCCCTACGAAGACGGACGCGCCTCCTTCTCCCCAACCTTTCTGCAGGGCGCTTCCGTCTTCCGTATCCTCATCCCGGATGGCATGGGTGTTGCCTCCGGGCCGGGAATATCCGAAGCCCAACCCACGGACATCGGCGAGACATCCTACCGGGTATGGAGCATCCCCAATCTACCCCGGCGCGCAGAACTCCAAATCGAGCTCACCGGCCTTCCCCAGCCCTCGTTCTGGCAGCGATCGACGAGCGCAATCGAAGACAATCATCTCCTCGTCATCGGCATTCCCGCCATCGTAGCCGCCGGGCTTCTCCTCACCCTCTTCTTCGGCCTCCGCCACCACAACAGGACCGTCGCCGGCACCTATCCCGCCGCTCAAGGCCTGATCGACGAAATAGCACGCCTGGACAACCTCTACGAAGACGGTCGCCTCGAGGAAACCGAATATCGCCAAAGACGCTCGGAACTCAAGCAGAAGTTGCGCAGTGCGATAGAATACGAAGACCCCGCAGCTTAGGAGTAATCCCCTGTCCTCACGCCAGAAGTGGATACTTTTCCTCGCCGCCGTCCCGGCCTTCGCCCTCTTCGCTCTCCTCGGCTGGGCCCTGGTCCAGACCGGCGGCAACCCCGGCGGCCTGGGCGTCAACGCCGAGCTTGGGGAGATTCCCACCGACAGCCGGCAGGCCATCCCCTTCGCCCTTCCCTCTCTCGACGGATCTCAAACCCTCAACCTGGACGATTATCGCGGCAAGGTCGTCATGCTGGACTTCTGGAGTTCCTGGTGCCCCCCTTGCCGCGTCGAAGCCCCCATCCTGTCCCAGGTCTACCGCGAGTATTCAGACTTGCCCGTAGAGTTCGTCGGCATCGCCATCTGGGACGATGAGCACGCCATCTCCGCATTCGCCGACGAGTTCGCCGTTCCCTACCCCCTGGTTGTGGACGGGAATGGCCGCGTTGCACTAGACTACGGCGTATCCGGCATCCCCGAAAAGTTCTTCGTCGACAAGACCGGCGCCCTCCGGCGAAGCTTCGTCGGCCCCATGAGCCCCGAGGCGTTACGCAACATCCTCGACGAGATGTTAGACAATGAATGATCCGAACGGCCCGACGGCAAAGCCTTCCACCAGGAGCCGCATTGCCCGCATAATCAAGCGGGTCGGCCAGGTGAAGCTGGTTCTGCTCATCCTGGTTGTCATCTTCCTCGGTGCGACGCACCAGGGCAGGGCCTCCGTCAAGGCCGCCATGTTCATCCCCCACGTCTTCGACGCCCCCGTAAAGCCTCTTGAATGGTTCACACCGGCTCCTTCCAGGGAACGCGTCTCCTTCCCCATCCCCTCCGGCGCCGCCATTGGCGACATCTATCGTCCCCCGGGCGAGGGACCATTCGCCGCCGTGGTCCTCTTCCTTGGCGTCAATCCCGCCGGAGCCGACGACGACCGGGTCGTCCGCCTAGGCGAAGCCCTCGCCCGCTCCAACATGGCCACCTTGTTCTACTGGTCGCCCATCATGGCGGATGGCCGCATGGTCCCTGAGGATATCCAAAATCTGGTCGCCGCCTTCGAGTACCTTGCCGGCCAGGACTTCGTCGACCCCGACCGCGTGGGCATCGGCGGCTTCTGCGTGGGCGCCAGCTACAGCATCATGGCCGCCGCCCAGGAACCCATCCGCGACCAGGTTGTCTTCGTCAACGCCTTCGGTCCATATTTCCACATGACTGACCTGGTGACCTCCATCGCTTCCCAGACCCGCAGCTACGGCGACCTGGTGCAACCGTGGCAGCCCGACAAGCTTACGCGCGAAGTTTTCGTCACCCACCTCACCAAGGACCTGCCGCAGAATGAACGGGACATGCTCCGAGCGGCCTTTGCCAGGGGCGCCGACCCATCTGTGGTGGACCCCCTAAGCCTCTCCGATGAAGGTCAGGCCGTTCATGCCCTCCTCCAGGGTGCACCACGGCAGCAAGCCGCCGAATACCTCAGTCGCCTGCCCGCCGAAACCCTCCGGGACTTCGATAGGATCTCTCCCAGCCAGTACGTCCACGACCTGAAAGCACAGCTGCTGATCATGCACGACCGTGAAGACGCTCTTGTTCCGGCTTTCGAGTCCAGACGCCTCAATGACGCTCTCGCCGACCGTGACAACGTCCGATACACCGAATTCGGCCTCTTCGACCACGTAACCCCGGAAATCCGGCTCGGCCCCTGGGAGACCGCCAAAGAGCTGGGCAAGCTCTTCCTCCACCTTCACGGCGTCCTGATGCAAGCCACCTGAGCCCAATCCCCTCCTGTTCTTGCCCTAGGGTTCAACCCACTCCGAAAAACGCTCCCAAAGGCGAAGGGCGCCCAATGCGGACGCCCCCTTGAGCTTCTCCTATTTCGGTACGACGTTACACGTTTGCGCCTTGGGTCAACCTCTCCCCGTAAATCTTCACCGAGTTGTCCCACAGTATCTTCCGCTTCGTGTCGTCCGATAGCGGCTGCTCCATCATGTTCGACAATGGCTCGTTCGTCGCCGGCGCGTCCGGGTGCGGGTAGTCCGTGTTGAAAACGATGTTGTCGTCCCCAATGTAGTCCACCACGTACTTGATCGACGGCTCGTCGGCGTCGGCTGCCACCGCACACTGTCTCAGGAAGTACTCCTGCGGCGTCAGGTCCAGCGGGTGCTCGTCGAAGAACACCGACTGGCGGCCCTCGCAATACTTCTCCAGCCGGTTCAGCCAGAAGGGCACCCAGCCCGAGTTGGCCTCCAGGATAAGCAGCTTCAGCTTCGGGAACCGGTCCAGTATCCCGCTGTACATGAAGTGGCCCAGGTTGATCATATTCTCGAAGGGGAATCCGATGGTCTCGCTGAGGGCAATGAACGCCCCGTCCAATGGTTGGTAGCGCGCGTTGGCCGAGGGCGATCCGCTGGAACTGCTCTCCCCGTGGACTGCCAGGGGCACCTCAAGGTCCTGGGCGGCCTCCCACACCTTCGTGTAGTCCGGGTGATGCCACATCTTCTCCGGAATGGCCGTCGGCAGGAAAATGGACACCGCACCCAGTTCCGCCACCGCCCGGCGAGTCTCCTCCACCATCAACTGCGGGTCCTGTCCCGTTACCACGGCGGCAAACTTGATGCGGCCGGGCGCCCCGCTGCAGAAGTCGTGGGCCCAATTGTTGTAGGCGCGACAGAGGGCGGCGGAGAGGTCCGGCTCCTTGTATGACGGCGCGGCGGCTCCGTTCGTCGGCAGGCACACCTGAATGTCCCACCCCTCCGTGTCCATGTCCTTGATGCGGCTCTCCAGGCTCCAGTTGTCTCGGAAAGCGTGCCCAAACTTGTCGTCCATCATGGAAAACAGCTGCTTGGACTTCAGGGCGTTCATCGTCTCCGCGCCCTCGTACTCCAAAATCGCCTTCCCGTGAACCTGGGTAACTATTGGGCGGCGGTCCCGGTATCCCGGTTCCACGTAATTGTCCCAGATATCCCCCGGCTCGTAGAAATGCCCGTCTGCGTCGATGACTCTAAATCCGTTTCTCATGGCTGGTTCCTCCTTGCTGCGCTGGGCCCTAGTTTAGCTCCATGCTATAGAGCTTAATGACGTTATCGCGTGTGACCTTCTTCTTGATGTCGTCGGAAACGCCCGCGAAGTTATCATCCACAATCTGGTGCGAATTGGGGAAGGTGGACTGGGCATGGGGATAGTCGCTAGCCCACGCATAGTTGTCCTCCCCGTAATAGTCCGCCAACTGCAGACCAATGGGGTCGTCCATGTAAGTGACGAACATCTGCCGCTTTGCGTATTCGCTGGGCGGCATCTGCAGGTCGGTTGGATGGCTGAAAGAAGCCTTGTCGTGGAAATGGTCCGCCCGGTAGAGGAAGTGGGGCACCCAGCCGATGTCGTTCTCCGCCGAGACTATCCGGAGATTGGGATGACGCTCCAGCGCGCCAGAGAACATGATTTCGGCGAAGGAGCGCTGGACCTCGTGGATGATGCTGATGGCCCGAAGGTAGTGGTTCTTCTTGAACTTGCCCACGTTCCGGCTCTCATCTCCGTGACCCGTCAAAATATGCAGGCTGATGGGCATGTCCAACTCCGCCGCCGCCGCCCAGAAGGGCTCAAAGACGGGATCGGCGTAACTCACGTCGTCGGGAGGCGACGCCATGATCAGGGCGCCGCGCAGGCCAAGGTCGGCGCACCGGTGCAGCTCCTTCACTCCTTCGCTCACGTCCAGCAGGGAAATCATGCCCAACCCAATCATCGTCTTGGGATCATAGCTGCAATACTCGGATATCCAGGTGTTGTACGCCCGGAACAGCGCCTGCTGGAAGGGCGCATCCGTAAGCCTGAACAGCCGGAAACCCAGGGTGGTGTAGATGATCTCGGCCTCTACCCCGTCCACCTCCAACTCCTTCAGCCGCTCCTCCGGGATGTAAGCTCCCAGCGGACACTGCTCCTCCACCGAAGCCTGTTCCAGCATTTTCTTCAACTCTTCAGGAGTCGCACCGGCGGAGAATCCGCCGCCCACCCTCTCCGGCTCCTGGCCGGGCATCACAAAGTAATCGCCCTTCAGGCCGTTGGGGTCCGTTACGATTCGCGGCGCCCGCTCCCGGAACTGCGAGTCGATGTAATCAACCCACATCTCGCGCGGTTCAAAAACGTGGGAGTCTGCAGAAATCAGCTTGTAATCAGGCATCTTTTTCTCCTCTAACAACCAACTAAGGTTTCCTTTTTGGCGGCGGCCCCGGGGGCTTGGACGGATATTGGGTCCCCGTCCCATGCTTCTTTGCCTGCCCACCTCTCTCTTCAGTTGGGCCTTCATAACCCAGTATTTTGGCAGGTCTTGCCTTAGGATTCATTCGAGACTTTTTGCCATCCCTACCTATGATTTCCTCAGTAATCATGATTCAAAACCTCTTTTTGCCAGTAGTCCCTGCCCAATTGCAAAATTATATCACGAGATATCGTAGATGGTTGTTGTTCCCCAACCCGTTGGATCTGATGAGTAAGGATTGTAGAAAAAACCATATACGAGCACTGAATTCACGCCTGAGGACACTACGTATTCGAACATTTCTTGGTGGGATTCTCCAGGCTCTACTATTAGGGCATTCTCCTCCCACCCACGATTTACTTCATACAGTTTAGGCCAAAGAATGTCCTCAGTTTCGCCGTCTACGAATACTTGAGAATACAGTCTCTCTACCTCTTTATCGTCAACGGGGGCAATCTGTTGGAGTACAAAAAGACCCTTGTGCAGTTCTATCTTCACCTTAGAACTGTTCCGTAGCTCCACCGAAACATCAAGGTGCAAATAGCTTTCCCCAACAGGTCTATGGGAGACTCTCTGCGACACAGTTAAGTGCGGTGCAAACTCTCGGAATATCTGGAGCTTCAATACAGCGAAAACAGCTGCTGCGATTATCGCAATTGCTGCAACGATGGCCTGGGAGGCTCCCGCAGATTCACTGAAGTTGGCGTCTGTAAACCATACATTAGCGAATATTACGGCAAATAGTAATGCGACGAAGAGGATAACCCAGAGTACGGCATCTATTACGCTATTCTTGTCCATGCCCAACTACAACATCCCCTCCAACTCCCACAGGTTGGCGTCGTCCTGCACCCGCTCTCCCCTTTCGACTTCCTTGATCAGCTCCACCAGCTTGTCGTTCAGTGGCGTCGGCACCCCGTGTTCCACCCCCTTCTGCACGATAGGCCCTATGATGTAGTCCACCTCCGTTGGACGCTTCCGCACAGCCACGTCCCTCCACGGCCCCGAGTACACCTTCACGTGCCCCTCGAAGTCGTCGGCCATCCTGCCGAATACGGGCAGCGCTTCTTCCGGGCTTGCCCGCACCAATTCCGGCGGGTTGAAGTGGTGCTCATCCAGGTACTCCAGCTTCACGCCGTCCGCCTCCGCCACCTCCACCCCTTCCCTGAACAGCGCGAGCAGAATAGGACGGTTCCTCTCCGCCCTCAACAGATCGATGACCGTCGAGGTGCCCAGCGCATTTCCGATATAGAAGCAGCCCCAGATTATCTTCGACCAGAGATAGCCGAAGATGTTTGAAGTGATAGTCGTCGGCGCCACGTTGTCCAGCACTCGCTGAAGCTCCACGATCCGCTCGGTCATCGAACCGTCAAGCTCGCCGATCCTCATCGGGCCGCGGCTGCCGAACAGAATATGTCCCGGCTCGATGTAGTCCCCTCCCCAATTCACCAGGCACCCCACCGTACGATGCGCGCCAATCATTCCCGCGATAAGCTCCTCGTTCAGCCCGTTCTGCAACGACACAACCGTAGTTTCCGGCCCGATGTGTGGCAGAAGCGCTTCCATGGATGTCGCCGTGTCCTGCGCCTTGGTGCAGAGAAACACGGTCTCCAGGTGCCCCTCCATCTGCTCCGGCAGCAGCGCCGGCGCGCGCACCCGCTCTTCAATCAACCCCGTCACCAACAGCCCCTCCCGGTTGATCAGGTCCACGTGCTCCGGCACCTTGTCCACAAATGTAACGTCGTGGCCTGCCAGGGCGACCCTCGCTCCGGCAATCCCTCCAATGGCTCCTGCTCCGTAAACCGTGATATTCATCGCTGCTCCTTTCCCACTGGACCATTTTCCAATTCCACTGTCTGACTACGACAACCCTGCGATTATGTGTCCATCCAACAAGCGGGGTCAACCCGCGGCGCCACAACCCCATTGCACCCTCTCTCCAAAACCGCTGATTGACCCAACGAATATCCTGTATGCTAATGTTTGCCAATCTCCAATCTCACAGAGGAATGCTGAA
Source organism: uncultured Dehalococcoidia bacterium (assembly GCA_964418665.1). Classification (GTDB taxonomy): domain Bacteria; phylum Chloroflexota; class Dehalococcoidia; order Lucifugimonadales; genus JAPULR01. The sequence goes on along the minus strand of CAYQLZ010000004.1, from coordinate 35,879 downwards.
CGTCTTGGCAGATTCGACCCCAATCCTGGAAGTCCACGACTTGGTGAAGGATTTCGGCGGCGTTCGGGCGCTGGACCACTGCAGCCTGCAGATCGAGCCCGGCCACATAACCGGCATCATAGGCCCCAACGGCGCTGGCAAGACCACCCTCTTCAACGTGGTCTCCGGCGCCATGCGCCCCACCACAGGCCGCATTACCTTCAAAGACCATCGCATCGATGGTAGGGGCATGCACGAGACCTTCAGTCTCGGCCTCGTCCGCACCTTCCAGATTCCGAGGGAGATGCAGCGTATGACTGTCATGGAAAATCTCATGCTCGTCCCCGCCCGGCAGATGGGCGAAAAGCTCTGGGCATCCTGGTTCCGACCGGCCCGCGTGGCGCGAGAGGAGCGCTTCATAGAAGCGCAGGCCCGGGAGGTGTTGGAGATGCTCACCCTCGCCCATCTGGCTGACGAATACGCCGGCAACCTCTCCGGCGGCCAGAAGAAGCTGCTGGAACTCGGACGTACCCTCATGGCCGAACCCAAGATGGTCCTGCTGGACGAACCCGGCGCAGGCGTCAACCGCACACTCCTGCGTAACATCTCCAGGAGCATCCTGCTCGCCAGCACCGAGCGCAACATCACCTTCGTCATCATAGAGCACGACATGGGTTTCGTCATGGCCATGTGCGACCCCATAATCGTCATGGCAAACGGCGCGGTAATCGCGAAGGGCACCCCCAGGGAAATCCAGAATAACCCCCTCGTCATGGAAGCCTATCTGGGAGGATCCAACGGTGCCGCTTCTTGAAGTCTCCGATCTCGTCTCCGGCTACGGACAAACCGAAATCCTTCACGGCATATCCCTGAACGTGGATGAAGGAGAGATTGTCACCATCATCGGCCCCAACGGCTGCGGCAAGTCCACGCTCATGAAGACCGTCGTGGGCCTCGTCCAGGTGTGGGACGGAAGGGTCATCTTCCGCGGCGCCGACATCTCCTCCACGCCCCCCGAACGGATAGCAAGGACCGGTCTGTGCTTCGTGCCCCAGACCAACAACGTCTTCCCCACTCTCAGCATACGCGAGAACCTGGAGATGGGCGCCTTCCTCCGCAAGGACGACTTCTCCGGGCGCATCGACGAAATGTACCGCTTCTTCCCGGACTTGGCCGTCGAGTCGGGCCGTAGGGCCGGCAGCCTCTCCGGCGGGCAGCGCCAGATGCTCGCCATTGCACGGGCCCTCATGTTGGACCCGTCCCTCATCCTGCTCGACGAGCCTTTCGCCGGCCTCGCCCCCGCCATGGTCGACCTCGTTCTCGACCGGATCCTCGAAATCAACCGCAGCGGCGTCTCAATGCTCCTGGTGGAACAGAACGCGCGGCAGGCCCTCGCCATTTCCAACAGGGGATACGTCCTCGTTTCCGGCGAAAACCGGCTGGAAGACAGGGGCAGCGCCCTCCTGGACAATCCGGAGGTCTCCCGTCTGTACCTGGGCGGCTGAACCATGCTCAGAAATCTCACACCCAAGCTGGCACCTCTCGCCCACCTCTCCGCCCCCGTCCGGCGCAGATGGTCACCCGGCCATACCACCCTAGCCATCATACTCGCGGCGGTGGCTCTGGGACTTCTACCCTTCGTCCAGATGGGCCTCGTTGTGAACGGAGTCTTCCTCGGCGCGATTATTGCCCTTGGCGCCGTGGGCCTCACCCTCATCTACGGCATCCTCCACTTCGCCAACTTTGCCCACGGCGACTACATGACCATGGGCGCATACGTAGCCCTCTTCTTCACCGCCAGCTTCTTCCCCTGGCTTGGCGTGGAAGCCGGCGGCCTCGGCCCCTTCACCTTCGGCTTCACCCTCCTCATCGCCCTACCCATTGCAGCCTTGGCCGTCATAGCGGGTGCGATTCTTCTCGACCGGTTCGTCTACCGTCGGCTCAGGGACCGGGGCGTGAGCGACATCTTCATGAGCATGTCCTCCATGGGCGTGGCCATAGCCCTCAGGGGCCTCGTCCAGATGATTTGGGGCGGCGACATCGAGACCTATCCCCGCGAGTCCAAGCAGGTGTTTCATCTCCCCATGGACGTCCGCATACCCCCCGACGCCATATTCATCGCCCTCATGGCCGTGCTCCTCGTGGCCGCCGTGTACCTCATCCTTACCCGCACCAGAATCGGCAAGGCCATGCGCGCCACGGCGGACAACCCGGACCTCGCCCTGGTCAGCGGCATCGGAGTCCGCGGCGTCACCTGGTGGACCTGGGGAATCGGCGCCGCCCTCGCCGCCACGGCTGGCGTACTCCTCGCCGTCTTTCAGGGCCAGCTCCTACCCATCATGGGCTGGAAGTTCCTCATTCCCGTCTTCTCCGCCGTCATCCTGGGCGGCATCGGCAACCCCTACGGCGCCCTCGTCGCCGCCTTTGCCATCGGAATTACCTCGGAAGTCTCCACCCAGTGGATGAACCCCAGCTACAAGCCGGCCGTGGCCTTCGCCATGATGATCGCAGTCCTTCTCGTTCGGCCCAAAGGACTCTTCAGCATGGCCGGCTCGGGACGTTGAGCGGGGAGGTGACGAAGTGGAACTAGGAGGTCTCCTAAACTACCTGGTCGGCTTCTTCATCATGGTGGGCATCTACGGCATCTTCTCCCTCGGCCTGAACGTCCAGTGGGGCTTCACCGGCCTGTTCAACGCCGGAATTGCCGGCTTCTTTGCCCTCGGCGCATACACCACGGCCCTGCTCACCACACCCGCTCCCGACGCCGCCCAGGTGGAGGACTTCGTATTCGGCGGCAACCTTGCCGGTCTCCCTTACCTCGACTGGGGCATCGACTTCTGGTTCATTCTCTCCCTGGCCGCCGCTGCCCTCGTCTGTGGCGCCGTCGCCTACGCCGTTGGCCGCGTCACCCTCCGACTCAGCGGCGACTACCTCGCCGTCGCCACCCTCGGCATCGCCGAAGCCGTGCGCCTCATGTTCCTCAACGAAAAGTGGATCGCCAACGGCTCCAAGGGCCTCTACCGCATCCCCGAATTTCTCGGCCACCTCGTCTCTCCCAGGCACTACGACTACGTCTTCCTCGTCGTCGTTCTGGTGGTCCTCCTCCTCCTCTACCTGGCCGTACAGCGGGCGGTCAATTCCCCCTGGGGCAGGGTCCTCCGGGCCATCCGGGAGGACGAAGTAGCCGCCCAGGCCAGCGGTAAAGACGTCTACTCCTTCAAGCTGCAGGCCTTCATCCTCGGCTCAATCATCATGGGCATCGGCGGCGCTCTATACGCCCATCACATCCGCTTCATCGCCCCCGTCACCTTCGACCCCCTCCTGGCCACCTTCGTCATCTGGGCCATGCTGATGGTCGGCGGCTCCGGGAACAACCGCGGGGCCATCCTCGGGGCCTTCGTCGTGTGGGGGATCTGGTCCGGCACCCAGTTCCTCCCCTGGTTCTTCTCCGACCCCAATTTCCGCTTCTTCATGATTGGCGTCCTGATCGTAGGCGTCATTCTCATACGTCCCGGCGGACTTCTGGGCGAGACCCGCAGGCTCTCCAGGCCCACCCTCGCTCCCGCCTCAAAGGACGCGGATAGGAGCGGCGATCCCAAGGGTTAGCCCCCTCCATCTTCATTCCTACACAAAAGGAAACGCTGACGCCCATCCCGGACGCCAGCGTTCTCATGTCCTATCGAAAGTCTTGCCGAATCGGAGATTAAGGCATTTCGAACCTGCCCGTAGACTTGATCTCTCCACCGGAAATCGTCCAGATCTCGATGGTGCCGACCACGTCCCCGTTCTCGTCGAACTCGATGTCACCGCCGGCCCCGTTGTAGTTGATGTCCTGTCCGTCGGCAATCAACTCCAGCGCCCGGGCGATCTCCGCCCTTCCCGGCCCAATCACCTCTCCGGGAGCGTTGGACACGTCCCGAAGCGCGTCACGGATGGCGGCGGAGTCGGAGTTCGATCCCGCCTTGGCCGCCGCCAGCGCTACTATAACCGTCGCGTCGTAGTGCTCCGCCATGAATGGGTGGGATGGCAGAACTCCGTAGCTGTCCTCGTATGCCGTCTCAAAGGCGTCCTTCGCCGGGCTTCCCGGACTCCCCTGGGCAGTGCCCATCGTCCCATCTAATGCCGCCCACGCGTCTATCTCGTCGATCCACTCGGGGCCTTTGGTGCCGTCGGCCAGCAGGAAGCGGCTGGCGTAGCCCCCCTCCATCGCCTCCTGAACGTACACCGCCGCCTGGCCCGTGTAGCTCAGCGCCGCAAGGGCGTCGACGCCGTCCGCCGTCGCCTTCGTCAGCTCGGAAACGTACGTCGGTTGAACGTCCTCGTGGGGCACCTTCGCCGTCACAGTTCCCCCCATCTCCGTGAAGCTTTCCTCGAACTGGTCCGCCAGCCCCTCCCCGTAAGCGTTGTTCAGGTAGATGACCCCAATCCTATTGAACCCCTGCTCCCTTGCCAGCCGCGCAAGTACCACGCCCTGGGAAGCATCCGACGGCGTAGTCCTGAAGACGAAGTCGTTGTCCTCCAGCACCGTGATGCTCGGCGCCGTCGAAGCGCCGGAAATCAGCAGCGTCTCCTGGGGAATCGTCACGGCGTTGGCGGCGGCCACGGTAACTCCGCTCGAAAGCGCCCCTACAACGGCCACCGCTCCTTCCACGTCCACCAGCGCCCGGGCGGCGTCCACCCCCTGTACGGGATTGACGGCAGTGTCCCTGCTAACTATCAGCACCGATTGCCCGTTGACCCCTCCGGCCCGGTTGACGTGCTCCGAGGCCAGCTCCACCGAGTTGCGCAGCGGCGGACCGAACTCTGCCAACGCCCCGGTAAAGGCGTTGAGATTGCCGATTATCAACGGCCCCTCTCCTTCTTCATCCTCGCTTTGACATGCCGTCACAGCCAGCATGAATACAATGGAAAGGGCTGAAAGCGCCAGTGCCAATGTAACCAGTCGCTTCATCTTCATCTGCATCACCCCTTGAAAAGTGTCCCTAATTGTAGCTGCAACTACTTATACTTATATACAATCCTCTATGTCAACTTCACCCATAGCTGAAAGCACTCATTGATTAGGGATGGGTGCATTCCTCCGGCAGGACTACAGGTCCAGCACCCGCCCCTGCCCATCTACGTCCAGGGTCCGGGGCGACCTCGGCAGCCCAGGCATCGTGACGATGTTCCCGGCGATGGGGTAGATGAACCCGGCCCCCACCGACGCCCTCACGTTCGAAACCTGGAAGGTGTATCCCGAAGGACGTCCCTTCAGCCGCGCCAGGTGGGAAATCGAGCGATGTGTCTTTGCCATGCAAACGGGCAGATTCCCCCATCCCAGGGCTTCGTAGGCGTTCAGCTGACGCCGCGCCGCCGGGTCCCACGCCACGTCATCCGCGTTGTACACCTTCTGCGCCAGCGCCAGCGTCTTCTCCCTCAAGCTGGCATCCCGAGGATAGAGATAAGTAACCTCGCTCTCCTCCTTGGTCGCCTCCACCACAGCCTCGGCAAGCTCCACTCCTCCCTCGCCCCCCTGGGCAAACACCCTGCTCTCGGCAACAGCAAACGCCCCCGCCTCCATCGCCCCTTGTTTCGCCACCGCGATCTCTCCGGGCGAGTCCGGCGGGAAGACGTTCACCGCCACCACCACCGGCAGCCCGAAGGACTTCACCAGCTCCACGTGATGCTCCAGATTGGCCATTCCGGCCCTCACCGCATCCTCATTCGGCGTGGAAAGGTCCCGCAGCCGCACTCCCCCGTGGGACTTCAGCGCCCGCACCGATGCCACCAACACCGCCGCCCTGGGTTTCAGGTCGTTGAACCGCGCCTTGATGTGCATGAATTTCTCGAAGCCCAGGTCAGACCCGAATCCCGCCTCCGTGATTACATAGTCCGCATACCCCAGCGCCAGCCGGTCCGCCAGCACCGAATTGCAACCGTGGGCAATGTTCCCGAAGGGCCCGGCGTGAACGATGACGGGCTGCCCCTCCGTCGTCTGCACCAGGTTCGGCTGGATGGCGTAGCGCAACAGCGACATCATGGAGCCGACGGCTCCCACGTCCTGCGCCGTCACTGGCTTATTCACTGAGTTGAATCCTACAACCATTCTGCTCAGACGCGCCCGCAGGTCCTCCAGGCTGCTCGACAACGCCAGAATCGCCATGATCTCCGAAGCCGTTACGATGTCGAAGCCCGTCTCCCTGACCGGCGCGTTTGCAGGCCCACCTACCCCCGTGACAATGCTTCTCAATGCCCGGTCTTCCATCTCCATCACCCGCCGCCAGGTGATCCCCGATGGCTGCATCCCCGGTATCTGACCCCGCTGCACCGCGTTGTCCGTCATGGCCGCCAGCAGGTTGTGCGCCGACCCCACCGCGTGGGCGTCCCCCGTGAAGTGGATGTTCACCTCATCCTCCGGTTCCACCAGCGACGCGCCGCCCCCCGTTCCACCTCCCTTGATCCCGAAAATCGGCCCCAGGGATGGCTCCCTCAGCGTCGCAACCACCCGCTTCCCCAGCCGGCCCAGGCCCTGGGTGAGTCCCACCGATGTCGTCGTCTTCCCCTCCCCCGCCGGCGTCGGCGTAATCCCCGTAACCACCACCAGCGCTCCCCTTTCACCCTCCGTCCTTATCGCCTCCAGCGGTATCTTCGCCTTGAACCTGCCGTAAGGTATCACGTGGGACTGGTCTAGACCCATCCGTTCTCCAATTTCAACTATCGGCTGCATATCTTCTCTTCTCTCCCCTCGTGCTTTTCCGTCGAAGCAGGCCCTGACCCTGCCAACTCATCATAGCACGACGACTGAGAATCAGTCACAGCCGGCTCTGATGCCTATCGACTACAGGCCCGTTTCCACCCCGTCAACAGGGCGCCGCCGCACAGCAGGGCGGGCGAAAGCCCATTGCGGTGTCGGCCCCTCCTCAACGAATATCCTTGTTGACGTTGAACGCAGGTGATATCCTGTCCCATACGGGGCGAACCGCTACCCGGAGCCGCCCCAATTCCAGCGTCCTTGCCAACCTGAAAAGGAGGTTTTCATGAATATCAGACACGCAGGTCTCGCCTTGATGATCGGTGTGATCATTGCATTCATCGCTCCCCTATTCATGCCTGGGTACGCTCTGATTGACTCCGTGGACCAGACCGACTTCCCCCTGGCCGTGGAAGCCTTGAGAGGTGCGCCCATCCTGGCGCAGTGGATGACCTTTTTCACCCTCATCGCAATGTTGCTGATGTCTTTCGGACTCCTCGGTCTCTATCCTCTGGCGAGCCGCCAGGCCGGTTTGTGTGGCAGAATCCTCCAATTCGGCATCATCGCTTCCGTCATCGAATGGACCATCGTCGTCATCGTTTCGGGAATGCGCCACTTCGAAATCCACCTGCTGCACCTCAGCAAACTCGGCTCCAAAGCCTCAATGTCGGACGTGGACCTGGAGGCTGCGGCCCTTTCCACCCACTTCGAAATTGCCGCAGTTACTCTCGCTTTTGTGGCCCTAGCTCCCATTGCCTCCAGCCTGGTCGGTATTGGGCTGACCAAGCGCTTTGACTCAATGAACCTCTCCAAGTTCGCCTGCTATCTTCTGACGTTGGGCGGACTTGTGGGGCTGGGCAACTTCCTGTTCGCCTTGAATTCTCCCGAGTTGGGAATCGACTCCATCCTCGTGGTAAATACCATCATCCTCTACATCCAGGGAATCAGCCTGATAATCATCGGATACGGCATGTACCAGGGACAAAGAGAACTTTCCGAGGAATCCTAGCCCCACCTCAAACCTCTTAAGGCCTCGGCATGTCCCCGGACCCGGGTAGTGCGCAGATAATGACAGGGCCTTGTGCGCTGCCCGGGTTCCAAATGCAATTCCTCCCGTGCCTCATCCCGCGCCCCGTCGCCCGGGGATAACACCCTAGAGCCGCCTTGTCGGTAGAAGAATAGGTATCAGAATAACCCTAGACTACTTCCCCTCTCTCCAGAGATATTTGGCTGTAACGAGACCCATCACCGTGTACAGCGCGTCCGTCATCGGAAAATGCACCAGGTGGCTCGTAACTGCACCCCCGGTCTCACTATCCGGGTTCAGCGTCCAGAACCAGTTCCAGAAGTAAATCATCGTCAGCACTATGGCCCCGTAGAAGACCAGCGATGCCCGTAGCGATCTCATCGAATCCGGGTCCGCCGCCTTCGCCGCCCTGTTGCGGTGGCTGGCGGCAATCATGGCAATGATCACGCCCGCCGCCATGGGCCAGTTCAGAATATCCCACACAGGGTAGTCCGCGGAGCCGTTGTGGTACACCGGCGTAAGAATCAGGTTGCCGAATACGGCAATTGCCATAAGAAGAAGTAACGCTGGAACAACCCGATTGACCAGAATATTGGACATGTTCTCAATTGCCTCCTTACCGAAATCCGCTCTCGTTGAGCTCTCGCAATTGTAGCGGGACGCGCCAACGATATCACGGGTCCCTTTAGCTTGATCTAAGTGACGGATTTCGTTGATATACTGTATCAGACGATACTTTGTATCCATACTGCTTGACGTTTTTGTTGGATTATGGCAACTTATGATGCGCCGAAGTGCTGGAATGTCGGCCTTGGTAGTTGCAAGCATCGGCGAAAACTGCTTTTGAGGGGGAAACTATGACCACTACCGCCCATGTGCACGAAGTCCATGAGTGTGATGGCCACGAACATCACGCCCACGTGCATGATATCCACGAATGCGATGAGCATGAACACCACGCCGACGAACCAGGCCACGTCCATGACATCCATGAGTGCGACGAGCACGAGCACCACGCCCACGTCCACGACATCCATGAATGCGACGAGCATGAGCATCACTCCGGCGGCTCTGCCCACGTCCACGATGTCCATGAGTGCGACGGTCATGAGCACCACGCTCACGTCCACGACATCCACGAGTGCGACGAGCATGAGCACCATGCCCACGTCCACGACACCCATGAGTGCGATGAGCATGAACACCATGCCGACGAGCCAGGCCACGTCCATGACATTCATGAGTGCGACGAGCATGAGCACCACGCTCACGTCCATGACATCCATGAATGCGACGAGCACGAGCACCACGCCCACGTCCACGATTCCCACGAGTGCGACGAGCACGAGCACCACGCTTAAGGGGTCATCTCCCCGGCTCATGCCGGAGATCGCTAAGTCTCGTTTGCGCCTTTCCATAACCCGCAAGGCGCCCGTCGAATTAAGAGAAAACCGCAAGGTCAGGAGGCAGTTGCCTCCTGACCTTGTTCCGTGTCTACCGATGTCCCTCGTGTCCTCACTCCCGGAAACAAAAAAAGGGCGCGGGATTCTAGTCCCGCGCCCCTCCCACTCTTCCTCTTCAGGCAGAAGCCTTTCCTATTCTAAAACGGTAGGAACTTCCTCACCCGGCCCCGCTCCAGCGCCAGCAGGTGGTCCGCATGATCGAACTCCGTGCAGCCCTCCACGTTCTGCTCCAACTGAATGGTTACGTGGCTCAGGCCATATCTGTTTATCGCGATGGACCTCAACCGCCGCAGCAACGGGTCCAGATCTTCCTGTACCACATCAGGGTCCACCAGTATGTGGCACGTCATCGCATCATATCCGGATGAGATAGTCCACACGTGCACATCGTGAATAACCGTCACCCCTCCTTCGCTCTCCATGTCGTGGCAAAGGGCGTAGACGTCTATGTGCTCCGGCACCGCCTCCAGCAGCACGTTGAACACCTTCACCACCAGCCGCCAGGTGCTCGCGATAATCAGCAGACCCAGCAAAACGCTGAGAATCGGGTCCGCCAGCACCCAGCCCGTCGTGACGATGATTATGCCCGAAACAACCACTCCCACGGAGCCTATCAGGTCGGCGATAACGTGCAGGAATGCCCCCTGTACGTTTAGACTGTGCCCCGCGGAGCGGTGAAGGACAAACGCCGCCACTATATTCACCAACAACCCGATCGCTCCCACCACCAACATGAGCCCGCCTTCGATGTGGGGCGTGTCCTCGAAGATCCGGTGGTACGCCTCGAAGAAGATGTAGGCGGCTATCAACCAGAGGCTCAGCGCATTCAGCATTGCCGCAAGCACTTCCGCGCGGTGATACCCGAAGGTCCGCTCCACCGACGCAGGCCGCCCCGCCACCCACAACGCCAGCAGCGCCAGGGCGATGGCCGCGGCGTCTGTTATCATGTGGGCCGCGTCCGCCAGCAACGCCAGGCTGCCCGAAAGTATCCCGCCGATGACCTCGACGAGCATGAAGCCACTGATTAGCACCAGGGCGGTTAACAGGCTGCGACGGCTGGTTTCCCTCAGGTGCGCGGAGTGATCGTGCCCCTCGTGGTCGTCATGTCCGCCGTGATCGTGTCCCGCATGGTCGTCGTGCCCATGGTCGTCGTGACCGTGTTCGTCATGGGCGCCATGATCGTGTCCCTTGTGGTCATCGTGCGCCCCTTGGTCATGTCCCGCATGGTCGTCATGACCGTGTTCGTGGTGGTCGCCTTCTTCCGTTCGGGAAGCTCTAGCCATAGCCTGTCCTTTAGCGAAATAGCGGGGACGGGGAATCTCCCAACCTCCGCATTCTACATAGGTTTCTAATCCCATACAACATTATGTGAAGACAGTCTTCGAAAAGATTGAAACCCTCCCTCCCATTGAATCCATTAGCCCTCCCTCAATCCGATGTCGAATTCGGCATCACGGTCCTACCTACGAAGGAATCCGCCCCTCCTGCGGCATCGTCCACGGCAGCGCGTAGAAGGGCGCCATCTGTGGCGCCCTGGGCATCGGTATGTCCCCTATCGGCACCTCCAAAATCACCGGTGCATTCATCTCCAACGCCTCCGGGAGAAGCGTATCCAGCTCCATCACGTTGTTCGCTCGAATGCCCACCGCCCCGAAGGACTCCGCGAACTTCACAAAGTCCGGATTCCTCAGATCTGTCCGATAGGTGCCGCCAAAGGTCCGATTCAGGTCCTGCGCCACATTGCCGTAGGAATCGTTGCGAAAGACCACCGTCACCACGTTTATGCCATAGCTGACTGCCGTCGAAAGCTCCGAAGCGTTGAACATGAACCCGCCGTCGCCAACCATGCACAGTACCGGCCGGTCAGGCTTCGCCACCTTTACGCCCAGCGCCGTCGGGAAGGCATACCCCAGGTTGAACGCATATCCGGAGTCTATGTAAGTCTTGGGGTGCCTCGCCGGATAGTGCGTCCGCGCGTAGTACCCCAATTGCGTGATGTCCCAAACAATGAAGGAGTCCTCCGGCACACTCTTCTGGATCGACTCCATCATCAAATACTGCGGCTCCATCAGACTGATGTTGTCGTACTGAATTAGTCTGCGGGCCGCCGCAACGGCTTCGGCGGGGGATGGACGAAGTGACTTGCCCGTTTCAAGCAGAATGGGCAGCAGGGCCTCAAGAGTGGCCCTGGCGTCGCCGTGCAGGGGGACCGTATTTGTCTGTACGCGAGTGAGCTCATTGTCATCGATGTTTATGTTAATCAATGTGGAAGCGTTGCCCGCCGGATTGCCCAGGGAGAATCGGGCGCCGATGCCGATCACCACGTCGGCCCCCTCCATCACCTCGAAGAGCTGGTTCATCTCCTGCCTCTCTCCACGTGGGCTGAAACAGGACCCGTAGCAGAGCGGGTGACCGTCGGCAATGGTCCCCTTTCCGCCGTTGGAGGTTACGACAGGAATGTTTGTCGCTTCCGCAAACCGGACCAGCGCTTCTTCCGCGTTGGATCGGGCGACCCCGCCGCCCGCGTAGATGACCGGCAACCTCGATTCCGTAATAATACCCGCGGCCCGCTTCAACAACGTGGGGCTGGGTACTATGGGCGAAACCGGCGCCGGGTCCAGCAATTCCACCTCCTCCCGCTCCACGGCCACCTCCGGTGGAATCTCGATGAGAACGGGGCGCGGCCTCCCGGTACGCATCTTCCGGAACGCTTCATTAACCGCCGCGGGCACCTCCCTCGGACGAAGCGTCATCCGCTGCCATTTCGTCACCGGACGAACAACCTCTCCCTGGTTGGCAATCTCATGAACGGCCCCAAGGCCCTTGCCGATCAAATCCCTCGGCACCTGGCCCACTATCAGCAGCACGGTCGAAGATCGGGCATACGCCGTCGCGAGCCCTGACGCTGCGTTGTACAACCCCACTCCAGGCACCACCATCGCAACGCCCGGCTTCCCAGACGCCCGGGAATACCCGTCGGCCATGTACGTCGTCGCCTGCTCGTGCCGCGTCGTAATCATTTCGATTCCCGGCTCGTCTCGCAGGCCGGCCACCAACCCGTAAAGCTGAATGCCGGGCAGGCCGAACACCACCTCAACCCCCTCCCGGACAAGGGACTTTGCGAGGGCCTCTCCGCCGCTCATCTTCATCTGTTTCAACTCTCCCTACCTCCTAATGGCAGTATACACCCCTGAATGCGAGTGTTCAGGGCCATTCCAGACCCTCCCTACCCGCACCATGCGTCGCCGACATTGGGCGGCAATAGAAGAGGCCCGCATTTAGCGGGCCTCTTCTATTCGTCTCCGATTCTCGGGTAGCAGGCAGATTGCCTACTGGTACACGGGGACAGTGTACTCGTGGTAGCGGATCGGTCCCATGTGAAGCATGTTCACCTCGTATTCCTGTACCACGCTCGGATTCACCGCCGCGAACGCGAAGATCCACGTTATGGGTGCGCTGATGTGGTTCTCAACCCACCAGTCGCCCAGTCCCTGGGCCAGCGCCAAACGCTCGTCCAGGTCCGTAGACTGCGTGCATGCGGCGTAGTAGTCCGAGATCTCCTGGTGGTCCCAGATTGTCCGTCCGCGCTCGTAGTACGAGAAGCTCATCGCTACGCAGATCGGGTCAAGCGACGGGGAAACCAGGTACGAAGTGTTGGACGCATCCCTGGTTGCCCACATTCCCAGCACGTCGCCGACTGGAATGGTAACCAGCTTGGTCCTGACTCCAATGGCTTCCCAGTAGCCGCGAATCACCTCGCCGATCTCGCCCTGCTCCTGGATGACCGATTGTCCACCGGCAGCTACCAGCGTGGTCTCGAAGCCATCCGGGTATCCGGCCTCAACCAGCAATTCCCTCGCCCTGTCCGGGTCGTATGCGTAGGGCCAGCCGCCTTCACGACCGGTCTTGCCCTCAGGTCCGGGAACGGGAGCCCACTCGTCCTTGAAGTCGTTCCTCCACGGCGGGAAGTAGTCGACCAGCGGGAAACCCTCGCCGGCGAAGAATACCTCGTTAATCTCCTGGTAGTTGATGGCGTGGTTCAGCGCCGCCCGCGCCTTCACGTTGCGAAGCGGGTCGTCCGGGTCATAGCCAAGGGTCGGCCCATGGGCAACCTGACCGGCGGCTCCTTCTCCCGTCTCCGGATTCACATAGTTGTCCGGCTTGAAGAAGGAGTATCGAATGTGCGTATGCACAGCCGGCAGAGCGCTCTTCGATATCCGCATCCCGTTGGACTCGGCCTGACCGTGCAGATCCCTCGGAATTGCCGAAATGTGGGACTCTCCCGTTACAAGCATCGCCAGGCGTGTGGCTGCTTCCGGAACGAAGATAAACTGCATCTCCGGGAATTGTGGTGTGATCCTCCAGTGGTTCGGCACCCGCTCGTGGGCTATGTACTCGTCCACCTTGAGCTCAATGAGGCTCCAGGGCCCATTCCCAATGGGGTCTTCGAAGTATCCGTCTTCGCCCTGCTGGTCCCACCAGTCCTTGCTGGTGATTCCCGTTGCCCACTCGTCCGAGAGCAGGAACGGCATGTCCAGCGATACCTGGGCCAGTCGGAGGACCACCTGATGGTCGTTTACAACATCCGCGTCGACCATGTTGCCAAACTCAGGACGAATGCCGAGCGACCGTTCGCTCACCACGCCGGCAAAGACGCCGAAGGAGTGAATCAGGTCCTTGGCGCCGAAAGTGATATCCGTGGCCTCCGCATTCCGGTAGAACGGTACGCCCTGTCGCAGGTTCCACGTGTACGTCTTGCCATCTGCCTCCATCGACCAACTCTCAGCCAACTGTGGCTGCTGTACGTTGGTTATTGGATGATGGCCCACCAGGTGTGAGTATATTGGCACAATGCGCGCATCAATCTGGTTCTGCGGATGCTGCATCGTGTACTGGTAGCTTGGATTGGGAATCGCCACCAGCAGCCTGGACTCCACCGGTACCGGCTCTACCATCGGCGCCTCAGTCGGGGCGGCTGTGGTCGCCTCGGGAACAAAGCGCTGCCGCGTCTGCGTGGGCGCCATCGTCGGCGCAGGCATGGCCGTGGCGGGTGCCGTCGTCGGCGCGGGCGCGGGTGCCGCTGTCGGCGCCATCGTCGGCGCCGCCGTCGGCGCCATCGTCGGCGGCGCCGTGGGTGCGACCGTTGGCGCAGGCGCGGGTGCTGCCGTCGGCGCGGCTGTCGCCTCCGGTTCGTCATCCCCTCCGCACGCAACAATGAAGACGGTCAGCAGGGCTGCAAGCGCAAGCAGGCCCAGCGGCAACCATCTAGAGGGTCGTTCTGGCATTCTCATGGACTTCTCCTCCACTGTACTTTTCTCTTTCGCTGTGGCACGGCTCAAAGCACGGCTGCCACGCGTATACCCCCGTGTTCGTTAGTGCGGTATATTATGGACGCGCCTGCCTGTTGTCAACAATAGCGCCCTAGACCAGGTTGTCCTCGCGCATCGCCGACAGGCACTCTTCGAATGCCCCCAGCGTCCTGTCCACCTCCGCCTCCGTGTGCGACGCCGAAACGATGAATCCCCGGCCTCCCATTATGTCCACCCCCGCGTTCAGCATCCCTCGCTTGAATCCCTGCGCCGCCCCCGGCCTCGCCACCGCGTGAATCTGGTGCGACGACAACTTCCACATCTCCTCCGGCTCGCACTCCACCCCGAAGGCCACCATCACCAGCGAGCTGATCCCGTGGGCCACTCCCGTAACCTCCATCTTCCCCATCACCTCGTTCAAACCCCTCTTCAGCCGGTCCGCCATCTCGTCTGCCCGCTCATTTATCGGCTCCCGCGCCAGCATCTCCAGGCACGTCGCTCCTGCAATCGCCGAAAGCGGGTTGGCGTTGAATGTCCCCGGATGCGCCACTCTCCGATTGTTATCCCACTCCGCGTCCCCCGTGTGCGCAATCATGTCTATCACGTCCGCCCTTCCTCCCACAACCCCTCCCGGCAATCCCCCCGCCACAATCTTCGCCATCGTCGTCAGGTCCGGCTTCACCCCGTACCGCACCTGGGCCCCGCCGCTCGAAAGCCTGAACCCCGTCACCACCTCGTCCAGAATCATCAACACGCCGTACCGCTCCGTCACCGCCCTCAATTCGTGCAGGAAGTCCGGCACGCGTAGCGGGTACTGTCCCATGTGCGCTCCCGTTGGCTCCGTAATCACCGCCGCCACGTCCCCATCGGACCCCAGCGTCTCCTCCACAGCGTTGATGTCCCCCGAAGGGAGCACAATCATCGACTCCCACGTGGAAGCGGGAATCCCTCCCGTGCCCCCGTCGGAACCCGCGCTGGCATAATCATGCCAGCCGTGAAAATGGTCCTGAAACTTCACAATCTTGTTCCGACCCGTGTACGCCCGCGCCAGCCGCATGGCCATCATCGTGGCCTCGGTGCCAGAGCTGTGGAATCGCAGCTTCTCCACCGATGGTACAAGTTCCCGAATCGCATTGGCCCAACGCAGCTCCAATTCCGTGTTCCCACCCAGGTGCGTCCCCTTGCTCACCTGCTCCGCCACCGCCAGCGCAATCGCCGGATGCGAATGCCCCAGTATCAGTGCCCCATGCCCGCACACGTAGTCCACGTACTCGTTCCCGTCCACGTCCCACTTCAGAGGCCCCTGCCCCCGCGTCATCATCACCGGGAACGGCATCACGTACCGGGTATCGTGCGTAACCCCGTCCGCAAACACGTCCGCCGCTCGACGAAATGCCTCCGCCGACTTGGGATGCTGCAAAATATATCTCTCGTCGATGACGCTCATGGCATCTCCTTTCCTGGACGAAAAACCAGGGCAAATCCAACCTGGGTAGCAGTTGGGCGTAATGATACAATATGCCCATCTTGCCCTCAAGGAGAACGCCCACATGAAGAGCTACTTCACCCATCTCCAGTGCACCTGGTGCGGAAACGAATTCCCCCATGAAAAGCCCATCCGTACCTGCCCCGACTGCGGCCGCGTCCTCTTCGCCCGCTACGATCTGGAAGCAATGGGCAAGAACACCTCTCCTGACGATTTCATCGACCGGCCCTCAAACATGTGGCGCTTCTTCGAAATGATGCCCGTTATCGACATCGACAACCTCGTCACCCTCGGCGAAGGCGGCACCCCCCTCATGCGCGCCAACAACCTTGGCAAGACCCTCGGCCTCGAAAACCTCTACATTAAGGACGAAGGCCTCAACCCCACCGGCTCTTTCAAAGCCCGCGGCCTCTCCGCCGCCGTCTCCAAGGCCAAGGAGGTCGGCGAAATGCGCGTCACCATGCCCACCGCAGGCAACGCCGGCGGCGCCCTCGCTGCCTATGCCGCCAGCGCTGGCATGGAAGCCACCGTCTTCATGCCCCAGGACGCGCCCCTCGCCAACCAGCTCGAATGCCGCGCCCTCGGCGCCCGTCTCTTCCTTATTGAAGGGCTGATCAACGACGCTGGCCGCCTCTCCCAGCAGAAGGCCGCCGAAGAAGGGCTATTCGATCTCTCCACCCTGCGCGAACCCTACCGCGCCGAGGGCAAGAAGACCATGGCCCTCGAGCTCGCCATGGACCTGGGCTGGCGCGCCCCCGACGTTATCGTCTACCCCACCGGCGGCGGTACCGGCATCGTCGGCATGCACAAAGCCTTCAACGAACTCCGCCAACTCGGCTGGATAGACTCCCCGCAGCCCAAGTTCATCTGCATCCAGGCCGAGGGCTGTCAGCCCCTCGTCAAGGCCTTCCACGACGGCCAGGATTCCGCCGAAGAATATCCCAACGCCAGCACCGACGCCGCCGGTCTTCGCGTCCCCGCCGTCTTCGCCGACTACATCATCCTCAAGGTCCTCCGCGAGACCGGCGGCACCGCCATCGCCGTCTCCGACCGGGAAATGGTCGACGCCATGACCGAAATGGGGTCCGCCGAAGGCGTCTTCGCCGCCCCCGAAGGTGCTGCCACCCTCGTCGGCCTCAAGAAGCTCATCGACCAGAACTTCCTCTCAGGCTCAGAAAACGTCATCCTCATGAACACCGGCTCCGGCTACAAGTACATGGACCTCCTCTAACCCCTCTTCCTCCTCTCCCGTCCTGGAGACCTTTGCATAACCGCCTCGCAAGCTCCTGAAAACCCCTTCCCCCTTGATGGGGGAATATTGAGATGGGGGTGATTCCCTCCTTCCACATCAACCTACACCGGCAACCCTTGCAGCCCTCCCCATCCGTAGGGGCGACCGGCTGGTCGCCCTCCTCCTTTCCATACCCCACGCTCAATGGCCCCTCCCACCTCCTCGCACAACACCCGCCGCGCATCACCAATCCATTCATCCTACGCCTCCCTTGTTCCTGCGAAGGCAGGAACCCACTCCTTACCCTCTACAACCTTCTCCCATCACCACCCCTTCCCACTCCCCAAAAGTGCCATTTCGCCCATTGCCCGCAAACCCCTGCCCTGCTACCCTCCCCCCATGCAAAACTCTCCCAACAACCTCGTTGCCAAGGCCTCAGTCATCCCCGCGGGAGCCGGAATCCACCGCCCCCAGGCATCCCCCCCATGCAAATCGAATCAACCCAAAATCCACCTGCTCAGGCACAAATCCTCCCCCTATGTATTGCCCCGAATTTCTCTGAAACGAATCCCACGCCTGAAATAGCCCCTCTCAGGCACGGATTCGATTTCCAAATCGAATCCCGCTCAGGCACAAGACACCCTGAAACGAATACAAAACTCACACAAACGAATGCAAAATAATGAACCAGATCAACCCCATCTTCCGAGGACAAATATGAGCAATCGCAAACCCCGACTCCAGGGCAAAGTCGCCATCGTCACCGGCGCTGGCGCTCGCGCCGACGTTATGGGCAACGGCAAGGCCGTCAGCATCCTCTTCGCCCGCGAGGGCGCTAGAGTCCTCCTCGTCGACAACGTCGAAGAGCGCGTCGCCCCTACCCTGGAAGCCATCCGAGCCGAGGGCGGCGAAGCCTCCATCTTCATCGCCGACGTTACCGACGAAGTCCAGTGCCGCAACCTGGTCCAAACCGCCCTCGACCGCTACGGTGCCCTCCACATCCTCCACAACAACGTCGGCATCAACGGCCCCGGCAAGGTCACCGAAGTCCCCAAGTCCGAATGGGACCGCATCATGGCCATCAACCTAAACAGCATGATCTTCTGCAGCAAACACGCCATCCCCGCAATGATCGACTCCGGCGGCGGCGCAATCGTCAACGTCTCCTCCATCTCTGCTATCCGCCCACGCGGCATGACCCCCTACACCGTCACCAAGGGCGCTATCATCCCCCTCACCCAGGCCATGGCCATCGACCACGCCCCCGACGGCGTCCGCGTCAACTGCATCCTTCCCGGCCCCGCCTACACCTCGATGGTCGCCGGAGGAATGTCCGACGAAATGCGCGACCTCCGCCGCCAGGCCTCCCCCCTCAAAGTCGAAGGCAACTCCTGGGACATCGCCTACGCTGCCCTCTACCTCGCCAGCGACGAAGCCCGATGGGTCACCGGCGTCGCCCTCCCCGTTGACGGCGGCGTCACCATAGACTCCCCCCGCCGCTAACCCCATGCCTACCTTGCATCATTTGAATCGTAGGGGCGGTTCGCGAACCGCCCGCTGCTCTACCCGGAACTACCTGTCCGCCTCACCGATCACCTCTCCCTTCCCCTCTTGTTCCTGCGAAGGCAGGAACCCACACCCTACCCACGCTCAACCCCCTAACTCCCTCAAACCGCCCCTCCGGAGGAACCCATGCTAGACCGCTTCAAAATCAAGGAACAAGACACCATCCGCGTCGCCGAAGCCCCACTGCGCGCCACCGCCGAGGCCATCTTCCGCGAGATGTCCGTCCCCGACGATGACGCAAAAATAGCCGCCGACGTCCTCGTCTCCGCCGACCTCCGCGGCGTCGACACCCACGGCGTCTCCAACCTCCTCCGCCTATACGTCCAGCGTTATCAGGAAGGCGTCCTCAACCCCAACCCCAATATCCGCATCCTCCGCCAAACCGCCTCCGCCGCCACCGTCGACTCCGACAACGGCCTCGGCATCATCACCACCCCCAAGGCCATGGAAATCGCCATCAGCAAGGCCAAGCAGACCGGCGTCGGCATGGTGACCATCACCAACGGCAAGCACCTCGGCATGGCCGCCTACCACGCCATGATTCCCTTGAAGCACGACATGATCGGCGTCTGCATGACCAGCTGCCCTCCCACCGTCGTCCCCACCTTCGGCAGCATCCCCCGCCTCGGCACAAACCCCATCTCCCTCGCCGCCCCCACCCACAGGGAAGCCCCCTTCGTTTTCGACGCCGCCACCAGCGTCATCCCCGACAACAAGGTCCACATCGCCCGTCGTCTCGGCGTCGACCTCCTCCCGGGCTGGCTCGCCGGCGACGATGGCAGTCCCGTAATGGAGCCGACTCCTGCCCCTTCGCCCCATCGCCTGCTCCCCCTCGGCAGCGTCCGGGAGACCGGCTCCCACAAGGGCTACGGCCTGGCCTGCATCGTAGACATCCTCTGCGGCGTTCTCTCCCTCAGCGGATTCGGGGCCGGACGGGGCCGTGGCACCTTCGCACATTTCGTCGCCGCCTTCCACGTCGAAGCCTTCGCCGACACTGACGAATTTAAGGCCATGATGGACGACTACATGCGCACCCTCAAGGAAACGCCCCCTGCCCCGGGCCACGATAGAGTCCTCTACGCCGGACTCCTCGAAGCGGAAACCGAAAAAGAACGCCGCCGAAACGGCATCCCCCTCCACAAAGAAGTTCTCCAGTGGTTCACCCAGATCTGCACTGAACTCCAAATCCCCAACCCCCTCTGATTCCTGCCTTCATTGATGTACGGCCATAAGGCTGGTACATTCTTGAAAGTTCCCTGCGTCTTGGAGGTCTCCCTGGTGACGGAATCCGACAGTTCATCCCCTCCGGCTGCCATCCCGCTGGTGGCGGAGTCCGTCTCCAAGCAATACCCCGGCGGTCTCTGGGCAAACCGGGACATCTCCCTCACCATAGGCCCGTCGGAAATCCTTGGCCTGCTCGGCCCCAACGGCTCCGGCAAGACTACCTTCGTCCGCCAGATAACCACGGTTTCCACCCCCATCCCTCCCTCTTCCCCTTCGCCAACCCATCTCGTCATTCCCGCGAAAGCGAGAATCCATCTCCTTCATACCTCTTCCTCCTTAGATGGGTGAAGATTGAGATTGGGGGTGATTGGAGAGAATGCAGGGTGGCGGCTACAGGTTATGCAAAGCTCCCCATCAAGGGGGAAGAGGGAAGCCGGAATGATCTGTGCGCCTCTATGGAACGGCTATGTCCCGGGCCGCCAGCACCGCGTGGCTGCCGTCCGAGAGATAGCCGAAAACCCTCATCTCCAAATCCGACGGCCCCACGTCCATGAACAAGGGGGAGTAGGCTCGGAAGGTGAATTCTCCGGCTTCGTATTCGTGCTCCATATCCGCGACGGTCAGGTCCGTCTCCCAGATTCGGGTGGGGCCCAAGTCCGGCAGCAACACTACCATAGGCTCGTCATTCCCCTTGAAATACACCGCGAATCCCGCGCCTTCCCCGTCGAACATGGGGTTGAAGATGTTGGCGCCATCTTCCACATTGCCCTCCGCCTCAAGGGCGCCGGCGGAGATGGTCGGCTCAACAGTCCAGGACACCAGATCCAATGGATCGGCGTCTTGTAGGGGATCGTTCACGCTGAAGTCGAAGCTCGTTCCCTCGAATCCGGGATTTTGGCGGCTCACGGTAGAATCATCGTCGGTGGGCTTGTCGGGCACGGTCCCGTCGCCGTCTGCTTTTGCGTCCGTGTCCTCTGAGGAGGATGACTGCCCGCTCCGGCCTTCCGAGCCGTCGGCGGTGGCGGGGGTGGCGACGGGCGTCGGCGTGGACGCCGGGACGACGATGGGCGCCTCCGTCGTGGGGGGTTCCTCCAACTCGCCGCAAGCCGTCAGAATGAACGCCGTCATGAGCATTGCCACGAAACCATAGGCCCACTTCATAGATCACCTTCCTTAGCCGACGCGCGATGCAGTTGAGAGTTCCCGGCCATCCCCGCCACCATGGCCTGATAATATTCTATCGCCGCACACTCCACCAATGAATGCGCAGGCCAAAGCGCTTGAGATTCGACGTGGGACGTTCTCTCTCTGAATCTCCCCTACGGCACCCTGTCCTTAAACCCGAACCCCGTCAGCGCCACCAACACCCGCTCCCCCCTCTCAATCTTCCCCGACTCCAGCAGAGCCTCCAACCCCGCCAGCGCCGATGCCGACGTCGGCTCCACGAACAACCCCTCCTCGAAGCTCATCCGACGCTGCCACCGGACGATCTCCTCCTCCGCTACCGCCACCGCCTCGCCACCGCTGTCCGACAGCGCTCCCAGCACCTGGCCCAGCCGTGGCGGACGCTCCACCGCGATACCCCCGGCAACCGTCGACACTCCGTCCTCCGGAGGCCCCCACTTCTCCCCCGCAAACGCCGCCGCTATCGGCATGCACGCCTCCGTCTGTACGCAGTGCAGCTTCGGCATCGACCCTGACCTCCCAAAACCCTTCCACGCCCCAATCAGCAGCGACCCATTGCCCACCGGAAAAAGCACGTGCTCCGGCAACTCCTCCATCTGCGACTCGACTTCTGTGGCAAAGCTCTTAGTCCCCTCGATGAATAGCGGGCTCAGATTGTGGGACGCATATACCACATCCTCATCCAGGCAGTATTGCCGGCACCTCGCCGCCACCACCGACCGTCCCCCTCCCACCTTCACCACCCTCGCCCCGTAGAAGCTGATCTGCTGCAACTTCATCGGAGGCGCCGAAGCAGGCGCGAATATCGTCGCCTCTATCCCGGCTTTCGCGCAGTACGCCGCCACCGAAGCCCCCGCATTCCCCGACGAGTCTTCCGCCGCACTGCGTATTCCCGCGCTCCGCAGCGCCGACACCATCACCGTCGATCCCCGGTCCTTGAACGAACCCGTAGGATTCAGAAACTCCAGCTTCGCGTACAACTCCTCCATCCCCAGCCTCCGCCCCACGTTGGCCAGCCGCACCACCGGCGTATTCCCCTCCCCCAGGCTCACCCGCTCCGTTGGCGCCTCGAAGCTCCCCTCCGCCAGGTCCAGCGGCCCCCGGCAATCACGACACGCCAAGGCGCCGAACGAAAACGCCGCCCGGTACCCGCATCCGCTGCTGCAAACAACTTCCATGCTCATGCTTGGCAATATATCCCTCCCCGACCTCCCCACGCAACACTCCCCCATTTCAGAATTTCCCCACTTGGTGATAAACTGCCTTATCCCCCAACACAGACTTGGAGCCCCTTTGGCAAAAGCCACGAATAGCAGGGAATCGCAATCGCCGGAACCGGACCGGCAGCAGCCGGAATCCCCGACTCAAAAGCCGTCCCGGTTCTGGTCTGGTCGCAACTTCAAATGGTGGGCCCTGGCCAGCGTTGCCACCGGCACCCTGGTAACCGTCGCCGACATGGGCGAAGTCAACGTTGCCATGCCCACCATCGCCGACGAATTCGGCAGCAATCTATCCACCGTCCAGTGGCTCGCCACCGGTCATCTCGTCGCCACCAGCGCCCTGCTCATGCCCATGGGCCGTCTCTCCGACATGATCGGACGCAAGCGCGTCTACCTCTGGGGCCTGATGATCTTCACCCTCGGTTCTCTCCTCGCTGCCTTCGCCCCCAACCTCACCGCCCTCATCATGTTCCGAATCCTCCAGGGCATGGGCGTAGGCCTCGTCCACGGCAACCAGATGGCCATAATGACCTCCATCTTTCCGGCCGAAGAACGCGGCAAGGCCCTCGGCATGCACATGACCCTCGTCGGAAGCGCCCTCATCATCGGCCCCGCCATCGGCGGCATGATGATCGACGCCTTCGGCTGGCGCTCCATCTTCTTCCTCAACCTGCCCCTGGGAATCCTCTGCACCCTGGCCCCATTCTTCATCCTCGACGAAAACGCCATCACCCAGTCCCGCATCAAGGCCAGGTTCGGCGACTTCGATTTCGTCGGCTCCTTCCTCTCCTCTGCCGTCCTCGTGCTGATGGTCATGGGCCTCGCCAACCCCTTCAGCCTCCCCTACTTGTCGGCGGGCGGCTATCCCATCGGGGCCGCCAGTCTTCTTCTCATAGCCTGCGTCGTCTTTTTGGGCGCCTTCGTCCTCTGGGAAACCAGGACAACAACCCCCATGCTGGACTTGACACTGTTCAAGATCAGCATCTTCTCCATCGGCGTCTCCGCCCGCTGCCTCTCCTTCGTCGTCGCCGCCCCCGTCCTATTCCTCATGCCCTTCTTCCTACAGGGCGTCCAGGGCTATTCCGCCGGACAGACCGGCCTCATAATGATGACCATCGCCGTCGGCATGGTCTTCATGGGGCCCATCGCCGGCCGCTTCTCCGATAAATTCGGCCCCCGTCCCTTCACCGTCGGCGGCGCCCTCCTCTCCATGACCGGACTGCTCATCCTGTCCCGCGTCGACGCCAACACCCCACTGTTACTGATAATGTTCGCCATAATGTGTCAAAGCAGCGGCATGGGCACCTTCACCGCACCAAACGCCAGCAGCATTCTGAGCGGCGCACCCAGGCGCGCTTACGGCGTCGTTTCGGGCTTCGTCCAGCTTATCCGCACCGGCTCCACCGTCACCGGCATCGCCATCGCCACCCTCCTCATCACCGCCGCCATGACATCCGCCGGCCTCGAAGCAACCCTTGAGGGCTTCGACGAAGGCGTCAGCGTAGAAGTCGGCAATGCCTTCACAGACGGGCTCAGGCGCGTCTTCCTGCTGATGGCCGGACTCCAATTCGGAGTGGCAATTCTCTCGCTCATCCGCGGACGGGTAATCGTGAACACGGACTAACCCGGCCGTTCACCCTCCCGCGGCGTTCGCCCCGCCAATCCTCCCGAACACCGCCCCGTGCATCAACCCGGAAGCTCTCAGGCTGTCGAAGTAGAAGAACCCCCCCACAATTTCGCCCGCCGCGTACAGACCTGCAATCGGCCTGTCATCCCCGTCCAACACCTGCGCCCGCCTGTTTATCTTCAACCCGCCGAAGGTGTACGTAATCCCCCCCGTCACCCGGTACGCTGAATACGGCGGCGTATCCAACGCCTGCGCCCAGTTGCTCTTCGGTGGGTCCACCCCAACCGTACCCTTCCCATCCAGCCTCGCGGGGTCGAAATCCCCACCCTGCACCCCGGCATTGTAGTCCCCAATCGTCCTCTCAACCCTCTCCCGGTCCAACCCAAGCTTCTCCGCCAACTCCCCGACGCTTTCCGCCTTCACCACCGAAGCGCTGCCATACCGCTCCTCCAGCAGCGAATCCGACTTCGCGTCGAAGACCTGGTAGGCGATGCCCCCAGGCTGCTGCAGGATCAACGCCCCCATCTCCACGAAGTTGTTCAGGGCGAAATCCGACCCCTCATCCACAAACCGCTCCCCACTGGCATTCAGCATCACCCCAAACGGATAAGACCGTCGCGGCAGCCGGTCCACCGAGTCCGGCGACCCTGTCGCCGGGGCGTCCGCGTCGATGGGCGTCCCGTGATATCCCGTCCACTGACCCGCCGCCATCGCCCCAACGTCCATCGCCGCCCGGTGTCCGTCCCCCGTATTGTGCCGCGAGCCTCGCACCTTCGCCTGCCCCCAGTGTCCCCCCAGGTGCTCCGCCCGCATCTCAGAACTCGCCTCGAAGCCCCCACACGCCAGCACCACTCCGGCCGCACCAATCTCCTGCACACCCTCTGCGTCCTCCGCCAGCACCCCCGTCACTGCCCCCGCATCATCCGTCAACAGCCGCAGCATCTTCGTCTCATACACCACCTCCACCCCGTGCTGTCTTGCCGCCCTGTAGTGCATCGCAATCAGGCCGGGCCCCGACCCCACCGCGCTCGCACCCACCCGCACCCCAGGCATCACCCTCCGACCACGACCGCTGATCTCAAACTCAATCCCCTGACCCCTCATCCACAGCACCGTCGAATACGACTCTGCAATCAGCGTGGCCAGCAGGTCCGGGTCCGTCCGACCCGCCGTCTTCTCCAGCATCTCCCGTCGGTAGTCCGACGCCGTATACGGGCTGATAGCTCCCTCCAAACCCTCCAGCACCGACGGGTCCGCCAGCAGCGGCCTCAAGTCTTCCGCGCCGTTGTGCGTAAACCTGAATCCCCCGCCCGTGTACGGACAGTTGCCGCCCCTCTCCTCCGGCGTCGCCTTCTCCATCAGCAGCACCGAAGCGCCCTTCTCCTTCGCCGAAAGTGCGGCGCACATCGCCGCATTTCCTCCCCCTACAACAATTACGTCGAAATACAGCCCGGAATCTTCAGTCATCTACTACTCTCCCCCAACGTATATCATGCCAATGTCTGCCTTGAATCTCGCTGCCGGCTATCCCATTGCCTCATATTCCTCTATCAACGCCGCCATCCGCTCCACGTACTGATGAACAATGGGGCGGTCGGCGTCAATCTCATAGTCCTCCAGGTTCCCATGGAAGAAATGCACGTGGAATTTTTCAGCCAATCCAAACCCGGCAACTATGAACGGGTCTCCGTACTCGTCGGTCAACCGCGTGACCGTATTCTTGTTAGCCCGGTGCGAACGATATTCCCAGCCGCGCTGCTTCGCGGCCGCCATGACCACCTGAACCGCCGCCCCGTACAGCTTCTCCGCCCCCTGTCGCGTGTCCCCTGCCGCAAACTCCACGTCGGACTGCGCCAAAAACTCACGGGCCTGCGCCACGCACCCATGCACCGTGGCCTCCTGTTCAGTAATCATTGCCCAAACGTCCAACGACGTCGCACCTCAACGTCAAGTCTTCCATCATCCCCTCTTCTCGTATTCTTCTATCAACGCCGCCATCCGCTCCACGTACTGATGGACGGCGGGACGGTCCGTGACTATCTCATAGTCCTCCATGTTCCCATGGAAGAAATGCACGTGGAATTTTTCAGCAGCTATGAATCCGGCAACTATGAACGGGTCTCCGTACTCGTCGGTCAACCGCGCAACCGCGTTCTTGTTAGCCCGGTGCGAACGAAATTCCCAGCCGCGCTGCTTCGCGGCCGCCATGACCACCTGAACCGCCGCCCCGTATAGCTTCTCCGCCCCCTGTCGCGTGTCCCCTACCGCAAACTCCGCGTCCGACTGCGCCAGAAACATCCTGGCCTGGGCTACGCACCCCTGCACCGTGGCCTCTTGCTCAATAATCATTTATAGAACCTCCGACGCCTATTCTATCACGCCCACACCTCGGCTCCTTGCTCATTATTTATAACTATTTATACCAAGCCAACCCATTTGCGTTACAATATGTGACTGCCAAACATAATCGCTCACGAACACCACGCAGGACGACTCTCCAATGAACGACAAAGACTACATCATTTCCGCCAGCCAGGTCTCCAAGACCTACACCACCGGACGCGTCAGCGTCCACGCCCTCCGTGGCATAGACCTGAACGTCGAAAGGGGCGAAATGGTCGCCATCATGGGCCCCAGCGGCTGCGGCAAGACCACCATGCTAAACTGCCTCTCCGGCCTCGACTCAACCAACTCCGGCGAGATCTTCGTGGAGAATATGCAGCTCCACAAGCTGCCCGACGACGAACGAAGCGACTACCGCGCCCAGCGGATGGGCTTCATCTTCCAGCTGTACAACCTTCTTCCAGTTCTGACCGCCGTCGAAAACGTCGAGATGCCCCTCCTCATTTCCGGCGTCAAAAGCCAGGAGGCCCGCCGGCGTTCCCTGGACATGCTCGGAGTCGTCGGCCTTGGCGAATGGTCCCAGCACCTCCCCGCCGAACTCTCCGGCGGCCAGCGTCAACGCGTCACCATCGCCCGCGCCCTCATCAACAATCCCGCCATCGTCTGGGCCGACGAACCCACCGGCGACCTCGACAGCGAAAGCACCCAGGACATCATGGACCTCCTCCTCTCCCTCAACCGCGAGAACCGCCAGACCTTCGTCCTCGTCACCCACTCCCGGGAGGTTGGAGAAATGTGCCACCGCATCGTTAGCATGCGCGACGGCCAGATCGTCGACGACGGACTCAGGGCATAGCGCCAAGTGCAAGAACTCTTCGGCCTCTCCATGAACCTACTGATGGTCATCCTGCTGGCCATCTTCATCGGCATTGTCGTCGTCGTCGGTTTCCTCGCCCTCCGTCACCGCATCATGCTCAAGCTGGGCCTTCGCAGCATCCCCCGCCGCCCTGCCCAGACCGCCCTGATCATCGTCGGCTCCATGCTCAGCGCCGTCATCATCACAGCCTCTTTCACCACCGGCGACACCATCGCCAACTCCATCCGCAACGCCAGCATCGAGGGACTCGGCACCATCGACGAAATACTCTCGCCCGCCCGCGGCGCCGAGGACTTCGGCCCCGTCTATATCGAACGCAGTCGTTTCGACTGGCTTCAGCAGGAGCTCGCCGGCAACGATGACATAGACGGCATGACCGCCTATATCTCGGAAAGCGCTCCCTCTCTGAACCTCCGCGCCTCCCTCTCCGAAGGACGGACGAATATCGTCGCCCCGGACCCCTCCACCCTCACAGGCTTCGGCCAGTTTACCCTCCTCTCCGGCCAAGCCTATCCCCTGCAGGACCTCCCCTCCGGCTCCGCCCTCGTCAACGAGGAAGCCAACGAGGAACTCGATGCCCGGGTGGGCGACACCATCCGGCTCTTCCTCCGCGAAGGCTCTGTCGACCTCCGCGTGGAAGGCATCGTCGAAAACGGCGGCCTGGCCGGTGTGGACCCCACCGTCCTCATGCCCCTGTCAGCCGCCCAGGAGGTATTCGACAAGCCCGGGCAGATAAACGCTATCGCCATCTCCAACCGCGGCGGCAACGTCGACGGCGTCGAACTCACCGACGAGGTCACCACCAGCCTCCGCATACTCTTTGCCGACCCTCAAATCGTCGAAGACCTGAAACTCCTCCTCAACAACCAGGAAGTCCTCTCCCTCATCGAAACCCATGAAGCCGGGCTTGGCGTGGAGGACAAGCGCGACCTGGCGACCCTCCGACAAGAACTCGCCCGCCCCCAGGTCACCGAGGAACTCATCCGCGTCCTCTCCGACGAAGACGTGCGCGCCCAGGTCCTCGAAGCCCTCGCCTCCGGCAACCTCCCCACATTCGAGGAAGAAGCCGACACCCTCTTCCGCAGCCTCTCGGAGATGAACGTCTTTGAAGTCAAACGCTTCTTCCTGGACCTCTCCGACCAGGCAGCCAGCGGCGTGACCGCCCTCTTCATCCTACTCGGCCTCTTCTCTGTGGGCGTCGGCATCCTGCTCGTCTTCCTCATCTTCGTCATGCTCGCCGCCGCCCGGCGCACGGAGATGGGCATGGCCCGCGCCGTCGGCGCCAGGCAGAGCCACCTCGTCCAGATGTTCATCTTCGAAGGCACCGCCTACAACCTCATGTCCGCCGCCGCCGGCGTCATCGTGGGCCTCGGCGTTGGCTACCTGATTGTCACCGCCACCAACCAGATCCTCGGCAGTGCCACCGACGGCTTCGAATTCTCCTACACCTTCGAAATTCGAAGCCTCGTCGTGGCCTACTGCATCGGCATGATTATCACCTTCGTTACCGTCGCCTTCTCCGCATACCGTGTAAGCCGCATGAACATCGTGGAAGCGGTGCGCGGCCTCCCGGAGACCGTCACCTCAGACGAGGGAAGCGCCCTCACCCATCGACTTCGCGGCATCCTGAAATCCCTCGTCCGTCCCTTCCTTTTCCTGACCTCCGCCGCAAGGAACCTCGCCGGCAGAAGATTCGGCGGGACCCTCCGTGACCTGGCCTTCACTGCCCTCTGGCTGCTCGTCCTCCCCTGGATTGCCGACGTCGCCATTGCCGTCCTCCGATTCGCCTGGCCCTACATCCTCCACGGCTGGCTCACCGTCCTGCTCGGCATCGTCCTCATCCTGGGCGGCGCAGGCCCCTGGAATCAGGCCGCTCCCTTCACCATCGGCGCATCCATGGTCATAGTTGGCATCGGCCTCATGCTCCGCCAGATAATCGGCCGTCATCCCTCCCTCTCCCCCCTGCCCGGACTGCTCATCCTCATAGGAGGCTCCGTCCTCCTCGTCTATGGCATCCTCACCGGCTCCGTCGTCGATATCCTCACCGCCGCCGTTCTCGTGATAATCGGCGCAGCCCTGACCATCCCTACGTGGTCGAACCGCGCCGCCCTCAGGCCTGATTTCATCGACAGGCTCGCCTTCACCTTCATGGGCGTCCTCACCCTCGCCCTCTGGATTCTTCCCTTCAATACCCTCGAACCGCTCACAGGCACACTGAACTCAAACACCGAGATGTTTTTCATCTCCGGCATGATCATGGTTGCCGCCGCCGTCTGGTCCATCATGTACAACGCCGACCTGCTGCTGAAGACCCTCACCTTCCTTACCGCAGGCATTGGCAAGCTCCGGCCCGTTCTCGTCCTCGCCGTCGCATACCCCATGAGCGCCAAGTTCCGCACCGGCCTCACCCTCGCCATGTTCGCCCTCGTCATCTTCACCCTCATGGTCATGTCGATCCTCAATAGCGCCTTCGGCAACACCCTGGCCGATACCGATTCCGTTACCGGCCACTGGGACGTGGAGATGCAGGTCAATCCCGGTACTCCCATCGACGATATAGATGGCAGCCTCGCAGGCGTGACGGGTCTCCCGCCCTCCGACATCGAAGCCGTCGGCGGGTTCGTCAACTTCCCCGTAGCCGCTCGCCAGGCCGACGCCGAAAGCCCCCGATGGAAGGGCTTCTCCATCCAGGCCGCCGACGAGTCCTACCTCGACGCCACCGAGTACACCTTCCACCTCATCGCCGATGGCTACGGCCCCACCGGGGAAGACGTCTGGCAGGCCCTGCGAGACAATCCAAGCCTGGCCGTCATCGGCTATTTCGCCGTCGCCGACAGTGGGCAGGAGGACTTTGGGTCCGATTCCAGTTCCTTCAGAGTCGAAGGGGTTTCCATCGAAGACGAAACCATGTCCCCCATCGAAGTCGAAGTCCTCGAAACGCAGACCGAGGCCCGAATCGACTACACGGTCATAGGCGTCCTGGACCTGGTGGTGGACAACGCGGGCAGCATGATAGTCCACAAGCAGAGCATCGACGAAGCCCTCCCCTTCCCCGTGCCCACAACCACCTACCGGTTCAGGACCGCCCCGGACGTCGACGCCAAAGAAACGTCCCGCGTCCTGGAGTCCTCCTTCCTCGAGAACGGCGCCGAATCCGTGACCCTCCAGGAGGTCATCGACGAAGAAGTCGCCATTAGCAACGCCTTCAACAACCTGCTCACCGGGTTCATGGGCATGGGCCTCATCGTCGGCGTCGCCGCCCTCGGCGTCGTCAGCCTGCGCGCCGTCGTCGAGCGCCGACAGCAGGTAGGAATGCTCCGCGCCATCGGCTACCGGCAGGGGATGATCCAGCTCAGCTTCCTGGTGGAAGCCTCCTTCGTATCCCTCCTCGGCGTCGCCATCGGCGTGGCCCTCGGCGTCATCCTCTCATTCAACCTCGTCGACGCATTCACCGAACAGATTCCGGGCCTCGAATTCTCCATGCCCTGGCTGCAAATGGGCATCATCATCGGCATTGCATACCTCTTCGCCATGATCACCACCTACCTCCCCGCCCGCCAGGCCGGCCGCATCCACGCCGCAGAAGCCCTCCGCTACGAATAACCCCCTCCCCTTGTTCCTGCGAAGGGACGAACCCACCCTCAACCCACGCCAATCAGGCCCCTAAATCAGTACGTCAACAGCCAATACAGCCCCAATCCATCACCTAACCCCCGAGGCAAACTAGAAATACCCTCCGCTTTCCCCGAAGACCGCAATGTCCATTAACACACCCTTCCTCAACAGGCATATCAATACTCTGGAGGCAGCCTTCATCCGCTTTCAACAGCAGGAGCCGGGCGATCCCCTCTACGATATCTTCCGCGCCGCTTCCGTCAAGGAATTCGAACTCGTCCTGGAACTCTCCGGCAGCCTGCTGAAGAAACGACTACGCCCTTTCCTCGCCAGCAATAGACAGGCAGACCGCCTGACATTCAAGAACACCTTTCGCTATGCCGCCAGGCACGGCCTCATTACAGTGGCGGCTTGCGAACGATGGCTGACCTATAGAGATAATAGAAACGACACCGCTCACGACTACGGAGAGGCTTTTGCGGAATCCACCCTCAAACTCCTGCCCAACTTCCTCTCAGATGCCAGGGAACTCGCATCAGTTATTGCAGAACAGTACGATGACTGACCATCTGTACCTGTCCCCCAAACACCGTAAACTGCTGCAAGCCCTTCTCCAACGGCACGTGCCCAATGTCGAAGTCTGGGCCTACGGCAGCCGAGTCAACGGAACTGCTCACGAGGCCAGCGATCTCGACATAGTCCTGCGCAGCCCCACCCTCAAACCTCTTGGCCCCGAATTCTCCACCCTGGTGGACGCCCTCGAAGATTCAAACATCCCCATAATCGTCCAGGTCCACGATTGGGCGAGGCTACCCAAGAGCTTCCACCGGGAAATAGAAAAAAACTACGTCGTCATCGAACAACAGCCTCGCAAGTCCCCACAATAACCCCCACCCTGCCTCCCGCGTAGGGGCGACCCTTGTGGTCGCCCACCCCTACTTCTTCTTCGGGAAGCTCGACTCTATCATCCGGTCGATGCGCTCCCCTATCTGCTCCCCCATCTCGAACATCTTCGCCTCGTCCGAAGCCTTCGGGCCCTCCGCGAAATACTCCGCCGTCTCCTTCTTCTTCATCATCGCAGGCATCGCCTTCCCCAGGAAATCGTCGTCGTACTTCGCCTTCTTCTGCATCTTGTAGTTCACTTGGGAGATCAGTCGCACCGTATTTTCGCCCTCGCAGTGCTCGCACTTGGCCGACTCCGGGATGTTGTACCTGTCCCGGACCAACGACTCACTGATCTTCCTGCAATCGTAACAGCCGTATTCAATCAATGGCATAACAAACTTCCAAACCCACGAAATTCTACTAATTTTGTAGCACAGCCGCATTTTTCACGTCAAGACCACCCATGCACCCTTGTTCCTGCAAAGGCAGGAACCCACTCCAGACTCGCGCCATATTCTCTCCCGCAGCTACTAATCTCCCCGTCATTCAAAATCTCGGCGGAACCACCCAAGAACAGAAGAATCCCCGCCGAAGCGGGGATTCTCCATCAATAGCTATCCTGAACAGGAACGGCTTCTAGGCGGCCACCCTGTCTCCATACAGACGCGCAGGATTGTCCCACAGAATCTTCCGCTTGCTCTCTTCCGGAATCGGCTGATTCAGGAAGTCCGGCAGCGCCTTGTCCGGGTCCGGCGCGTCCGGGTGCGGATAGTCCGTGTTCCACAACAGGTTGTCCGCTCCGACCAGGCTCACGACGCCCGGCAGTCCGAACTCGTCGCCGTCGCAGGCCACAAACACCTGCCGCTTGAAGTACTCGCTCGGCGGCATCGTCATCGGGTTCTCGCTCGGCGCTACGAATACCGCCTGGCGTCCCTCCGCATGGTCATTCAGTCGACCCAGCCAGAAGGGCACCCAACCGGCGTTGCCTTCCAGCATCGAGACCCGCAGCGTCGGGTACCGCTCCAGCACGCCCGTGTAAATCAGGTGTCCCAGCGAAATCATATTCTCGAAGGGGAACCCGATGGCATGCTCTAGCGCAATCAACGTGCCTGGCACGCCCTGGTAGCGCGTCCCCGTGTGCGGCGAGCCGCTCTGCACTCCGTGGAAGGAGATGGGAACGTCCAGCTCCACCGCCAGGTCCCAGAAGGGCGTGAACTCGTCGTGGTGCCAGAACACCCCGTCCTTCGGCTTCGGCATCATCACCGTCACCGCGCCCAGCTCCTCCACGGCCCGCCGAAACTCAATCAGCGTATTCTCCATGTCGTAGGGGGGCACCGTCGCCACCATCTTCAACTTGTCCGGGTCCGCGGCGCAGAAGTCATGCGACCAGTTATGGTACGCGCGGGTCAATGCCCACATCAAAGCCGGGTCCTTCCCTTCTAGCTTCAGCGGCTGCGCCCCCGTGCCGGGAATGCACACCATCCTGTCCCAGCCATATTTCTCCATGTCTCGCAGGCGGCTTTCCGGGCTCCACCACTCCTCGTAGGCCTCGCCGTACTTGATCGGCTGCCTCTCCAGGATCTCCGTCGGGCGCAAACGACCCATCTGGTCCTTGCCCTTAGGCTGGGCCGGATACAACTCACCGTCTTCGTAATCGAACATCAGCCGGTAGCGATGCTCCTTGATGATCGGCCGTCTGTCGTAAAACTCCGGCTCCACATACTTGTCCCACACGTCAAGGGGTTCCTGCATGTGGGCGTCAGCGTCAATCACCTTAAAACCGTTAATCATTGGCGTACGCCTCCTACATTTGGTTGACTGGAATTATAGATTGGGCAAGAATGAGCGTCAAACTCGCTTCCCCATTCCCCGTCGACCCCAATCCCCCTTCGCCCCACTCTCCTCGCCACCGCGCAATGAAGTATCTGCTGCCCCTCTTTCTCATAACCCTGGCCGCGGGTCTCGTCCTCTGGCTGGCCCTCGACCACGCCTCCAGGCAAGCGAGTGCCCCAGCCGTCGTCGAATCCTACCCGGTAGGTTTGACGCCCACGGATCTCGTATACGGCGGCGGCCACATCTGGGTCGTAAACATGATGTCCAACTCCGTCTCCAAGCTAACCGCCGACGGTCATACCGTGGGCGAATTCCCCGCCGGGACCCTTCCTCGAGCCGTCGCCTACGATGGCAACAGCATTTGGGTGTCCACCTCCCTCGGAGAAGTCCTAAAGCTCTCACAGGAAGGCGATACGCTGCTCAAGGTCCAGCTGGAAGGAATCCTCACTTCGATAGTGTTCGATGGCCGGTTTATCTGGGTCGCGGACACCGTGGGCGGCGCCATCACCAAAATACTCCCCACCGGTGAAATCGAAGGCTCCTTCAACGTGGGCGCGAAACCCGTAGACCTGCTCTACGACGGCAATCACATCCGGGTTGCGAACGAGGGCAACGACACCCTGTTGAAGCTGGACGTCAACGGACAGGTGCTCAAGACCGTCCACGCTGAGCAGCCCGGCGCCCTCGCCTTCGACGGAGAGAATCTCTGGACAACGAACACCGGCTTCCCCTACATCCCAGGTTCAACCGTTACCAAGTTCGACACCGAAGGCCGAATGCTGGGCGTCCACCTCACCGGTCCCAACCCCACCGACATCCTCTACGCCGACGGCGCTATCTGGGTGGCCAACGCCCAGAGCGACTTCAACGTCGGCGGCGCCTATGTCACCAAGCTGTCCACCGAAGGCGAAAGCCTGGGCTCCTTTCGCATCGGCTCCCATCCGGAAGCCCTCGCCCACGACGGCTCCAATCTGTGGGTCCTAGATAGGGCCGACAACGAAGCTCGCAGGTTCGACACCCGCAGCCTTCCCCACATCCCTCCCCCCGATTCCCCACACCTCCCCGTTCCAAGGGACCCCGGCTTCCCCCGGGGCCTCAGCGGCTCCGGCATCGACCTCCGACCGGACGTCCATGCCTGGCTCACCGACTTCACCCTCCACTCCGTACCCTACGACGAAATCTCTCCCGGCGGCCCTGCTCGCGACGAAATTCTCCCCCTGGACGTCCCATCCTTCGTAACTCCAAGCGAAGCTGACAGCCGTCTCCGGGACCGGGAACCGGTCCTGCTCCTGGACCTTGACGGGGACGCCCGCGCCTACCCCCTCCGGTTTCTCCTCTGGCATGAAATAGTCAACGACGTCGTCGCCGGTACACCCGTGGCCGTGACTTACTGCCCCCTCTGCAACTCCGCCGTCGTCCTAAACCGCACCCTGGACGGCACAACCTACGATTTCGGTACCACTGGATTTCTCCGCCACTTCGACCTCATCATGTGGGACAGGCAGACCGAGTCCTGGTGGCAGCAGTTCACCGGCGAGGCCATAGTGGGCGTCCTGACCGGCAAGCGGCTCGACCTGATTCCATCTGCAATCATCCCCTGGCAGAGCTTCAGAGATTCCCATCCCCAGGGCAAGGTCCTCTGGCGCGACACGAGCTACGACCGGCCCTACGGCCTTTCCCCCTATCCCTCCTTCGACCTCATGGAAGAGGATTCCCCCACCGAGCAAGGCCCCGGCGGCGTCACCCTCCCCGTCATGTCAAGGGTCGTCGGCGTGACCATCGACGACGTGAGCATTGCCTTCCCCTATCCCAACCTCGCGGTCGAACGAGTCGTCAACCGCACCATCGGGGGCACCGAAATAGTCATCTTCTACGAGCCAACCACCCTCTCCCCCTTCCAGGACATCACCATCGATGCCGAAGACCGCTCAGTCGGTGCCACAGGCGTCTTCTCGCCCTACGTGGAAGGACGCAGGCTCACCTTCCGCTTCGCCAACAACGAAATCATAGACACCGAAACCCATTCCCGCTGGAACCTGCTGGGCCAAGCCATAAACGGCCCCCTCACCGGCCAAAGCCTCCAACCCATCCTCCACGGCGACTACTTCTGGTTCGCCTGGCTCGCCTTCCACCCCACCACCCAAGTCCACCAAGACGAACAATAGCGAGCTACTCCCCCGCCCCGCCGCGCGCCGCGCGGGTGGCCAGCAGGGGGGGGCCCGTGTGGGGGGGGGGGGGGGGGGGGGGGGGGGGGGGGGGGGGGGGGGGGGGGGGGG